>NZ_JACXJA010000050.1 GCF_014705615.1 Paenibacillus oceani
CTCCTATTAAAAAATAGTTCCATTACTTTTCATTACACAAATTTCCCATCATTCAAACCATCTTTTTTGAGGTACCTAAGTAGTTACTGCCAGAGACTCTTAATTGGCGCGGGAACGGCGATTTTGCGCAAATAGAAGCTCCGATCGTCTCTTATCGCCGATCCCATCCACATTTCGCCCACCTTCCATCCGCATCCTACCCCTTTCCCGCCCGTATTTCGCCCGCCTCTTCCCCACTTCCCGCCACACCCGCCCCGTCAACCACGGCGAATCAAAGCGCGCAGCCAACAGCAAAAAACCGCTCTACATCCGCGCTATCGAAAGCGCGGGCGTAAGCGGCTGATGGACAACGAACCGATTACAAGCCCTTGGTTTTGTCTTCGTTATAAGAAGAAGTCAATATCGCAACGACAAACATCGTTAATACGATCATGACAATCCAGAACGTAGATGAAGCGAAAATAGACATGCCGGGTCGCACCTCCCAGATGGAATACCGTGACAAACTACCCCTATTATACCCAAAGGATCATTAAAAGAAAACGGCCCAAATGTGAACATTATGGCACAATTGGCTGAAATCACTTGAAAAATAAAAAGTGCGTAGGAAGCGAGCGCAGCTGTCCGTCCGACGGCTTATTGACGACTTTGCCCTCGAATACGAGCGATGTCGAACCGCCCCCGTCCAGATTGTAAGCGTCGATGACGCGCATTCTGGCCAGCTTGTCCTGGAGCTCGGCCAGCGTAGCGCCGGAGCTGCCCCGCTCGTTGTAGCCGTCGGCGACGACGAACAGCAGCTGGTTGTTGCCGAAATTCCCGACTACGGTGCGCGGAGCGCGGCGCGGGGAATTGAGCCATTTGGAAGGGATAGCCTGCTTCTGACCGCCCTTCAGCAAGACCGGGACGAACGTGGCCCCGAAGGAAGGATTCAGCTTGTCCAGATCGGACTGACGCGCAAATTTGCCGCCGATCAGCTTCCGGTCTTTGCTGAGCCCGATGAAAGCCAAGTCATCAAAGGTCGGTTCGAAGCCGTATACGTATTTGCCATCCAGCATCGTCGTGCTGAGCGGATACCGTTTGCCGTCCTCACTGTCCGCAAATCCGCCGGCGTTGATCCCGGCGATTGCGCCGTAACGGTTCGCGGCGGCCAGCGTCGTCTCGGAACCGCCGACTTTGTCTTTGCCGAGCGTCATCTTAACTGCATGGTCCGACTTCATCTCCACCTTCAAGGCGTATCCCTTATAGTTCGGATCGGAGAACTGGTACAAGCGCAGATCGATGTTGCCCGAGGTGACGGTACGAATCGGCTTGCCGAGCTCGCCTGCGAGCCGGTTGTCGAAGATTTGCGCGGGCCTGCCCGCTTGGGCGACAGCCTGCTTGACCATAGCGTTCATCTCTTTGTTGCTTTCCTCATACAGCTGAAAAAACTTCTCGATCGTCCCCCGCGTAGCGATTGCATTGCCCTTGGCAACTTCGAGGTTTTGATCGATCCGGACCGCCTGCTCGGATACGGAAAACGGCTGAAGCGCAGACGGAAAGACCAGCTCGGGCATTTCCAAGGCGAAGCCGAAAGAGAACAGCCACACCAGCATGCCGATAAACGGGGCGCATGCAAGCAGAAAAAAACGGTTGATCTCGCGTGCCGTCATTTCAACACGTCCAGGTTTTGCTTTAACTCGTCCAGCTTTTTCTTCACTTCCGCGAGCTGGGTATACAGCTGGTTGCTGTTGTCGGTTTTGCTGTTCGCGTTGTCCTTCGTAAAGGCGAGCAGCTCGTTAAACGAATCGATCTTCGTCTGCAAAGTCGTCATATCCGCATTGACGGACACTTTGAGCTGTTCGAGCTGTTCCTGATACTGGGCCTGCATCGCTTGAAGCTGCAGCTCGGTTTGGCTGGCAAGCTCGGAGCTCAACTGCTTTTTCAACTGCTCGGTGTACAGCATCGTTCCCAGTACGCCGGTTGCGATCAGCAGAACCCAGCTGGAGAAAAAGATCAGGTACGTTTTTTTAGAAGATTTGGCTGCTTTAGCCGACTTGGCGCTTCTTGCGGCGGCAACGGAAGAACCTGCTTTCGCTTCGATCGGCGTGCTCATACGGATCACCTCGGTTTCGACATTTTGCGGAATGCGTTCGGGGACATTCCGGTCTGCTTTTTGAACACTTTGCTGAAATATTTCTCATCCGGATACCCGACCATCCGGGCGATTTCGGTTATTTTCAGCTGCGGGTTGGCCAGCAGCGCACGGGCTTTGTCCATTCGGATTCGACATAAGTATTCGACGAGATTCTCCCCGAAATGTTGCTTAAATTTTCTAGAAATATATTCGCGGCTTAAATAAAACCGGTCCGCCACATCCTGAAGCGTCAACTGCCGGTCGTAATGCCGGATCAGATAAGCTTCGATCTGAGGCATCGTTCCGCCGCCTTTATTTCTCCGCTTCTTCAGCCGCCCTGCCAGACGGAGCAAGCTCTCCGTCAGTTCGCTGCGCCACAGCTCGATCGACAGCTTGCCCTGCTCGTCCAGCGGGACCAGGAAGGTGGAGCTTTCCGAAGGCAGCTTCAGCTCCGGGGGCAGTCCGTCGTGGAAAAAATAACGAATCCACCGTTCCTTGATGACGTTGTATTCATGCCGCCATAATTCGACCTGATCCACCGTAATCCGCTCGAGCTGTCCGACCTCCTGAAGAAAGGCATCAATGGAAGCGCGGATTTTGTCGGTTTCACCGCTGCGAAGGGCGAGGCGGATATCTTCCTCGAAGTCGGCAAAATGTACTTTGTTCGGATAGGGCCGTTCGTCGCCGTCATACTTATGAATCCAGCCGCCTTCGTCGAGCAGATTGCGGCGGCGCAGCGCTTGGGATGCCTGGTTGTACGACTGATGCAGCCTGTGAGGATGCGATACCGCATCGCCGAGACCGAAGTCGCTCCGGGTCTGTATCGTCCTGGAGATGGACTGCAGGATGCGCGATAGAAGGATAACCGCATGCTCCAGGTTGTCCCACAGCAGCAGAACGATTTCCTTGTCGCTGTTCCGCGGCCGGAACGCAATGCCGATATCGTCCGGAATCAAATATGCATTGCATATATCCAGCAGCGAGAAGAAGAGCAGATCCGGATGCAGCGCATATTTGGCGCGGACGCTGCGGCTGATCGTGTCCAGACTGAGAATCGCGACCCGGCACGCTTCGGCGTTCTGCAGCGACGGAAGCTCCCGCTCCAGTTGTTCGCGGATTAGTCCGAATCCGACGGAATCCGATAATAGATCCGACAGCAGCTTATCCAAATATAGCGGCTTGAGCCGGTCGACCTCAAGCGACCGGGTTCGTTCTTTTTCGCGAATCTGCTCGTCGCGTCTCCATTGGTCGGCGGCGGCCAGCACCGCATCCTGCAGTTGATACGGCTCGGGCGGCTTTAGCAGCAGATCGCTCACGCCCCATTTAATAGCTTGACGGAGCCGGTGCGTATCGTGGAAATCGGTCAAAACGATGATTTTGCTGAAAGGCGCGGAGGCTTGCAGACAGCCGAGCAGCTCAGGCCCATCTGTGCCCGCAATGCTCCAGTCGAGCAGCAGCAGCTCGGGGCGATCCCGGCCCATCAGGTCCAGGGCGGAAAGCTCGTCTTCCGCTTCCCGTACGGAACCGATTCCGGCTTCGGGCCAGTTGACGCTTATCCGGATCATATTTCTCAGAAGTTTGTCGGGGGAAGCAATGAGTGCTTTCATGGTGCTGTTCCGTCCTTTGCAAGTTTTGTCGCTCGTGTTGTTAGGATTAGACGGCGAAGTCATTTTATCACACAAATTCGACAATAGGAACCGCAGTAGGTCCGTCGGGCATGATCCGTCCTTCGCTGGACACACTATATGAGGAACGAATCGGAGCGGAGGGAACGCAATGACGGTATACGACTGCCTGATTGTCGGCGGAGGGATCGCCGGTCTGCAGGCGGCTATTCAGATCGGCCGTTACGGACGCGCGGCGCTTGTGGTCGATAAAGGCGACGGGCGCTCGACGTTATGCCGCAGCTATCACAATCTGCTCGGGTGGCCGGACGGCGTGTCGGGCAGCGAGCTGAGGCGGCTGGGGAGAGTTCAGGCGGAAAGCACCGGGGTGCGTTTCGTCAAGGATGAAATCACGGATGCGGTGCGTCAGGAGGAATGGCTGGAGCTGACGGGGGCCGAGCGGACCTATCAAGCGAGAACCGTACTGCTTGCGACCGGTATCGTCGACCGGTTTCCCGATCTGCCGGGACTGGTGCCGTGTCTGGGCAAAACGGTGTATGTCTGCCCCGATTGCGACGCTCATGAGGTGCGCAACCGCAAGACGATCGTCATGGGCTCGGGAGATACCGGTGCGGCGATGACGATCACTTTGTCCGGGTGGACCGGCGATTTGCTATACGTGAACCATGAGCGCAAGCCGATCAAGCAGGAGCTGGCAAATCAGCTGAAGGAGGCGGGGATTGCGGTGATCCCGGAGAGGATCGTCGCAGTGCTGGAGAAGGATGACGGAGTATTCGGCGGCATTACACTTCGCGACGGGGGCGATATATGGGCGGAACGCGGGTTTATCGCATTCGGGGGAAATGAGGTTCGTTCCGGACTGGCCGAGAAGCTAGGCGCAGAGCGGCACGAGAACGGCCATATTATGACCGATGCCCGAACGAAGATGACGACGGTGCCGAACGTATGGGCGGCCGGAGACATCGGCGTACATTCGGAACAGGTGGCCATAGCGATGGGCGAAGGAAGCCAGGCGGCGATCTGGATGCACAAGGCGCTCAGCCGTATGGGCAAAGGGGTGGAGCTGCCGGTTTCAACTGCCGGGCGGAAGTAGCGGGGCTGGCTGCAGGAAGCTTTTCTTTTCCCGACTGTGCTCCAAGTCGCAGAGAGCGGGAGAAAGGGTTCCCGCGAACATCGCAGGATTTGCCGTCTTTGCCGTCGCCCATGCAAGCCGGGATCGGATTATCTGTTAACGTCAGTGCTTCGCGCACTGGCGTTTTTGGGCTTCAGCGTTCCCCCCCCCCCCTCCCTTGTTTCCCGACTGTGAATAATTGTAGTTCGATAACAGGAGAGCTTCAGAAGAAAAGTGTCGTTGACAACAATTACCGGTAAAACTATTATATATAATATAGCATATAAATAACATAACATTTAGTAACTGGACCTACTATGAAAGGAGCAGATCGAATGAAACTCGACCTGTTTGCGGAAACCGATCATCGGACGCCGCTCTCGTTTCCCCACTTTCCTACACGACTGCAAGCCGTCGTATGGCGCAACTGGGGACTTGTCGCCGCGGATAAGCTGGCCTTTACGCTTAGGACTACCGTCACCGAATTGGAGGAGATTGCGCAAGGACTCGGATTGCCCGTTCCCGAAGCAGCCGATCCACTTTGGCTATCGCGCGGCTACATTACGATACTGCGCGCCAACTGGCATCTGCTGCCTTACGAGCAGCTGCTTGTTTTGCTGGATTGGACGGAAGAGCAGATGGCGTTCGCGCTTAAAGAGGACGATTTCCTATGGATCAAAATGGGCAGCCTGAAGCCGGCAATCGAGCCGGTGTATTATCGTCCGCTAACCGACGAGGAGCGGGAGAAGACGGAGCGGCTTCGCGCAACGATTACCCGTTATTTCCCAGAGGACGGTACGGCCGCGCCGAATGAATGGGGGATTGGGCTTGCCTCGGCGCCGGAGAAGCCGTTTGCTTTCCTTGACGGTTTCCGTTATGCCGGAGCGTCTCAGCGGCAGCGTGAAGCGTCCAGCGCCGGCGGAGGAACCGTTCCGGCAGACGGTGAAGACAAAGTGGTGCTGAACGGCAGCACGTCCATCGTTTTGCCTGAAAACGCCTCCGGCCGCGTCCGGACATTCGCTGAGCGGTTTGCGAGTAAGCTCGAACGTGATTGGGGGTTACGGCTCCGGGTGGCGGACGGCGGCAAGCCGGTCGGTCCGAACTCGAGCGTTGTACAGCTGAAGCTCGCACCGGACGCCGGCAAGCTGCGCGAAAGCCATCGTATCGCCGCAGAGGGCAACCGCGTTACCGTAGAGGCAGTAGATGAGAACGGGCTGTTGCGCGGTTTGCAGTGGATCGCGTCGGGGATGAACGAACAGGGAGGACCTTTCGTGGCCAGAGGCGTGACGAACCGGTCGACCCGCTACGATTTCCGGCTGCTGTATTCTTATTTTGCCGTGTATGGAGATCCGCTGCTCGATCCCGAGCTTGATCCGTATCCCGAACACTTGCTCGAAAGTTTGTCGGAGACCGGGGTAAATGCGGTTTGGCTGCAATGCGTCCTGTACCAGCTAGTACCTTTCGCCGAAGCGCCCGAGATGTCGATAGGCTGGGAACGCCGGGTGGAAGGGCTGCGCAGGCTGGCGGCACGGGCAGCCGAGTATGGGATCGGAATTTATTTGTACTTTAACGAGCCGCGCTCCATGCCTCTGGAATTTTTCGAGGCGAGACCGGACTGGAAGGGGCATACGATCGGCACTCACGCTTCGATGTGCACGTCGCATCCGGAAGTTCAGCGGTATCTGAAGGAAGGGACAGCGGCGTTGTTCCGATCGGTTCCGGAGCTGGCGGGGCTGTTTACGATCACGATGTCGGAAAATATGACCAACTGTTACTCCGTGTCCGGCCGGTCCAAGCTGACTTGCCCGCGCTGCTCGGAGCGCTCGCCTGCTGAAGTGGTGGCCGAGGTAAACCGTCTGATCGCCGAGGGCGCACACAGCGCCAAGCCGGATGCCCGGATCGTGTGCTGGACGTGGGGCTGGCGCGAGTCGAACGGATTCGATCTGGAGCGCTGCATCTCGCTGCTGCCGAAAGGGGTCAGCGTCATGAGCGTAAGCGAAGACGAGAAGCCGACGAACGTGGGCGGGGTTCCAGGCCAAGTCGTAGACTACTCGATCTCGCAAGTCGGTCCGGGCGACAAGTCGCGGAACGTCTGGAAGGCTGCGCGCCGGCACGGGTTGCAGGCGTACGCCAAGGTGCAGTTCAATAACACCTGGGAATGCTCGGCCGTCCCGTTCCTGCCGGTATTCGACCTGGTTAACGAGCATATCGGCAACTTGAACGAGGAGGGAGTCAGCGGACTGATGCTGAGCTGGACGCTTGGCGGGTATCCGTCCCCAACTCTGGAGATGGCGTCCAGACACTATTGGATGACCGGGACAGACGAGGAGGGGCAAGACGCTTCGGAGGCTGAGCCCGCTCCGCTCCGCATGCTGAGAGGCAAATTTGGCTATGAAACCGGCAGCGATATAGCGAGGGCGACGACCGCTTTCAGCGAAGCGTTCCGCCATTTTCCGTTCCATGTCTCGGTCGTGTATACCGCTCCGATGAACTACGGTCCCGGGAATTTGCTGCATCTGACGCCGACCGGCTACAACGCGACGATGGTAGGTTTTCCTTATGACGATGTGCATCGCTGGCGGGCGATCTATCCGCCGGAGACGTTCGAGGAGCAGTTCCGTTTATTGACCGAAGGCTGGAAGCAAGGACTCAGCCAGTTGATCGAGGCGGGTCGTCAGCTCACGGATTCTCACAAGCAGGACGCTTACACGAATTTGCTGCATAATGCGCTGGGAGCTTATTACCATTTCCGCAGCACGTACCACCAGATCGCTTTTGTTCTGGAGCGGGAGCGGCTTGCCGGGGCGGATGACCCGACTGCTGCTGCAAGCTTCCGGCAGCGGATGAAAGAGCTGGCCGAACGGGAGATCGGAATTACCCGGCAGTTGTACGACTTGATGAGACGCGACTCGCGGATCGGTTATGAAGCGAGCAACCATTATTATTACACCGCCCGGATGCTGCAGGAAAAAGTAGTAAACTGCCACGACCTGTGCGAGAAGCTGAGCGCCGCCGAGGTTCCCGTTCAGGAGGAAGCAAGCGGGCAATAGGCCTAAAATTCAGCAGGTGCAACAAGATCGCCCTTCCGGCCGGAGGGGCGATCATTGGTGTATATGCGACGTTTTCCGGTAATGGGAGGGAGGCTGTCCGGTGCAGCGCTTGAACGATTTGGAGAAGTGATACAGGTCGGAGAAGCCGCAGTAATCGGCAATTTCCTGATGGCTTAGCGTCGTGGTGACGAGCAGCTCCTCGGCGTGCCGGACCCGCAGATGCAGCAAATATTGATAAGGGGACATGCCGAAGTGTTCGCGAAACACAACGGTAAACCGCGAGGGAGACAAGTTCGCCCGGCGCGCCATCTCGCTTACCGTAAGCGGCTCGGATAACCGGAACGACATGTACGAGGTGATCCAGTTCATCATCTGTTTCGAGTCTGCAGGCTGAACCTGCTCCTTCAGATGATCCTTCAGCATCATCAGCACGAGTTCGGACGCCACATTTTGCGCTTCCAGCCGGGTCAGAGGGTCCATATGCTGACAGAGCTGTACGAGCCGGAGCATCTTCTCGCGGAACTGTACAGGCTTACTCGGGGTGAACCGGACCGGAATCTCGATCCCTTGCAGATCGTTCAGACGGGGCTGGATCAGATGCCGGTATTCGTCCAGATCGGATTGGCCGGGACGGGTTGTGAAGCTTTGCTCGCGCAGCGGGTTGTAGAAGATATCCATATGGACAAAAGGAGTGATCGTATCGGTAACGCCTTCCAGCGTCAGCGCCCAGTCCGGTTGAATCAGACAAACGTCCCCGGCCTCGAACCGGTATTCCAGCCCGTTGACGGTCGCGATAAACGTTCCTTCCTGCACATAAATCAGCAAGTAATCCAAAAGCTTGCGTTCCGGGACGAACCAAGGTTTGCGGATAGCGAAATCAGCCTGCCGGATATAAGGAACGATCGGAGCTTTAGCTATCCATTCACTCAGCTGCATGAGCTGCATCCTCCTCAAATCGGACAGGCTCTGTCCGCGCTTTCTAACCGAAGCTTACCAAATCTTTTTCCGTCATGACAGTCCTTTTTGACAAATAGGATAAAGCGAATAGACATTCAGGCCGCAAGCCGCGTGTTTTATGATGAAGAGGTTCGACACCATTCATCCGAAAGGCGGATTGTTTATGGATTCCAAGTCTAATCCCGCTCCTTTTCCCGATCTTGGCGGAGAGTATCCCGTCGATGAAGCGTTGCGCCAGTCGTATCTCGAGAAAGGCCATATCGTGCTCCGGGCGGTAGCGAAGCCGGAGGAAGTTGCGGTGTACCGCAGCGAGATCGGCGGGCTTGTCCGCAAGTTGAACCCGCACAAGAAAGACTTGAACGACCGCGATACGTATGGAAAAGCGTTTATTCAGGTCGGCAACTTGTGGCGCCATAGCCGGGCGGTGGAGAAGTTCGTCCTGGCGCGCCGGTTCGCCAAAATCGCCGCCGATTTGATGGGGGTGGAAGGGGTGCGGATCTATCACGATCAGGCGCTGTACAAGGAGCCCCGCGGCGGGCATACGCCGTGGCACCAGGACCAGATCTACTGGCCTTTGGACACCGAGCATACCGTTACGATGTGGATGCCGCTGGTCGACATTCCGGAGGAAGTAGGCTCGATGACGTTCGCTTCCGGAACGCACAAGGAAGGTTTTATCACCCGGCAGGTCATCTCGGACGAGTCCCACAAGACGCTGCAGCAATTCGTCACGGCCAAAGGGTACGAGCAGGTGAACTATGGGGCGCTTGCCGCAGGCGACGCCACCTTTCATTCGGGATGGACGGCGCACTGCGCCCCCGGGAATCCGACAGATCGCATGAGAGAAGTCATGACGATCATCTATATGGCCGACGGCGTCCGTATAGCCGATCCTGACAGCGCGGCCCGCCAAAACGAATTGCCGCAGGTGTTCCCGGGACTGAAGCCGGGCGACATTGCGGCAAGCCCGATTAATCCGCTTGTTTATCATAGGGACTGGGACAGGAGGAACTAAAGATGGGGATGGGATCGGGAACGTTTCGGTATGAACCCCGTCCGCGGCAATAACCGGGTCCAGGTGTTTACGCCTGACGGCGAATTCATTAGAATGTTCGATAACGACATGGACTACCCTTGCAGCTTCTACTTCTCGGGAAATGATGGCGTTTCCGGATTTGCACAGCCGCGTCACCCTCTTTGACAAAAACGACCGGCTGATCACGCATCTGGGCGAGGACCAGCAGGCCTATAAGCGGAAGGACTGGCCGAACCTGGAGAAGTCGTATTACCGTCCGGACAAGTTCAGTTCCCCGCACGGCGTATGCATCGATTCGAGAGGGAACCTTTATGTGGCGGAATGGATCATCGACGGCCGGATTACGAAGCTTGTAAGGGTGAAGGATTAATCAGGATGTGTGAAAAGGTCCTACCCAGTGCAGAACGTCCGCTGCGGGGAACAGCGGCACCCTGCGCCCGGAAACTTCCTAAACCTCCTATACCGCAGGTTGAAGCGGAAGGAGGTTTTTTTGCGTTCGTGGAGAAGGATGGGCGCCAAATATGGAACCGGCCCGGGATGAAGCCGTAACATAAAGAAATAACGAAGAAGGAGTGAAGTATATGAGATACGCTGCAGGAAACGCCAAAATTGTTTGCCCGTGCTGCCAAAACGATACGTTTCAGAAGGATTACCGCCAGTTGAACTCCCGGGGAGCGACTTTTTTCGGATTGGACTGGGCGAATCGCAATGCGACGATCCTCGTATGCGATCGATGCACACACATCTCCTGGTTCATGAATGAAGTGGACGACTACGAGTGACGGTTTCCCTACATAACCGGCTTATTCGGAACGGATGCCTGGCAGGAGAAAGGAGACGAGGGGATGACGGAAGCCGAAGATTGGAAAAACGGCGCGAACGGGCGCAAATTTATCGCTTCTTTCAGCGGAGGGAAGGATAGCACGCTAGCTTTGTATAAAGCTATGAACGCAGGAGATGCAGTAGGTCTCATCGTCATGCTGGAGGAGGAGGGCAAACGTTCCAGATCCCACGGTATGCCTCCCGGTCTAATCCGGGCCCAGGCCGAGTCGATCGGCTTGCCGGTATGGACCGGGGCGGCAAGCTGGACGGATTACGAGCGCGTTTTTATGGAATTGCTGGCCGAAGCGAAGCATCAGGGAGCCGAAGTGTTGGTCACGGGAGATTTGGATGTGCCTGTTCAAGATTGCTGGCATGACCGGGTTACCCGCAACGCCGGCTTACGGCTGGGGATGCCGCTGTGGGAGATGAACCACCGGGAAGCCGTCGAGGAGTTCATTCGTCTCGGGTTCATCACGATCGTCGTAACGGTAAATACATCGCTCGGCATGACGGAAGACGATCTGGGGCGAATTTTGACGATCGGGTACATCCGGGAGCTGGAAGCCCGCGGCATCGACCCGTGCGGAGAAGGCGGGGAGTTTCATACGACCGTCTTGGACGGACCTATTTTCCGCTATCGGATTCCCGTTCGCCAGGGAGAGATCGTAAGGGACGGGGTGTACGCTTTTTTGCCGCTGGAGCTGGATGAGCGGAGCTGGAGCCGGTGGGAAGCGAAGGACCTCTAAACCGAGCGGGTAGAGGTCCTTTCTCCTGCCGGGAGTCCGACAGGGACTAGTCCAGTTCGGCCCGGGCAAACAAGTCCCGGATCAGCGCTTCGTCCTCGCACGCTTGCTTAAACCCGGTAGCGAAACGGTACATCGCTTCTCTCTCGCTGGAGTAGGCGCAGAACATACTCGCTTCCGGGTCAAACCGGATAACGCCGGCCAGCTCAGGCATCTTCTCCTCCAGGAAAACGGCGGCAAGCGAACCCCAGTCGTAGCCGTTACCTTCAAATCCCTCGTCCGCCCTCAACACGAATAGCTCGGCTTTGTACTCACCGACGTTCAAAATCATCGAAACATTACCGCTATCATGTTGGACCAGCACAAATGGCCGGATCTGATCGGCAATCGTTTCAAACGTCTCCTCGTCCGGATTGGGTGAGCCTGAAACCTCAACGGCTTTCAACTGATCGATCAAGGTTTCCGCCGCTGCAGCCGTTAGCTGCAATGTGCCGTCGTTCTCCACAATCAGCCCTTGCTGCAAGCGGTTATCCAGCCAATCGGTAATAAAACCGGGGGCATACCCTCCTGTGCTGAACTCGCCGCCGAAAGCGATCATCTGTTCATAGACACCCAGATACCGGTCGCGGGTTGTTTGCGGATACGATTTCGTATACAGCCAAAACTGCAGATCGTACATCAGTATCGAGCGTTCGTCCGCATGCAGCGCGAAAAACCCTTTCTCCTCTACGATTTGGGTGCAGATCGTACGGATGACGTGTTCGATCCGCTCCACTTCGTCCACCTTGGCGCACAGCTCTGCGAGCAGGGGCGAGAATTTGCCGGCAGCGACTTTCCGCAAAGCTTCCTGCTTGTCCTCTTCGGACGTATCGTACACGTCCTCATGAACCAGTCCTTGAATAAACGCAGCGAAATTAGAGGCCAAAAACGTAATCTTGTAGTCCGCCTCCTGGTCGACATGAATGACGGCCGGCTCCCCATCTCTGCCGCATTCGCGGTAATCCAGCATGACCACATCATGACCGGCGGACGGACAGTCGCAGATAACGACGCCGATGTCGGGATAGCCCCATTCCTCAATCATAAAGGGACTGCCGAACTCACCGCACAACGAATAGGCTTTCTCCCGTCCGATTCCCAAAATTCCGGATATGGAGATATGATCCTCGGCCCAAGAGGTGGCATCGTCGGTAGGGAAACACGTTTGGACGGGAATTCCGCCGTTATGTATTTTCATCATGGCGATATAAGAGGCGGGTAGCTTATAGCCCAGCTCCTCTTCGATGGAAGCGATCAGCTCGTCTATCGGCGGTTCCGACACGTATTCCTTTCGTGCATAGTCCGAATCGTCCCAGAACCGGGTGAAATCGATCTGGCCGAAGAAGTCCCCGTCTGCCGGTGTTCCGGTGCCGCTTGCGTTGTCCGGTTTCACTCGCTTGCTTCGGGTCACTTGACTGTGCTGCTTCCCGGCCTCCTGACGGCTCGAAGTCAAAAAGTCCAACGTATCGGGATCTCCGGGATCGAGCTTGTCCGCATCCCCAAACGCGTGAACGGCTTCGTCGTAGCGTTTCAGATAATAGTAAGCGTAGCCGAGGCGGAAATGCCACAGCGGGTCTTGCCTGCCCTGCCCCTCGACGATCAGCAGCTGCTGGACGGCTTCTTCGTAACGATCCAGATTGTTGAACGCCCGGGCGAGAAGGCAGACGGCGTCGTAGTCCCGTTCCGTTTCAGGAATCTCCAGTAACGCGCTGACGATTTTCTGGTGCTCGCTGTGCTTGTGCCAGTGGGTGAGCTGCTTCAAGAGCGATTGGTCCATGATGTCACCTCTGATTCGAATGTAAATCTTTGACACAGGTATTAGACGCTAAAATAGCAGGTTAGGTTGCTGTAACCACGGATGCGGGACCCAATCAGGAGGAAAGCGGTGCAAAAAACGCCGCAGCGTTGAGGCTGTGGCGTCGGTGCGTTCTATTGGTTGCAGTAAACGGCAGAATGCCGTCACTTCAGCTTTTTCAAAAACGTCGCCATACTTTCCTTGCCTCCGATGAAAATCCGTTTAAGTTCAAGCGGAGACTGCGACGATTCGGTGCGCCCCTGATCGATCGTGAAGGCGAAGCGGACGCCGCGCTTCTCCAGCAGCTTCAGCGTAGTCGCATTGCGATTCCCGTACGGATAACAAAAGGCGAGCGTATCGACTCCCGTATGCTCCTTGAGCTGCTTGATCGATTCGGCAATCTCCAGCTCCTGTTCCTCCGCGCTCAGCTTGTTCAAGTACGGATGGGTCGCGCCATGGGGCTGGATATCCCACCCGGCGTCTCGCATCTCGCGGATCTGGTCCCAGTCCGCGAAGTAGCCGTCCTGGCCGGTCATGCCGACGGAGACGAACATCGTGGCGCGGAAGTCGTATTTCTTTAATATAGGCATCGCGTTGGTATAGTTGTCGGTGTAGCCGTCGTCGAACGTAAGCAAGACGGCCTTGTCCGGGGCTTCCCGTTTGCCGTCCCAGATGTCGATAAATTCCCGGAGCGTCAGCGTCTTGTACCCTTCGCTTGCGAGGTGGGCCATCTGTTCATCGAGCTTCTTCGGATCGAGAACGGCATTGTTGTCCGGATTCACATCGATGCTGTGATAGTTCAGCACCGGAATGGAAAACTTCTTCTTCACGGCCGGCTTATCAGCCGCAGCCTTATCGGATGACGATGGCTGCGCCTGCGGCGGCGCGGCCGAAGCAGGCGGCGTTCCGCCGTTCTGCGCGCCCGGGCCGGCGGTCGCCGCAGTGGCGTCTCCGGCTAGGGAGATGCTGCCTGCCGCAGCCGGGGATGAGGTCGCTGCTGCTGCTGAACCATTCGGGTCAACGGAACTCTCTCTCTGTGATTTTATGGAATCGCTTCCATGTCCGGGCAGCGTGCCAGCCGGGCCGGCGCTTTCGGAGACGGCCGGCGTATGATCTGCCGGAGCCGGCGCGGACGGGGCAAGCGGCGGCAGCGATTCGGAGGAGCTCAGTCCCTCATGCGTGCGGTCCTGCGATATCGTCAGGATGTCCCGCTCCGCTCCCGCGCAGCCCGCGCACAGCAGAGCCGCGGCTACCCACAGCGGCGCGGTTTTTTGCCGCAAAAGCCTTGTTCTCGAAACCACATGACCAACCATTCATCCCAACCCCCGCAGCGATAATCAATCCGGTTCATCTGTTCTGTTACATCTTATCTACGGATGCAGGATTCCATGCTTGATCCCGCGACCGCGCACTGACGCATGTCCGGCAGTCCGGTCCTGCAGGCGGTCTCCCGTTACTCGGAAGGAACGGCTTTGTGCAGGACATGACTGTACTGCTGCAGTGCCTGCTCGCCGAGAGGCGTGAGGCGGTAGATGCCGCGCCCGGTCCGCTCGAACCAGCGGTAATAATTTTTTTGTAAAAGAAGCGCCACTTTCGGGTTCCCGGTTAATTCCCGCAGCCGCTTGGGCGTCAGGTCGCCGTGCAACTGCAGCGCTTGTGCGCAGGCGAGCGCCTTCTCCCGGTAGGCGGTCATCAGCTTACGCTTCGTGCTGCCGCCGACGTTGTAATCTCCGCTGCGTTCGCGGAATTCGTGTACGAGCCGGGACGCCTTCACCTTGCTTTTCCGCGGCATGTATGGCTCCGGATCGCATACGACGTTAACGGCAGGCTTGCGGGTTTTATAAAACCGCACCGTAATCAGGCCCAGGCCGAGACGGCGGCACAGACGGGACAGATCGGACCAGGACGCGCCGTGGGGGGCTTTCCCGGACTCGGGCATTTCGACGGCGACATATACGTGGTCGGACTGCTGCAGCCTGTCGATCCCCTGAATGAGCAGCGGAATGTTGAACGTCTTCTTCAGCTCAACGATGACCGGAGGTTCGTCGCCGCGCAGCGCGACCAGATCGCAGTGGTGCACTTCGCCGCGCACTTCGTAGCCAAGCGCCTCCATGTAGCGTTTGACCGGTTCGTACAGTTCGGTTTCGCTTCGGATCGGCACGTGTACAGGTCTCCTTGTTTTCAGTAGTTTCATTATAGCATATACGTACGCCGCAGGAACTTGTATCCAGCCGTTTTCATTGATTTTCAAGGGGCGGAACCGGTCCGGAAGTAAAATTTTCGGGCAATTAATGCCGGGCAGGCGCATACGTATTTAATACGCTGCAAAATCAAATAGCCCAAGCATGGAAGCTGGAGCGTGCGAGTTAACATTCGGAAGGGTGAACCGTCTTGACGCGTGCAGATGAAAGGAGGTTACCATGGATATTTTCAAACGGATAACAGAACACCGACAAGAGCAGGAGAAAGCGTCCTGGACCGGTACGTTTGCCGAATATGTTGAAATCGTCAAGGACAATCCGAGCGTAGCCAAGACCGCGCATGCGCGTGTGTATGATATGATCGCATGGCACGGCATCACGGAGGACAACGGTTTCAGGAGGTACCGTTTCTTCGAGAACGAAATGTTCGGTTTGGACCGGACCCTGGAGAAGCTGGTCGAGGAGTATTTCCATTCCGCGGCAAGGCGTCTCGATGTGCGCAAACGGATCTTGCTGCTGATGGGCCCGGTCAGCGGCGGAAAATCGACGATCGTTACGATACTGAAGCGGGGATTGGAACGTTATTCGCGTTCGGAGGAAGGAGCGCTGTACGGTATTAAAGGTTGCCCGATGCACGAGGAGCCGCTGCATCTCGTTCCGATGGAGCTTCGTCCCGAGGTCGAGAAAGCGCTCGGCGTAAGGATTGAGGGCAATCTGTGTCCGGCTTGCCAGATGCGTCTGAAGACGGAACACGACGGGCGGATCGAAGACGTGCTCGTCGAACGGGTGCTGCTGTCCGAGGAGGAGAGGACCGGGATCGGCACCTTCAGCCCGTCTGACCCGAAGTCGCAGGATATCGCCGACCTGACCGGCAGCATCGACTTTTCCACAATTACGGAGTTCGGCTCCGAGTCGGACCCGCGCGCCTACCGGTTCGACGGAGAGCTGAACAAGGCGAACCGCGGTCTGATGGAATTCCAGGAAATGCTCAAGTGCGACGAGAAGTTTTTGTGGAACCTGCTATCGCTAACTCAGGAGGGCAATTTCAAGGCGGGCCGGTTCGCGCTTATCTCGGCGGATGAGTTGATTGTCGCCCATACGAACGAATCAGAGTACAAATCGTTTATTTCGAATAAGAAAAACGAAGCGCTCCAGTCGCGTATTATCGTCATGCCCGTCCCTTACAACCTGAAAGTATCCGAGGAGGAGAAAATTTACCGCAAGCTGATCGGCCAGAGCGACATGAAGCATATTCATATCGCCCCGCATACGCTCCGGACGTCCGCTATCTTCACGATACTGACCCGGCTCAAGGAAACTAAAAAGCAAGGCGTCGATCTGATTAAAAAGATGAAGATGTACGACGGGGAATCGATCGAAGGGCTGAAGGAAGCCGATCTGAAGGAAATGCAAAGCGAGTTCGCCGAGGAAGGCATGTCGGGTATCGATCCGCGCTACATCATCAACCGGATCTCAAGCGCGCTCATCCGTCACGATCTGAAATGCATGAATGCGCTCGACGTGCTGCGGGCGATCAAGGACGGGCTCGATCAGCATCCGTCGATTACGAAGGAGGAACGCGAGCGGTTTCTGAATTACATAGGGGTCGCGCGCAAGGAGTACGACGAGCTGGCGAAGAAGGAAATCCAGAAGGCGTTTGTCTACTCGTACGAGGAGTCGGCCAAGACGCTGTTCGACAACTACCTCGACAACGTCGAAGCGTACTGCAACTGGCAAAAAATCCGCGATCCGCTGACCGGCGAGGAGATGGACCCCGATGAGCGGCTGATGCGCTCGATCGAGGAGCAGATCGGCATATCCGAGAACGCCAAAAAAGCGTTCCGCGAAGAAATCCTGATCCGGATGTCGACGTACTCACGTAAGGGCAAGCGGTTCGATTATAACAGCCACGAGCGGCTGCGCGAAGCGATCGAGAAAAAGCTGTTCGCCGATTTGAAAGATATCGTCAAAATTACGACATCGACCAAAACGCCGGACGAGAATCAGCTGAAAAAAATAAACGAGGTAACGAAGCGGCTCATCGACGAGCACGGTTACTGCCCGGTATGCGCCAATGAAATGCTGCGTTACGTCGGCAGTTTGTTAAACCGGTAATTCGAGCGTCTGCGGTACGGTCAACAGGCACAAGGGTCCGGCGGAGCCACCGTCGGCGTTGTGCCTGTTCGTTATGCTAAGATGTACAGGTGCCGCAGGCCGTCTTCGATGCAGCTTGACCTTGTGTGCCCGCTTATGAGCAAGGGGGAAACCAAATAAAAGCGGTTTGTACCTCCTATTTTCTCCAAAACCCGCTTGAATGGGGAAATACGAGCGGTTTTGAGCTGCTAAATTCCGCGAAAAGGTCTGTACACTGCTCAGTTGGTTGAAATAAGGGGTGCAAACCGCCTTTATTTTCTTCAGTTTCCCGAAAAGGCTGAAAATAGAGGGGGTCAGAGACTTTTATTTTGCGAAATAGCTAGTAACGCCATAACCGCAACCGGGCTGCTTCCTATCTCCGGAGACGAGTTGTACGGAAGCGGCTTGGACGATAGACAAGCCGTTCGGGATTTGGAATTTCACTCCCGTTTGTAAGCGTATACATATTAAATATAAAGCCATTCCCCTTCCAACCATTTTCCATAGGATACGGAAGGATATTGGCGTATTTTTCTATTTCTCTGGGGTAACCTCCCCTGAGCCCCGGTCAGCCCGGATAATGCCCGATTCTCGAAGCTGTGCCCGTTTCCCCTCTCGGGCCGATTACGGTAAACTGGATACCATGTCGTCATAGACGCCGACATCAATTCGGTAAGGAGGAATGCGCATGGCACAGCCGAGGTACGTAACCGACATCGACAAGCTTACGCAAATCCCTGAAAAAGAGAGAGGGCGCCTGAAAGCGGTCACGGAACAATTCGTATTCCGGATAAACGCGATCGAGGGCGGCAAGACGAATTTGAACGATCACCAGTCGCAGGACGAGAGATACGGCGAGCACCCGATGCTCGGCGGTCCGGCGGATGCGTCCTGGTTTGACAATTTATCCGGAAGTAAGAAGCGCACGGTTCAACCGGCAAAACAAACGAGTGCCGTCGTATCGGCGACCAGGCTTTCCGATATGCCCAGCGGCGGCAGACAGAAGGTACGCTCATGAGCGCGGCGGGCGCGCCGGCCGCGCTTAGCGGGAACGAACAGATACGGGAAAAGCTGATCAGCCGGAAAATCGAGTTTATCGGGCTGCAGTTTACCGATCTGCTCGGCTCTGTCAAAACCGTTTACGCCCATATGGACGAGTTCGAGACGATTATGGCAGGCAAGACGATGTTTGACGGCTCGTCGGTGAAGGGCTTTGCCCGTGTCGAGCAGTCCGAGCTGAGGCTGATGCCGGACTTGTCCACGTTGAGAGTCGACGCGTTCGAGGCCGAACGGGGCCGTGTCGCGTACATGTACTGCGATGTGCTCCGGCCCGGCGGAGAGACGGCCGAATGCTGTTCGCGCTCGATCCTGAAGCGGGCGCTGAAGGAAGCCGCACGGCTCGGCTGCAGGCTGAATGTCGGCCTGGAAGGGGAGTTTTTCCTATTCGAGACGAACGAGCTCGGAGAGCCGATCCGGAAGGCGCATGACGAGGTGGGCTACTTCGACGGGGGCCCGGCCGACCGCGGAGAGCGGACCCGGATGGAGATCGCCTCGGAGATGAAGCGGCAAGGCTTTATGCTGGAGGCGGTCCATCACGAAGTTGCCCACGGCCAACACGAGATTGACTTCAAATACGGGGAAGCGCTAACGGCTGCCGACCGGTGGATGACGTTCCGTCAGATCGTCAAGCATGTAGCCCACCGCAACGGTCTGCACGCGTCCTTTATGCCGAAGCCGTTCGCCGGGCAAAACGGCAATGCGATGCATTGCAACCAGTCGCTGCAGTCTACGGACGGAGTTAACGTCTTCTTCGACAACGGCAGTCCGGACGGATTGAGCGATACGGCACGTTATTATATCGGAGGGCTGCTGAAGCATGCCAGAGGGATGGCCGCGATCTCCAACCCGATCGTGAACTCCTACAAGCGGCTGCTCCCCGGCTACGAAGCGCCGACCCATATCGCCTGGTCGTCGAGCAACCGTACGGCGCTCGTCCGGATTCCGTCCGCACGCGGGGGCGGAACGCGGGTCGAGCTGCGGACGCCGGATCCGGCTGCCAATCCGTATCTCGTCTTCGCGGTTATGCTGAGAGCCGGACTGGAAGGTGTCGCTTCCCGGCTCGAGCCGCCGGAGGAGGCGGCAGGCAATATTCACCGGATGAGCGCCGAGGAGCGGGACAAAGCCCGGATCGGCCGTTACCCGCGCGACCTGCACGAGGCGCTGGACGAGATGCGCGGCGACGAGCTTATCCGGGAAACGCTAGGACCCGCCGCATTCGAGATGTATATCAGCCTGAAACAGCAGGAAGCGGATGAATATGCCGCAGTCGTTCATGCGTGGGAGACGGACCGATATTTGGGACGGCTCTAGATTCGGAACAAGCCTGTCGGTTTGCAGGCATCGGCAAGTTCGGCGCCGTGCACGGAGAAGCAAGCTCTCCTGCGCGGCGTCTGGCGTTTAGGCCGTTTATGCCCGTCAGGATGCGTGTCCGAATATACCTGCCCCGGTTTTTCCGATTTTTACTTCGGCTTGCCGCTTTTTATATGAACGGAACCCGTAGTATAATAGGGGAAGAAAATAGGATCGGACTCGTGCCGGAGTTAAGGATTAGGGGCGTACACCACCAATGCATGTCATCTTGTTTCTATCGTTCTCCTCGCTGGAGTGGCTCGCGCTTGTCGTATTAATGTTCACTATGTTTCGATTCCAGCTGCGGGATTACGCGGGACAGCTGCTGTTTACGGCGTTTTTGTTGTCTTTGTTTTCCTACGTCGTGTTTCACACGCTGCAGATCAAACTGGCCTTTACGCTGCTGCAGCCGCCCGTCGTATTTCTCTTCTTATGGCAAATTTATCGGATTCAGCCCTTTTACGCAGGTTTAATGACGACCTACGGCTACTTGGCGTATCTTCTTGTACAGAAGTCCGTCCTCTTCGCGCTGTACTGGTTCGGGCTGTCGCCGGTCGAGGTGCTGTATGTCACCTGGAAAGGGGCGGCCGTTCAATGCGCCACGGCGGCGATCGCCTTCCTGGCCGCTTATCTATTCGGCAAATACCGGCTGGGCTACACGTTCGTTCCGGATTCGGTATTCGCTCCGGTGCACTGGAACCGGCTGAACGTCACCCTGCTTGTCCTGAGCCTGATTGGTTACGGAATCGTGGCCGTTTCCGGACACGACATGTATGAGAGCGGCTCGATGCCGCTGCTGCTTCTGTTTATGACAGGCGGGATTATGGGCGTTCTGCTCCGATTGGCGCTCAAAAAAGAAGAGTCCAGCGCCCGAAGAGCGTTCGGCATGCACAAGATGATGCGGGAACACGGGCGGACGGAGAAGAAGCCGCCTGCTTGAACGAAACGGCATACACCAAGCAGGAAAAGTGACTGGCTGTCCTCTTCCTGATCCAGGGCCTATCGTTGTTCCGATGGAAGCAAGTGTAGAGCTGCAGCGACGGCGGGCGGTCCTTACTGAAGGAACAACGATTGACAAGTACAAGCCCGTCCCTCTATAATTCATAACAACCGAATAGAACGGTCTGGTTCGAGAACAGGAGTAACCTATACCCGTAAACACAGCCTTCGTTAAAGCGAACGCGTGTTTACTGTGGTGTAGGTTTTTTTGTTTTTCCGGCCGGACGTTCCGTCGGGCATAAGGGGAAAGCGAGGGTTTTTCTCATGAAGGGATATATCTTTGATCTGGACGGCACGGTATATTTGGGAAGCCGGATGATAGAAGGGGCGGCGGATGCGATCCGCACCTTGAGGGAGCGGGGCGACAAGGTCGTTTTTTTGACCAATAAGCCGATAGCGACCCGCGCTTCCTACGCACAGAAGCTGACCCGGATGGGGATACCTACGGAGATTGGCGATGTGCTGAACTCATCTCTCATCGTAGCGAGATATTTGCAGAGAACGTTGAAGCCGGGCCAGCGCGTCTACGTCATCGGCGAAGAGCCGATCCGTCAAGAGCTGGAGGCGCACGGGGTCGAGTACACGGAGGACGCCGGGAAAGCGGATATCGTCGTCCTGTCGTGGGACCGCAGCTTTACGTACGACAAGCTGAACGCGCTGTATCAAGCATCGCTGAGGGGGGCGGCCGTGATCGCCTCCAATCCCGACGTTACTTGTCCGCTGGAGGACGGTCAACTGCCGGATACCGGCACCTTTATCGCCGCGCTTGAGAGCGCGCTCGGCAAGTCCGCCGTCGTCGTAGCGGGCAAACCTTCCCGGATCGCAGCTGAGGAAGCACTGCAGCATATGGGGCTGGAATCAACGAGCTGCTTCGTGGTGGGGGACCGGCTGGAAACCGACGTCCGCATGGCGAACGACGCCGGGATGCATTCGGTGCTTGTGCTCACGGGAGTCGGGACGAGAGAGCAGGCCGAAGCGGGGCCGGACCGGCCGCGCACCATTTTGCCCAGCATAGTTAAAATTGTGGACTTATAGGCCGGGATCGTCCGTTCCGTGTTATAATGGGGATAGTCTGTTACAGGAGGACCTTACATGTACCCGATAGTCGATCTCGTCGATCATCAGACGATCGCCGCCGTTCAGAAAGAATCCGATCTCGATGCTGCGCTTCAAGGGAAAGTTAACGTCATTTTTTTATTGACCGGGTCGCTGCTGAACATCCATGAGCTCACCGAGCGGGTCACGCAAGCGGGCAAGCATGTGTTTCTGCATATGGAATTCATTGAAGGGATCGCCGCAGACAAGGGCGGGCTGGCTTATATCGCCAAACATGTCAGGCCGACCGGCATCATCTCCACCAAAAGCATGCTGATCAAAGCCGCCAAGGATCACGGTCTGCTCGCGATCCAGCGCATCTTCCTGATCGACCGCAACGCCGTCGTGCGCGGCATTAAAGCGGTGGAGCAAAGCTCTCCCGACGCGATCGAAGTGATGCCGGGCATCATGCCCCGTATTATCCGGGAGATGACGACGATGACCCCGCTGCCGATTATTGCCGGGGGGCTTGTCGGGAATCAGCAAGAAATCGACGAAGGGCTGAGGGCCGGCGCGCTCGCCGTATCCGTAGGCGCCCACGAACTGTGGTAAGTCGTCCGCCAGTCGGACTTATACATACCTGAACTGATATGAAGTACGACCTGTCTGGGTGAGGAGACCGAGAGATTGCCCGAATAGGCCGGAGCGGCGTTTTTTCGTCATGCGAAAAGATTAGCTTTTCCGGCTCGTTCGCGCGATCGGCCCGGTCTTTTTTCATTCCGAAAGCTTCGCCCCGCAGGTCCACTATTCGAACACGGGAGGAAACGACAATGAGTTCCAAAAGCAATGTAATGGTCATCGCACACCGGGGGGCGGCAGGCGAAGCCCCGGAAAACACGCTCGGCGCATTCGCGCTCGGTCTCGAGCAAGGCTGCACCGGTATTGAGCTGGACGTCCACTTGTCGAAGGACGGGGAAATTATCGTATGCCATGACGCCACCTTGGACCGGACGACCGACCTGAAGGGCGAAATCCGCAAGATGACGGTGGAGGAGCTGAAGCGGGCCGATGCCGGCAGCTGGTATAACGAGAAATTTGCCGGAGAGCGCATCCCGCTTCTGGAGGAAGTGCTCGACCTGGTGCCTTCCGACGTTCAGATCAATGTCGAGGTCAAAGGAGCCGCAGACGGCCAATTGGAGCCTGCGCTCCTCGCTCTGCTGAAGCGGAAGCAGCGGCTGGACAGCGTCTTCGTCTCCTCGTTCGACTTCGTCTGCCTGGAGCGGCTGAAGGCGCTCGAGCCGGAGATCCGCATCGGTCTCTTGTACAGCTTCAACATCTCGAAGCATTACCGGATGGCCGGTCTGCTCGACGGTCCGGTTTATTCGCTGCATCCTTACTGGGCGCGGCTTGACAAGCAAGCGGTCCAGGATGCCGTGGAAAAAGGGCTGCAAGTATACCCGTGGACGATCAATGAGGAAGAGAAGATGAAGCAAATGATCGATCTGGGCGTCTCCGGTATCATTACCGATTATCCGGGCAGACTGAAACGGCTGCTGGAGAGCTGAGACGAAGCGGAGGCCGAAGTCAAGTCAGATCAAGGCTTAGCTAGACCAAGCCAGCTTAGGATGTAGCGGCCGACTCCCGCATCATCGCGATAAACCCTTCGAGCGCGCGGGATACCCAGCGCCCGGCGGGATAGACGAGCAGGACGTACAGCCTCAGCTCGGGCTGCGAGAACGGCAGCGCCCGCAATTGGCCGCCCGCGAGCTCGGCTTCGACCGCGCAGCGGGGCAGCAGCGCCATGCCGAGGCCGTGCAGGACGCAGCGCTTGATCGCCTCGACGCTGCCGAGCTCGCAGGAGATTTGCGGCCGTATGCCGCAGTCGGCGAGCAGCCCGGCGAGGGCGCCGCGGTACGCGCAGCTGCGCTCCGGGGCGACCCAGGCGTGTCCGGCGAAATCGCCAGGCACCACTTCCGGGGCGTCCGCCAGCGGATGGTCCGGTCTTGCGACCAGCACCAGCGGCTCTTCCCATAGCGGGATGGTGACGAGATCCGGGTCGGAGCATTTGCGCTCCAGGAACAGGGCGGCGTCGTATTCACCCTGCAATATGCCTTGAAGCAGCTCGTCTTCGCCCGATGTTTGCAGCAGCAGCTCGGTTTGCGGAAACGACTCTTTCATCCGCCGCACGTAAGGCGGCAGCACGAACGCCGCCATCGATTCGATCGTGCCGATCCGCAGCGATCCGGCGGACTCTGCAGACACGGCCTGCTTGGATTCCTCGGCGAGATCGAGAAACCGGTCTGCAAAGGCGAGCAGCTGCCGTCCTCCGGGGGTAAGCCGGATGCCGCGTCCGCTGCGCTCGAACAGCGGTACGCCGTACTCCGCCTCGAGCTTGCGGATTTGCGCGGTTACACTGGATTGAGCATACCCGAGCGCTTCTGCCGCTCGGGTTATATTTAATAGGCGGGCCGTCTCCCGAAACGTCCGCATTAAAGTTTCATCCACACCTCTCACCCTCCTTATCTCATCGACAAATCCGATTGTTTCTATCCTTTATTATAGCTAAAATCGATTTATATTGAATATTAATCACGAAGAAATAGAAGAAATCAGCCTTCGGAACTCGTGGGCAGGCTGTATTCCTCCGGGTTCTATGGCTAATCAACCTTCGATTTCGAGGCTGCTTTCATCGGAGGGCAGTTTTTTACTATCGACCGCGATCCCTTCTTCGATTTGACCATTCATCGTTAAAGCCGATTGTGTCGATCGATTATTATAGCTAACTCCGATCATTAAGGATGTGTTACAGTGATGTCAAAGCCGGAATATACGGCCGGCGACAATCGACGAGGAGTGATCCGATATGTTGACTGAGCAATTAAAAGGCGTTATCGTTCCGGTCGTAACCCCTTTTACGGAGGAAGGCGAACTGGATACGGGCAGCTTCCGCCACGTCGTGCAGACTCTCATGGACCAGCGCGCGCACGGAATCGTCATTAACGGAACGACTGGGGAATGCCCGACCGTCCGCCCCGAAGAGGTGCGCCTTTTGATGGAGGCTGCGCTGGAGGCAAGGGGGGAGCGGACGTTTCCGATTCTGATCGGCACGGGCTCGAACGATACGGCGGAAGCGGTAAGCCTGACAAAGCAGGCTCAGACACTGGGAGCGGACGGTGCGCTCGTCGTGACGCCGTATTATAACCGTCCGTCGAAGCAGGGAGTGATGGAGCATTACCGGCGGGTCGCCGATGTCGGACTCCCGGTCGTCGCCTACCATATCCCGCACCGGACCGGCCTGGAGCTGACCTCCGGCGACATCGCCGCGATTCTCGGGATTGAAGGTGTGGCGGGAATCAAAGAGAGCACCGGTGGTGTCCGCAACTTCATCGAGCTGTCCGGCCATACGGACAAGGCGCTGCTGTGCGGGGACGACCTATACTTCTTCGCGGCTTTATGCTGCGGGGCGAGCGGAGCGATGATGGCTTCCGCGAATATGTATACCGGCCGTTTCGTCGAGGTATATGAGCAGTTCTCTCTGGGCCGCTGGCCGGAAGCGAGAGCGAGGTTCGAAGAGCTTGTGCCGCTAATCGGCCTGCTGTTCGCCGAACCGAACCCTTCGCCGGTAAAATGGATGATGAAGCAAACCGGACTGCTGCTCTCGGATCGGGTAAGGCTTCCGATGACGCCTGTCAGCGAAGGACTGGAGCGGAAGCTGGCAGAGTTGCTTTTTTGTGATAGGTGAAAACTATAAATATTATCCATTTCATATATTGGACCAATAATGAAACATCCTTCACAATTACTACTAAATAGAAGGAAGGATGTGCGTGAAGGTGAGAATGGAACCCTATGGTCAGAATGACGGAGACGGCGTGAGCGCCGCAACAGGTGGTACGGGTGCCGGTAGACGTCCGGAGTCGTCAAGCGGCTGGAATGCCGCCTTGTACGATTCGAGACTCGGTTTTGTGTCCGAGTTCGGCAAATCGCTGGTCGATCTGCTGGATGCACAACCGGGCGAAGCGGTGCTTGACGTCGGCTGCGGAACCGGCGATTTGTGCCGGGTGCTGGCGGACCGAGGAGCGGCGGTACAAGGGATCGATTTTTCGGCGGAGATGATCGAAGCGGCTCGGGCGAAATATCCGGAGCTGGTCTTCGAGGTGGCGGACGGCCAAGCGTACGAGACGGACCGGAGGTTCGACGCCGTAATGTCCAACGCCGCCTTGCACTGGATGAAGCGCCCGGAGGGCGTCGTCCGGGCCGTCCGGAACGTCCTTGTCCCAGGCGGACGTTTTGTGGCCGAGTTCGGCGGGAAGGACAACGTGGGCGTCATCGTTGCGGCGATTTACCGGACACTGGGGAGCTTCGGCGTCGATCCGGAGCCGTGTAATCCGTGGTATTTCCCGTCAGTCGGACAATATGCGGCTCTGCTTGAAGCTTCCGGCTTCCGTGTCGGATACGCGCTGCACTATTCGCGGCCGACTCCGCTGGAGGACGGCGAGCGGGGACTGGATCATTGGCTGGATATGTTCGGCGGTGCCTTTTTCACCGAACTGACCGATGCCCGGAAAGAAGAAGCGTACGAGGAAGTGAAACGTCTGGCACGCCCGGCCTTGTTCCGGGACGGACGCTGGGTGGCCGATTACTGGAGGCTGCGAATATTGGCATTTGCGCCTTAAGTCTCAAAATAGTTCAAAATGCCTATTAATGGCGCTGAGGATTTGTGGTACTATGGACATAGTTGATAGGAATTATCGGATAAAGGCAAACCTGGGCGAAAGCCAGGGGCGCAAAGCCACGGGTCTACAGCGAACTTCGCCATGACAGCCGGGTTGCCCATAAGCTGATGCATGTCGTCATCAAACCGGACGGACGTCGCTTTAGGGCGTCGTCTTTTTTTGTGTCGGAGGCTTAGGAACGCTTGGAGAGAAGCGGATCCTGACGTCATTCGTGACCTTAATCTGGGGGTGATGCGCGTATGAACGAAGAAGTGATGCAGTTGAAAACCGATTTGCACCGGTTAACGGTCGAACTGATCGGCAATTGCAAATATTGCTCCTTAATTTCCTCGAATGTGGAGTACAAAACCCCCATTTATTGCACCAAGTTTACCGGTCCCATCCATCCGACCTGCGTCAATGTGACGACCTGCTTGTCATGCCAGGAATACAAAGGCAGCTAAGTCCGAATCGAGCCGAATATGAACAAAGGGAGCCTTCCGGACGCCGGGAGGTTTTTTTGAGAGCTCAGAGCCTCCTTCCTTGCCGAGCCAGCAAGTGTCTCCAGTCGTTTATCGTTGGCCGTTCAGCTTTTTGTCCTGTTTCGGGTGGGGCAAGGGGCCGTATAAGAGCGGTTTGTATTCGTTATTTGGTCCGAAAACTCGGTTCGACACGGAATAAGAGCGGTTTGGGACAGCTAATAACCGCAAAAAGGGTGCTGCCAACACCAGTTGGTGGAAATAAGAGGTGCAGACCGCTTCTATTCGTGTTAGTTTGTCGAAAAGGCCGAAAATAGAAGGTGTCAGAGACTCCTATTTTGTTCAGAGCCCGCGTGCATACATTTCCCCGCGTGGCATACGTTTCAGCGAAGGGGAACACACCTGCCCGCAAGAACGAGGTTTACGGTTGCGAGCCTCATTGAAGACGAGTTTGTTCCCGCCCCCCGTCAACGAGCGGCTCCCGACCGAAGGTGCCCGCTGTCTTCCGCGCGTCTAACGTATAGACTCGTACATCAAAGGATCGCCAAGGCGTTTTTATCGAAAGGTTTTTCTCAAATCATGCGAGGCTTAATGTGACTTCTCCCGGAAAAAATACAATCTTGCGCGCACCTTTTCCTTGCTGCTGAATATCGGTAGTACTAGGCGAAGATCCGCGAGGAGGAGGTGTACCGGCGCTATGATGGAATTCCGCAATTTATCGGCCCAAATATCGAAAAAAGTGATGATCAAGCCGCGGCTGCAAATCCGCTATCCGCAGCTGACCGGGCTGCCGAACCGAAAAGCGCAGCATGAGATCAACGACCGGATTCTGAAGCTCGTCTACCAGATGATTCGCGATCAGGGTTATGTCGAGGACAAAGACAAGGAAATGACCGGCATTTATGAGGTCATGCTGAACGAAAACGGGCTGATCAGCATTGTGTTCCAAAACTACGCCTATGCAAAAGGAGCGGCTCACGGCATCACGCTGCAAAAGTCGCTAACGATGGACTTGTGGGACGGAGACGATTACGATTTCGATGATTTGTTCCGCGATGGAAGCGGGTATAAGGCGCATATTGACGCAATTCTAAAACGGCAAATCGAGGAGAATGACATGCCGATCCTGGAAGGCAAAACGTTCAAGGGAGTCGGACCGGATCAGGACTTTTATTTAACTCCGAGCGAGCTTGTCGTGTATTTCCAATTGTACGAATATACGCCCTACGCTTACGGGTTCCCGACGTTCCTGATTCCGTATACGGAAATCGCGGATATAGCCGATCCCGAAGGACCGATCGGCAAGCTTCAGCACGCCGTGGTCTGAAGATTCGGAGCACGTGATTTGGGGTACACAAAGTACAGAATCGTTTTTGAGCGGTTTGCCGCTCTTTTTTTATACACGGCTTTGGACGAGCTAGCTAATGCGCCTTCTGTCCTCCGGCGTAAAGAAGCAAATCCGCAGGTCGAGCTAATGGGCGTATGGCCTTGTGCTAACGAACCATATCGTTCTTATAGCCGTAACAAGACTTCATAACAGATCTAACGAATCCCAGCTACCTTATGGAGTCGAACATGGGTGGGAGTGCGAACTGATGCAGGAAATAACATTTCTGGAGTTCGGAATAACTTCAAATCGCTGAATTTTAGCCAAATAAGGGGTCCTAGGTTCGTAAGCCCCGTAAGCTGATTATTTTGCAGCTTTGAAACCAAGTCCCATTTTCTGCGTAATAACAACCAAAAGGCGAAGGAGGATACGCCAATGTTAAAACGAATGCTACAAGATTTATTGCATAAGAAGCTGAGCTCCAAAAGACACTATTCAAGATATTCCAGCAGCGACTACTATAAGAGACAAGGCGGTTACCCGCCGCATTACCCGAACCATCCGAATCAGCACCCGAACCAGTATTCGAACCAATATCCGAACCAGCACCCGAACCAGCACCCGAACCAATATCCGAACCAATATCCGAACCAGTATCACCATAATCAGGGTTACAAGTACTACAGACGCAAGCACAAAAGCTATTCCAGCTCGTAGCAACGGGTGGCCCCCAGCGTGGACAGGCATACTATGCAGAGTTCCACATAAGGGGCTGTCCCCAAATGCCCGGCAGTACTGGAGCGAGCTCCAAACCGAGCTCCGAAACCGAAAGGACCTCAATTCCACGGGCAAGTGGAGGATGAGGTCCTTTTTGCAGGGAAATACCGATTGAACAATTTCTCCGGCCCTTACGTTTTGCTTGGAATCTCAGCATCGACAATGGCAGAGTGCGTCATCCGTCCGTTCGTGGCGAATGCGTCAAATACAATTGTTTGATGACCCGATCGATCGTCAGCTCCTGAACGGACATATCGAGCAGCGTGCACATGCCGTTCATCGTCGCGATAAATTCGCTGATATTCAGAACGCCCATGTTAAGCTCGATTTCAGCCTCATGCTCGGACAGCATCCGTACCACGGTAACGCCGGGTATTTGTAGCTCGGGGAAAGACTCCGCGGTCAGCAGACGGATCATTTTCCCGCCGCCGACATGGCTTCGCATCGCTTGAATCGTATCGTCGAAGACAACTTCGCCGTGATTGATTACGATGACGCGCTCGGCCAGATGCTCGACATCGTCGAGATCGTGGGTCGTCAGGATAAAGGTGACGCCTTTACGGTTCATCTTCAGAATGAACTCGCGAATTTTGTCCTTGGCGATCACATCGAGGCCGATCGTCGGCTCGTCCAGAAAGACGATTTGCGGGCGGTGCAGCATCGCCATCATAAATTCGCATTTCATCCGTTCCCCGAGCGACAGCTGCCGCGTCGGCTTGCGCATCACGTCCCGGACGTCGAGCAATTCCGTCAGTTCTTCGAGCGTTTCTTCGAACTCGGACTGCGGAATCGAGTAGATCGCTTTGTTCATATAAAAGGCGTCGAGCGGCGGAATATCCCACAACAGCTGGGATTTTTGGCCGAATACGGCGCCTATGCGGGCGACGTAGCTTTTGCGCTGCTTCCAGGGGACGTATCCCATCACTCGGACTTTGCCTGCGGTCGGATGAAGCACGCCGGTTAATATTTTGAGCGTCGTCGATTTGCCGGCTCCGTTCGGGCCGAGAAATCCGACGATTTCGCCTTGCCGGACCTGGAACGAGATGCCTTTCACGGCGGGCACCTCGATCGTTTTGCGGAAAACCAGGCTTTTCAGAGCTTCCTTGAACGTATGGCCGCGTTGGTGCGTCGTATACGTTTTGCACAGCTCGCGTACTTCGATCAGCATGTTCATGTTAAACTTAACCACCCGCACTCGTATAGTTGCCCAGCATCCGGTACCAGAACGCCAGACTGAGCAGAAAAAAGGCGAAGCTGACGGCAGCGGCGATCCATACGTCTTGCGGCAGCTTGCCGAGCAGCGCGGACGCCGGAATAAAGCCGATCATCATGACGGGAACGGCGTGGAGCACGAGGCCGACGAACGATTTCGAGAAGACGGTCCGGGGATACAGTCCGAACGATGTGACCGAATCGAATATGTCGTAAACGCGGCTGCTGCCGACCCAGCGGAACAGCAGGCCGGACATGAACAGTGCGAACGAGAACAGCACCATGACCGACAGCAGCATCAGCGCCGCAAACAACAGCCAGCCGGCGATTCCTGCGGCCGGAACGATCCAAGCGGCCACCCCGAGCAGCAGCACGCCGCCCAGCAGACGCCCTAAGCCGTCTGGCTGAAAGCCGGTGACCAGCGCCATGTACAGTGCGGAGCGCGGCTTGATGAGCAACAGATCGAACGTTCCTTCCCGGACCCTGTCGAGCGTATTCCAGACGATCCCGAAGAAAAACGGAAAGGCGATGCCTTTGGACAGCAGGAACACCGCTTGAATGAGCAGCACCTCGTTCAGGCTCCATCCGGGGAAGGAAGCACCCGAGCGATAGATGAGAAACGTAAGGAGCGGCACGACCAGTTCCCCGGCGACCGTCATCAGGGAGCTGATCCAGAAATCGTCGCGGTAGGCCATTCGGCTCGCGATTGATGTTTTGACGATTTCCGCATAGGCGACAAGCCCATTCGTCTTCGTCATGCTCCCACCCCCGTAAAATGCCGGATTCCGAGCCGCCACAAGCATTCGGAGACGAGCCACATGACGAGAACGGCGGCCGCCTGAACGGCTACGATTTGCGGGATCGACATCGTTATGCCCCCTAACTCGTAAGAGCCGATGATCACCCGGGTCGGCACGTACACGATAAATTGGAATGGCAGCACGAACAAGATTTTTTGCAGCGCATCCGGCAACAAGGTGAGCGGGATCAAGACGCCCGCCGATAAGTCGCGAAGCAGATGGAACATCCCGCGAATCCCGTGCGCGTTCGTCAGCCAGAAGGCGGTGAGGCCGATGCAGTAATTGACGAGAAACATCATCAGAAAGCTTAAGCCAATCGATATGACGGCCCACACCGGATACTCGGGTATCAGATCGATATGGAAGCCGAAGTACAGAATAAGGGCGACAGGGACGAGCTCGAGCCAAAAGCCGAGCAGACGGTGGCCCGCTTTCTGCGACAAGGCGAACCAGCGGTGCGACACCGGCCTGAGCAGGAAGGTGAGAAATTTGCCGGTGCGGATCAGCATCTGCAAATTCCAGTCGGCGAAGTCGAAGATAGCATAATGGATGACCGTTATGATGCCGTAATAGGTCAGCATTTGCGTCAGATTCAAGCCGCCGACCGTATCCCTTGAAGAGAACACCGCCTGCCAGATAAGCAGCTGTACGAGAAACAGAACGGGCCCTACGAAGAGGGAGACGGCCATATGCGAACGATATGCCGCCCACTCCTTGTAGGTGACGAAAGCGACGGATTTTAATACCCGCAGCATGTCAACGCAAGCCCGACCAAATGATATTGCTCGGATGGATAATCGATTCGGGCAAAAATCCGTCGTGCGCGGTCGGCACGAAATAGACGGCTACCAGCTGCTCGACGGGGTCGATATGCAGCGCGCAGCGGCCCGCCCCTTCATGGGAGAACGTCGCCGGCGTCTTCAGCTCGCCTCTCTCCAGAAACAAATTGAGCCCCAGCCCGTAGTTTTTGGACGGAATTTGCACGCCCCACGCGTATGCCGGTACCTTGAACAGCTGGTTGCGGGTCATCGCCTCCACCGTTTTCCGGCTGACGACGCGGCTGCCGCGAAACGCTCCTTTGTCCAGCATCATTTGACCGAACTTCCACAAGTCCGTCAGCGTGGAATGCAGTCCGCCGCCGGCACGCGGCATTTTGCCCGGCTGCTTCGTGCTCGTCGTCAACCGTTCCGCGTCGAACGGCGCGACAAGGCATATTTCGTCGCGGAACGGTTCCGGCACATCGAAAAAGGTCCGGTCCATCCCGAGCGGCCCGATAATCGCCTGCTCGACGTAGTCGTTGTAATGCATGCCGGTTACGCGGCCGATCAATTCGCCGAGAATGCCGTAGCCCGAGCTGGAATAGTTGTAAAACTCCCCGGGCTTGCTTCGCGGAGGACCGGACAAGACACCCTTGATCCAATTATCCTGCTCGCTCGCGTTCCACCAGCCCCGCGGATACGGCTCCAAGTAATAGCCCGGGTCCGGGCAAATGCCCGCCGTGTGCGTGAGGAGGTGAAACACGGTGATCGTTTTATGCAAGGGGGTGTCGAATTCCGGCAAAATCGTGGATACGGGCTGCTCGAGATACAGCTTTCCGTCTTCGACGAGTTTCATGACGGCGACGGCTGTAAACGCTTTCGTCGTAGAGGCGATTCGGCGCAGCGAATCCGGCTGCAGATCGCCGCCATCCTCGAACCCGACTCTTGGGCCCATCGATTTATGGGCGAATATTTTGCCGTGGCGGGCGAGCAAATACGAGGCGGCTTGAAGCTTTCCGTCCCCGATCAACTGTTGGAAATGCCGGTCCAGCACCTCAAGCCGTCCGCCGTCGAAGCCTACCTCGGACGGGCTTGCGTCCGTATGCCCCAGATGGATGGAGCTTGCATGCTGCTGTTCGATTGCCATTAGCGATCCCTCTTTTCGTCGTCGATTCGTGATTACAGCAAGCCCGACCAGATAACGGCTTTCGTTCCGATGACCGATTCGGGGGCCCATTGAATCCCGGTCGGTACGATAAATACGGCTACGAACCGCTCCTCCGGGTCGACCTTGATACCGCACCGGCCAAAGCCCTCGTGTCCGTACGTTCCCGGCGTCTCGATCGTAGGCGTGGTCAGGAATAAGCCGAGCCCGAACTGGTAGTCGGTAACATTACTTCCCCATACGTGGGTTTTGACTCCGGACAGCTTATTCTTGGTCATCGCTTCGACCGATTTCCGGCTCAGGATGCGGACACCGCCGAACGTTCCGCCGTCCAGCATCATTTGTCCGAGCTTCCACATATCCTCGAGCGTCGAATACAAGCCGCCTCCGGCTGGGGGAGGACCGTCCGCGCGTTCTTCGCTCCACTCCAGCTCCTCGACCTGCCAGTCGCTCGTCACGCATACTTCATCGCGCAAATGGACCGGCACCTTGAAAAACGTCCGCGTCATGCCGAGCGGCTCTATGATGTGCTGGAGTATGTATTGCTCGTACGGGATGCCCGACACTTTGGCGATGATCTCGCCCAAAATGGCGTAGCCGCAGCTGGAGTAGGCGTATTGTTCGCCTGGCTTGAAGGAGAGCGGGCCCGAGATCGCATTCGTAACCCAATCGTCATACCCCTTCAAACCGCCGAACCAGGCGGTCGGATACGGCTCCATCATGCAGCCGGGGTCCGGATATACGCCCGATGTATGCGTAAGCAGGTGAAACACGGTAATCGACCGGTGCAGCGGCGTATCGAACGGCTTCAGCACGGTGGACACCGCTTGTTCCAAATACAGCTTGCCTTCCTCGATCAGTTGCATGACGGCGACCGCGGTGAAAAACTTGGTGACCGAATACGTCTTGCGGATGCTGTCCGGCATCAAGTCCGGGCCGCCTTCCCGGTAAGTCAGCTTGCCCATCGCCCGGTGCGCGAAAATACGCCCGTCTCGCGCCAGCAAATAGCTGCCGCATTGCAGCTTATTTTGACTGATCAAGTCCGACAAATGCTCGTCGAGCCTGGCTAACCGCGCCGGATCGTAGGCGGCTTGTTCAGGAGTCGCGTCTGTCCGTCCGTCATGGTACAGCGGCACTTCCGTTTCTCGGATCATACCGATTCCTCGCTTCCCAAATATAGAATTGATTCCTGAAATGACCAGATGTTCATCCATTATATGACAGAACGTACGTTCCGTCTATGGGGTGTTTTAGTTTATCCGTTTTTTCCGAAATGGCAAGGACTACAAGAAAAACCGTCCCGGGAAAAACCTGTCCGGGGAACAGCTTGAAGTGGTAGCCGACAGTTTGTAACCCCGCACCCCAAGCTCCCCTCCAGCCTGTTCTGTAAAAAGTGGTTGAAACGAATGGTTAGAGGCGATATAATTCTATTGCATGCATTATATATAATATATAAAAGTTAGTGCGATACGAAAGGAGCGAATAAACGGATGAGCAAAGTGAGAGTGGGGATTATCGGGCTGGGCAGCTGGGGCAGCTGTCATTTGGAAGCGTTTCATGCGATGCCGCAGGTGGAGGTCGTCGCGTTATGCGACCGTAACGGGGAGCGGGTAAAGGAACTGGGCGACAAATATTCCGTGCCGAACGTGTACACGAAAAGCGAAGAGCTGCTGGAGCGTACGGACATCGATCTGGTCAGCATCGCGACGTTCGAGCACGAGCATTGCGGTCCTGCGGTCGCGGCGCTGCAGTCGGGCAAGCACGTGCTGGTCGAGAAGCCGGTGTCCACCAAGCTGGAGGAGGCGGCGGAGATGGCTGCGGCCGCGGAGCGTAACGGCAAATTTATATTCGCCGGGCATCTGCTCCGGTTCGAGCCGCGTTACGCGGATATAAAAAACGCGATCGTTTCGGGCAGGATCGGCGAGCCGCAGAGTATGTACTTGAAGCGGGGCCGGACGAAGGGGATGTTCCGCACGTACAAACGGACGCATACCGTGTTCGAGCTGACGGTGCACGATCTCGATATCGCCATCTGGTATGCGGGCAGCCGGGTCAAAACAGTTAAAGCCTACGGCAAGGCGGTTAACGACGAGGTCGTCCCGGATATTTTATGGTCTTGTCTCGAGTTCGAGAACGGGACGATGGCGTTTTTGCACAGCAACTGGATGACGCCGGACGAAGCGGGCATCGTGATGAACGACGCGGCGGAAGTGATCGGATTGAACGGGACGGCCCAATTTGCCAACAGCGGCTCCAATTTGCAGCTGTGGGACGGGGCGGGACGGACGTCGCCGGACTATTTTATTCACCATACGCTGAACGGGAGCGCATTCGGTGTGCTGAGGGAGCAGCTTACTTATATATGCAATTGCGTGGCGGCCGGCACGAAGCCCGAGTATACGTCGTTCGACGATGCGGTGCACGGGATCGCGGTAGCCGAGGCGATAATCCGTTCGTGCGCAAGCGGCCAGGAGGAATATCCGCAAGCTTAGCCGCGGCCGGCAAGCGGCAGGAAGCAAGAGCAGAGGAGGAGAACCCGTGAGACTGCGAGAGAAAGTATGTCTGATCACCGGTGCGGGGTCCGGCATCGGACAAAGTACGGCGCTGCTGTTCGCCGCCGAGGGAGCGGAGATTGTCGTAAACGATCTGGATGCCGACAAAGGCGCCGAGACGGTGAGACGGATCGGGGAAGCGGGCGGAACGGCCGTGTTTCTGCAGGCGGACGTCACGAATCCGGAGGAAGTCCGGCTGATGGCGGAGCGGGCGCTGGAGCGGTTCGGCCGGATCGACGTGTTGTTCAACAACGCGGGGATCAGCGGCGTCGGCCGATTGCACGAGATCGAACCGGACGTCTGGGACCGGATCATGAGCATCAATATTAAAGGCGTCTATTTGCCCAGCAAATATATAGTCCCCCATATGATGGAACGAAAGCGGGGAGCGATCATCAACATGTCGTCCTGCGTGGCCGAGATCGGACTTGCGCGCCGGGCTTCCTATGCCGCGACGAAGGGGGCGGTGCTTGCGCTGACCAAATCGATGCAGGTCGACTACGCCCCGTTCGGTATCCGGGTGAACGCTCTGCTGCCCGGGACGATTTTCACCCCCTTCGTGGAGCAGTATTTGCACAGGTCGTACGACGACCCCGAGGAGGCGATCGCCTCCATCAAGAAACGTCAGCTGAGCGAAGAGCTCGGGCTGCCCGAAGATGTCGCCAAAGCCGCCTTGTTCCTGGCCTCCGACGAGTCTTCCTTTGTGATGGGGGCGCCGCTTTATGTGGACGGCGGGGTCGTCTTCGGCAAAAACGCCTGAGTTTGTTTTTCCCATGCCGCTTGATAATTAGCCGGCAGCTTTTTGGCTTGCGATTCAAAGGTGATCATTTCCTTAGTCATGTCGCTGCCGGTGACCAGATTCATCCAATCTCCTCTGTGCTGTACAAAAATGCTGGAAAAACCCCCGTTTTTCAGCAAAAATCCTGTATCACCCTGTTACGGTCTCATGCCATAATGACAGTGAAATTTACTCTTCATACATGGAAAGGATTGATTTCATGAGAATCGAAAACGCTTTAATACGTGCGCTGGCCGTAACAGTCGTATTACTACTGTTTGTGAGCGTTCCTGCATGGGCAGACAAGACTGCCGCTACTGGATCTGTGATTGTTTACGATGATATTGTTGGCATGACACACAGCACCGATTACACACTAACGGTTGACAGCATTCCCATCACGGTGGAGGCCTTTCAGGATGTACACATTGCCCGATTTGCCTTTTCAGGCAGCGTCGATATCGCAATAACCGTTGATGACCCAATCATAGACTTCAATATTAGTCCTCACAGCTTGTCGCTGACAGGAACAGCAACTGCCAACCAGTTAACCTTCACACTTACGGAACCAAGCAAACTGATTGTGACGATCAACGACGGTGACAAATTGTTTCTCTTTGCCGATCCACCTGAATCTAGTCCGCCCACCTTGTGCAGCCCCGATGTTATCAATATTATGGACTATGATGTCGATGCCACCGGAACTGTGAATGAACAGGCCAAGATTCAACAAGCGCTTAACGATGTAGCCGCGCTAAGTAATGGAGGAGTGCTGTATTTTCCAAGCGGGACCTATAAAACAGGCACCCTCATCGTCGGCAGCAACACCCATATTTATCTGGAAAGCGGTGCATTGATTCAAGGATCTTACTGGGAGAGCGGTACTTACACAGACAAACTGCCGCTTAGCGGTGGTCAACAGACGACAGTGTCCGGACTGTTGTCAATCATTGAGGAAGCGCATGTGACAATCAGCGGTCGAGGGATCATTGATGCAGATGGCAAGAACCATCGTGCAGCCAGCGTGGGCGGCGGACGGCTCATTTTTGCTGTTCAAAGTGAGCACATTCATATTGAGGATATTATGATACGAGATTCCATTTCATGGAACACACATGTTTACCACTCCGATCATATTTCAATTGAAAATGTAAAGGTAGTGAATAGTCCTGACAATCTGACCACAGACGGCATTGATATTGACAACTCCCGCGATGTGATGGTGGATCGCGTATTTGTCTACACTGGAGATGATTCGGTTGTGATCAAATCAGGTCGATGGTACATCCTCCCCCGTATTCCTAACCGGGATGTGTATAACGTGACAGTGCAAAACTCCGTGCTTTGGTCAAAAGCAGCCGGTGGTATGAAGGTGGGGACGGAAACAGAAGCAACATCAATGCAGGGCATCCGATTTGAAAATAATGACATCATTTATGCGGATATTCCCCTGGGATTATTTGTTCATGATGGAACCACCCTTTCGGATGTAACGGTCATCGATACCCGTGTAGAAGAGATTAACCCCGTGCAGTTCTATTCCCACAGCAAGCGTCAAATGTTCTATTTCCAAATCAGAAAAAGGAGCGAAAATTCTCCGGCAGGTATCATCCGTGACATTTATATCGAAAACTTTCAATCGGCTAATTATGGCACAGGCAATGCTTATTTTATGGGGTTTGACAATACCCATCGCGTTTCCGACATTACATTTAAGGATTTGACGATAGAAGGCATCCCTCGCACAAGCTTGATCGACGCCCGCATCAACACGAATGCATTCGTCGACAACGTTGTGTTTCTTGTATCCGATTGATCGGTTTTACGCTTTATCACATAAATGAACCGTAATAATATATGGCATTTCGCTCCGATAGCCACGCGTGGCAGTGAAGCGGAATGCCTTTTTGTTTTGATGGGTGCAGGTACTTACAAATTGAATAAATAACCTTCCAAACCACAATAAAGTGGGATTGGAAGGTTCGCTTTAGTTCAAATTCAGATTAAGCATGGGAGAAGCTGACTATGGAAGACTTTTTCCTAATGATAATGACTGAAACCTTTGATTTTAGTATGTATCGTTTTGAAATACGTTGCTCGACATCACATGTTTGAAATGCATGCTTCCTCCAGACCTGACGATAAAATCGTCTCCTGACCCATAGGATACGCATCCGTCCAACCACATTTCCCCATCCGTCATGAAATCTGCGTTTCTCGTTTCAAGTATGGATGTCGATCCATAGGCCGCACTTCCGATAATCCACGATTTGCTTCCGTTGATGTCAGCAATATTGTAGCCTTCGTTGCCGTAATACAATCCGTTTACTCGAATTATGATGCCGCCGTCATGCTGTGTGCTTCCGTTATTAATACTGTCCTTGTCTCCATCAATACCGTTATGCCGACCGATGCAATTCACTTCCAGCACTCGTGGCACAATGTCATTTTTAACGTGGTAGTTAAATCCGTCTTTATGATTTCTCGAAGCGATACAATTTTGCAGAAAAACCTCGCTTGCACCGCGAATGGACAAGCCATTGCTGCCAGCTGAGCTTGAATAACGGAAAGCACAATCCTTAAAATAAACGCGAATATCGTCGGAGGCGGTTTGGTTCGTCACGACAAATGGAGAGCCTCCGTGGAATTCGATCCCTTCAATATAGGCTGTAATGTTGTTATTAATCAGACCGTTAATGCCCCCGCCATATGCCCGTACGTCTTCGTCAGGCGTTCGGTCGTCTTCCAAGCGAAGCCATATCGTAGATCCGTCCGAATACCAGCTGCCAGGAGTCTGAGCGACTTCGGCAGGACTTTCTGTGCCGCTGAGTTTCCGACCATCTCCATACTCGTCTCGCAATCCTAGATCATAGACTGCTTCAATACCTGCATGGCTAGTGGCTCGATACACATGAGTGTAGGCTGCATCCAACGTCAAATCCAACTCAACGTGAGCCGATGAAATAACTTTCCCTTTATAGGTAGGCTTAATCACAATATCGCGTGTGGGGCTTACCCTGTTAAAACCTTTGTTCTTTGGATACAAGCCGGGTGCAATATACAGAATATCCACATCAGGCTGCTGCAATCCCTTATGAATGGACTGAAATGCCGTTGCCGCGGTCAATCCGTCGTTTAGATCATTTCCTGTATGAATATCCACATAATATGTCATCTTATCTGGAGTTGCAGGAGGTGCGAAGCTTTCGATATTAAAATCTGCAGTATAGCCGCCAAAAGGCTGTTTGGTCAATACAATCTCCGGCATCCACGGGAAATCAGACGGTTTGGCAATCACACCTGGTTCGCGATAATTACTCAGTATGGAAGCGCTTCCTTCCGCTGGCTGCTTCATCATTTGCTGCACCTCTCCAGTCTGTTCTGCGTCTCTATTTCCAGTATTTGTACAAGCGACTGACAAGAGGAACAAGCTCATAACTACGAGTATTAATACATTCTTCTTCAAAGCTTTCACCCTTTCTAACTTCTGACCGTTCCAGAATATCATTTGCCCAAGAATCAGGAAGCCCACTCGACATCGAATATTGAAATCAGCCGGAACTTCCGAAGCTCACGTAGCTTTCACTACACTTCGCTCTTCATTTCCTAGATTCATCCAATTCTTCTCGGTGCAGATAAGCGGACTTTATTGAACACGCACTTATAAGATTTGGCGTTGATACTCTTAATAAGATACAGAGATGCCCCGTTTCCAGGGCATCCATGTTGTACTTGCTCACTGTTGAGACAACGCTTCGATTCGTTGATTAACCTCTTCCTCTGCCGTACGGAGCGCTGTGTTCACATCGTAGTCACCGCGCAAGAAGTTGCGGTAATGCGTCCGGATGATGCGCTCCGCATCCACATTATATACACTGAAAGCCGGCGTCTCGGCGTTCACACTTCGGAATACCCCGCTGAAGTTTTTGCCCTTCAAGTAGTGGACGTCAGCTCCGAATTGCTCCTGAAAGACCGAATCACTTAACGGTGAGAAATTGGCGATCTGACGTACTGCTATTTTCTGTACCTCATTGGACGTAAACAGCTCTATCACACGAGCCGCATCTTCTTTGTGCTTAGTGGTCGATGTCATGCCAATAACGTGCGCATCCACCGTGCTGTATACGTTCGGCTTGTCCGCCGTGCTCGGAAACTGAACGACGTCCCAGTTCAGCCCTGTCTCAGTCGGCTCCTTCAATAACGGTGCCAGATTGACTCCTGCATACATGGCCACATTGCGATCCTTCATGAACCGGTTATGTCCGCCACTATTCACGTCGTTAAAATTCGCTGGCTCGTTATTTGGTATCGAGTAAATTTCCTGTGCTAAGCGAAAAACATCCTGCCACACCGGCGTATTCACCGACGCACGTTTTGTCGCGGCATCAACTGGAAGCACGGATCGCTGGTAGGCCAGTTGGAAAACATGGTTGGGGTCAAGTCCGCGATACGTCCTTCCCCCTTCGTGACGGCTAACCTCACGTCCTTTATCCATAACTTCTTTCCACGTCATGCCATCCACTGGATAATCGACCCCGAACAAATCGAAAATATCCCGATTGTAGTAAATAGCATTAAAATTCAAATTGTACGGGAGCGCATATACTTCATCTGCAGGTGCGAGTGCACGCAGTGCTTCCATTACTTGTGGCTTGAATCGGTTCACATCGACGCCCAGACGTTTAGCGTATGGTGTAAAGTCCTCAGTTACGCCCAGTTGCGCATACTCACCCAGCAGTACACTGGCAACGGTGTACAAGTCAGGCGTATCGCCCGACGCGATTAAATCGGGCATATGCGGACCAGCTGAGCCCTGCCGATTTACGATATGAAGTGTAATGTGCGGGTATTTCTTACGCAATGGGTCCAGCATGAGGGTCTGCCATTGCTCATCGGACAGCGGCATTTGAGCATACAACGTAAGTTCAACTGGCTGCTGCTCAAGTTCAGTTGATACATCCTCGCCTGAAGAACATGCAGCCAAACTCTGAGCAAGGAGAGTGAGAGCAATCAGTTTCGAGCATTGTTTAATCATGATATCTCCTACCTTTCAATGAATTACTTATAATGCTATATTAGTATTATGATGTGTACGGGTTGACGGCTGCTATAATATTTTTGCGACAGACAGTCCCTACTTCTATCATTTTTGCAATATTGCTGCGGACATCTTGCAACACTTCCAACGGACCGACCGAATTTGTCTCGAAATTTGAGAGCGGTACCATTATAAAAGGGTGTGAACGTATGCAGCCTTCCCCGTACTTGATACACAAATGGAAAACCAAAAAACATCATGAGATGCCCGGCCTGCATCTCCATCCTCACTACGAAATTTATTACTTGCTGAGCGGTTGCAAGCAATATTTTATAAATGGTCGCTCCTACAAGTTAAACCAAGGTGACATCATATTCGTCAACCGCTTCGAACTTCACCAGACGAACAATATTCAATCCGATACGGATCGCATTCTGATTTATTTTCAGGAATGTTTTGTGAGGCCCGCACTTGCAGCGCAGTCCTATGAAGTACTGTCTATTCTGTTCCAATCACAGCATTGCGTGCTCTCACTAAATGTTGAGCAGCAGGCGGTCGTGGAGCAATTGCTCTACGCCATGCTTCGGGAACAAAAAGAAAAACCGCCTGGTCATGAACTCGTCATTCAATCGATGCTCATCCAAATGATGGTCTACGTGAGCCGGTTGATCGTTCTATACCGGAAATCACAGTCCAATGACGAGGTTTCACAACCGTTTGATCCGAATTTTGAACGCGTTTCCTCCATTCTGACCTACATTAACGAGCATTATCGGGAGAACATCACCTTGGATCTGCTGACACAACAGTTTTTTCTCAGTCCGTATTACATCAGCCGCATGTTTCATAAGTTAACGGGCTATTCTGTCGTACAATACGTGAACCGTGTCCGCATCACACAGGCACAGCGTCAGTTGCGGGAATCTAATGACAAAATTACCGATATTTGCACCCAAATCGGATATTCCAACTCCACCCACTTCGGCACCATGTTCCGTAAATACACCGGTACAACGCCTTCTGAATATCGGAGCCGTTATCGGGAACCGTCTAATTTGTAACGGTTGGACGACCCCGGATCAAACGACAAAGAGCCTCCCCTGAAAAATGCGGGAAGGTTTTTTGTTTGTTTTAAAGGGCATAGTCTTAACATATCGAAAACAAGGCGATCGATCGAGTCTTTCAGATTGGGACAAACGATGGAATATAAGATCATGTAAACGCTTTTGGCGGGATTGACAACATTTTCACGGCTATGCTATAACTAGTACGATGTCGGGCCTTACTAACCGAATAGGCAGTACCGTTTAGGGTGGAGTCAGGAGAGAAAACTCTAAATAGTAGACAGCTTGCCGAGCTGTTTATTATTTGGCTTCTCTCTTTTTTGTTTCACGGAAGCAGTCAAGCGACAATAAAAATGTAGAGGTGACGCACATTGGCGGACAACAGACGGGAATTTTCGATCGTCATTATTCCGGATACGCAAATACTGGCGGCGAAATATCCTTCTATCTACCCCGTGAAGGCGCAGTGGATTGTAGACAACGCAGCCGATTTGAACGTGCAAATCATACTCCATCTAGGGGATGTCGTAGATGACGGTGCGGACGACGAAGAACAGTTCCGGATCGCTGCGCAGGCGTTCGAGAAGTTCGATCAGGCCGGAATTCCGTTCCTGGCGACTCCCGGCAACCATGACTACGATAACCAATTGAAGACGGACCGGAGTCTGACGATGTTCAACCGCTATTTTGGAACGCACCGCTACGCGAACCGTCCGTGGTTCAAGGGCACTTATGAAGAGGGGAAAATCGAAAACAGCTATGCCGTGCTGGAGATCGAAGGCGAGCCGTATTTGTTTCTGTCGCTGGAATTCGGGGCCAGGGACGAAGTGCTGGCCTGGGCCGACAGTTTGATGGAGGCGCACAGCTCCCATAAAGTTATCATCATTACGCATACTTACATGTACCAGCACGGGGAGAGAACGAAGCCCGGCGATAACCATAACCCGAAGCTGTACAAGGGCGCAGCCGGAGCGAATGACGGAGAGGATATGTGGCAGAAGTCGTTCCGCAAGCACGGCAATCTGATCGCGGTGTTTTCCGGCCATCACGACCGGGAACTGGTCAGCTACCGGACCGATTTCGGCGACTGCGGCAACCCGGTATTCCAGTCTTTTCAGAACTGGCAGTGCACGGACAACGGGGGAGAAGGGCGCATCCGGATTTTGAAAATGAAGCCGTCCGACTTCCCCTCTTTCAGCCTGGACGTGTACAATCCGCATACCGGATCGTATGAGACGAATCCGGGGTACTCCGTCGAGGTGCCGCTGAAGCGGGAAGACGCTGTGCTGAATATTCGGCATCCGCGCTAGGAAGGGGCTTTGAACCGGCTATGAACGAGAAACGATTCCGCAACGGACGATATGCTGTCCGCTTGCTGCTGGCGGTTTGTATCGCGCTGCCTGCAGGGGCCTGCTCCGTCGGTACGGATAACGCTGGCCGTTCTGCGGTCTCGCAAGTAGTGTCTGCGGAAGAGAGCGGCCCGGCAGTTGCAAGTGTGCCGGTACAATACGAGCAGCTTCAATACAGGAAATACTCCGAAACGTATGGCTGGAAAGCGGCCGGTTCGGCGGCGGAATCCGGCCGGGATGTGCCGGACCGGTACGAGCTGTACCGGCAGGCGGTTCCCGGAGGTTTTCTCGTCAGCGAAAATGAGGACGATTATTATATCTGTGTAAGCATCGGCAAGAAAGCGTCCGCTAACGAAGGATTTCGGGTGGAAAAGGTAACCGTCTCCGGCGGCGGAGACGGCCAGGCTCCTCCCGCTCGTCCGTTTCTGACGATTTCGGTCCGGCCAACGGATGACGACCCGGTTCCCGAGGGGATGAAGGGTGAGGCGTTCGTCACTTCGCTGCTCCGCATCCCCAAACAACAGCTGCCGTCCGGCACAGTGATCCGGGATATCCTCATGGTCGAATCGTAACCGCCGGCCGGTACGTGAGACAGACGACCGATAACGTCCGCATATTTCTCCACCTCAACTCCTTATTGGAATCGGCTGATTCCGGTAAGGAGTTTTTGGTTGGGCCGGCTCTGATCCGGTTGGCGCTTATGGCCGATTGGGGTATAGTAGGGAGGAATAAATAATATTTCTCCATGGAGGATTATTTATGGAAACAAACTACATGCTCCCTATTGAGGGCGTATCGGATCATATGACGGATGAGGCGCGGGAGAGACTGCTCAATTGGCGCCTCCGCGCCGCGGAGCTGGCGGCGGTGAGCCGGGAACGCGTATATTTGAACGGCCCCGATGTCCGTCAAGTTGCGCTGACGTTTGACGACGGCCCTGATGAGCGGATTACGCCGATGATTGCAGATACGTTAACCGAACACGGTGTAAAAGGGAACTTTTTTTTCGTCGGCAGCAAGGTGGAGCAGTACCCGGACATCGTGCGGCGAATCTATAAGGCCGGTCATCTGATACTCGGCCACAGCTACGCCCATGACCGTCTGACGACATTAACGGATACGGAGCTTGCGGACAATTTCAACCGGACGCAGGCTGCGATCCGTTGCGTCATTGGCGCGGAGCCGGCGATGTTCCGCCCACCGTTCGGCGATGCTGACGAACGGGTCGTACGCTGGGCGGACCGGGCGGGATGCGCCACCATCCTCTGGTCGCTCGATACGCTCGATTGGTCGCAGAAGGAAGCGGACCACATCCGGCGGAACGTGGACACTTTCGTGCGCAGCGGCGAGATCGTGCTGATGCACTCCGGTCCCGGATGTTTCGAGACGGCGAAGGCGCTGCCGGAGATGATCCGCGATTTGCAGCGGAGACGGCTTGAGATCGTGAGCCTTAGTGAGCTGCTGCCTATTCCGGCTTACCTCGGCTAGTTCGATCGGCCGAAGTTATGCAGCTTCCCGCCTGCGGGCCCGGCGGGAATTGTCTGATTGCAGCGAAGCTTGTCAATAGGTCTTTTTTGATGATAGTCTAGCTTCATGTACTACATAATCGCGGAAGCGCTGGAAAAAGTGCAAGCAAAAGTCGGGCCATGTAACGATTTCTGTAGGAGTGATATAGCATGAATAAAGCGATGGCAAAGAGGGAGCAGCCGGCTGCTCCGCGGCGGATCGTAATCGCCGGCACGGGGAGCGGCGCGGGCAAGACGACGCTGACGATCGGCATCATGGCGGCGCTGCAGGCGAGAGGGCTGGTCGTGCAGGGCTTCAAGTGCGGCCCGGATTATATCGATCCGACGTACCATACGGCGGTGACGGGCAGGCCGTCGCGCAATCTCGACAGCTGGATGGTCGGGACGGAAGCGGTCAAGGAAATATTCGTCCGGGCAAGCGAGGGGGCGGACATATCCGTCATCGAAGGCGTCATGGGGATGTACGACGGCAAAAGCCCGCTGTCCGATGAAGGAAGCACCGCCCATATCAGCGGGCTGCTCGAGGCTCCGGTGCTGCTGGTGGTTAACGTGCAGAGCATGGCCCGCAGCGCGGCGGCCATCGTGAAAGGCTTTCAATGCCTATCCCCCGGCTCGCGCATCGTCGGCGTCATCGCCAATAAAGCGGGCAGCGAAGGGCATTACCGGATCGTGAAGGAAGCGATCGAGCAGGAATGCGGCGTTCCGGTGATCGGCTATTTGAAGCGGGAAGAGCAGATCGAAATTCCGGAGCGCCATCTCGGACTCGTGCCTTCGGTGGAACGCGGGGAGCTGGACCCGTTTTTTGCGAAACTCGGAGAGCTCATAGCCGGACATCTCGATCTCGACCGGCTGCTGCAGTTGGCCGAAAGCGCTCCGGTCGCGTGCGAACCGGTTCTGTTCAAGCCAAGCACCGCCATAATACGCACCCGGCGCGTCCGAATTGCGGTCGCCAAAGATCCGGCGTTTCATTTCTACTACCCGGAAAATCTCGGGCTGATCGAGCATTACGGCGGCGAGATCGTTCCTTTTTCACCGCTTGCGGGAGAGAAAGTGCCGGACGACGCTGACGGGTTATATATCGGGGGAGGTTTCCCCGAGGAGTTCGCGGAGCGGCTGGCCGGGCTGGAGGACGTAAAAGCTTCGGTCCGGGAGAGGGTGCAGGCCGGGCTTCCGACTTTGGCCGAGTGCGGCGGCTTTATGTATTTGACGGAGGCGATTGTCGACCGCCAGGGGAACGAATACCCGATGGTCGGCCTTATTCCGGGTAAGGTAAGGATGCAGGCGAAGCTGGCGGCGCTTGGCTACCGGGACATCACCGGGACGGAGGCGAACTTTATGCTCGGCAGCGGCCAAACCGCGAGGGGACACGAGTTCCACTACTCCGTCTTTGAGCCGGGCGAGCGCGGCGGCGAGGCGACAGAGCAGATTGCCTACGCGTACGAGGTGAAAGGGCGGCTGGGCACGAAGCCGGAAGGTTTTGCGGCAGGCCATCTGGTCGCAGGATATACGCACGTGCATTTCGCCTCCAATCCGGGTATGGTGCTGGGGTGGCTGGAAGCTTGCGAAGCGATGCGAATCGACAAGAAGTGATCGCGGATGGCCGGCCGTTATAGAAACTGCTTAAAAGCCGCCGGTGGTACGCAGTTGCGGTCTTGCGAGGTGGAAACGCACGGTGCGGCAAGGCAGCTTGGATGGTAGACGGTAGGATAGATGGGGAGTTGGCTAGTCTAGGGATTGAGGGTTATCGTTACGAGCTTCGCTGCCTGTTGGTGGCGGGGCTTTTTTTGTGTCCAGAAATTATTTGCTTGTCCAATTGCTAGCGGAAGTTTAACTTCCTTTAATCCGATAATCCGTCGTTCATTTGGCGGATAGAGGAAGTTTGGTTTCCTTTATTGCAGTAAACAGTGCGGAATCGATGCGGAATCAGCGAAATAAAGGAAGTAAAAGTTCCGGTTCGCGCCCTGGGAAGGCTGAGATCGCCATATAACGGAAATAAGTCTTCCGCTAGAGTTCGAGTGAGCCGATGGACTACTGAAGCCGGGATGCACTGCTGGGGCTTGATCGCCGGATCTTGATTGAACCTGGAGCAGAGAGAACCGCTGGAGGCTGGAACGAACCGTGACGAGGGGTGATCGAGAGAAAATTGGATTGAATAAATATACTTTATTATGTATAATTACGCATTATCTTGGGAGGTGGAAAAGGATGCAAGAAAAAGAGAAGTCCCCGATCACGCAGCATCTGCTTACTGATGCCGGGCATTCGGTATTGTTTACGGCGAAGCGGCCGGAGCTCGTTATGGAGCGCGGGGAAGGGATGTATTTGTGGGATACGGACGGCAACCGGTATTTGGACTTTGTCGGGGGATGGGCGGTTACGTGTCTCGGACACTCGCCGGCCGTGATCCGGGAAGCTTTGGCGCGGCAAGCCTCCACGCTCGTGAATGCGAGTCCGGCTTACTTCAACAAGCCGATGATCGAATTTGCCAAGCAGTTGACCGGACTGTCGGGGCTGGATAAAGCGTTTTTCGCGAGCAGCGGGGCGGAGGCGAACGAGGGGGCGATCAAGCTGGCCCGAAAGCATGGCGCGGTCCGTCTGGACGGCGCTTACGAGATCATTGCGACGACGAACAGCTTCCACGGGCGCACGCTGGCTACGATGTCGGCGACGGGCAAGGCGCATTGGCGGCCGCTGTTCGCTCCGAAGGTGCCCGGCTTCAAGCATGTGCCGCTCAACGATTTCGATGCGCTGCTCGCAGCCGTCGACCGGAACACATGCGCGATCATGCTGGAGCTTGTACAAGGCGAGGGCGGGGTGCATCTGGCGGAAGCGGATTATGTGGCCAAACTGCGGAAGTTATGCGACGAACGCGGGATTATGCTTATTTTTGACGAGATCCAAACCGGAATCGGCCGGACCGGCAAGCTGTTCGCCTGCGAGCATTACGGCATCAAGCCGGATGTGATGACGCTCGGCAAAGGGATCGGCGGAGGCTTCCCGTTATCGGCGCTGCTGGCGGCGAGTTCGTTCGATCTGTTCGAGCCCGGGGATCAGGGAGGAACCTACTCCGGCCAACCGCTAGCGATGGCGGCCGGGCAAGCGGTTGTCGAAGAGGTCGTTCGCCGGCGTCTGCCCGAGCATGCCGAGTGCATGGGCGTTTATATGACCGGGCGGCTGTACGAGCTGGCGCGGCAGTATCCGATCCGGCAAGTCCGGGGCCAAGGATTGCTGCAAGCGTTCGAGCTTGAGCGGGGCGACGGCGCTTCGCTGGTGGAGACGTGCCGGGAGAGCGGACTGCTGATCAACTCGCCGAATCCTTCCACGATCCGGCTGATGCCCCCGCTCATCGTTACGGAGGCTGAGATCGACGAGATGATCGGGCTGCTGTCCAAAGCTATGGACGCGATCGAGTGAGCGCAAGTGGTTGTACGGCGCGTGACGCGGCAGCCTGCATCGGACGGCGGCCTCCGGCCGCGTTTACTTCCTCCACGAGATCGCGCCCCGCATGCCGCCAAAGCGGAACGGTTCTTTCCTTCCGGCTGCTCCCGTCAGCAGCAGCGCCAGGCCGAACACGGCCAGCGACAGGATAATGGAGCCAATCAGACTCCACACCGGCAGGAGGCCTTCGTGCTGCAGGAACGAATAGGCCGACTGTCCGGCGATTGCCATGACGGCCATGCTGATCGCCACCTTCACCATGCGGCGCAGGTCGAAATAAAAGCCGATAATGCTGGAGATGGAGAAAAAGTTAAGCATCGTAATGAAGCAGATCCCGAAATTTAGCCCCAGCACTACCCCGGTAATGCCGTAATTCATGCCGAGAAAATAAATCGCGGTCGCCTTCATAATCGTCGTGGCGATGAAGTTCCACATCGCTGTTGAGGCTTTGCCGAGGCCGAGCAGGACGGCGTGGAGCGGCGCTTCGAAATAATGCAGAAAGAAGATCGGCGCAATGAGCCTGAGCAGCGGCCCGGCCTCCGGTGCGTTATAGATCAAGGTTGTCAGCGGCGTAGCCCATAAGATCAGGATGACGGTGGCGGGAGCGCCGACGAACAGCGCGATGCGCATCGCCTGGTCCATCCGCCGGTGAACGTCCAGCCCTTTGCGCTCCGCCATCGCTTCGCTGACGGCCGGTATGAGCGCGGTGGACAGCGAATGGGTGATAAAGCTCGGGAAGATAAGCAGCGGAAATACATAACCCATCAGCAGGCCGTACTGCTTGGTCGCCAGGGCGGTGCCGAGCCCGAAGAGCATAAGGCTTTTCGTGACGAGCATCGGCTGAAAGGCGCTGTAAATCGATTGAATGAAGCCGAGCCCTGTCGTAGGCAGTCCGATGTGCAGCAGCTCGGCGAGCGTTCGTCTGCCTTTGCGCAGATGCTCGGCGAAAGGCTCGCCGGGATTGCTCCGGTCGCGCTGAAGCCGGTAGTTGGTCAGCAGGATGATCAGTCCGACCGCTTCGCTCGCGACGGAGCCGACCATAGCGCCGGCGGCCGCGTATTCGATGCCGTAAGGCAGCAGCAGATGAACGAGTGCGACGATGCAGGCGATATGGGCCAGATGCTCGCTTACGTCGGAGAAGGCGATCGTTTTCATATTTTGCTTGCCGCGGAAATACCCTTTCAGCACGGCGGAGATCGCGACGATCGGGGCGATCGGCGTAATGGCGAGCATCGCGTAATACGCACGCGGGTCTGTCAGGAAAATGCCGGCGATCAGCTTCGAGCCGAACAGGGCGAGCGCGGTCAAAATAATGCTGAGTGTCCCTGTAACGGCGAGCGACACCGCCAATATCCGTCTTTGCTTCGCCGCATCCCCCCGCACGTCCGCTTCCGCCACCAGCTTCGAGATCGCTACCGGCAAACCGAGCTCAGTCAAGGTGATGACCAGCGGGACGAGCGGATGCGCCATCATCAGCAGTCCGATTCCTTCCGCTCCCAGCATGCGAGCCAAATAAATGCCGCTTATAAACCCGAGCAGTCTCGTAATCAGGGCCGCCCCCGAAAGAATGAACGTCCCCCGGATAAACGATTGTTTCTGCATAAGCCGCCTCTTTCGAAAAATCCGTTTTTATCCATATATATTCGGGCATGGACCCATACATGCGAACAAGCTTCGGTCCGATCCGAACAAGGCCGGATGGAAGCGGGTTTGCAGAAGTTGTGGTGATCCCCGCCGCCAGTAGTTTGGAGTAGTTTTGAAAAATTACAAATTCCGTGAACGATTGTATACCCTCAGGTGTAAAAAAGAAGAGGCATTGTCTAAAGAACGGACGCCTTATTCAGGGTATGATGAAGACATCGATGGGAGGGAAAGAGATGTCGAACTTGTTTCGACTCGCTGCAGCCGGAATCGCCCTATGTCTGGCTTATGTGCTGACGATACGGGGATTGGCCGCGATTCAGAAAGCCGATGCGCCGCCGCCCGGTTTCGCCGTGAACGAAGGCTTCGACACCGGAGAAGGAGAAAGCAAGCCGGACGGAACGGATACCGTTTCACCGATAACCGGCAAGTCCGCCTTAGGTTCCATAACGCCGTCCGACACGGAGCGGTACGATTTCGTCCAATCGCTGCAGGAGCATAACGAGACAGCCGGTCCGCTGTACGCGAGAGTGACCGGGGACCGCAGGATCGAGGTGCTGATCCCGTTTAACGGGGGACGTTACGCCCATTACTCGTTTCTGAAGGACGACCAAGACGATTTTATCAAGCTGCAAAACGGCGCCGTATCCGTGCTTGAACAGGGAAGCATCGTGAAGCTGTTCGACACGCTGCAGCCTTGGAGCAACAAGGAATTTGCCTTCAACGTCTTGCCGGAGGGTGCGGCGCGCAAGGCCGAATGGATACCGGAGCACAGCGGCGTCGGTACGGCGTTCGCCGAATCGCAGCGCATTTCTTTCGACGGTACGGAAATAACCGATTGGACGCCGGGCAAGCCGCTGCAGGCAGTCGGGGCGGTTAAGATCGAGCAGCGGCTGAAGGCGATTTTCCCGGACGATCCGGTACATCCGGTCGCTGATATCGAAAGCTTGTTCACCGCTGACAAGGGCGGGGTGTCGATCCAAGCCAAAATCACTTGGCTGCAAAACGCGACGATCACGGCCGGGTACGGGATGATGTTTCCCGTATTGAGCTCTTTTGCCGGCAAGCTCGTTACCAGTTACGGGAATGTGTACGACGCCACGGCAACCGACGGCAGCGTAACGAATCTGATCGAAGACGACCGTGCGTCCAGTTATGCCTTCGTTCCTACTTCCGGAGGCGGGAACGGAGAATCCGGCGTTATGGTGGCGATGAATGTGGACGATATCGTCAAAACGTTCCGCTACGGGGAGGCGGGCAGAAGAGCGGCCGGCCCGATCGTCTGGCTGCAGCACCGGGACCAAACGATGCAGAAGCTGTATCCGCATGTGTACCACAATCATCCGGTGAAGCCGGGGGATACGTATGAGGTGGCCGGGCGTTTCTTCATCGGCGAAATGCCGCCGGTGTTCACGGCCAGGTAAGTGCGCGGCTCAGATGGCCCGACAGAGGCCGTCGGCCTGATCGGCGAAAAGGACCTCAGCTTCCACGACGCAGTGGAGATTGGGTCCTAACGCTTGGGAGGGGCGTCTCCCGTGTATGCGCACACGTATGGGACGCCTCTGTTTGTTCCAGCTCTTATTCACCAGACGCTTGGCAAAACTTTAATATCGCGGTCCAGCCGGGACAGGAACGAATAGTTCGGGTTAAAGGTGAAGATCCGCCGAATTCGGTAGTGCAGCAGCACGACCGCAGTGAGCGCCTCGTTCAGCGAGAACCGGCAATCTTGATACTCCGTCAGCAGCCGCCTTGCTTCCCGCTCCAGCTCGGGGCCTCCGGGGATGATCGTAAGAATGCCCATCTGTTCGGCTTTGTCCACCGTGTTCAGAAACATTTGCGCATCCGAGAAGTCGAAATGGTTGCGCAGCCACTGATGTGTCTCGAAGACGACGTAGTTGGTCGTGGACAGCGGCCGGTCCAAGTCGTGAAGTTCGTAGAACAGCGAACGGGCTTTCAGATAATAAGGGTCCTCCGGGTTCATAAATGCCATCCAGGCGGACTGATCGAGAAAGACGGAATAGGCCGGGGACGATTGATCATGCGAATTCATCAATCTCCACCTCCGTTTCCGCGTCCCGGCTTTGTCTGCGGCCGGTCAGTCCGTCCAAGGCGAGCAGCGGATTGTTTTCGATCTGCAGCGAATTCACCTTGGCGATCCGCTCTTGTCCTCGAAGCAGCAGTTGCTGCTTCAGCAAGTAATGAACGACGGCGCTAACGGACGTATTCTGGGCTTCGGCGAGCTGCCGGCACTTTTCGTAGTATTCGGGCTGGAGCTCTACGGCTGTGCTCGCATCATCGGGCATTTCCCGGGTGCCGTCCTGATCGTGTCCGATGAACTGATTGGCGGCATCCTTCCATTTTTTTAGCTGATTGTGCATAAAATCTTTCGAGCTGCTCATGAAGTTTCACCTTCCGCTTACTTGGAATAGTCGAATAATGACGACGTTATGTATGTCGATACAGAGTCAATTTCCTAATCAAAATCAATCCCACGAACGAACAAACTGGAGAAACGGGTACGGATCTGTAACGGATTATGAAAGAGACTCTCCAGTCCAGTATATAAAATCCGACAGGCGTCTGCCAGACCTCGATTCGCAGCTTCCTACAACATTCGGGACAAGACGACATTTTCTGGGCGCGGCAAAGCAAGCGGGCGCCCTTTTTTGCCGGCATCCCGCATCTTTGGCCTGCTCGAATTCGGCATAATCCGCTATTACCCAAAAAATCGACAGTTGAAACACCGCTATTTTCAAAAAGCTGCGCATGCCCGGCAGGCCGGACAAAAATGTTTCCGTTTTACTTCTTACTGACTGGCAGTCTCCTGTTCCTCCGCTTGCCGGGGAGCCTGATCTCTGACAATCGTCTCCTGCAATTCCCTCAGTTGCATCTTGACCAGCTTTAATTCGGCTATGATTTTGTCCGGTTTGGCGGCTCTTTTGACGATTACGGCTACGATTGCGAAAAAAATAACATTGATTAGCAGAAACATAATAATCGGTCCGAATGCTATGATTGACATAGAATTCTCCATGAATCTCATCCTCCCCTTAACATAAGTGGTATATAGTCCCATCGACCATACTCGTTATACCATATTCCGGCAGGAGAGTCTATTATTCGACCTATCGGAAGAGTAAGGGATTCAGCTGTTCAGTTGCCGCATTTCGTCCGGTGTTCGCAGGGAGGCTATCTGATCTGTGCGTCGCAGCGGGGCACTGCGCTGGATGGCGGATGGACATGCGCGGATAAAGGAAACACCGGCATATGGCCCACGTGGGGGCGATACCGGTGCTTCCTTGTGGAAGGCTGACGGAAATGGCGGTTAGGCCGCCGGTTCAGCCGGTGATCCTGCTACTCCGCTGCAGCGGCATTCAAGACGGTGATACGTCCTTCCAGCTGCGGAGAAACAGTCGGGTGTTTTTGCAAATATTCGTAGAAAGCGTCCCGCAAGTAGCTTTTCGTCTTCGACAGCAGCTTCGTCTCGTCCTTCAGCATCGTGAACTTGTCGCCGCCTCCGGTCAGGAAGTCGTTGGCTACGACTTTGTACATTTTCGTCGGGTCGATCGGCTGGCCGTCAACCGTAACTTCGACGAGGCGCGAGCCGGCTTCCTTCGAGGCGTCGAACGTATAGCTCAAGCCGGATACTTGCAAAAATCCGCCGGCTGCGCTAGGGTACCACGACACGCCGTGCTCCAGCGCGTCCCACACCGTCTGGCCGCTGGCTTCGACCATGACGACGGTATTGTCGAACGGCAGAGCCGCGTACACGTTCTCCAGCGTAATGTCGCCTTCATTGATACTCGCGCGGATGCCGCCGCCGTTCTGCAAGGCGATGTCCGCCCCCGTCATCTCACGCAGGCTGTCGGCGACTGCATTGCCCAGATTCGATTCCTTCAGGCGTACCGTCTGCCGTTCGCCGTCCAGCGCCACACGGGTCTTGCCGACGACTTCCTGCATCTTGCCATCCAATTGCCCGCGATACTCATCGATAATCGAGGCAACTGCCGCATCCTCCTCCAAATTTTCCGTCAAGAAAATATGAGCGAAGTTCAAGCCGAGCATGCTGCCGTTCATCATGTTCAGGTTGATCTGATTCAGCACCTCGGCATGTTTGCCTGGAGAGATCAGCCACGTATCGCCGATAATCTGCGGAAATTCGACCACGTCTTGTCCCCCGCCGATCTCTACGTCGATGCCGCTGACCTTGGTCGGCAGCACCGGGTTGTCGCCGTGCATATGCGCCAGCGCAATGACGACGTCGGTCCGGTCTTTCACAGCGTCCACCGTTTGACGGGCCGCTTCGAATTCATTTTGAAAGCTGACGCCTTCGACATTTTTCGGATGTGTGTAGTAGTGGCTCTCGTCATCGGTAATACCGACGATTCCGATCTTGATGCCGTCGAGCTCTTTGATCACATAAGACTGCAAAAATTCGGGATTGGCTCCTTTGTACAACGTATTGGCCGATAAGAACGGAAAGTCGGCGCGCTTCGCATTGCTCTCCAGAACGTGAAACGGAAAGTCGAAGTCGTGATTGCCGAGCACCATCGCATCGTATTTCATCGCATTCATGACGTCGATCGTAGATTTGCCCTCGAACAGATTACCGATGTTCGTATTGTACGGGGCGTCGCCGCCGTCTACGAGAAGCGTGTTCGGCTGGATCGCGCGCGTATCGTTAATGATTTTGCTCATATGCGCCAGTCCGCCGATTTCGCGCTTCGCGTCCTTCGGCTTGTAAGGCTCGAGATGGGAATGGATGTCCGAGGTGGCGAATACGGTAATAACCTTGAAATTCGGGTTGGCGACCAGCTTGGCCAGTATGACTGCGGCTTCTTCCCGCGAGATCAAGTCCGAGCTTGCCGCGTCTTCCTTCGTTGCGATGCCCAGCTCTTCGGCTTTATCCGCGATATTCACTTGCTGTTCGGCTCCATATACGGTGCGGACGATCATCCCGATCCATTTGGACTTGGAGATGGCTTGATCGGGCATGTACATCCCGCCGTCGGATTCGTCGGCGCGCACTTTCAGGGCGCCCTCGATATAGGCCGAGCCCCAATGACTATGAATATCGGGCGCCGAAGGCATCGTGAACGAATCGTCAATCACGCCGAGCGGATCTTCGTAACGGAACGATTTTTTGAGGGTCGGGTCTTCGGCCGGCAGGGAATGAATTTGCGGCAGCTTCAAGGCGCGTACGAGCATCGCGGCCGCCTCCGCCTTGGTCAGAAGACGCTGCGGATGGAAGCTGTCGCTGCGTTCCACGACACCCTTCTCCTGCAGAGCAAGGATCGCTTGCCGGTACGGGGAAGCCTGAATATCTTCGAACCCGACTGCAGGCGCAGGCGCAGCGTATAAGGTTGCTCCCAGAGTGGCGGCAAGTACGAATCCGGTCATACAGCTTGCGAGTTTTTTCTTCATGTCTGTAACAGCAGCTCCTTGTATGTAGTGATCAGAAGTTCATAAACCGATCGTCCCATAACTGTGTTAAGCGGGTGTTAACGTCATGTTAAGATTTGGATAACCCCGGGACGGAGGGCAATCGGAATTCGGATGGTTTTACCAGCGGTCCGGAAACGTTGAAGCTTTGCAGCCGGTAATATACAATGAGCGAATAGACATCTTTGCGAAATGAGGGGATCCCATTGACCGAACAACCACGAAGCTGCTGCGGTTCGACAAGCCGGGCGGCGATGACATCTCCGGCAAATGCCGAAGAGACGGCAAACGTTTCGTCAACTGTTGAAGCCGAGGCCGGCAGCGGAGCGCAAGCGTCCGAAAACCTGAATGCCGCTGGCACGGACAAGGCTCGGGAAGGGATGATTCTGCTTCCCGGAGGCACGTTCTGGATGGGCAATACAGGCAAGGACGGTTTCCCGGCAGACGGAGAAGGGCCGGTTCGGGAAGTAAATCTGAACCCGTTTTATATAGATGCCTGCACGGTGACGAACCGGCAGTTTGCGGAGTTTGCTGAGGCTACGGGATACCGGACGGAAGCGGAGAAGTTCGGCTGGTCGTATGTATTCGATATGTTTGTGACGCCGCGGCTTACCCCATTTTTAATGGGACAGGTACAGGGGACGCCGTGGTGGTTCGCGGTGAAAGGCGCTTTCTGGAATCAGCCGGAAGGGCCGGGCTCGGCGATCTCGGACCGGATGGATCACCCGGTTGTACACGTCACCTGGAACGACGCCGCCGCCTATTGCAAATGGGCCGGCAAGCGGCTGCCGACCGAAGCGGAATGGGAGTACGCGGCCCGCGGCGGACTGGACCGGAACACCTACCCGTGGGGCAACGAGCTTACGCCGGACGGAAACCATATGTGCAACATTTGGCAAGGAACGTTCCCGGAAAAAAATACAGCCAGGGACGGCTACGTCGGAACGGCTCCGGCCAAGTCTTTCGAGCCGAACGGCTACGGCTTGTACAACGTGTCGGGCAACGTCTGGGAGTGGGTGTCCGACTGGTTCAGCCCAAGCTACTACAAGGAAGGTCCCGCGGACAATCCGCAAGGGCCGGCTAAAGGCGACCGGCGCAGTATGCGGGGCGGGTCGTATTTGTGCCACAAATCGTATTGCAACCGGTACCGTGTAGCGGCGCGTAATGCCAATACGCCCGACAGCTCGTCGGGAAATATCGGCTTCCGGTGCGTAACGGATGTGAAGCGGTAAGGGGAAGAGGGGCATGCAGGAGAAGGCTGGCTAATGCTGGGTAATGCCATGATGTAGGGCGGACATCGGCCGGTTGCGGCGTTCTCGCAGGCGGGGTTTTACTATGCAGGGTGACATCTGGGCGAGGCGGAGAAGTCTGAACGCTGGGGAGCGATTGAAAGATGTCCATGTCTGGGAAAAGGATCAAAAGGGAACGATCGCAGGAGCAGAAGGCAGCCGGTATGGCGGCGGTGGATCGTCTTGACGGGGGCGGGATGCGGCTATGATGACGAGTCTGCTGATCGTTTGTTTGCTGACGGTGCTGATTCATGCGGCGGAGACGCTGTCGTACGCGGTCCGGTTCGCCGGGGTGCGGATGGGCAAGCTTGCCGTCGCGTTGTCGCTCACGGGAGTGATCGTGCTTGTAGCCCGAACCGCGAATCTGGCGCAAGCGCCGCTGACCGGGAAGATGGTCGATCAGGCATTAAAGGACCCGGGCTTCGATCTGGAGACGGTGCTAAGGCTGATCATTGCGGCGTCCACGCTCGGTACGCTGATCGCCATTACGTTGTTTCCGTCGTTCGTGCGGCTGTTTTCGCGAGCCGTCGTTCATCTGGAGGTGGCAGGCTCGATCCCGAAGCTGGTAAGCGGCGTCACGGTGGACAAGCTCCGGTCGGCCCGAACTCATTTTCGCAAGCCGACCTGGTCGATGCTGCGCAGCCTGAGGCTGTATGGCATCCCGAAGCGGTTTTTGCTGCTGAATATGACGGTTACCGCGATCTATACGATCGGCGTGTTGTCCACGCTGTATGCTTCCTATATGGACCCGGACCATCTTGTCGCAATCTCCCAATCGTCGGGGCTGATCAACGGAATGGCTACGATTCTGCTGACCCTGTTTATCGATCCGCAGGTCGCGATCCATACCGACCGGGCGCTGGCCGACCCGAAAGAAAAACCGAAGCTTGGCCGGATGTTCGGCCTGATGATGTTCTCGCGTCTGTGCGGCACGTTGCTGGCGCAGGCGATATTTTGGCCCGCCGCCTGGTGGGTCGGCGCGCTTGCGAGGTGGCTGCTGGTGTAAACGGGCGGGGGAGGAGGAACATTGGTCCTCGGAGAATCGTGGAGGCCAAAGATCGAAGACCGTTTAGCCTGTGAAGAAGGCTTGGAACGGTCTTTTCGTTGAACGATCTAAGACGTGCTAAAAGCTCTTATCCCCAACTTACCACGCCTGGCCCAACCTTTGGGTTACTTCCACCTTCATTCGGCCTAATTAGAGACGTTAGAGACTCTTATTTCCCGAGCGTCGCTGTCTGCGGACAAAATAAGATACGATAGCGGCTCTTATTCCCTCGACTTTCCGCGATTCTGGGCAAAACCGACGAATTAAGAGGTGCGAAAGGCTCCTATTTCCCCCCAATTTACGTTTCTAGCCAAAATAAGACGTGCTAAAAGCTCTTATCCCTCTCTCTTCGTGCAGTCCTGCTGCTGTGCGGGAATCTGTTTACGATAAAAGAATGTGTAAACTTTTGAAGCGATCAAGGGGTAAAGCTTCATTGTGTTACGTGAAAAGCAAACCGGGAGTTCCTGCACCGAGAGCAGCCGCGGCATGTATAGGTTCATTCGCCCTCGGAAAAGGCTTTGATAAGTTGATTTTCTACCAGGGGCGGATAAGTTTAGAAGGCCGTCAGACGGCTGGTGCACTTTGTGCTACTGCTCTTGCCGCTGCTGTTGTTTCCGCACCTGTACCTGTTACTGCACCTATTGTGGATTTGTATATACCTGTTACTTCTACTGCTTCCTCTATTGCTTCGTATTTTGCTTCCACCACTGCTTCGTTTGAGATCTTTCTACTACTTCTTGCTACTACTTCCGCTACTGCTTCTGCTCTTCCACGCGAATCAGCTCGTCAAGCTCGCGCCGCAGCGGTTCCAGATCCGGAAACGGCGGCTCGATTTGCAGCAGACGCCGGATAAACAGGCGCACCCCGTCAGGGAGCGTCAGTTCCTCTTCCCAGCCCCGCTCCGGCTGGCCGGGCTGTTCCTCGAAGTCGGCATACAACATAAACAGTAGACAATGTCCAAGCGCATAAAAATCGCTGGCAAAAACGGGCTTGCGGCGTATCCGTTTTTCTTCCGGGTAGTAATCGCCCTCCTCCATGTCGGGAGCGTCGGTTCGGGAGGCCCCGGCTGATACCGGACAGGCCAGGCCGAAGTCGATCAAGGCGAGCTGCCCGTCCAGCCGGATCATAATGTTCGGGATGCGGACGTCGCGGTGGACGAAGCCTTTGCCGTGAACGTACCGGAGAATATCTGTAATGCTGCGCGAGACGCGCAGCGCGTCCAGCAGTGTAAATGTACGTCCGTCCGCGAACAAAGCGTCCTCCAGATTGCGGCCCCGCATATATTCCATGCACAGGAACAGGTTGCGGCGTTCGGAAAACCGGTTCAGCAGCTTCGGCACGCAGGGATGATCGAGCGCCGCCAGCACGGCTGCCTCCCGCTCGAATACCGGGAGCCCTTTTCCCCCCTTTCTCCGGCTTGGCCTCACTTGCTTGACCACGCACTTTTGCCCGATCCGCCTATCTTTGCACAAATAGCTGATTCCGTAGCTGCCGATCCCGAGCACCCGCTCGATCGCATAACGCCCGCCGAGTACGGTTCCGGCCCGCAGCGGGCGGTCCAGCACCGCTTCGCGCACCCGCCGCCACATCTCTTCCGCGAGCGCTTTCCATCTGCTATATCGTCGTGACCCGCGTCCGCTGTGCATCGTTCCCGCTCCTTCCGGCTGCCTCATGTTCATGTCGATTTTAACAAAAATCGGGGCTTATTTCGAACAGGTCTTGCTGAACCGGTAGGAAAGGCAGTTGTCAGATCGGCTGCAAATTTATGGATTGTCCGGCCTGAAAGGAAATGATATGATCGATTTCGAGGACAAGGACAAGTCGGATGCAACGGGAGGATGCCATATGAGCGGTATATCTTTAAATTCCGCGTATTCGCAATTCAGCAGCAGCGGTCTTCCGCAAGCGATCGGCATCATGATGCTCAGCAAAGCCAAGGAGTCGGCCGAGCTGCAAGGAGCGCAGATGGTCCAGATGATGCAGCAGAGCGTTCAGCCCCATCTGGGCGGCAATCTCGATATCCGCGTATAAGCAGACGAAGCGGAATAAGCAGTTGGTCCATAAAGCCGATCCTGATCCGGATACCGGATTCATGGGCGGAAAGCGCCGGTTTCTCACCGTAGGTGGGGGCGGCGCTTTTTTTTAACGTTAATGAATGTTTAAGTTTACTAAAGCGGTAAAGCGGTAAAATGAAATATTCTTTACCAGAAAAGCCTCCGCTTACGCAGGGTTATTCATCGTGGTTAAGGCTTCGTTTAGAAGCTTTTCTTATGACTAACGAATCGGATCGTGCTTATTGCTGAAAAACGACATTATTGCAGACTTAACGAATCCGGGAATCGTTATCGAACCGAAAGGGGAAAAAAACGATCCGATTTGCGGAAATAACAATACAAGAATTCGTTACAATTTCAAACGTGCGCATTCGGCTCTGATAACGAATGCTGGGTTCGTTAGCCATACCACCGCATGAAGACAACACGACTGAGGGCGAGCTGCTGGAGTGAAGGTACCCATTCCCTTCCACGTGCAACGTATGGGTTTGCACGTCAAAGGACCTTCCGGACGCTTATCCGGACGGTTTTTCTTAAATAAGCGTTGATCAGGGTGATATGTTCTTCACCATACTCAGGCAGATAAGAGATTCCCTGACTTGTTGAGTCAGCTATGTCGCAAGCTGCTCATCGTGAGTGGCCGATCGGCTTTCTGCCCTGCTTCAAACGGGGGCGGAAGTGATTAAGAGCGGTTTGTACCCTCTATTTTGTCCGAAAGACCGCTTGGGCACCGAATAGGAGCGGTTTGAAGCCGCTAAAATCCGCAAAAAGACAACAAACCCCATCAGTGGGTTGAAATAAGAGGTGCAAACCGCCTCTATTCGCCTCCGTTTTCCCCATACGCCGAAAATAAAAGGTGCCAAAGACCCTATTTTGTGGTAGAGCCCGTACGCCGCATTTTTTATGTAATATTTTGTGAATCCCCAAGAAGAAAAGTAAAGTTTTCAGCAAAGCCAAATCTGTTTTGTTCGCAAGAAAAGCTACCCTTACGAAGTGCCTTACGCGTGGCAAAAGGCTTCGTATGGTCGTATGGAAGCTTTCCTACAAGGAAGCGGCTGTTTCGGGATATGGCGGCTGTTCTTCTCTATATGTAACGGGTCGAACCGAAACGCTGCTTCAGGCAGCCGGCCAAATCAATTTCGCACCCCGGTGTTTCAGCAATCTTCGATCGGGGTAATAAGAATCAAGTGGGAAGTGGTGATTTTACAAATCAAACGGCGGAAAACAGATCCGAATAAGGATTCAGCTATCCGAAAGGTTGATGGTAACCATGCTATCCCAAGTAAGAAGGAAGCGCTCGAAATGGTTTCGAGTCGTTACCGGTAAAGTACCCTAGCATATGGAAGACGGCTTCTTAACGTAAGCAAGTCCTAGATCATCACGCGATCCCACTTTGAAGGCCCTTCGACAAGAGCGAAGGGCCTTCTCCAGTTTTGGTGAAGATACGCTGCTCCCGCACAACACAAGTCCGCTCCAGCGCTTGACCATCGTCACCCGCAGCCGCCGCACCGCGCGCCGGGAGCTTCGCGCGGCGTGGGAGCATTCGGCGTTTTCCCCGCCCGTCCAAGCCTTTTCCCCCTCGAATGTAAAGATCCGTGCACCCGATCATAAACTGCAAACCGCCGTTGTAACCGGGCGTACATGGAAAACGCCAACCGGTTATTTCGTGATTCCTCCGCATCCTGTAGCGTTAGAGCCGTGATAGGCGCCGGGCGCGGTTTTGCTCCGGGAAGCTCGCCGTGCCTGATGCGCCTTACGCACAATTGATCAGAATCAAGGGGGATACGCAACATGAATCCAAATCCGAAATGGTTAACAACGGTCGGCGCCGCCGTCCTGCTAGCGCCCATGCTCGCCGCTTGCGGCAGCGACGCGGGAAATTCCGGCGCCCAGCCGGGCGGCACCGAGTCGGCCGGCACGAAGGCGCCTGCCGCAGCCGAAACGGCGGCCGCGAACCCGTTCGCATCTGATGAGAAGGCCGAGATCGTGATCCGGACCGGGATCTCGGACGAGCTGTTCGAGCAGAAGTATCGCAGCCTGCTGAAGAAAAACTTCCCGAACGTGACGTTTACGAAAGCCGGCACGAACATCAAGCTGCAGGATCAGTTGGCCTCGACGCCTCCGGATTTGTTCGACCAGGGGTACACGAACCTGCAGGAGCTGACGAACCTCGACCTGGCGTTGAACCTCGATCCGCTTGTGGCGAAGTATAAGGTCGATCTGAGCCGTTTCGACCCGCATGTCCTTAAAGATGTGCGTTCGTATTCGGTGAACAAAAATGAACTGCTGCTCATCCCGTTCTCGATCCAGCCGTTCGTGCTTCATTACAATAAGGATTTGTTCGACAAATTCGGCGTTCCTTATCCGAAGGCGAACAGCACGTGGCAGGATCTGATCGAGCTGTCCAAAAAGCTGTCGCGCACCGATCAAGGCGTCGCTTACCGCGGGCTGGACGCAGGTCTTAACGTGAACCGGATGCAGAAGCAGCTGTCGCTCCCGTTCATCGACAAGGCCGGAAAGTCGGTCGTAGGCTCGCTGCTGGGCTGGAAGACGCTGTACGAGACGTATGGAAACATTTACGGCGTTTCCGGCAACTTCCCGGAAGGGGCGAAGCACGGGGACGGACGCAAGGCGTTTCTGGAGACGAGGTCGCTCGCGATGTATCCGCATATCGTCATGCTGACCGACACCGATTTCGTGCAGGCGGCGCAAAGCGGGTTCAACGTAGGTATTACCACGTACCCGGTATTTCCGGATAAGCCGGGCGTCGGTACGGGGCTGTTCGGCGGCGGTCTGGCGGTTAACAAGCTGTCGAAGCAGCAGGATCTGGCGTTTAAGGTCGCGATGCACTACGCGTCTGACGACGTGCAGAAAGCGCTCAGCAAGATGGGCTTCGTTACGCCGCTTGTCAGCAAAGACGTACGCAACGCGTTGTTCGAAGGCAATCCGCTTGCAGCGGGGATCGATCTGAACGCCATCTACGCGACGCGTGTCGCCGATCCGTACGATCGCACCGACTGGGACCAGCTTGCTTTTAACATCGTTAATGCGAGCATGCAGCCTTATTTTACGGGACAAGTGGACTTGAACTCGACGCTGCGGGACGTGGACGAGAAAATTAACAAGATGGTCCAGGAGCAAAAGAGCAAGTAACCGCAGGTCTGCAGCTGCAAGCATCTCTCCTCCGCGCCCGTCCGGCCGCCTCGCGCAGGCTGACCGGCGGCGCGTCCGCACGTCTTCTTTCTTTCGAACTGCCGGCAATCTGGTCCTTGCTGCCATGCGTTTACGGAACGCGGAACCTCTTCCGGTCAACTCGGGGATATTCCAAGCCCGCACCGTTCTGGTATAATGGCGTAAAGCGACCATGCCTCGCATAGAAAAGGGGGACGTCATGGCAAGGGGGAAGCTGAACTCCAAGCTGCTGTACCGGTATATCGTCTCGTATTCGATCGTATTGCTGCTTCCCGTGCTGATCATCGGGCTCGTCGCGTACAACTTCTTCATCCAGCTGCTGGAACGGGAAGTGACGAAGAGTAACATGAATGCGCTGACGCAGGTAAGGGATGCGGTGGACGTCAATATGACGGAGCTGAACAACATCGCCTTTCATATCGCGGGCAATACGAATCTGACGCCTTACAACGTAACGAAAAGTCCGTTCGCCGAGCTGAATACGATCGCCCAGCTCCGCAACTATGTAAGCGCGAACCAGTTTATCGACCAGCTGCTCCTGTACTTTCACGGGCACGATACACTGTATACGCCTTACAGCACGTATGACGTTCATACGTTTACCGATAAAATCGTCGCTTATGACAAATGGAGTCCGCCCAGCTTCGTCCGGGATCTGCAGACGGCAACCTATCCGTATATGCGCGGAGCGGAAGACGTCACCAGCTTCAGCGGAATCCGGGAGCGAATCGTGACGTACGTGATGCCGCTGCCGCCGAATCATCCGACGCCCTATGGAACGGTTGTGTTCCAGCTTAAAGAAAGCGCTTTCCAAAACTTGCTGGAGAAAAAATTCGGAGACGACCCCGGCGATACGTTCATCCTGAACGAAAAAAACGAGCTGATCGTATCGACGCACGGCTTCCCGGCCGAAGATGCGAAGCGGCTGGCGGAAGCCGGCTACGGCGAGCCGGCTGCGGATCAGGCGAAGACGGTCCGGCTGCACGACCGCGATTATTTCGTCTACGACGTCCGCTCGGAGCGGCTTGGCTGGACGTATGTCTCGCTGGTCGATCAAGAAGCGGTGCTCCACAATGTGAAGCTCGCCCAGCGAAGGACGCTGTACGCGATATCGGTCGTATTCGTGCTGGGCGGCGTCCTGATCTTCTTCGCGACGCAGCTCAGCTACAAACCGATCCGCAGGCTGCAGCGGTTTGCCGAGAGCAAGGCGAAGCGCGAATTCGACGGCCTCGGCGAGATCGAATCGATCCAGTCGGCGCTGTCGCTGATGTCCGATAGTAACGAGGAGCTGAACCGGAACATCTCAAGCAGCAGACCGGCGATGAAGCATTACACGCTGCTGACGCTTCTTCGCGGCCGGTTGCCGGAACAGGCCGAGCTGAACCGCCGGCTGGAGCTTGCGCATATGCGGCTGACGAAGCCTTATCATCTGGTAGCCGTGCTGCAGTTTCCGAGAAGCTTCGCGGTGCAGCCCTCCGCTCGTTCCACATTGCTGGACGATCTGGAGGCGAGCTTTCCGGAGGGGGCGGAAGCGTACGGGATGGAGAGCGTCGAAGGCGCAAGCCTGATCTTCATCCTCGGAACCGACGACCCGGACGGTGTCGAGCATAAGCGGCTGCTGATCGATGCGCACCGTACCTTAAGCGACAAATGGCAGACCGGCCTGACGATCGGCGCCGGTACCGCCTACGGCCCATGGAGCGAGCTCGGGAAGTCGTACATTGAGGCGTGCGGTGCGGCCGATTACCGTCTGATCGCGGGTTACGGCCAAGTGCTCTTTTTCTCCGACATCGTCCCGAAAACAGAGCTTCCACACGAGGATTATTCCAAAGGCGACTGGAATCAGCTCCGGCTGTATATGTACCAAGGGGATGCGGGGCGGATCGAGCAGTACCTGGAAGCGATGATCGGCACGATCCGGGAGCGTCAGCTGCCGCTGTTTCTGGTCAAATGCATGTGCTTCGACCTGATTCATGTCATTTTGTCGATGCTGAGCGAGCTCCGGTGGGCGGATGGAGAACTGGCGGAGCAATATCCCGACGTCTGGTCGCTGTCCGAGTTCGAGACGGTCGAAGAGCTGATCGCGCTCGTGAAGCATATATCCGAGGACATCTGCCGGATCGTGGCGGAGCGCAAGGAGAGCGGCAATACGGATCTGGCGGGCAAAATGATGGCTTATCTGAGCGAGCATTACGGCTCGAGCCAGCTGTCGCTGCAGCAGGTCGCGGACGAGTTCGGCATGTCCGCCTCGTACCTCAGCCGGTATTTCAAAGACCAGACGGGCCAGACCGTGTCCCAATACATTCAGACACTGCGCATGGAGAAGGCCAAGGAGCTGCTGCGCGCGGGGGCGGACAGTCTGCAGGAAGTGGTCGAGCGGATCGGCTACGGAAGCGTGTCCGGCTTTATCCGCAAATTCAAAGAAACCGAAGGCGTCACTCCCGGGGAATTCCGTACGATGCATCAGAAATAACCGGGGAGCTGCATACAGGAATTCCAGACAAAAGGGGGAGCGGCGCATGGAGCGGACATGGAGAAAAGCGGCGGGGCTCGGGCTTGGATTGCTGGCGGCGGTCTGGATCGCAGCCGGCTGCAGCGAAGAGAAGCCGGAGCTGCTATCCGCGGATTCGGGCTTCAATCCGGGCTTTAACGAGACGGGCCTGCCGGTGGTCGACCGGCCGATCAAGCTCAAAATTCCGGTATACCGGCAGCATTATCAGAAGGACTACTACGAGATGGTTACGCTGCAGGCGCTGACGGACAAAACGAATATTCAAGTGGAGTGGGAGCAGATTCCGGCCGAAGGCTGGAAAGAGAAAAAAAACTTGATGCTTGCGAGCGGCAATTACCCGGACGCTTTCTTTACCGGGCTCAACCTGGTCGACGTGGTCAACTACGGCTCCCAAGGGATCATTATCCCGCTTGAAGATTTGATCGACCGTTACGCCCCGAACATCAAGCGGATCCTGGAGCAGCATCCGATGCTCCGCCGGATGGCTACCGCGCCGGACGGCCATATTTATTCGATTCCGTGGTTCGAGGATCAGCAGCATTTTCAATACCGCAATACGTTTTTGATCAACAAGAAATGGCTCGACAAGCTCGGGCTGCCGATCCCGCAGACGACCGAGGAGCTGTACCGGACGCTGAAGGCGTTTAAGGAAAACGATCCGAACGGCAACGGCCTCGCCGACGAGATTCCAGCCACGTTCCGGCACGGTACGACGACCAACGGTTATTACGAACTGTACGGCTCGTTCGGGTTGATCGACGCCTTAACCGGATTTTCCGTCGACCCGGGCGGCAAGGTCGTCTTCGAGCCGGTGCTGGACGCCTACAAGGATGCGGTCCGCTATCTGCACCGGCTGTTCGCTGAAGGGCTGCTGGACCGGGAGACGTTCACGCAGGACGTCAAGCAGCTGCTGTCCAAGACGAGGAGCGAGCGCGACGTCGTAGGGGTGATCGCTTCCTTCAACGGCGTATACGAGCTCGGCTACGAGCGGCTGGAGGACTATGAAGCGATCCCGGCCTTGATCGGGCCGGACGGAGACCGGATCTGGAGACGGCAGGACAACCGGATCATTTTGAACTATTTCTCGATTACGAACAAAAATAAACATCCGGAAGCGACGATGCGTTTCGTGGATACGATGAACGAGCCGAGGAGCGTGCTGGAATTCAAATACGGACCGTTCGGCACCCATTTGCTGGAGAAGCCGGACGGCCGGATCGAGATCGTAAACCCGCCGAAGGGGCAGGATACGAGCAGCTGGATCGGCGCCACGACGCCCTCCACCTCGATCCCTCTGCTGGCTTCGAAGGAGTGGCTGCAGAAGCTGGAGCCGAGCGCAAGCGACTTGTACCGCAACCGGTTCTACGAGTTATACAAGCCTTATATTGCTCCGGAGGAACGGGTCTACCCGACGATGTACATGACCGAAAGCGAGAACAAGCGGCTGAGCGTGCTGGAGACCGAGGTGATGACCTACGTGCGCAGGATGGAAGCCAAATGGATCGTGGAAGGCGGTATTGACGCCGAATGGGACTCGTATGTACAGGAGCTGAGGAAGATGGGGCTCGTCGAGCTGCTGGAGATCAAGCAGAACGGGTACGACCGTTTTAAGCGGTAGAGGAAGGTCGGGAGGAGCTGGATAAGCTGCCGGCTGAAGCGAATCGACGAAGTACACTCGTAACCCTGCTGCGCATCGCAGCTTCCGAATCCATAGGATGAGGTGTAGCCACGTGGCACAAACGACATTTCCTAGTCCGGTTCGACCGGCTGCTAACGATTACGTCACCGTATACGAATCGCCGGACCCGCAGAACGTATACGCTTATTCCCCTGCCGTCATCGCGCTTCCTTCGGGAAGACTCGTGCTGACGATGGATATCGGGGGGAAAGGAGTCGCGGACCTGCCGGGACCGAAAGGATCGCGTAACGGGTATATTGCACAAGGAAAAATATACGTCTCCGACGATAAAGGTCGTACGTGGACGCATACGCACGACTTCCCGTTTCTGCATGCCCGGCCTTTTGTCGCAGGCGGTAAGCTGTATGTGATAGGGCATTGCGTCCAGATTATGATTATTCGTTCCGAGGACGGGGGACAGACGTGGTCGGAGCCGTCCCGGCTTACCTCCGAGGGGGATTGGCACCAGGCGCCCTGCAACGTACATTATGCGAACGGCAGCGTGTATCTGGTTATGGAGAACATCCGCGAGAACGATCTGACCGTCTGGCCGGTCAGCCAGATGGAGCCGGTGCTGATGCGGGCGCGCGTCGACTCGGACATGACCGATCCGGTCAGCTGGACGTTCGCATCCAGATTGTCCGCGATCGAGGCGTTTCCGTCGGAAAGGCTAGATTACTTCGGTGTGCCGTTTTTCACCGAAACCCCCTATTACGAAAAGGGACAGCTTCACTGCGCGCTGGTCGGCTGGCTGGAGACGAACGTTGTCCAGTTCACCGATCCGGACCATTACTGGCACGATCCGGCGGGCAAGACGTTCCACCTGTGGGCTAGAGCTCATACCGGAGGCACCGGATATGCCGCGATCGCCAAAGTGGTGGAGCACGAGGACGGCTCGATGACGACGAAACTCGAGACGACGCCGTCGGGCAAAAAGGCGGTATTCGTACCGTGTCCGGGCGGGCAAATGAAGTTTCACATCTTGTACGACGAACAGACGAAGCTGTATTGGCTGCTCAGTTCGCAATCGACCGACAGCATGACCCGCAAGGAGCGGCTACCGGCGGAACGGTTCGACCTGCCGAACAACGAGCGGCACCGGCTGCAGCTGCATTTCTCCAAAAACTGCGTCGACTGGTGCTTCGCCGCGCTTGTAGCGGCGGGCGCTTCTCCGAGACAGTCGCGCCATTATGCGAGCATGGCGATCGACGGCGACGATCTTCATGTAGCCAGCCGCTCCGGGGACGTCCGCGCACGCGATGCTCACAACGGCAACCTGATCACGTTCCATACGGTGCGGAATTTCCGCTCGCTTGTGTATTAGGGCGGCGGAGCGTCAGCCCGGTGCCGGCCGGGGAGTTTGCTTGCAGCGGTTCCTCCGGTTCCGCCCGGCCCGCCCGGTCTGGCAGTCCGTTCACGCTTTGGGAGGAGCATGCACGCAAGAAGAAGGGCTACCCCAAAAGGTTCGGGTGACAGAGAAAGGTGCCCATTTCAAACGAAAGGACCTCAATTTCCGCGGTAACGTGGAGGCTGAGGTCCTTTTTCTCGAGGAAAATCGGTTCTGGGCGGGACTTGTAGCATCGCAGAATGACTTTTGAGACAGCACCCCTTTGACGTGCAAATCTGGATGTTTGTGCGTGGAAGGAAGGGGGAGGGAGGGCTTCGCTTTGCTCAGTAGCCGCTCGTTGATGAGGGTTTGTGGGGAGCCAACTCCATCTTCAAATGAGGCCCGTGAATCTCTTTCTTGCGAGCGGATTGTGTTCGCCTTCGCCAAAACGGATGCACACGGGGAAATGTATGTACGCGGGAAACGTAGACACACGGGCTCTGAACAAAATAGGAGTCTTTGGCACCTCCTATTTTTGCTCTTTTCGGCAAACGAAACCGAATAGAGGCGGTTTGCACCTCTTATTTCAACCAACTGGTGGGGGCGGCAGCTTTTTCGCGGATATTAGCAGTCCCAAACCGCTCTTATTCCGTGTCCCAGCCGGTTTTCGGACGAAATAAAGGGTACAAACCGCTCTTATTCGGTCCCCTCCTCCCCGCTTGAAGCAGCTCAGAAAGTCGACCCTCCACAAGAGGTTGCTTTCTGGGTTCAGAATGCGAACTCCTCTGAATCGTTCAAAAAAGACGTCTTCCATCCCGCGTTAGCCGTGGGATCGGAGGCGTCTTTGCATGAATCCGGTATGGTCATTCGTCGTGTACACTCATTTTTTCGCCGAACGGAACTCGTATACTTTGTATTCGCCGTTGCCTGAGGACAAGCGAAAGATGTTGCCGTCTTCCGGCAAGCCTTCGAAATAAGCGCCAATGCAGCCGGTCGTACATCGGTGCCCGGACAATAACAGATTGACTTGTTTGCCGCCGTACTCGGCTTCGAGCTCGTGCATGAAATCGTAAATTCTGTGCAGGAAGCCACGAACGTCTTCAACGCCTGTATAGACGGCGGGGTCCGGCACCATTCCGGCCATCCGGACGTCGCTTCTCTTGAGCAGGTCCGCTTCTCCCAGATCAAACACGTCAAGTCTGGCATCCACAATCGCTTGTTTGCCGGTGGCGATCTCTGCGGTCTGGACAGCCCTTTCCTGCGGAGAGGAAAAGACCTGGTGGAAGGTAACGTCCTGCAGCCGTTCCTTGAGCGCTTCCGCTTGCCGGACGCCGGTTTCGTTTAAAGGCATCCCTCGTCGGCCTTGCAGCCGGCCTTCCTTGTTCAAATCCGTCTGCCCATGTCGCAGAATGTAAATCATCGCTGCAGCCTCCCTCATCGCTATACACGGCTGCCGCTCCATTCCGGATCGGCTTCGCGCGACAACCGCGAGCGGCGCCATTTCTTCCCGTTTGACGCCTAGCTATGGAATTCACCGTATCCTCCCCGCGTTCCTGCTTATCCCGGCATCCCGTCCGGTCTGCAATCTGCATCGTGGGCCGTTACCCGGGCGGGTTCTGTACGGGCGGCTCCCCTCATCCTTCGGGTTCTTTTGGCTGCAATCGGCCGTTCAGGCTGCTTTTTCACCGTGGACAGGACGATGCTGAGCAGCACAAGAGCGGCGCCTATGTATCCTTTGGTCGACAACTGTTCCCCTGCAAACCAATACCCGATCGCAGCGGCGAAAACCGGCTCCAAGGCGAACAGCAGCCCGGTTCGGGTGGGGGAGATGTATTTCTGGGCAACGGTCTGCAGGATATACCCCAAGGCGCTGCATACGACGCTGAGCATGAGGATGGCCGCCCAACCGCCGGGCGATCCCGGAAGCGAAGGCGTTTCAAATAGCAGAGAGAAGATGAGGCCGTACAAGCCCGCAAAGCCAAGCTGCAAAATGCCGAGGTTCAGCGTATCGACTTTCTGCGCGGCGATGCTGACGACCATAATATGGATCGCATACATAAAGGCCGCCGCCATGCATAGGAGGTCGCCCGCCGTCATCGCGAAAGGCGGCTGAACGGTAAGCAAGGCAATTCCGGTTATGGCAACTACAACGCTGAGGATCAGGCTCAGCTCGATTTTTTTTCTGAATACGAGGGTGCTGATCAAAGGAACGAATACGACGGTCAGGCTGACCAGAAAGCCCGCGTTGGACGTTGTGGTCGTATGTAAGCCAAACATGATCGGGGTGAACACAAGAAACAATAAGAACCCTAGCAGCATGGCATACCCTACGGTATGCATATTCACCTTCAGCAATCGTCGGCCAAAGATTGCCGCCGCCAGAAGAAAGGCGATTCCGAAGCGAAGAGCGATCAAATTAAACTCCCCCAGCGAATCGAGCCCCATCTTCATAAACAAATAAGACGCCCCCCAACAAACGGTGACGAATACGATCAACAATTCGGCTTTTAGCGGTTTCATGCTGCGCCTCCTTCAATTCCAAAACCAAATCCAGTATACTAGTCGGTGAAAAACAAGTAAAACGAATGTTTCTTATTTATAGCATGAGAAAAACTTATGTAAAATGGTGGCGGGAGGCGTACGCTTGAGCATTAACAAATACAAGGTATTGGTGAAAGCGGTCGAGCTCGGAAGTTTGACCAAAGCGGCGGATGTGCTGGGGTTCACCCAATCCGGGGTCAGCCACGCGATTAACAGTCTTGAAGAAGAGTTCGGCTTTATGCTCGTCACCCGAAGCCGTTCAGGTGTCAAACTGACGACAAATGGAGAACGGATCTTCCAAACGCTGCGCGAAGTGTTGAGATGGAACGAACATCTGGAGCAGGAAGTCGCCTCGATACAGGGGATCGAGCTGGGCACGATTCACATCGGCACGTTTACGAGCGTGGCGGTTCACTGGCTGCCGGGCATTATTAAAGATTTTCAGCTGGACTATCCGAATATCGAATTTAATCTGGTCGAAGGCGATTATCGTCAGATTGAGGAGTGGATTCAGGAGGGGAAGGTGGATTGCGGGTTTTTGTCGCTGCCGACCTGGGACAGCTTTGAGGTCATCCCGCTGCAGCAAGATCAGATGCTCGTATTGCTGCCGGCGGATCATCCGCTGAGCGGCCAGCCGGCCGTGAAGTTTGCCCAGCTCGAGAAGGAGCCGTTCATTATGCCGAGCAGAGGCTCGGACGACGATGTCAATCGGGTGCTGACCAAAGCCTCCGTGCAGCCGAATATCAAATATACGGTAGGCGACGATTACGCGATCATGGCGATGGTCGAGAAGGGACTCGGCATCAGCATCCGTCCCGAGCTTGTGCTGCGGGGGCAGACCCGCAACATCCGGCTGCTTCCGCTGGAGGAGCCGAGCTACCGTACACTCGGCATCGCCGTCAGCTCCATGAAACACGCATCCCCTGCCGCCAAGCGGTTTCTAAGTTATGTCCGGAGTTATCCGGGACTGGGTGAGTAGTGCGGATTTTGCAGATTGCGAGCTTGCGGCAGCGGCCGCTGAGGCATTCGCTGCCGCAGGAGCTCTTTTTTGCACCGATATAGCATGCAGGCATGATCCTCTTAAGCTAACGTATACACCTCATACAACGCATACTGCTGGTTTGCCCGAATCGCGGTCCGGACCTTGGTTAGTCCTGAAGCAGGCGCCGAATGCACGTAATCGTGAATGATCTGCCGCGACAAGCCGACCACCTCCGGATCGTCCAGCACCTCGTCTATAGGGCGATACCGGGCTTCGGCTATTTCCAAGCCGTCTGCTTCGGGGGTGCCGGGAATCGGCTCCATTTCATAGACGAGATAGACGCCATGCTCGCTTTGCTCGGGGCGCGGGGAGCCGCATGCGGCAGGATCGGGCGGAGCGGACCGGACTGCCGTTTCTTTGATGCCGGATCTGACGGCTATCAGTCTTCGCGGCTGAGCTGTAATCCCGGTTTCCTCGTACACTTCCCGAATGGCGGCCATCTCGAACGTCTCTCCGGGCTCGACCAATCCCCCGGGAATCATCCATAATCCCCGGTTAGCGCCATACGTTGTTTTTACAAGCAGCACGTTATGGTTCCGGACAATCAGTCCTCCAGCGGCACAAACGACATTCATGGTTTGCTCCCCTTCCCTTTTTCTGGATCGTACCATAGAGAGGTTTATAATTGGAAATTCTAATATCTTATTTTTACTATAGGAAAAACCTATAATTAGTTCGATCCTTTGCCTTACCTCCAGTCCGGTTGCTGCCTTTGCGGGGATACAGCATCGTTTGCCCGGTCCATCCCATTTTCCCCAAACGCAAGGAAAACTAGTAAAAGGTACATTCTGCCCGGCATATACGTTATAATCGAGAGAAATGGAAGAGTCCGTATGCAGAGAGAATAATTAACATGGATTCCTGGGGGGATACCTGGGCTTATGCCAAGTAAAATAAGTCTTTTGCTTACCTGTAATTACGGCGCGCTGACCGCCGAAGCCCAAAAGGAAGTGTACATGGAGTTTTATAAACTGATGTACGGGGCGATCTTGTTCATGGTCAAAGAACATGCCGGTACGGAAGATGTCATCCAGGAAGCGTTCCTGAAAGTGATCAAACATGTACCGGATTTTGACGAAGAGGACCGGTTGAAAGCATGGATTCGGGTCGTTGTCAAAAATTGTACGTTTAATTATTTGCGAAAACATAAAAAAGTTCGTAACGAAGTCGATGTTGAAAGTGTATTTATTCATGACAGCATCAGTTATGCTACCGTCGCGGGGACGATCGAACAAGAGGTGGAGCTGAAAGCGATGACGGAAGCCGTAGATAAATGCCTGCAAGAGCTGAAGCCGGAGTACCGCGTTCTGATCGAGCTCAGGTGGAAGCAGTCGATGAGTTACAAGGAAATTGCCGATGTCCTGGCTACCAACGAGCAGACGGTCAAATATAAGCTGCACCGGGCAAGAGAGCTGATCAAGAAACGATTTTCCAAGGATTGGGGTGTCTGAGGTGAACCAGAACGAATTTGACAAACTATTTGATCAAGCCTTCGATGCAGCCGCCAGCACGCATACCGCCATACCGGACCCGACGCCGTCGTGGGAGAAGGTCGAGCGTTTACTGCAACGCCGTCGCCGAAGAATCCAACGATTGAAAGTCGTCCCTTACGTAGCGGCTTCGTTTGTGCTGGGAGCGATGATTTTCGGTTCGCCTCCGGTCACCAATGCGTTTAATCCTTTTTTTCAGTCGATCAAAACGATCCAGTCGGATGTCGTGAGCCTCATTTTCGGGGTAAAGCCGATCGAGACGACGAAACCGAAAACCAGCCCGCCCAAACCGGAAACCGCCGCGCCGGCGGGGACCGATCTTTCATCGGAAGTGAAAACAAGCAAAAAACTGGACAATTGGGAAGAGGCGGCGCCGCTTCTTGCCTTTCCCCACGTTAAGTTCGATCACGTACCGGACGGATTTGTACTGTCGGAGAGCCGTTTGCTTTTTAAAGCCGCTCAAACCCAATCGACGGAAGCCGTATTATTGTATGTAGATGGCGCTAGTAAACGATTTCGAGTCATGCTTCGCCTCCTGGAGTCGAATGAGACGATGACATCGGTTGCCGGTAAAGATACCCATACGGTTGAAGAGGTAGAGGTAAACGGATCTAAAGCTTTCCTCGTTGCAACGGATACGGGCAAAAGCAGTTTGGAGTATTTGTACAAGAACTTGTATATCTCCATATCCGGCGATTTGACGAAGGGTGAAATTTTGGAGATCGCCAGAAAGATGAAGTAGACAAAAGAGGAGGGGCGGCTGCCCCTCCTTTGATTTCAAGAAACAAGTCTGCTGTCGCTAGTCGTTTCCCCTTGCTCGTACACGCCGTTGTGGTTAATCCAATGCACGACCCGCGCTCTGAAGTAATACCCCTGCTCGGCGGGTTTCACGACCTCGCCCGAGAAATACCAGTCGTTGGAAGCGCTGATTGTCGAAGCGGAGCCTACGTTGATCCACTGGGTGCCTGTCCATTTCTGCAGATAGACGGTTCCGCCGATGGAGGCAACGCTGGACTTGGCTTCGGTAATGACGCTAATCTTTACCGTCTGATTGCCATTGTCACTGATCGTAGCCGTGCCCTGATCGAGATAGGAGTTGGAAGGGTCGAAAGATCCTTGAATCTTAAATTCGACCGGCGGCGGTGCTGTGCGGGCAAGCGGCTCCATCTTTACGGAAGCCATCGATGTGCCGGGTGTTGTAACGACCGCAACTACCAGCATGATACAAATCACTACTGCATGTCTCCAAACTCTCACAGAATACACCCTTCCCACTTAAATGAAATGGTTTACATAGATAATAACGCCTGAGCACGACTTCAGGTTGTAGGAGAATTCGAAATTTTTCTAGTTTTGTGTGCCCAGAAGGGCACGCATCTTCTAGCCAAAGTCCGGTTGCGACAGGAGTTGGGGTGCTTGCGCACGTCGAAATCCGTGCACAGAAGCGCATCGACGAAAGTGCTTGTCGGAGATAGGGCGAGCATTACCAGGCCGGAACATAAAGTGAATTCTGCTGCTTCGTCAAAAAGGCCTCGCAAGTGGGAGAAGAGGAAGTCGAACCTCGAGACTATGGGTGAAGACCACGGAAACTGCTTGGAGCTTGGAGCGGCAGTGATCCAGAGTATAGGTATCGGCATGGTATGAAAGAAGATACAGTGGACTGGTGAAGCTACTCCTGTACGTAAAAAGTAAACCTGAATTTCGAAAGCGCATGGAATCAATGTTGAAGAACGAGAGGGGGTGTTTCTGAACTGTAAAAAGAAGGGCATTTCCCAGCGGGTTAGAACTCTTCTTCTGGAAAACGGACAGTTCTTCCCCCTCCCC
>NZ_JACXJA010000051.1 GCF_014705615.1 Paenibacillus oceani
GCTGACGAATACTAATCGGTCGAGGGCTTATCCTATTAATACTTCACGAACTTTCGTGGAGGCCTCAAGAGCCCTTGAGGTAACGTTTCACTCTCTCTCTTCTTCGGTTCGCATTCAGTTTTCAGGGAATAAATCCTTTATTCATTGCTAAAAACCACGCATTCATGACGTGGTTTTTTTATTTTCCTACGCAACCATTCCCCGTCTATCCGGTCCGCACGAAAAAACCCGGAGCATCTCCGGGCTATTCCATGTAGAACGAAGTATCGTTCCGGGTAATTTTGAGAAGTCCAGGCTTTCCAGCGCGCTTCAACAAAAAGATGATCCACATTTGCGGGAGCATGTACCAGATATGTGTGGCGAGAAGCGAGAGCCAGTAAGGTAAGGGAACCCACGGATACAAACAGCCGAGAACGGCAAGCCCGATCCAGAACAGCTGACGGTGAATACGAATAAAACCGCCAAGCGGGGCATACTCTCCCGGGATCAAACCAAACCAGGGCGGACGAACGTCGAACGACCAGGAGCCGCGCTGGCCGGAACCGAAATATTTCAAATACAAGGAGGTCAAGCCACAGAGCATAAGCGGTATCAGCACGATCCCGCCCGCCATCCACAGCAAGCTCCAAGCCGATACGGCTACAGCCAGATAAAGCGCCGCGGAAAGCGGTATTATCCCGTAGAGAAGCAGCGGCAAGGGGCGATGGCGTATGCGTTTGACCAATTTGTAGTTGTAAACCGTTGCTTCTTTATCCAAGCGATGCAAGTAGATATACCTCCCGGCTGACGGTTCGCTGCTTCAACAAGTAAGCGAAAACAAGATCTTCGAAAAGATTTCCTTTCTATTATATAAGGAACGCGATAACAATGGAACCATTCGCCCAGTTCCCACATACTTTATCTTACCATCCGCGATTTGTTTGAACAGGGACTGTTTTTTCTCGAAAATCCGGGTAACTCTAGTTTACGAGATTCGATTTTGTGGCATACTGGTAGAGAAAAGGCGGGTGAACCGAGTGGAACAAGAGGAAATGAAAACCTACACTTGTATCATATGCGACCAGCCGAAGCCAGACGGGATCATGATTTGTTCGGAATTTATATGTGACGCTTGCGAATCGGAGATGGTCCAGACGGATGTATTGGATGCCAAATATCCGTTCTTCATTCATCGGATGAACAAAATATGGTATAAAATGAATGCTTAGGCCTAACCGAAGCGGTCAAACGGCCATGGCCTTTGGCCGGAGAGACGCTTCGTCCAGGGGTACGTACAGGCCCAAGGTATCGGACTGAGAGGGTAGTTTGTTAAAAGCTGTATGTTTCAAAAGGTCTTCCGGCGAGGGGCAGGCCTTTTTTTGCTTTTTGGCTCCTTGATCCTGTATGGTTAACGTATAGCGGCAGGAGGAGGCAAAACCAATGAAGCGCGAGGATGCGCCGTTACTGGAGGCGCTTTTGACTCATAGCAGCAACTATGAAACCGGCTTTCACGTACCTGGACACCGCTCCGGAAGAGGGCTGCAGCCGGAAGCTCATATTTTTCAGGATATTATGAAAATTGATTTGACCGAACTAACCGGACTGGACGACCTCCACGATCCGGAAGGACCGATTCTGCAAGCGCAGCAGTTGGCTGCACAATGCTTCGGCGCCGAAGCGACGTTTTTTCTCGTAAACGGGAGCACGGTAGGCAACTTGGCGGCTGTGTTAACCCTATGCTCGTCTGACGATATCGTTATCGTTCAAAGAAATGTGCATAAGTCGATTCTGCACGGGTTGATGCTTGCCGGTGCCCGCGCGGTTTTTGTACAGCCGCTCTGCGACGAGGCTTCCGGATTGCCGGCAGGCGTACGGCTGCACGATGTGGAGACAGCTTTGCAGCAGTATCCGGAGGCGACAGGGGTCATTGTGACCAATCCGAATTATTACGGGATGGGGATCGACTTGACGAAGCTTGCGGACTTGGTGCATGCATACGGCAAACCTCTTGTCGTAGATGAAGCTCACGGTGCGCATTACGGCTTTCATCCGGATCTTCCCCAGTCGGCACTAGCCGGAGGAGCGGATGTAGTGATCCAGTCGACTCATAAAATGCTGACAGCTCTCACGATGGGCGCCATGCTCCATGTTCAAGGCCCGCGGGTCGACCGCGAGCTGCTGAAGCAGCGTCTCGCCATGCTGCAAAGCTCCAGCCCTTCCTATCCCATTATGGCTTCGCTGGATGCGAGCCGGCGTCTTCTTCATACAGAAGGAACAGGTTGGATCAGCCGTAGCCTGCAAGAACTAGAACGGCTGGAGCTGGCGATTCGGCGGTGGCCGTGGTACCGGACGATCCAAGGGTCGCCTTCAGCCGCATACGAATCGAAGGACCCGTTTAAGGTGACTGTATCCGACGTTACCGGAACGCTCGACGGCTTCATGCTCCGCCGGCAGTTGGAGGGCAGGGGGCTGATGTGCGAAATGGCCGACCCCAGGCATGTACTGCTCGTGTTCAGCCTGTCCGTACAGAAATCGGAGATCGACGCTCTGTTGGCGGGACTGGGGCAAATTGCTGCCGATTTCGACTTGGCAGATAAGCTGAATAGCAGCAAGGGAGCGCACCTCCCGGCCGACAGTGCGGAGACGTATGAGACAGGAACAGGGGTGTCCGAGCCGGTTCCGTTTCGTATGTCCAAGCCGGGACACTTGAGCGCGGTACTGGTATCCGAGGCGTCGGGATTCGTATCGGGGGAGATGGTTATTCCCTACCCGCCGGGGATTCCGATCTTATATCCTGGCGAGCGGATCACGGAACAGAGTGTTCGTGCTTTAGCCGAGCTGGCCTCCAAAGGCGCGAAATTCCAAGGGGCTGCCGACCCGAAGCTTCGAACAATTCAAATTGTTAACATAAGATAAGTGCAGGAAATGGAAGATGTAATAGCGAATGTATAAGAATGGCGAAAATGCTTACTATGGGAGAATAGATCGTGACTACTACTGGATTTTTCGTAACGGTTGAAGGCGGAGAAGGTGCAGGCAAGACGACGGCGATTCGCTCGATCGAACAAGTATTGATGCAGGCGGGGTATGAAGTCGTCGTTACCCGGGAGCCCGGCGGTATTGCGATTGCGGAGCAAATCCGTGAAGTTATATTGGACAAAAACAACGTCACGATGGATGGAAGAACGGAAGCGCTGCTGTATGCGGCTGCGAGGCGTCAGCACCTGGTAGAGAAAGTAAGGCCGGCTTTGCAGGCCGGGAAGGCGGTGCTGTGCGACCGGTTTATAGACAGCAGTCTTGCGTACCAAGGATATGCCCGCGGACTTGGTATAGACGAAATATTCGATATCAACCGGTTTGCCATCGATGGAACGATGCCCGACCTTACTTTATTTCTCGACGTATCGCCCGAAGTAGGTTTGGCCCGCATTCATGCCAATCGGGAGCGCGAAGTCAACCGGCTTGATCTGGAAGCTCTTTCGTTTCATGAACAGGTCAGAGCCGGATACCGACAGCTTCTCGAACGGTTCCCGGACCGGATCATCCGCGTCGACGCCGATCAATCGGAGTCGGATGTCGTCCGTGCCTTGTCGGATGTCGTAACGGATCGATTGCACAGCAGGAACACTACCAAACAAAATAGTGTATAATAAAGTGATGTGCCCCTTCGAAAGAAGGGCTCATCCTGTCGAATGGTTGGTTGGGTCCGCGGTATGATTTGCCAAACAGGCGCATCCGTACGCCTTGTAAACGTTTTCTGTAAAATGTGGTATAATACGCATACGGACGGTGCCTAACAATCGATCAGAGGAGGGATTGCACATGAAACTGGTAATCGCGGTAGTACAGGATAAAGACAGCAACCGGTTGTCGAATGCACTGGTTAAGGAAGGATTTCGTGCGACGAAGCTGGCCAGTACCGGCGGTTTTCTGAAGGCCGGCAATACGACGTTTATGATCGGGATTGAAGATGAACGAATTCATGAAGTGTTCCATGTTATTAAAGCGAACTGCAAAGTACGCGACCAACTGGTAACGCCGGTGTCGCCTATGGGAGGCACGACGGATTCTTACATCCCGTTCCCGGTCGAAGTGCAAGTTGGCGGAGCAGCCGTGTTCGTTCTTCCTGTAGAACGTTTTGAGCATTTCTAAGTTACTACGTATATAAAGGAAGGAACTAGACGTCGTGAAAATCAATCCCGGCTGGCGCCCGTTCGGGAAACCGATCCAAATGAGCGATGGTCCGGCATCGACCCCGATCGTACCCAAAAATTTCTCCGATATGCTGAATCAGCAAGACGGGAAAGCGGATGCAGAGCAATTGAACCGGATGCTTCAACAAATTCAACTGCAGGGCGAGCGTCTGAGCAAATCGATGACGGTTCGCGAGCTGCGTGCCTATAAGCTGCTGGTTAAGCAGTTTCTGGAGAAAACCGTACGCAAAGGGATCGGTATTAAGGATACGACCGGATGGGACCGCCGCGGGCGCGGCAAACGATATAAGCTGCTGGACGAAATCGATCAGCACCTGATCGGGATGGCGGACGAGATGCTCGATACGGAAGAAGGCAAGATCGAGCTTCTGAGCAAAGTCGGAGAAATCCGCGGGATGCTGATCAATCTGTTTTACTAGCTTTCATGGAGAGAGTGATTATGAACTTTCAATCGATACCGGGACAGGAGAGGGCCAAGCGTTTGCTGCAAAACGGCTTGCGTCTGGACAAACTGTCCCATGCTTATATATTCGCCGGACCGCTCGGCAGCGGACGCAAAGAGATGGCGAGAGCGTTCGTGGCCGCATTGTTCTGTACGCGCGGCTCCGACGAAGCTTGCGGCGAATGTCTGGAGTGCCGGAAGCTGGCGCACGGCAACCACCCCGATCTGACTTGGGTGGAGCCTGACGGAGCGAGTATCAAGATCGATCAGATTCGTACGCTTCAGCAGCAGTTCGCTTATCGTTCGTCTTCATCCGGGACTAAGGTTTATGTACTGAACGAAGCCGACAGGATGACGGTTCAGGCGGCGAACAGCCTGCTCAAGTTTCTGGAGGAGCCGCAGACTCCGTCGATCGCGATCCTGATTACCGAGAACGGACAAGCCTTGCTGCCGACCATCCAATCCCGTGCGCAATGGGTTCCGTTCCTGCCGCTGCCACCGGATCAGATGAAGGGTGCGCTCCTGGCCGAAGGGCTTCAGGCCGAGCTTGTGCACCCCGCAGTCCATCTCGCCTCCGGGCTGGAGGCGGCCCGATCGCTTATCCAAATAAATTGGTTTGCAGAAACGAGAAACGTGATGATACAATTGATGAAGGATGTGGCAAGCAAACAGCCGTTTGTCGTATCCGTTCAGCAGAAGGTTATAAAGTCCGAAGTAGCCGATCATTTGGACACCTTGTTCGATATGATTATATTATGGTACAAAGATCTCATTCATGTATCGTTCGGCAGAAAACGAAGCATTGTTTATATAGATCAGGCGGACTGGCTGGCCAAGCAAGCTTTTACCCGGGACGCCGACGGTTGGATCAGTTGCATGGAATGTGCCGTAGAGGCGCGCAAGCGGCTTCGATCCAACGCTAACGCTCAGCTTGTTTTGGAGCAGTTCCTGATCGGAGTGAAATAATGTTTTACTCAGGGGGGGAGCAGGTGTATAGTGTCGTAGGAGTCCGTTTCAAAAAAGCGGGCAAAGTGTATTATTTCGATCCCTCGGATCTTCCTATACAGCAAGACGATGCGGTAATCGTGGAAACGGCGCGCGGAGTCGAATACGGAAAAGTCGTGATCGGCAGACGCACCGTCGGCGAATCGGATGTCGTACTTCCATTGAAGCGCGTCATACGAGTTGCGGACATATCCGATGCCAAACTTGTCGATGAGAACAAAAATGCAGCCAGAAATGCAATGGTTACTTGCCAGGACAAAATTCGGGAGCATCAGCTGAAGATGAAGCTGGTGGACGTGGAATATACGTTTGACCGCAACAAAATTATTTTTTACTTCACAGCCGAAGGCCGAATCGACTTCCGGGAGCTGGTTAAAGACCTGGCCGGCATATTCCGGACACGGATCGAGCTTCGCCAGATCGGAGTTCGCGACGAAGCGAAGATGCTGGGCGGCATCGGTCCATGCGGGCGCATTCTGTGCTGCTCCTCCTTTCTCGGAGATTTCGAGCCGGTTTCGATCAAGATGGCGAAGGATCAAAATTTATCGCTGAATCCGACGAAAATTTCCGGTTTGTGCGGCCGGCTGATGTGCTGCCTGAAGTATGAGCACGACCAGTACGAAAGCGGCAAGCAGGAGATGCCTCGGGTCGGCAGCGTCGTCATCACGTCGATGGGCAACGGAAAAGTGGTTGGCCTGAATGTGGAGAATCGCACGATCAAAGTTCAATTGTTCGATACCGGTAAAGTAGAGTTCATGCCTTGCGACGATGTCGTAGAACAAGATTAGCCGATACATGACACGGCGGGCCAGACCTAATCGGCCCGCTTGAAGTATAGTTGGCACTGGGGTGCGGACGTGGAGAAAAAAGATCTGTTTACGCATATGCAGCAATTGGAAGATCAGGTGGGCGGGATTCATCAATACATCGGAGAATTGAAGCAGGAAATCGTCCAACTGCTGGAAGAGAACAAAAGACTTGCGATTGAAAACCAGCAGCTGCGCAAGCTGCTGCGGCGTGACCCGGAGCCGCCCGAGATTGTCCAGGAGCAGGAGCAGACAGATAAAGCGGTCAAAGAAGCTCCAATCGTCGGTGAAGGTTATGATAATTTGGCCCGGCTGTATCAAGAAGGGTTTCATATATGCAATGTGCATTACGGACATTTGCGAACGGAGAAAGATTGCTTGTTCTGCTTGTCGTTTCTAAACAAATAAACCGAGATGGACCGTGGAGTGCAAAAGACGGCGGGAATCAGCTGCCGGATGAGCCGCTCTGCGGTTTTTTCTGGAGAAGGGAGCGTATCATGGACCGACATGTGGACATCGGACCCGGGGAACGTTTGGACGACTTGCTGACACACGATATCCGAATCATTCAAAGCGATGACGTGTTCAGCTTCTCGCTGGATGCGGTTCTGCTGGGCCGGTTTTGCACCGTGCCGCCTCGCGGACGGGTCGCCGATCTTTGTACAGGTAACGGGGTTATCCCTCTGCTGCTCTCGACGCGAACAAAGGCGGATATAGTGGGTGTGGAAATTCAGGAGAGATTGGCCGACATGGCCGTCCGCAACATGCGGTTGAACGGCTTGGAGGAACGGATTCGCATCGTGCAGGACGATCTGAAGGCGGTACACTTGTCGCTGGGGTATGGGAAATTCGACGTGGTTACGGTGAATCCCCCGTACTTGCCGGTTGCCTCCGGAGATTTAAAGACGAACCCGCTTATAGCGGCGGCCCGTCATGAGATCTACTGTACACTGGACGACGTACTGGCCGCATGCAGCCGGCTCGTCCGGACCGGCGGCAAAGTAGCGATGGTGCACCGCCCCTCCCGGCTTGCCGAGATCCTGTGCGGAATGAGACAGCACCGGCTGGAGCCGAAACGGATGCGGCTCGTTCATCCGAGGGAGGGCGAGGAAGCGAATATCGTCCTCATCGAGGCGGTCCGGGACGGGAAGCCGGAGCTGAGGGTGCTTCCGCCGCTTATCGTTTATGAAGGGAACCAGTATTGCCGGGAGCTTCTCGATGTATATTATGGGAGAAGCGATAGGCTCGGTGCGGACGAACCGGATCTGGAAAACCGGCAGTAGTTGAATGGATGTGTAGAGGCGAGATAACTATGGAGGAGTCAGCCAACGTATCGGAGGGATTCATTTGACCGCAAATAACCGCAATAGCAGGGACGGGCATCCTGGAACCGGGAAGCTATATCTGGTGGCGACGCCGATCGGCAATCTGGAGGACATGACGTTCCGCGCCATCCGCATCTTGAAAGAGGTGGGCTGCATCGCCGCCGAGGATACCCGGCAAACGCGCAAGCTGCTTACTCACTTTGAGATCCCGACGCGCTTGGTCAGCTATCACGAGCATAACAAGCGGGCAAGCGGACCGGAGCTCGTCCGGATGATGGAAGAAGGGCAATCGATCGCTCTGGTGAGCGATGCCGGAATGCCGGCAATTTCCGATCCGGGCTATGACCTGGTATGTCTGGCCATAGAGGCCGGTATCGATGTCGTGCCGATACCTGGTGCGAATGCGGCGCTGTCTGCCTTGATTATATCGGGTCTTCCGACAGAACGGTTCTTGTTTGCGGGTTTTCTGCCTAGGGAGCGTAAGAAGCTGAAAGAAGAGCTGGAGCGGCTTCGTTCCGTGCCCGCGACCCTGATTTTCTATGAATCGCCGCATCGGATAACGAAAACGCTCGAGGTGATGCGCGAAGTATGGGGAGATCACCCGATCGCGGTAGTTCGGGAGCTGACTAAGAGATACGAAGAGGTGCTGAGGGGCTCGTTCGGCGAATGCCTGGACATCTTGCAGGAGAGAGAGCCTAAGGGAGAATATTGTCTGGTCGTGGACCGGAACGGGGTGGACCCGGCAAGCGGATCAGGCGAAGCGGGAGATTGGTGGATAGGGTTATCCGTCGCGGAGCATGTAGCGAAGTACGAGAGGGAAACCGGGGATAAGAAAGAAGCGATGAAACGGGCGGCCGCAGACCGAAATGTAAGCAAGCGGGACATCTACAATGCGCTGCTTCAAAAGTAAATGAAAAAAAGATCCCCATGCGTATGCCATCACAATACGCTTGGGGATGTAGAGGAGATATATAAAGGTTAGAATTAACAATGTTCGTATTCTTATTATAACCTATAATTTCGATTTTGTCTTTTAATTTGTCATAGATTTATAAATTTCTGCGAGTTCGGCCAAACATTCTTTGCTGATCATTTTACCTTTGAAGTAAACGAGGTTGTCAGCGTTCCCTGTAAAGATACAAGCCGGTTCATATTTCTTAAGCATGATCCGCTCGCCATCTACGTAAATCTCAAGCGCATCTTTCTCCCCGATTCCCAAAGTACGGCGAAGCTCTATTGGAATCACGACACGCCCGAGCTCATCAACCTTTCGGACAATACCAGTGGACTTCATCATGTGTATTTCTCCTCCCAAATTGATTCGTCATTATTCGACATTCTTTTCACTATTAATCATACCAACCATTCCCATAACAGTCAACCGAATTTGGGGCTCCTGAACGTGATTTGGCGCGCGCAAATTATTGTTGTTGACATAGAAGGTGCTGATAACACTGGGTATTATCGCAGTCTTTGTGGAAGTAAATACCTTACATTCCATGTAAATATAGAGCATGAGTTGTCAGTTTTTCGCGAGATTTGACTGTCAAAAATTTAATATTATTCGACAATTTTGCGGCATTATGTCGAACTTCGGCGACAATTTCCCTGCGTTTGTCAAGGCGGCTCGAAACCTCCGGTAGGTGATTTGCCCGATATTGGTATATACTTGAAGAGAACCAACAACAGCGATTATTTCTGCAAAATTCAAGTACGGGAGGGTTGGGTATGCCCCGCCAATTGCGCGAAGAAAAAGTGTTTAAAGACCCGGTGCACAAATACATCTACGTCCAGGATGAGACGATCTGGAATCTGATCAATACGAAAGAGTTCCAGCGGCTTCGCCGGATTCGCCAGTTGGGAACTTCGTTCATGACGTTTCACGGCGCGGAGCACAGCCGCTTCTCGCACTCTCTTGGCGTCTACGAAGTGGCCCGGCGCATCATCTCCCAATTCGAACGGAACGGATACGCCGATTGGCCGAGCGAGGAGCGGCTGTTGTGCTTGTGCTCCGCGCTACTTCATGATATCGGGCACGGTCCATTCTCGCATTCGGTCGAAAAAGTGTTCGGCACCTATCATGAAGAGTGGACCTGCAAGCTGGTGCTCGGAGATACCGAGGTAAACCGAGTGCTGTCGGAGGCTGATTCGGAACTTCCGCGCAAAGTGTCTGAAGTCATCTGCAAATCGTACGAAAAAGAAATCGTAGTCAGTCTCATCTCCAGCCAATTGGACGCCGATCGGATGGATTATTTGCTTCGCGATGCTTATTTTACCGGGGTCCACTATGGAACGTTCGACATGGAACGCATTCTTCGCGTCATTCGGCCGCACCGGGGCCATATCGTGGTGAAGGAAAGCGGCATGCACGCGATCGAGGATTACCTGATGTCGCGTTACCAGATGTACTGGCAGGTTTACTTTCATCCGGTTACGCGCAGCTCGGAAATTGGGCTCCGTAAAATATTCGAAAGAGCAAAGCGGCTTTATGGGGACAGCTACCCGTTTCGCTTTTTGATGGGGCCGCTTGTAGGACTGCTGGAGAACAACTTGTCGATCGGAGAATATTTGGAGCTCGACGAGTCTTATATCCAAATGACCATTATGCAATGGAGCAAGGAACAGGACCCGATCCTGTCGGATTTGTGCGAACGGTTCCTGCACAGACGGCTGTTTAAATATGCCGCAACCGACGCCCGGGACGAGCCCCTCGAGCGGGAACTGCGGTCCGGGCTTGCTGCGGCCGGCATCGATCCGGACTTTTATCTGGAGATTGACTCCATCACCGACATGCCCTACGACATATACCGGCCCGGAGACGAAGAAGAAAGCTTGCCGATCCTGTTGTTAAGCGATCAGGAAGGGCTTACGGAAATATCGCGAAAGTCGGATATCATCCGCTCGATCAGCGGAATTCATAGAGGGAAGCAGCATATTTATTATCCCGAGGAGCTTGTCCGGGACAGAGCGTCGGCGCTCCCTAGCAGCATCCGGAAAATGCTCGGTTTGGACGGGGTATAATAGTAGAAAAGGTCTCGAACATCATTGTTTTTGGAGGATGGATATATGCTTACCGATACGCACACGCATATGAATGCAAGCCAGTTTGATGAGGACCGGGATCAAGTCATCGAGCGTGCCCGCGAGCAGGGGGTCAGCCGGATGATCAACATCGGCTTTAACCGGGAGACGATACCGACCTCGCTTGAATTGACCGAGCGGTACGACTTTATATATACGGCGGTAGGGTGGCATCCGACAGATGCGATCGATATGAAGCCGGAAGATCTGGATTGGATTGAGCAGTTATGTTCCCGGGATAAAGTGGTGGCGATCGGTGAAATCGGGCTGGACTATTACTGGGACACGTCTCCCAAAGAGGTGCAGCACCGCGTATTCCGGGAACAGATCCGGCTCGCCAGGAAGCTTGGCATGCCGATCGTCATCCATAACCGGGACGCTCATCACGACGTCGTTCAATTGCTCCGGGAAGAAAAAGCGGAGGATGTCGGAGGCGTCATGCACTGCTTTTCCGGCAGTTGGGAGACGGCCAAGCTGTGCCTGGATATGAACTTTTATATTTCGTTTGGCGGGCCGATTACGTACAAAAACGCGAAACATCCGAAGGAAGTGCTTGCTCAGGTGCCGCTTGACCGGCTGCTTGTCGAAACCGATGCACCGTATTTGACCCCGCACCCTTTCCGGGGAAAACGGAATGAGACCGGATATGTGAAACTGGTTGCGGAAGCGGCGGCGGATATACTAGGCATTTCGTTCGAGGAGCTTGCCAGGATCACGTCAGAAAATGCGACACGGCTGTTCCGTCTCCCCTGATCCGATTTTTTACGAAAAAATATAAATCCCCGTCGCTGCAACCGGAGAACGCTCGAAAAGCGTGCCGGTTGCAGCGGCGGGGATTTTTAATGTTAACTTGCGGTTGCTGGATTTATTCGGAATGACCGGAGGCCGCCCGGGTGCCTCGCATCCGGAATATCCAGGCAAGCGAAACGCCGAGGAGCGGGAGAGCCAGCAGCCATATTGTGAATACCGCTGGCCGGAACAAGGGCAGCGTCATGATCGCGATCTGGACGAGCTGGGCTGTGAACGCGATCCGGGCGGCCGAAGGACGGCGCAACGTGCCGGGAATCGGATATAGCGCGGTCCAGACGGAATGCCGGTGGTATCGTCCCAGTGTCGACAGCTGTACGTTCGTCATCACTTGGAACAGCACGTATACAACGGTGAACGTAACCGGACTTTCTGCGAACAGCAGGATGATGACCGCGAGCAGCGTGATTCTCATCGTGATGCCGAACAGTTCGGAGCGCAGCAGCGTAAGCGAGTACAAGTACCGGAAGGCGTTAGACGCGCGGAACGGTACGAGCCCGGCTAATCCGGACAGAAGCCGGCGGGGCTTCACCCGGCTCGGCAGTTCTTCCACATCGATGAACCCGTTGAAAAATAACAGCATCGTCAGCCGGTGACCGGCTTCTTTTCTCCTTAAATACGGCCAATTAACGGGAATCCGGCGGGACAGACGAGCCCAGGCAGCAGTTGCGCCGATGGCCGCCAGGAGGACGATGGAAGCAGTTATGATTTCGTACCGGTACAAGGCGTACAAGACGACCGCATCGGCTGCAAATCTGCAGATCCGGAAGCAGGCTCTATGACCGGCCCGTACGAAGGTGCTTTCCGTCCAAGCTCCGAGCATGTTGGCAAATTTCAGCGCCAGCGCGAACAGCAGAAGTGCGAGGAACGGCTGGGCGTTCTCCCCGTATCCGTGCCGGTACAGCGGCATGCTGGCTGTAAAAGCGACCACCAAAAGGAACGATTGGGACAAGTAGCTGTACAGCATCGCGCCCCGGAAGTACGGTCCCATCCGGGCTTCCATCGGCAGCAGGAAGATCAGATCCGCTTCCCGCAGCAGCGTCCGGATCGGGCTACCTGCGATAAAAGGCGTCAGCCATAAAGCGATGACGATTGCATACGGGAACGTTTCCGGTATGCGTTCAAGAGCTTTGCCGTAAAAATAGGAGGAGGCGATGAACACGATCAGGAGAAACAGGAAAAATCCACTTTGCCCGGCATATGCCGTATACCGCGACACGATCTTCAGATGGGCCGACAACCGGTTTTTCCATAAAGCGGCTGCGGGGTTCATGTCGGTCCCCCTTTTACTAGCGTATAAAATACGTCGTCGAGCGTTGTATCGGGGACAGCCCCGGCGCTCCGGCGCAGCTCGTCGAGCGTCCCTTTCGACGCGATTCTCCCTTTGTTAAGGACGACATACCGGTCGCAATACGTTTCAAGCGTCGACAAAATATGAGAGCTGATCAAGAAGGCGGCGCCGTTCCGTTTGCGCTCCACCATCAGATCCAGCAGCGAACGGATGCCGAGCGGATCGAGTCCGAGGAACGGTTCGTCGATGACATACAGCGGAGGTTCGACAAGAAATGCGTTCATGATCATTACTTTTTGACGCATGCCCTTCGACAAGGTCTGAGGGAAGGAGTCTAGCTTCTCGGTCATGTCGAACTGGCCGGCGAGCGTCTCCGAGCGGCTCCTGAATTGCGTCTCATCGAGTCCGTAAGCCATAGCCGTCATCCGTAAATGTTCACGAATCGTCAGTTCCTCGTACAGCTCGGGGGCTTCGGGCACATAGGCAAAGGAGGCGCGGTACTTCTCGGCGTTGTCCGACACGCGGAGCCCGTTCACCCGAACTTCTCCTTGCTGAGGGACGAGCAGCCCGAGGATATGTTTGATCGTCGTGCTTTTGCCTGCGCCGTTTAATCCGATCAGCCCGACCATCTCTCCGGAATCGATCGAAAACGAGAGATCGTGGACGACCGGCCGGTTCCAGATGTACCCGCCGGACATCCCTTGAATATGCAAAAACGGTTCCATAATGTTCCTCCACATGTAAGCTTTTACCTGTGGACATCATAACATTTTTGTTCGAGCAAATCACGTTAAAGCGCTTTCTTTTCGCGTTTGGCACACAAAGAAAGCGGCATAAAAGAATTAGACGAAGAAAAACAGCGATTTGTTGCATAAAAAAAGTGAATTCTCGGTTATTTTTCCCCTTTTCGCATGAAAATCGGATTTATTTCCTCTTTACAGGTTTTTCATAAGGCTTTAATATAACGATCATAATGATTCTAACCGCATACCGCCATCGACTTACCCATCGCTGAGTTTCCGACAGGGAAACGGGGGAACCAAGTTATCTATGGGGTGAATACTGCACGAAGCCGTTCGCGGCGCCGTGCAATTAGGGCGACTCTCGCGTCCGAACCCGGCAGCTAACCTCGTAAGCGTGAAGAGAGAGGCACGATTGTCGGGCATTGATGCGCTCCCAAGTATGGGATGAGCATTCGATTCAACGCCGCGAGAAGAGTACCTCTTCGCCGCGGCTTTTATTTTCGCCTGAACCTATTTCTGCAAGACAGAGCGTACCGGATCTGTCAACGATTGTAGCCCGGAGCCTTACTAAACGATGGCAATAGCGCGAATCATCCAAATTTAACCAGGTCACGTCAATTCTAGTCATGCGTAACACTCGACGGCGAGGCTGATGAAGGAGGACCGAAGAAGTGGGCGTTATTCAAAACGGAGAAACCCATGTAAAGCGATCATCCAGCATGTCCTTCGCAATGCGATGGAAGCATGGAAACTTGCGTTTGATCTTAGTAGGCGCTTTGTTTTCAATCGTGATGACAACGATGTTCGTGCTGCTCATGCAAGGCACGTCTATCAAAAAAGTGGGGTTAGTGGTAAACGGGGAAGAGAAACACATAAAAACGAGACAAACTACATTGTCCGCTCTTCTGGAAGAACAGCAAATTCCGGTAAGCGAGCACGACCGGATCTCGGCGATGCTTGATACCGAGTTGAACCATAACGATAAGTTTCATATCCAGCATACAATCCCGGTGCAGCTCACGGCTGACGGCAAAACCGAAACGTTATACACGGTCGGCAAAACCGTAGAGCAGACGCTGCAAGATCTCGGCATGGAGATCGGGGAGCTCGACAAGCTGACGCCACCCGCGGAAGAAGCCGTAACGGAAGGCTCTCAAATTCAGATTGTCCGCGTGCACAAAGTTTTGGAAGACCAGACCGAAACGATTCCGTTCGAGACGGTCAAGCAAGACGATCCCAATCTGCTCAAGGGTAAGGAGCAGGTTGTATCGGAAGGCGTAGAAGGCGTACTTGCGAAGAAGATCGAGAAGGTTTACGAAGACGGCGAGCTCGTAGCCGAGAATGTCGTCGATACGAAAGTTGCACAGGAAAGCGTTACGAAAGTGGTGGCGCTCGGAACCAAAAATCCGGTAGTCGTCTTGTCCGCCTCTTCGCCGAATATCGATGAGGTAACCAAAGGCGACGTCAAATTCGGCTATAAGCAAATTTTGAATAATGTTACGCTAACCGCTTATTCCGTGGATGTTGCTTCAACAGGCAAGACCAGCGATCACCCTCAATACGGCATCACGTTTTCCGGTACCAAGGTAAGTGAAGGGCGTACGATCGCGGTCGATCCGAAAGTCATCCCGATTGGCTGGTGGGTGTACATCGAAGGGATCGGTCTGCGCCGCGCCGAGGATACGGGCAGTGCCGTCAAAGGAAATAAGATCGACGTTTACTTCGACAACCCTGACTATGCCAAGCGTTTCGGCCTGAAGCGCGGGTACAAAGTCTATATTATCGGCAAAGAAAAGCCGGTAGATAATTAATGCTCCGATGCAGTTTCGGGGCCTTCCGGCCCCATCTATATGATTCAATTACCCGCAATACCGTTGATCGAAACGGGATCATTGGGTATATTGATATATAACAACAATGTGAAAGAAGAGGCGAGCCCTCTTCTTTTTGTTCGTACAAGGAAAGGAATCACAGAACATGATTCAAGAAATTATCGTGGTCGAAGGACGGGACGATACAGTCGCCATCAAGAGGGCGGTGGACGCGGAGACGATTGAGACCGGGGGTTCGGCGATCGGAGACGAAGTGCTGAGGCGAATTGCGCTCGCCAAGGAGCGCCGCGGCGTTATTATATTCACAGATCCGGATCATGCGGGCGAACGAATCCGCAAAATCGTCTCGGCTAAAGTCCCGGGCTGCAAGCACGCCTTCCTCACCCAGGAGGAAGCGACCCGCAAATCGGACATCGGGGTGGAGAACGCCTCCCGGGAATCGATTATCCGGGCGCTTGAAAATGTCCGCACCGAAGCGGTAACCGGCCAGGACGGGGAATCGGATATTACGATGGACGATCTGATGGCCGCCGGCCTTCTCGTGCATCCGCAGGCGGCAGCCCGGAGGCTGGAGATGGGCAAGCTGCTCGGAATCGGTTATTGCAACGGCAAACAGTTCTACAAGCGATGCCGGATGTTTCGGATCGGGCGTGAAGAATTCGCTCTGGCTTACGAGCGGATGAGCGTTTCGCAAAAAGGGGATGACAACGGATGAACAACCATCGCGCCGCAGATGTATCGAGTCCGAACCGGACAAAGGAAATCATCCGCAAGCACGGTTTTACTTTGAAGAAAAGCCTCGGTCAAAACTTCTTGACGGATGCCAACATTCTCCGCAACATCGCGGGGGCCGCCGAGCTGGACGCCTCCAAGGGGGCGCTGGAGATCGGACCGGGAATAGGAGCGCTGACGCAGCAGCTGGCCAAGGAAGCGGGCATAGTGGTAGCGATCGAGATCGACCAGCGGCTGCTGCCGATTCTGGAAGAGACGCTGGAGCCTTATCCGCATGCCTCCGTCGTGCACGGCGACGTACTCAAGCTGGATCTGCACGCGTTGTGGCAGGAACGCTTCTCCGGCTGCTCGAAGGTCAGTGTAGTGGCGAACCTGCCGTATTACGTGACGACGCCGATTATCATGAAGCTGCTCGAAGAGAAGCTGCCGCTTGAGTATATCGTCGTCATGATTCAGCGGGAAGTAGCCGAACGGATGGCCGCGAAGCCGGGGGGCAAAGAGTACGGCAGCCTCAGCATTGCCGTGCAGTATTACTGCGAGCCCGAGATGGTGGCGATCGTCCCGCCGACCGTATTCATCCCGCAGCCCAACGTGGACTCCGCCGTCATCCGCTTGAAGCGCAGGGAAGAAGCACCGGCGCACGTCGAGGATGAGACGTTATTTTTCGAGATCGTGCACGCCTGCTTTGCACAGCGCCGCAAGACGTTATCCAACAACCTGCTCGCCGGAGTGTTCGCCAAAGCGGAGAAGCCGGCGATGGAGACGATACTCGCGGAATGCGGGATCGATCCGACGCGGCGCGGCGAGACGCTCAGCATAGCGGAATACGCGCGGCTAGCGAACGCGGTACTGGCGTACCGCCGGCAGCTCCAGCAGCAGTCCGGGGATTGAAAGATAATCCCAGGCACCAAACGCCCATATCGCCCATAGGATAGACGAGGAGGCGATTGTGGTATGAAGCAAGGAGAACTGGTTGTCCGGAAATCCTATGGCGGCGACGTCATTTTCAAGATCGACGCGATCGAAACGAAGCGCGCGGTGTTGAAAGGCGTCGACTTCCGGCTGCTGGCCGATTCGCCAGTAACGGATTTGTTGCCGGTTCGGGACGCGCGGCCGCTGCAGCAGCAGTACTCGCAGATGAAAGTGAGCGAATCGCTTCGCGAGCTGGCCCGTTACCGGATCTGGCAGCGCGAGAAACAGCAAAACGAGCTTGGCGGCGCCAAACCGAACGCTGCGCAAGCTTCTTATTTCGAAATGCCCGGCAAAGTGCTCCATTTGGACGGGGACCCTACTTATTTGCGCAAAAGTATGGCTCTATACGGCGAATTCCGCGTCCCGGCGGAAGGATTCTACGTCACCGAGCCGAATATGTCGCAGGCGCTGTATCGTCTGCTTCCTCAGACGAAGCCGGATATTGTCGTGATCACCGGTCATGACGGTATTCTGAAAAACGTGAAGGAACGTGATACGGCGAGCCTTAACGGCTACAAAAATTCGCACAACTTCGTGATCGGCATCCGGACGGCGCGGGAATATGAGCGCAATCTGGACGGTCTCACCGTGATCGCGGGGGCCTGCCAATCGCATTTTGAGGCGCTGCTGCAAGCGGGAGCGAACTTCGCCAGCTCTCCGGCCCGCGTGCTGATTCATGCGTTGGACCCGGCCTGCATCGCCGTGAAGTCGGCATACACATCGGTTCGGGAGACGATCAACGTTGCAGATGTGATCCAAAGCACGATCAGCGGCTTTGACGGTCTTGGCGGAGTGGAGACGCGGGGAAGCTACCGGCTCGGCTTACCGAAGCTGAAAGCTCAGCCGGCCCCCTGAATACGCCCTGATTATGCAAATCATTCCTGAAAAAGCACCTTTTGCTGGTGCTTTTTTCTTTTTGCTGCCGAAAAGGAGTAAAATATGAACATTTTGTGAATATTAATATTGATTTTGGGCGAAAAATCGCAAAAAACCTGTTAGAAAAGGCGTTGACAACAACTTTGTTTGACTGCTATAATATTTAGATTAATTTGACATACTACCTCTGGATGAGTTATAATAGTTAAGGAAAGAGGTGGTAGTTGACAATGGCAAAAAATGCGCTATTGGAAATCAAACGCAGTTTGGAAGCCCATGTCGGGCAGAAGATCATGTTGCGGGCAAACGGAGGCCGTCGGAAGACGATTGAGCGCTCCGGAGTGTTGGAAGAAACCTACCCTTCTGTCTTTATCGTCAAGCTGGACCAAGACCAGCACGCGTTTAAGCGGGTGTCTTACAGCTATGCGGACATTTTGACCGAATCCGTTGAAGTGACCGTATGCCAGGACGAAGGACAAGTCCGGATCACCTATATCCATAATTGAAAGACGTAACCCGGCGGCGAAACGAATCGTTTCGCCGCTTTTTTCACATAATAGGCTTATCCGCAGTTAGAAGGAGGCCGATAAGAATGAGTCGACGCAGACGCGGTATCATGTCCGATCAGTTCAAGGATGAGCTCGCCAAAGATTTGGGGTTTTATAACACGGTTCAACAGGAAGGGTGGGGCGGCATCCGCGCCAAAGATGCCGGCAACATGGTGAAGCGCGCGATCCAGCTCGCCGAACAGCAGCTTGCGAATCAGGCTCCCAAACGCTGACTTCCGGCGTGAAGCGGACATATGGATCTGGATGAGGGCTAAAGCAGCGGAACTGCTTTAGCTTTTCTTTTTTGGGTCTGATATAATATGGAAAGTTATCGCTTCGGTAAAGAAGGTGGGTTATGAAAGTTTACGAAAAGGCGCCGGCGAAAATTAATTTGCTGCTGGATGTGCTCCATAAGCGCAACGACGGCTACCATGAAGTTGAAATGGTCATGACCATGGTTGACCTGGCCGACCGTCTGGAGATGCAGGAGCTTCCTCGGGATACGATCATCATCTCTAGCCAGGCGGGATATATACCGCTGGACGAGAAAAACTTGGCCTTTCAGGCCGCGAAGCTGATTAAGGAACGGTATGACGTCCGGAGCGGCGTCTATATTCATTTGGACAAGCGCATCCCGGTAGCGGCAGGGCTTGCTGGAGGCAGCAGCGACGCTGCGGCAGCGCTGCGCGGTCTGAATCGGCTGTGGAAGCTGAACATTCCGGCTGAGGAGCTACAGGAGCTTGGGGCGGAGCTGGGCTCCGACGTGCCGTTTTGCGTCACAGGCGGAACGGCTCTCGCGAGAGGGCGCGGCGAGAAGCTGGAGCCGATTGACGGTCCGCCGCAATGCTGGGTGATTTTGGCCAAGCCGCCGATTCACGTCTCCACGCAAGAAATATACGGACGGTTGAATGCCTCCGCGATCCAGCGTCATCCGTCCACCGCCGATATGCTGCGGGCGATCCGGGAGAAGCGCTTTGCGGAGATGTGCGCCTCGATGGGCAATGTGCTCGAGGATATTACGATCCGTCATTATCCCGAGGTCAGGCAGATCAAGGAATGTATGCTGCGGCTTGGAGCCGACGGGGCGATGATGTCAGGAAGCGGGCCTACCGTATTCGGACTTGTGCAGAAGGAGTCGAAGGTGGCGCGTATCTACAACGGTCTGCGGGGATTTTGCAAAGACGTGTACGCCGTCAGGCTGCTTCCGTAATCAGTTGCGAAATCACGTATGAAAATGATATATTCTGTGTATAATATTCGGAATTTTGCGGATGTGGGGGGAGAGGCGCGTGAAGAAATTAAAACGAAGTGCCAGGCTGGTGGAAATGACGCAGTATTTGTTGTTTCGCCCCCACTCGCTCATACCGCTGACTGTATTTGCGGAAAGATACGCATCGGCCAAGTCGTCGATCAGTGAAGATTTGGCTATTATCAAAGAAGTATTCGAGGACGAGGGACTTGGGGAGCTGCATACGCTTGCGGGTGCGGCGGGAGGCGTCAAGTTTACGCCGAGAATATCTAAGGAGGCGTCGCTCGATATATTGAGCGATATACGCCGGCAGTTGGAACAACCCGACCGGGTACTGCCCGGCGGTTATTTGTATATGAGCGATATGCTGGGCCAACCGGGTCTCGTTAACGATATTGGCAAAATGTTCGCGTCCGCCTTTGCAGACAAGCAGCTCGACGTCGTCATGACGGTGGAGACCAAAGGGATTCCGCTTGCTTACGCTACGGCATCCTTCCTCAATCTGCCCGTCGTCATCGTACGGCGCGACAATCGCGTCACCGAAGGTTCGGCGGTCAGCATTAACTACGTATCGGGGTCAACCAAGCGCATCCAGACGATGTCGCTCGGCCGGAGGTCGCTCAAGGAGCAGTCGAACGTGCTGATTATCGATGACTTCATGCGCGCGGGAGGAACGATTCAAGGGATGATCGACCTGCTTAAAGAATTCCATGCCACCGTGCAGGGAGTGGGCGTATTTGTAGAGTCCACCGAAGTGGACGAGCATCTGATCGAGGACTATATCTCGATTGCGAAGCTGACCGGAGTCGATCCGAAGACAAAGCAAATATCGGTCGTACCGGGCAACTACTTCACATAAATTCGTGGGGGCCCGGCTGCGCCGGAAGAAGAAATTGCCTTGGATCATCGAGGTGATTTTTTTCGGTTATACAGGGGTACAGCTAGTCCAACAACCAAACTTATAGAAGATAGGGGATAACCGAATATGAACTTGAACATTGTATCCACAACGAAAGCACCCGCTGCTATTGGCCCTTACTCCCAAGCCGTAACGTTCGGCGATCTGATCTTCACTTCCGGACAAATTCCGCTCGACAGCGAAGGAAAATTGGTGGAAGGCGGAATCGAGGAGCAGACGCATCAAGTATTCCGCAACCTGACCGGCGTATTGGAAGCGGCTGGCGCCACATTGTCCCATACGATCAAAGCTACGGTGTTTATAAAAGACATGAATCAGTTCGCAACCGTTAATGAAATCTATGCTTCTTATTTCGGCGAGCATAAGCCGGCACGCTCCACTGTCGAAGTGGCAAGGCTGCCAAAGGATGTTCTTGTCGAAATTGAACTGATTGCCGCGAAAATTGTCGAAAAAGTTTAAATAGCAAATAAATTTAAAAAAAATAACAAAAAATCGGCAAAATCTAGGAGGATTTAGATTATAAATGTGGAAGTATAAACCAAGTCTCCCTAAGTAAAAAGGTGGTGAACACAAGTGCAGATTACTGATGTGCGTCTTCGCCGGGTAAACTCCGAGGGACGAATGAAAGCGATTGCTTCCATTACGATTGACAACGAATTTGTCGTTCACGACATTCGCGTTATCGACGGAAACAATGGCATGTTCGTGGCGATGCCGAGCAAGCGGACTCCCGATGGAGAGTTCCGCGACATTGCCCATCCGATCTCTTCGACTACTCGCGAGAAAATCCAGGCCGCCGTATTGGCCGAGTACGACCGGGTCTCGAGCGAGGAGGAAGTAATCGAAGAAGGAGCATGAGTGAAATAATGACGTGGAGGAGAGCCATACTTAAGCGGCTCTCTTTTCTTTTTGAGCAAATTGCGATATATTCGATTAGGGCATCGGGCCCCGCAGCCCTTGTCCTGATGACGTTTATTACTTCATGAGACGAACTTGCCGAGAAAACTTCCGGTCGCGGCGGTCGCTTCTTCCGGAAGGATGACGAATATATATAGGGTTGTTGTTTACTATTAATCTGACAAGCTAACTTACTAGTTTTCTGGAGGGAGAAACGAACATGCGGATACTGGGGATCGTACTGGCAGCGGGTCAAGGCAAACGAATGAAATCAAAGCTGTACAAGGTGCTTCATCCGGTATGCGGCAAGCCGATGGTCGGGCATGTGCTGGATGTGCTGGAGTCGGTACAGGCCGACCGGAAAGTCGTAGTCGTCGGTCACGGAGCGGAAGCGGTCAAAGCGTACGTGGGGAACCGTGCGGAATTTGCCCTGCAGGCGGAGCAGCTCGGAACGGGGCATGCCGTCATGATGGCAAGTCCGATGCTTAAGGACGAGGAAGGCACGGCCGTTATTTTGTACGGGGATACCCCTCTGATTCAAGCGGCGACCTTGCAGGCGATGATTCGCCTTCATCAGGAGCAGGGGGCGTCGGCCACACTGCTGAGCGCAGTTATGGAGAAGCCGCAAGGATACGGGCGCATCATCCGCGACGAGCAAGGACACGTAGCTGCCATCGTAGAACAAAAAGACTGTACGCCCGAGCAGGATGCCGTAAAGGAAATCAATGCGGGCATGTACATTTTCGATAATCGTAAATTGTTCGAGGCTTTGGCGGATGTGAAAAACGACAATGCCCAGAAGGAATATTATTTTACCGACGTCATCGATATATTGCGCGCCAAAGGCGAGAAGATTCTCGGTTATTGCACGGAGGACGTTGCGGAAAGTATGGGCGTAAACGATAAAGTAGCCCTGTCTGAAGCCGAGTCCTGCATGCGCGACCGAATCAACCGCAGCCATATGGCCGGCGGCGTAACCTTGATTAATCCGTCGCATACGTACATCGAGAAAGACGTCGTCATCGGGGCGGATACGGTCATCTATCCCGGCACTTCGCTGAAGGGCAAAACCGTCATCGGCACCGAATGCGAGATTGGCCCGAACTGCGAGTTGACCGATACGATAGTGGGGGACGGGGTTCATATCAAGCAGTCCGTGCTGCTGGAGGCGTCCGTGGGCGACGGGTCTACCGTGGGGCCGTTCGCTTACTTGCGTCCGGGAGCCAAGCTGTCCAGCCATGTGAAAATCGGCGATTTCGTGGAAATTAAAAATGCCGTTCTCGAAGAGGGCGTTAAAGTGTCGCATTTGAGTTACATTGGCGACGCCGAGGTAGGCAAAAACGTCAATTTCGGCTGTGGTTCGATTACCGTCAACTACGACGGGTTCAACAAGCATAAGACGATTATTGGGGACGACGCCTTTATCGGGAGCAACGTGAACCTGATCGCGCCGGTTACGATCGGCAAAGGCGCCTTCCTCGTCGCCGGCTCGACGATTACGAAAAACGTAGCCGATAACGAGATGGCCATTGCGCGGGAGCATCAGACGAACAAGCCGGAATACGCGGAGAAACTTCGCAGTCGGTTCAAAGCGGCCAAAGAAAACAAGTCGTCCACGTGACGTTTCGAACCTCCGTAAGATGGGTAAATTAAGTAGGACCAGCCATCAACAGGAGGGATTTCGAAATGGAAGCGACGCTAAGAGCGGAAACGCGCAACGATAATGCAACCAAATCCGAATTAAAGCAGATGAGAGAGCGGGGGAAAGTACCTGCCGTCGTATACGGCAAAAAAGTGCCGAGCACGCCGATTACGGTCGACGAGAAAGAACTGGGCGCTTTGCTGAGGAGCACCCCCCACTCAATCATTGAACTCGATATTCCCGGTCAAGGCAAACATCCGGTTATGATTAACGGCATGCACCGGGACAGCCTGCAGCGTACGCTGCTGCACATCGATTTTCACCAAATCAATATGAACGAGCCGGTCCGCGCTACGGTCGGCCTGGAGTTTGTCGGGGAGTCGCCCGCTCAGCGTGAAGGAGGCGTGCTGACAGCCGTGCTTCATGAGGTCGAGGTTCGCTGCCTGCCTAACGAGCTGCCGGGTTCTATCGAAGTCGACGTCAGCGGTCTGCAGCTCGGCGACAGCTTCCTGGCGAAAGATTTAAAGCTTCCGCAGTCGGTTGAGCTGAAGACGGACGATAACGCGGTGCTCTGTACGATTCTTGTGCCGCAAAAAGCGACCGAGGATACTACGGATGTAGCGGATGCAGCCGCTGAGGCGGAGCCGTCGGAGGAAACAGTTTAGCCGCATCAGCTAACAGGACATATCCTGCCGGCACACATAAAAAAGGGTTACGCTCCGAATGGACCGTAACCCTTATTTAGTTGTCCGGGACAACATCAGTCGTAAAACCCGGACGGGCCCCCAGAAGTAATCGGCATGGGGCAGAAGAAGAACGCAGCCGTATGGGGGGCATTCCGGCTGCGGCTTCTCCGCTTCCTTAGCGTGCGGGCTCCAATCGCTGCCGGCGAAAGGTACCGCTCGAATTCACTTCTGGGGGAACATTTTCCGAAATCCGATTAATAGCCGGGTCTGGATACGAACGTATACAAACTTCTGTTATAATAAGTGCTGTTAACCTTGATGAACGATGGTGTGAAGCGTTCGACATATCCGATGTCCCGGTGGTTGCGTTCCAAGTAGATTTGTACAGGAACTTCGTGTTCCATGTGATCCTGGAACTGTCCGTCTTCCGAAATATGATCGCCGTTCGAATACATACTCTCACCCTCGCTTATTATTTTGGAATTTAGTAGCATAGACAATCGACTCATGCATTTCGTTGCATGGGCGGAAAAATTTTTTTCAAAAGGATTAAGGTGATCGAAAATGAAATGGATTGTGGGCCTCGGCAATCCGGGCCAGGCGTATCGAAACAACCGTCACAACGTCGGATTCATGACGGTCGACCGGGCGGCGGAACAATGGGGAATGCCGGTTTTCCAAAACAAATTTAAAGCACTGATCAGCGAAGGTCGCGTAAAGGGAGAAAAGGTATACCTCCTGAAACCGATGACCTATATGAATTTGTCGGGAGAATCGATGCGGGCCTTTATGGATTTCTATAAAGCTTCGCTGGAGGACTGCATTGTCGTCTATGACGACCTGGATACTCCGTTCGGCCAAATCCGGCTTCGCTATCAGGGCAGCTCCGGCGGTCACAACGGGATCAAATCGATTATTCAGCATACCGGTACCCAGACTTTCAACCGGATCCGGATCGGCGTATCGCGTCCTGCCCCGGGATATAACATCGCCGATTACGTGCTTGCCGATTTCACGAAGGAAGAAGCGAGGACGCTTCCGGACGTCGTTCAGATGTCGGTGGATGCGCTCGAGTTTTCACTGGAAAACGAGTTTGACCGAACGATGGCCAAGTTTAATAAATAGAGCATGTCTCAAGCAGCCAGTTCTACGTTCTTTCCTCTCTTTCCCGTTGCCGACGCTTAAGATTGGGTCATTTGGTTCATACTAGTACAACAAAGGGCCAAGAGCCGACGCGTTTACGCGGCACCATGTCATAATCGTCAGATGGAGCACGGGAGTAGTCCGCTGGGCAGGGGAGACCCGCTTTTCAGACAAGGCGGGCGGCTCTGAATGCGTGCCAGCCGCGGATGAATGGCATACGGCCGGCAGGGGAGGCATACGATGACTGTAAAATATGTTTGTAGACATTGCTCGGCGCCGCTGGGTGAAATCGACAATCCGCTGGTGAGCGAATACCAGCTCGGGTTCCATTTCTTGACCCCCGAAGAACGCAGAGATATAATTACGTATAGCCAGAGTGGCGACATTCTCGTAAGGCTGACGTGCGATTATTGCCGGAAAGCGCTTGACGAGCATCCGGAGCTGAATCTGATTACCAGCCCGCTTCAATAAACCGGCCAATCAGCCGGATATGCGAATACCAATCCAGCTCGAGCGGATGCGAAACAAGGCCTCGGCACCTTCGCCAAGGCTTTCTTTTTGGTTTGTACGTAAAAAGGAGTGTTTACCCTTGCAATCATTGATCCGTGCATTTTCCGAGGATCGCGATTTCCAGACGATCGTCACGGGGATCGAAACCGGCATGAGGGAGCAGCTCGTATCCGGCCTGGCCGGATCGTCGCGGCAGGTGTTTATGGCTGCGCTGCTGGAGAAGCTGGATCGACCCGTCTTTCTTGTGACACATAATATGTTTTCGGCGCAAAAAATAACGGAAGATCTGTTGGAATGTTTGCCGGAAGATCGAGTCATGTTGTATCCGGCCAACGAGCTTATGGTGACGGAGGCGGCAGTCGCCAGCCCCGAGACGCTCGCTCAGCGGATCGATGCGCTGACCCGGCTCGCCGGCGGATTCCGCGGGATCGTCGTGGTGCCGTTTGCCGGCGTACGCAAGCTGCTGCCGCCGAGCGTTATATTCCGCGAAGCGCAGTTTACGATCCGGGTAGGCGATACGGTCGAACTGGAATCGCTGCTTCAGCGGATGGTGGAGCTTGGCTACGAGCGGGTGGAGCGCGTAGAATCCAAAGGCGAGATGAGCGTTCGCGGAGGCATCCTGGACTTTTATCCGCTAACGTCGGCGACTCCATACCGGGTCGAGCTGTTCGACGTCGAAGTCGATTCGATTCGCAGCTTCGATGCGGCCGACCAGCGTTCGATCGAGCAGATGTCCTCCATACTCGTAACGCCTTGCAAAGAACTCATCGCAGATAGAAAACGCTTTCAAAATGCTGCCCAGCATGCGTACGACTTGCTGCAGGAGCAACTGGCCAAGATGACCGACCGGCAGGTGAAGGAACGGCTGAAGGAAGAGATCGGCCACGATATCGAACAGATGCGCGAACATCAGTTTTTCGCGGGTCTCTATAAGTATGCCGGCTTGTTGTATCCGGAGCGTCATACGCTTATGGACTATATTCCGAAAGATACGATTCTCGTCATCGACGAACCGGGCCGTCTCATCGAGACGTCCAGGCAACTGGAGCGGGACGAAGGCGAATGGATGACAAGCCTGCTGGCGGAAGGTAAATCGCTTCCGGGCTTCGTATTATCCAAGCCATACGAGACGATCTTACAACGGACTGCGTTTCCGACGCTGTACGTCTCTTTGTTTTTGCGTCAGGTGCCGCAAACGCAGCCGCAAAATATCGTCAACTTTATGTGCCGGGCGATGCAAAATTTCCACGGGCAGATGAACGTGCTCAAGTCGGAGATGGAGCGCTGGAAAAAGACCGGCGCACGCGTAATGGTGCTGGCCAACGGCGAGGAGCGGGTAGAGCGGGTCCGCCGCGTGCTTGGCGATTATGAGATCGAGGAGCCGGCGATCCTGAACGGCAATCTTCAGGCCGGCTTCGAGCTGCCGTCGATTCATTTGGTGGTTATTACCGAAGGCGAGATGTTTACGCAGAAAAACCGCAAAGTACGCAAAATCGATAAAAAGATGGACAACGCGGAGCGGATTAAGAGCTACACCGAGCTGAAGGTGGGCGACTATGTCGTTCACGTCAATCACGGGATCGGCAAATATGTCGGAATCGGGACGCTCGAGGTAGGCGGCATTCATAAAGACTACATGCACATCTTGTATGCCGGCGGCGACAAGCTGTCGGTGCCGATCGACCAGATCGACCTGATCCAGAAATATGTCGGCTCCGAGGAGAAGGAGCCCAAGGTCTACAAGCTGGGCGGCGCCGACTGGGCGCGTGTGAAGAGCAAGGTGCGCAGCACCGTACAGGATATCGCCGACGATCTGATCAAGCTGTATGCGGAGCGCCAGATGACGTCCGGTTATGCGTTCAACAAGGACTCCACCTATCAGCAGGAGTTCGAGGGCATGTTCCCGTACGACGAGACGCCGGACCAGCTTCGGGCGATCGAGGAAATCAAGAAAGACATGGAGAAGGCTCATCCGATGGACCGGCTGCTGTGCGGAGACGTCGGTTACGGCAAAACCGAGGTGGCTGTGCGTGCGGCGTTTAAGGCGGCGATCGACAACAAGCAGGTCGCGGTACTCGTCCCTACGACGATTTTGGCGCAGCAGCATTATGAAACGTTCCGCGAACGGTTCGCCGATTACCCGATCAATATCCGGGTGCTCAGCCGGTTCCGCTCCCAGAAGGAGCAGAAAGAGACGATCAAAAGCGTCAAGCAGGGGACGGTCGACATTGTCATCGGCACGCACCGGCTTTTGTCGACCGACCTTGTGTTTAAAGATCTGGGACTGCTCATCGTCGACGAGGAGCAGCGTTTCGGCGTAACGCATAAGGAGAAGCTGAAGCGGCTGAAGACCAATGTGGACGTACTGACGCTGACCGCAACGCCGATTCCGCGCACGTTGCATATGTCGATGCTGGGCGTACGCGATTTGTCCGTCATCGAGACGCCGCCGGAGAACCGGTTCCCGGTCCAAACGTATGTGGTCGAGCACAGCAACGCGCTTGTCCGGGAAGGGATCGAGCGGGAGCTGGCGCGTAACGGACAAGTGTATTATTTATACAACCGGGTACAGGGGATTAACCAGATGGCGGAGCAAATCTCGTTTCTGGTGCCTGATGCGAAGGTGGGCGTCGCTCACGGGCAAATGTCCGAGCAGGAGCTGGAGCGGACGATCCTCGACTTCCTGGACGGGGAGTACGACGTACTCGTCAGTACGAGCATTATCGAGACCGGCGTAGACATCCCGAACGTCAATACGCTGATCGTTCACGATGCCGATAAGATGGGCTTGTCCCAGCTGTATCAGCTGCGCGGACGGGTCGGGCGCTCGAACCGGATTGCGTACGCATATTTCACGTATCAGCGGGATAAAGTGCTGACGGAAGTCGCGGAGAAACGTCTGCAGGCGATCAAGGAATTTACCGAGCTCGGTTCCGGCTTCAAAATCGCCATGAGAGACTTGGCGATCCGCGGTGCTGGCAACTTGCTGGGGGCGGAGCAGCACGGGTTTATCGCATCGGTCGGCTTTGATCTCTATTCCCAGATGCTAGGGGAGGAGATAGCCAAGCGCAAGGCCGAACTGCACGGCGAGCAGCCGAAAGAACCGGTGGCGGCTGGCACCCAAATCGATCTGACGCTCGATGCCTATTTACCGTCGGATTATATTTATGATAGTATGCAGAAGATTGAGATTTACAAGAAAGTGGCAAATATTAAGACGCTTGAGGAAGCGAAAGACATGTATGAGGAAATTGAGGACCGTTTCGGTACGTTGCCTCAAGCGGTGTTGAATTTGCTCGCCGTCGCCAGGTTGAAAGTGTACGGAGCCGAATATGCGATCGAATCGATATCGCAAAAAGGAGACGATCTTCAAGTCAAGATTCATACCAGTGAAAACGGCAATTTGGACGGTCAGCGGCTGCATGCCATTTCTTCGTTATTCGAAGGCCGGGTTAAGCTCGTTCCGGGGCCTCAAATCGTCATCCAGATGAAGTGCAAGGGCCTGGAGCCAGAAGCATCCATCGAAATGCTGGAACGTTTTCTGGTACAATACAGGGAGGCTTTAAAATCGAAAGGAGAGTTGCGTCATGTTGCCAATTAACCGCAGCAAGTCTGCGCGCCGGATATCCGTTGCCCTAGCATCGCTTCTCGTAGCGGCTCTGGCTTTGACCGGATGCGGCAAAGATAAAAATTCGGCTGCCGGAGCGAATGCCGGAAGCACGGAGGTCGTCGCCACGTATAAGGACGGCGGAAAAGTCACGCGCGGCGAGTACGATTCCTTCGTCGGCTCGGTTAAGTTTTTTAACCCGATGTATGCTCAATTTGAAACTGATCCGACGTTCCAGGATCATATGATGAAGCAGCTGATCGCCTTCCGGGTGCTCGGCCAGCAAGCGGACGAGCCGTCCAAGAAGGAAGCGGAGACCAAATCGAAAGAGCAGATCGACCAGATCAAATCCTACTTCGAACAGCAGGGCGGGGACAAAAACGCGCTCGACAACCAGTTGAAGGAAGTTAACATTACGCAGGACGATTTGAAAAACTATATCAAGCAAAGCTTGATCGTGCTCGGGGACGCCGAGAAAAAAGTGACCGACGATCAAGTGAAAGCCAAATACGACGAGAACGCCAAAGCGAACGCCTACACGGTAGCTACGGTCAGCCACGTTCTTGTTGCTCTGAAGGATCAGAACCAGGAGAAAGATATCCGTACGAAGGAAGAGGCGCTGCAGCGGGCTCAGGAAGCGAAGCAGAAGCTTGATGCCGGAGCCGACTTCGCCGCGGTTGCCAAAGATTACTCCGATGACGGCAACAAAGATACCGGAGGCAAATACGAGAACGTGGACGTCAATCAATGGGTCGAGAATTTCAGGAAAGCGGCGATTGAGCTGCCGATCGGCAAAATCAGCGATCCGGTCGAGACCGAATACGGCTACCATGTCATGAAGGTGGAAGCGCGTAAAGATAAAACGTTCGACGAAGTGAAGGAGCAGCTCAAGGGCGAGCTGGCCGAAACGCAAGTGATGGACTTTATCGACAAAGACTTACCGGGCATTATTGAGAAAGTCGAAACGGACAAGCTGCCGAAAGCCGAACCGGCTCCGGCCGCCGGCGGACAGACAACCAAATAAGGTATTCAAACTTCTCCACAGAAGGTGTCCTGGTCCAGGGCGCCTTTTTTCCACTCTGCATAAGAATTTGGGAGCAGTAACATACTATGGGCAGACATTGAAACAAGCAGTACAATCGTCTGTCGACTTCCTGTCACAGGAAGAGCGAATAGAGCGTCACCATCCAGTTCGTACCAAAACTTCATTGGAAAGTGAGGCAACCAGAATCATGAAAGCAACTGGAATTGTTCGTCGGATCGATGATTTGGGCCGAGTCGTAATACCGAAGGAAATTCGCCGCACGCTGCGGATTCGCGAAGGCGATCCGTTAGAAATATTCGTGGACCGCGACGGCGAAGTGATACTTAAGAAATACTCGCCGATCGGAGAACTTGGGGATTTTGCCAAGGAATATGCCGAATCGTTGTATGAAAGCACGAATCATATTACTATGATTTCCGACCGGGACACGGTTATCGCCGTAGCCGGAGGCTCTAAAAAAGAGTATCTCGACAAGCCAATCGGGCCTTACGTCGAAACGTGCATGGAGAACCGCAAGGCGACCGTGGAGACGAATGCGGGACAGTTTGAGCTATGCAAAGATTTGAGCGAGTTGTACAGCTCGTTCGTCATCGCTCCGATCGTCGCAGGCGGAGATCCGATCGGTGCGGTTATGCTGGTCAACAAGGATGAAACGGTCAAGATGGGACAGATGGAACTGAAAATGGCGGAAACGGCTGCTGCTTTCCTCGCCAAGCAGATGGAGCAGTAAATCGGCGGCTTATCATGACAGAGCTTCACGGAGGAGGCAATACGTCCGCCGGCGAAGCTTTTTTGTTTGGGATTGATCGGTTATACTTAAGAACGAAGTCAAAACAAACAAAGCTTACATTCGACTTCGTTCTTCAATGTACATAGTTTAAAGCGTCGGTTGCGAATGGAGAGGGAAGCGCATGTCACAAGGCCCGGGCCCGACGGAGGTTCCCGCAAGGGCGCTAGTCAAGGGCGCAGTCGTGCTTGGTGCGGCCGCAATCGTGTCCAAGTTGCTCGGTACGATGCAGAAAATTCCGCTGCAGAACGTAGCCGGCGACAACGTATTCGGGATTTATAATGCGGTTTATCCGCTCTATATCACGATATTGGTTTTGGCGACGGCCGGCTTCCCGGTCGCCGTCTCTCGCTTCGTAGCGGAGGAGCGGGCGCTTGGGAGGCCGGACGGAGCCCGCGGTATTCTGAAGATGGCGCTAAAGCTGGCGGTAGGGACCGGGCTCGTCTGTTTCGTCCTGCTTTATTTCGGAGCGGGGACGATCGCCTCGTGGATCGGCAACCGGCAAACGGAAGAGGCTTTGCGAAGCGTTTCGTTTGCTTTGTTTTTCGTTCCGGCGCTGGCGACGATTCGCGGTTATTTTCAAGGAATCGGACAGATGGCGCCCACCGGCGTATCCCAAGTCGCGGAGCAATTAGTACGCGTCGCCGTTATGGTCACGCTTCTGATCATGCTCGTCCGTGCAGATGCTTCGGATAGCCTGATCGCGGCAGGAGCGACGTTCGGCTCCGCAGCAGGGGCGCTGGCGGGGCTTGGCGTCGTCCTTCTCTACTGGCGGTCTCATCGGCTGAGGGAGCGCGGCTTGAGGCCGGTTGTGCGACCCGATACGACAAACGGACCGCGTGTCGGATACGGCCGCTTTATCGCTTATGCGCTGCCGATCTGCCTGGGCGCTATTGTGCTCCCGGTATTGACGCTGGTGGATACGTTTACGATACCTCGTCTGCTCGCCAGAAGCGGTTATGACGAAGTGGGAGCGATGGCTCAGTTCGGGCTGTACAATCACGGTTTGCCGCTCGTTCAACTGGTGTCGATGGTCGTCTCCTCGATGTCTGTAGCGTTAGTTCCCGCCATCTCCGAAGCGAAGGCGTCCGGAACGTTAGCCGCAGTAAGGGGGAGCGCGGAAGCTTCTCTTCGCCTGACCTGGCTGATCGGTCTGGCTGCATCGGCAGGACTCGCCGTGACGGCCATGCCGCTGAATGTGATGTTTTATAAAGAAGCCGAGGGCTACGGCGTGATGATGATTTTGGCCTTTACAGTCGTATTCAGTGTAATACAGATTGTCTCGGGGGCTATGCTCCAAGGACTCGGCGCAGAACGCGCGACCGTCCTGCATCTGCTTGCGGCCGCTCTGGTGAAGGTTGTGCTGAACGTATGGCTGATGCCGATATGGGGAATTGCCGGAGCGGCCGTCTCCGCTGTGGCCGCTTATGCGGTTGCGGCGGCCTTGAACGTGTACCGGTTGCGGAGACTCGGATTTATCCGGATGCCATGGCGCGACTATACATGGAAACCTGCCGTATGTACACTGGTTCTGAGTCTGGCCGCATTAGCCGTCGTAGGGGCGGCAGAACCGCTGCTGACGCAAGCCGCGCCGGAACTGTCGTACAGATGGCGGATGACGGTCATTGCCCTTCTGGCCGTCGCTGCAGGGGCTCTGGCGTTCGCCTTGACGCTGTTCAAGACAGGGGCGATCAGCGCGGAGGAGCTGGGCGCCGTTCCGAAGCTTGGAAACAAGCTGGTATCCTTGCTGCGCAAAGCGCGGCTGCTGCGACACCGAAACTAAAGGAGGACCCGTATGCGAGCAAGCATCACTGTCGTCGGACTCGGTTCCGGAGACGAAAATCAACTGACGTTAGGCGTCTGGAAAACGCTTCAATCTGCCGGATCTGTGTATGTGCGTACAGAGCATCATCCGGTTATCGATTATTTGAAACAAAACGGCGTTGCGGTACAATCGTTCGACGGGATCTACGAATCCCGCGGTTCGTTTGCAGACGTATACGATACGATCGTCGGACAACTGATTGAGGCTGCCAAGGCCGGTGGCGGCCCTGTCGTGTACGCCGTACCCGGGCATCCGATGGTGGCCGAATCGACAACCATGCTGCTCCGCGGGCGTTGTCCGGACGAAGGGATCGATTTGACGGTGACCGGCGGGGAAAGCTTCCTGGATCAGGCGTTCACCCGGTTCGGTTTCGACCCGATCGAAGGTTTTGCGCTGATCGATGCGACCGCGCTTTCAACCGAAGGTTCCGCTGTTCTCGATCCCCGGATGCATACATTAATCGCCCAAGTCTATGACACGCATACGGCTTCCGATGCCAAACTGTTTCTCATGGACGCGCTGCCTGACGATTATGAGGTAGTCGTAGGCCACGAGCTCGGAGTGACGGGGCGCGAACGGATCGTCACCGTACCGCTGTATGAGCTGGACCGTCTGGAAGGGTACGGCAATTTGTCGCTTGTCTGGATTCCCCGGGCCAAGGACGATTCGGTCCGGATGCGTTCGTTCGAGAGACTGCGTGAAATCGTCGACATTTTGCGAAGTCCGGAAGGATGTCCGTGGGATCGGGAGCAAACCCATGCGAGTATCCGCAAAAATCTGATCGAGGAAACGTACGAGGTGCTGGAGACGATCGACGACGACGACCCGGAGGCGATGTGCGAGGAGCTCGGCGATTTGCTGCTGCAAATTATGCTGCATAGCCAAATGGAGGTGGAAACCGGTACGTTTAACGTATTCGACGTCATCGAAGGTTTGAACGAGAAGCTGATCCGCCGTCATCCGCACGTGTTCGGCGATCAGGGAGCTAGCGACTCCGAGGAGGCGCTGCAAAACTGGAATGCGATGAAAGCGGAGGAGAAGCGGAAGGCGGGAATCGATGTCGCCCAGCTGTCCGTTTTGTCGGGCGTTCCGCGCGATTTGCCGGGCTTGATGAAGGCGTACAAGCTTCAGAAGAAGGCGGCTCAGGTCGGTTTCGACTGGGAGAGAACGGATGAAGTGTACGCGAAAATCGAAGAGGAGCTGCGCGAGTTGAAGGAGGCGCCGGAGGAGGAGCGGACCGGCGAGCTTGGCGATCTGTTGTTTGCCGTTGTCAATTTAGCTCGATTTTTGCGGATTGACCCCGAAGAAGCGATTGCGGCGACGAACCGGAAATTCGTCCGGAGGTTCGAATATATCGAGCAAAAACTGCGTGAATCGGGCAAATCCTTTGAGCAGACAGGGCTGGATGAGATGGAAAAATTTTGGCAGGAAGCAAAAAAACTTTCGAAAAATGCGGGAGTGTAGAAGGAATTTCCTGACCGACAAAGAATACTACTACCGTACAGGCTTTTTGAGCCAGGTAACTATAGCTAATATGGCGTAAGCTTTCAGCCAACTATTTTAGGAGGAATCAATCGATGAACAAGACAGATCTCGTAAACAACATCGCTGCTAAAAGCGGATTGTCCAAAAAGGATGTCGAATCCGTATTGAACGGTTTCTTGGGTGAAGTAACGGATGCATTGTCCGCTGGCGGTAAAGTACAATTGATCGGTTTCGGCACGTTCGAGACTCGTACGCGCTCCGGTCGTACAGGCCGCAACCCGCAAACGGGCCAAGAAATCAAAATCCCTGCTTCCAAAGTTCCTGCATTCAAAGCGGGCAACAAGCTTAAAGAAGCTGTAAAATAATGCGTCTCGACAAGTTTCTGAAAGTATCCAGATTGATTAAGCGCCGCACGGTCGCCAAGGACGTATCCGATCAAGGCCGCATCTGGATTAACGGGAAGGAAGCAAAGGCGAGCAGCACCGTTAAGATCGGCGACGAGCTGATGATCCGATTCGGACAGAAGAGCGTAACCGTTCGGGTGGAGCGGATCTCCGAAACTTCCCGGAAAGAAGAAGCCAGCGAGATGTATACGGTGATCAAGGAAGAATCGAATCAGGATTGATTCGATAGCGAAGACCGGCCAATGGGGCCGGTTTTTTTAATATCTGGAATGGTTAGAATCAACACCGTTGTCCGAAAAAGCCGCCTCGACACGGGCAGGAGCGGCTTGGGACTACGAATCCGCATAAAGGGGCTGGCGTCACCAGTTGGTTGAACTCGGCCGGGTCCCTGTTTCAGCTCTGTCAGGAGTTCCCGGGAGTCTCCTGGGATTTGTTCTCCAACGACGGACGAACCCATTCAAGAATCATCTCCCGGTCCATCTCAGGGGTATATTGCACGATGTATCTGGACGCAAATACGGAGTTGTCTCCGCGCATGAAGCGCAGCTCGCCATTCAACTGGTAAACCGACATAGCCCCCGGCGAGGCCGGACTGTCGGGGAACTTGAACGTATAAGCGGTCGTAAAAAACTCTCCGGCTTCGAGCGTGTAGGGCAGCTTCACCAGCGTGAGCGGATCTTTGCGGGGCTGGTTGCGTTCGCCTTTGAAGAAATACAGCTCCAGATTCGACTCCAGATGAGGAGCTTCGGGAAGCAGCCAGCCGATTAGGGCAAGGGGCTCTGCCGCTTGCAATGTAACATGACCGCCGGGAAATCCGTCGATGACGATACTGCCGCTGGAGCTGAACTGGAGGGAAGGCTTGCCGCCTTCCGCTGCACTTCCGGCCGTTCTAGGAAATAGCGTGATTCGGCCGATGTCCGGACGTCCGATTTCCCCGTTGCTGTAGACAACCTCCATATTCCGGACATCCAGGCGTTGCTGTCCATCTGCTAAACGGCGGCTCGGTTCCGTTATATTTACAGTATACTTGCGGATTTGATAATAACGCTCCCGCGGTTCCGGTTCCCCGATCGTAATGCGCATATCGGGTATTTCCGGGAAGCTGGCTCTGACTGGACGGACCGGGTCCTTCACATTCTCGATCGCATACAGATGGAAGTAGCCGTAATTCTCATCTTGAAGATCGATATAGTGTTCGAGAAAGACAGGCTCTTCGAGCCGCTTACTCAAAGCGTCCCGGTAGTTGAACGCCCAGACCGCACCGATGATGGCTACCGCGGCCGCTGCTAACATAATTAGTTTCGTCCGTATGGTCAATTCCCTCCCAACCTCCTCTTACTGCCTTTACCTCTTATACGCAAGAAGCTCGGTTAAAGTTTGGTCCGAGAAACAGACAACCGTTCTAAAACGTGTCCCCTTCCCATAATCTAGCTGTAGAGGAGGGGTACATGCCATGATCGATCCGATGAAACAAAAGCGTCAGGAAGTGAAGATGCTGAACCGTAAGCTGCTCGAGATTTCGGGTGTGCTCAATGTCGAAAGCTTCGACAGCGAGGAGTTTCTGCTCGAAACCGAATGCGGATTCCTGGCCATCAAGGGGCAAAACCTGCATATTAAAAACTTGAACCTTGAGCAAGGGCTGGTCGCGATAGAAGGCACGGTGCACGGACTCACCTACCTGGACGGAAATGCGCATGAGAAATCCAAAGGATTTCTAGGGAAGTTGTTCAAGTGAGCCTATACGTCCAATTTATCACCTTATCGGCGATGGCGGGCAGTGGCGCGTTCATGGGGGCTATGTTCGACGTATACCGCGTCCTGTCCGGCCGGCTGCGGCCTCCCCGCTGGCTCGTACCGTTGCTCGACATCGTCTATTGGTTCGCCGCCACCCTCTTCGTGTTCCGTACGCTTCTCTACAGCAACCATGGACAAGTCCGGCTGTACGTGTTCCTTGGCCTGCTGCTCGGGGTATGGTTGTACTTCCGGATCGCAAGCCGCTGGACGATCAAGTTCGTACTGCTTGTGATCCGCATCATCCAGGCGCTGGTCCGCTTTGTGCGGCGTTTGACGGAGCTGTTGCTGATCAAGCCGATTGTGCTTCTGTACCGGCTTGTTATCATCGTTTTTGGATTTTTGTGGGCGCTCTCTATTTTCCTCGGAAAAATTGTGCTACAATTGCTGTATCCATTCCTTCTTCTGGGACGCGCCATCTACAAACCGCTCAAGAAACGGTTCAAAGCGCCCAACTGGTGGAAACGATTCGCCAGTCTATGCGGACGATGGGTACAAGCAGTCAGGAAGATATTCGGCAGGAAAGGGTAATCCATCATGTTTGGAGGAACCGCATAGCAATGCGCGAAGCAACCAAAGCCGGGAAACCGGAACAATCGAATAGAGGCGCCAGGCGCCGAGTTCGACTGCTCGCATTTGCGATGATCGGCTTTATGACATGGGCGGCTCTAATCCTGTGGAATCAGCAAGGGCGTCTCGGTGTCAAAGCGGCTCAAGTCGAACAGCTGGAGCAGAAACGTCTCGAAACCGTCCAAATGCACGAACAATACCAGACCGAGATCGAGCGTCTGAACGATCCCGAATATATTTTACAAAAAATTAGGAAAGAATATCACTATTCCAAACCGGGGGAAACGTTATTTTACACTCCCAAATCACCGTAAGCCCACGTCCTTATTGACCTTTATGTCACCGATCTTGTATAATCTCCATATCCGATCCTTTGCCTGTTGGTGCACATTTTGCGCCGGAACCGTCGCAAAAGTTGCGAGAAATGCGTATGGATAGGTATGAGAGATTATTTCCAACATATTTTAGGGAGGAACGTTTCATTCTATGGCAATTGAAGTGGGCACCAAGTTGGAAGGCAAGGTGACAGGCATTACTCATTTCGGGGCATTCGTGGAACTGTCTGCAGGCGTAACTGGCCTTGTTCACATTTCCGAGATTGCCGACAACTATGTAAAGGACGTCAACGATCATCTCAAGCTTGAAGACAAAGTCTTGGTGAAAGTCATCAATGTGGACAAGGACGGCAAGATCGGCTTATCCATTCGCCAAGCGGTAGACAAGCCGCCGGGAGAACAACAGCAGCGTCCGGAGCGTCCCGAGCGCAGCTTCAATCGGGACCGCGATGATCGGGGAGGCCGAAATGACCGTGGTGGACGCCCCTTTAAACCGACTGCAAATCGAATGACGTTCGAGGACAAAATGTCGCGTTTCCTCAAAGACAGCGAAGAGCGCATCTCGTCCTTAAAGAAGAACACCGAGGGCAAGCGGGGCGGAAGAGGCGCGCGCCGGGTATAGTTCAGGCTGGCTCAGTTAAGACGGATTCTGATACGCCGATTTTCCTGCGGGACAATCGGCGTTTTTTGGTTTCAAGGACAGGCCGCCGTCCGCATGTTGACATCAATCCCGTTCTGGTATATACTTTCGAATTGTTATGGCGGCGTAGCTCAGCTGGCTAGAGCGTACGGTTCATACCCGTGAGGTCGGGGGTTCGATCCCCTCTGCCGCTATCGAACGAGAAGCTCCGACACGTTTTACACGTGATCGGGGCTTTTTGCTTGCTTAATTTGCCGAAACGGGCTGCCGAAGGAAGTTTTGGAAGGATTTCGCCTCTTTTGTCGTCCCGACCGGCGAACACCTACTGAATCGACACTGTTTTACCCCGCTTGATAGGGCTTGGAGAAGGACGCCGTCCGAAGAATAGACAAGTCCGCCCATCAATCCGCTTACCGGAAAACGCCTCAGGTCATATCCCCCAACGGTTCGCGGCGACCGCGCGGTCCGGCCCTTTTTGTCGGAAAATTCTTTTTGTCTAGCAACTGATTGTGACAAACTTTATGCTAGATTGTTTTCTATAATAGGGAGCACAAGAAACGAACGAAGGTGGTGTGCCAGCCCTATGATCAAATGGAGTATGCTGAACGGAAAGTCCGCACCGTGGAGCGGGATCTTGCAGAAAGCGAAGTCGGGAAGCGGGAGCGCCCTGATGGAGAACCGGTTTGTTCAGTCGGTTGTCGCCAAGAAATGGTCGTTTGTACTAGTCGTGATGGCTTTTTTACTGGGGAGGGCGATGATCCTCGAACAGCTCGCTCCTTTTGCAATCGCTTTTTTCGCGGTAGCGTACTTCATACGCCGGGATATTACGAGGTGGGTTGGCCTGTCCCTCCTTCTAGGCAGCCTGTTCGCGGTTGAGATGAAGACCGGCTACATCCTGACGGAGATGATCGTATTCCTGCTCATTCAGAAAGGGCTGGAAAAATACGAACGATCGGATCTGTCGTACGCCCCGGTCATTGTGTTCACCTCAGCCTTCGCCGTCCAGCTATTCGGCTACGTCGTCGCCTCGGAGCTGACCTGGTACACGCTGATGCTGACTGCGGTGGAAGCGGCGCTCAGCTTCGTCTTGACCCTCATCTTCATCCAGGCGATTCCGGTATTTACGATGACCCGCAAAAACTATCATTTGAAAAATGAAGAAATTATATGTCTCATCATCCTGCTGGCGTCGGTCATGACGGGAACCGTCGGATGGACGATTCAATCCGTATCAGTGGAACATGTGCTGTCGAGGTACTTGATTCTCATCTTTGCCTTCGTCGGGGGAGCGCCCCTTGGAGCATCCGTCGGCGTCATAACCGGTCTCATCCTGAGCCTGGCCAATGTCAATGCGATCTACCAAATGAGTCTTCTCGCTTTCTCGGGCATGCTCGCAGGGTTATTGAAGGAAGCGGGCCGGATGGCTGTAGCGTTCGGGATGCTGCTCGGATCGTCGATCTTATCAGTGTATATCGGCAGTCAATCGGAGGTGATGAGCTCCACCTGGGAGTCGGTAGCGGCGGTGCTGCTTTTCCTGCTGACGCCCCGCAGCGTCATGCAGACGATCGCCAAGTACGTCCCGGGTACGCAGGAGAACGTAAAGTCCCAGCACGATTACGCCAGACGGGTGAGAGATATTACGGCCGGCCGGGTCGAGCAGTTCTCGGAAGTGTTCCGCCAGCTGTCGAGCAGCTTCAAGCAGCTTACCCATATGGACGAGAACGAGGTGAAGGAACGGGAAACCGGGCATTTTATGAACTCGGTCGCCGAGCGAACATGCTCGACCTGCTGGAAGAACAAGCAGTGCTGGGGAAGCAAGTTTTATCAGACTCATAAATATATGACGGAGATGATGAGCGAGGTCGAGAGGCGCGAGAATATGAGCAAGAGGGAAATTCCGAATTCGTGGAAGCAGGCGTGCGGAAAGACGGATCAGGTGCTGGAGGTCATGAAGCAGCAATATGCGCTGTACCAGCACGATCAGCATTGGAAGAAGCAAATTCAGGAGAGCCGTCAATTGGTGGCGGAGCAGTTGACCGGAGTGTCCCAGGTGATGGAGGATCTGGCGAAGGAGATCAAGCGGGAGGGGCATACGCTGTTCCAGCAGGAAGAACAAATCCGCGAGGCGCTGGAGGACCTAGGACTATCCATTCATGCCATTGACGTTATTTGCCTGGAGGAGGGGAATGTCGAGATCGAGATCATTCACCAATATACGAAAGGATTTGATGAGTGCCGCAAAATTATAGCGCCGCTGCTGTCTGATATTTTGGGCGAGAATATCGCCGTACGAAGCGAAGAGGTGTCCAGCCGGGGGGACGGATACGCGACGGTGGTGTTCGGTTCGGCGAAGGAATTCGAGGTGGAAACGGGGGTGGCCGGAGCGGCCAAAGGAGGCGACCTGCTGTCGGGAGACAGCTTCAGCATGGTGGAGCTCGGCAACGGCAAATTCGCGGTCGCGATCAGCGACGGCATGGGGAACGGAGAGCGGGCCCGGGCGGAAAGCAGCGCGGCGCTGTCGATTTTGCAGCAGTTGCTGCAATCGGGTATGGACGAGAAGCTGGCGATCAAATCGGTAAATTCCGTGCTGATGCTGCGCTCGTCAGATGAAATGTACGCCACCGTCGATGTGGCGCTTATCGATCAATATAGCGCCAAAACGACATTTATGAAGAACGGATCGACGCCAAGTTATATTAAAAGGGGGGCGGAGGTCATTCAAATCTCGGCGAATAATTTGCCGATCGGGATCGTGCACGATATCGATGTCGAACTGGTCGCGATGCAGCTGCAACCGGGGGATACGCTGATCATGATGACGGATGGCATCTTCGATGCTCCGGGTCCCGCCGTTAATAAAGAACTGTGGATGAAACGGATCATTCAGGAAATCGACGTCAAAGAACCGCAAAGCTTCGCCGACTGCTTGCTCGATACAATCGTAAGATACCATGAGGGGGAGATCGTAGATGACATGACTGTAGTCGTCGCCCGAATCGAGAAATACAAACCGGAATGGGCCACTTTCCGCTGGCCGGGCATGACCCGGATGGAACGGCCGAAGACGGTCAGCTGAAGCGGAGGTTCTCTTACATGTCAGCGCAGCTAGGTCATCCCGGCGCTTCCCTGATTGGAAGGGAGGCGCTTTACCTCGAGACGTGCCGGCCGCTGCGGCTTTGCCGCTGAACGGTTACCGGGTATCGCACTCTTCCTTTGCGGAAATACTAGATGATAGAACGATCTAGATTTCCTAATAAAGGAGAGTCCGGAGTATGAAACAAATCCTGTTAATAACAGACGGGTGCTCAAATAGCGGAGTGAGCCCGGTCGTCGCTGCTGCGCAAGCGCGGAGCCGCGGACTTGTTGTGAACGTGGTCGGAGTGATCGATGAAGGTGACATCGGAGAGCGCGGGGCTGCAGAGATTGCCGAAATCGCGGAAGCCGGGGGTGGCATGAGCCGAATCGTGCCGCTTCGGGCTTTGGCCGAGACGGTGCAGATGATGACGCGCAAAACGGTTGTGCAGACGATCCACCAGGCCGTGCAGCGGGAAATTCGCCATATTATGGGACCGGAAGCCGCTCTGGAGAAGCTGCCGCCGGAACGAAGGGGGCCGATTGTACGAGTTATTGACGATCTGAGCGAGACCAGTCCGCTGCGAGTCGCTCTGTTGATCGATACGAGCGCCAGTATGAGGCCGAAGCTGAAAGCGGCCCAGGACGCCTGCCGGGATCTACTGGCCAGTCTGCGCGCCCGGAAGGGGCGAAGCGAGATGGCGGTCCTGAACTTCCCGGGCTGCTCGGAAGCCGACGTCTTGATGGAGTGGACCGCAGATCTTGCAAAAATAGGGGATTTGTTCTATAACTTAAACATGAAGGGGACAACGCCTACCGGTCCCGCGCTTGTGAAAGCGGCGCGGTATATACTGGATTACGGAACGGCGGATCGGACTGCGGTTCCCGAAGACCGGAGGGAAGCGGGCCGCGCTGCCAGAGCGAGCGGCGGAGATGGGGTATGGAGTGACTACATCGTCTAAGACGGTACTGACCCAAGGGGATATCGTCTGCGGCAAGTGGAACAAACGTTCGTACCGGATCGAAAGGCTGCTCGGAGAGGGCGCCAACGGCAAAGTGTTCCTTGTAGGAGCGGGAGGCCGGCACTTCGCTCTGAAGTTCGGGTTTGATGCCGTGGATTTGCAAATGGAGGTAAACGTTCTCCGCGAGCTCGATCAAAAGACAGGCGATCCGTTTCTGTACGATGCCGATGATGTCATGCTGAACGGGATGATATATCCTTTTTATGTGATGCGTTATGTAAAGGGAGTACCTCCTGAACCTTATATAAGAAGCAATGGCTCCGACTGGTTTTACCTGATCGGCCTGAATCTTCTGAGGAAGCTCCACGCGCTGCACCATCTGGGCTACGGATTCGGCGATCTCAAATCGGACAATGTGCTCGTCTCCGGTTATGGGGAAGTGGAGCTTGTCGATTACGGAGGAGTAACGGCCCGCGGCCGGTCGGTCAGGCAGTTTACCGAATTGTATGACTGCGGCTTTTGGAATGCCGGCGATCGGGTGGCGGGCGACAGCTACGATTTGTTCGGTTTCGCCGTATTTTGTCTGCAGATCGGCGGGATGGGCAATCGGCTTCAGGAGATTTCCAAAGAATTGCCGCAAAGCCGGTCTAAGGAAGATTTGTTGAAGCTGATTGACCTTTGCCCGAAGTGCAAGCCTGTGGCGCGGATTCTGAAGAAGGCGGCAACCGGACGTTACCGCAGCTCGGCTGAGGCTGCCGCCGAATGGGAACAGGCGATGAACAAACCTGGACCGATTATGGACCCGCGGCGGCGCAAGCAGTCGTCCGGCTGGATTCCGGCTGCGTTCTTAGGATCGATCGGATTATTTGTATCCGTGTTATATATGTTTTTCTTTAAAGGATGAAAGGTAAATACAACCAAACGTGCGGCGCTCCTCGAGCGTGCGACGCGTCAAACGAAAGGTGTACGGCCATGGAACTGCTGAAGCAAGTAGATAACGCGATTCGAAGCGACAATCTCGTGGAGGCGGGAGATCGGATCGTGGTGGCAGTTTCCGGCGGACCCGATTCGATGGCGCTGCTGCACGTTCTCTTTATGCTTGCGAAGGAACGGGAGTTCGAACTGATCGCTGCTCATTTCAACCACGGCTTTCGCGGGGAAGAATCGGATAGGGAGGCGGACATGGTCGCCGGCTTTGCCAAGCGGTTAGGTATAGCTTGTGAAGTGGGGTCATGCGACATGCCGGCCTACATAGCCGAAACCGGGATGAACGCTCAAGCTGCAGCTCGGGAGAAACGGTATTCCTTCTTATTTGAAACGGCGGCTAAGGTTCGGGCCGGCAAGATCGCTCTGGCCCATCATGCGGATGATCAGGCAGAGACGGTGCTTATGCGTCTGCTGCGGGGAGCCGGTTCGTCGGGGCTGGCCGGAATTCCGCTGAGAAGATCGGAAAAAAATTTGGAACTTATCCGCCCCTTGTTACGTATATACAAATCGGAGCTAGAATGCCATTGCGCCGAATACGGGCTGCCGGTATGCCGGGACAGCAGCAACGAGTCGCGGAAATACTTCCGCAACCAGATCAGGCTGGACGTTTTGCCTTTTTTGCGGCGCTACAACGATAAGCTGCCCGAATCGCTGAATCGGCTGGCCGATACGATGAGAGCGGAGGACGAATGGATGGAAGCCGAGACGCAAGCCCGCTTCACCGAGCTCGTAACGGTGGAACGCAGCGGACAGCGAATCGGGTGCAGCCTAGAATCGCAACGATTTATCGAGCTTCCTCTCGCTTTACAAAGGCGGTTGATTAAACTAATATTAAATTATGTTTTTTCGGAGGCCGACTTATCCGATTTTGCCCGGATCGAGACGGTTCGTTCCGCGATTTCCCGGAAACGGGGGGAATCATTTACGATCGACTTGCATGAACGGTTAAAGCTCTTGCGCGTGTACGATACAGTTCGTTTCGTCCCGTCGCTGCCGGAGTTTGAGCCGTATGTGTACGCAATAACTGCGCCGGATCAAGCGCTGCTTCTTCCCGAAGCGGGCCTTGTGCTGGAATGCAGGCTGGCCTTGGCCGAACAAACGGAAACGTTGGCGGTTCAGGCTGGAGGGGGGATCGGCACAGGCGAAGCCTACTTCGATGTGGACCGGGTGACATTTCCGCTATCGGTGCGAAGCAGACAGGCGGGAGACCGGATAGCGCCGCTCGGTTTAAAGGGAACGAAAAAAGTAAAAGATATGTTCATCGACGCCAAAATACCGCCTGACGTTAGAAGAACCGTCCCGCACGTGCTGGATGCGACGGGGCAAATCCTATGGATCCCCGGGGTGCGAAGATCAGCCCATGCTCCCGTAACCGAACAAACAGCCCGGGTATTGGTCATGAAGGTCCGCTCCGCCGGAGGATAGGCAAAGAACCCTTCCCAAGAATGCGGCCATTCATGCTTTCATATGTATAAAGTAGGAGGGTCCATGGTTGCTAAATGACATTCAGAACGTTCTGTTCAGCGAAGAACAGATCCGGCACAAGGTAGCAGAGCTTGGGGAGACGATTGCCCGGGACTTTGAAGGCCGGAACCCGCTCGTCATCTGCGTGTTGAAGGGCGCATTCATCTTTATGGCGGATTTGGTAAAAAACATCCCGATTCCGCTCGAAATTGATTTTATGGCGGTATCAAGCTATGGCCAGTCGACCAAATCGTCGGGCGTAGTGAAAATTATTAAAGATTTGGATGTTACGGTGGAAGGGCGAGACGTGCTGATCGTCGAAGATATCATTGACAGCGGACTGACCTTGAGCTATCTGATCGACGTATTGGAACGCCGCAACGCTTTATCTGTTACCGTCGTCACGCTTTTCGACAAGCCGGCCAGAAGATCCGTGGAGCTGGAGCCGGACTACAAAGGGTTTACGCTTCCCGATGAATTCATCGTGGGATACGGACTCGACTACGGGGAGAAGTACCGGAACTTGCCGTATATCGGCGTACTGAAGCCTGAAGTTTATACGAAGCCGTAAGACGTACGCGCGCAAGGTTCGTTCTATTGTAGTGGAAAGACGTGCTGTGGTACAATAAGTAACGTGCGTCGCCCGAGAGGAGGTAGGGGATGAATCGGATCATCCGAAACACCGGATTTTATTTGCTCATATTTTTAGTTACGGTCGGAATCGTGCATTTCATCAGCAACCAGAATGAGACGAAGCAGACCTTTACGTACACGAAATTCCGCGAGGAATTGAAAAATAACAACATCGAAGAAGTAGCGGTGAAATTTGACGGCTATACATATCTGATCCGGGGGAAACTTAAACAATCCGGTACAGACAAGCTGCAATTTGAAACCCATGCTCCTTTCGACCCCCGTGTCATCGAACTGCTTGAGCAGAGCAACATAACCAAAGAAGTGTATGAGAAGATGGAAGGGAATAACGTATGGATCACGTTCCTAACGTCCATTATTCCGTTCGTCATCATCTTCATTCTGTTCTTCTTCCTGCTTAATCAGGCTCAAGGCGGCGGCGGTAAAGTGATGAATTTCGGCAAAAGCCGCGCCCGTCTTTATAATGAAGAAAAGAAGCGGATTACGTTTGACGACGTAGCCGGAGCCGATGAGGAGAAGCAGGAACTGGTCGAAGTCGTCGAGTTTCTTAAAGATCCCCGGAAATTCGCGGCGCTCGGCGCCAGAATTCCGAAGGGCGTCTTGCTCGTAGGTCCTCCGGGTACCGGTAAAACGCTGCTTGCCCGTGCGGTTGCCGGTGAAGCGGGTGTGCCGTTCTTCAGCATAAGCGGTTCGGACTTCGTAGAAATGTTCGTCGGTGTCGGGGCATCCCGGGTACGCGACCTGTTCGAGAATGCGAAGAAAAACTCGCCTTGTATTATCTTTATCGATGAGATCGACGCCGTCGGCCGCCAGCGCGGGGCCGGACTCGGCGGAGGACACGACGAGCGCGAGCAGACGCTTAACCAGTTGCTCGTCGAGATGGACGGCTTCGGGGCGAACGAAGGAATCATTATCGTTGCCGCTACGAACCGTGCGGATATTTTGGACCCTGCGCTTCTGCGTCCAGGCCGCTTCGACCGTCAAATTACGGTTGACCGTCCGGATGTCAAAGGCCGGGAAGCGGTACTCAAAGTCCATTCCCGCAACAAACCGCTTAATAAAGACGTTAAGCTTGATGCGCTTGCCCGTTACACGACCGGATTCAGCGGGGCTGATCTGGAGAACCTGATGAATGAAGCGGCCTTGATCGCCGCCCGGCGCAGCCGCAAAGATATTTCGATGGATGAAGTCGAAGAGGCGTTTGACCGCGTCATCGTCGGCGTCCAGAAGAAAAGCCGCGTAATCAGCGATCGGGAGAAAAGAACGATTGCTTATCACGAAGCCGGACATGCGATTATCGGATATTACGAGAAGCATGCGGACGTTGTCCATAAAGTTACGATTATTCCTCGCGGTCGTGCAGGCGGCTACGTGCTCAGCATTCCAAAGGAAGGCGAGGATCGTCTGCTCGCAACCAAGTCGGAGCTGCTTGACCGGATTACCGGTCTGCTCGGAGGACGAGTCGCTGAGGAGATGTTTATCGGCGAGATCGGCACGGGCGCATACGATGACTTTAAGAAAGCAACTGCGCTTGCTCGCAGCATGATCGTCGAGTACGGTATGAGCGATAAGCTGGGACCTATGCAATTCGGCAGTTCGCAAAGTCAAGTATTCCTTGGCCGCGATATCGGACACGATCAGAACTATAGCGATGCGATTGCCTATGAGATCGACAAGGAAATGCAGCATATTATCCGTTCGAGCTATGAGCGAGCCCGGGAAATATTGACCGAGTACACCGACAAGGTTCACTTGGTCGCTAATGCCTTGCTTCAGCGTGAAACGCTCGACAAAGATCAAATTATCGAGTTGCTCGAAAAAGGCGCGATCCAAGACACCGGTTCGAGCGAAAGTGCAACCGGAGCAGGATCTAAGGAAGACGAGCCGAAGGTCAACATCCAGACTCAGGATGAGAATACCGATGCCAACAAACTCGAGTTCGATAAAGAGAAAAAGGATGACAAGAATGATAGCTAATATCGTTCGTTGTCAGGCTCAGCCGGTCCCCTAAGGGGGCCGGTTGTTTTTTTGCTTTTTTCCTGTATCGAAATGCCGAGCGCCTGCGTTGTGCAGGGAAATAGGATCATTTTTATTCTCAATTGTTTAATTTTAGAGCACCTTTTAAAAAGTTCACAAATAAAACCGTTTCCAACCAATTGACGAAATTTACCGTTGCGATTACGATTATATCGTTAAAACCTTTTTTAACGATGTAAACGTGATGGGGGAGGAAATGAATGGGCAGCGAAGAGTTTGAACGCTTCCGCTCCGATTTGATGGAGAAGATGGCCCTGATGTTCGAGCAAGGCGGCCTGAGTCCGTTGGTCGGACGCATATACTCGCTGCTGATCTGTTCCCCCGAGCCGGTAAGTCTCCAGGAAATTGCCGAGAGGCTGGGTGTGACGAAGGCGGCTGTGAGCATCCAGGTGCGATCGCTCGTAAGTCACGGGTTCTGTTTGAAACTGGCAAGGGGGAAAGACCGTAAGGATTATTACTGCGTACCGGAAGACCACCTGCAAATCTCGATGCGAAGCGTTACCGAACGGCTGGCGCTCGATATGCAAAGAATCGAGGATACGCTCCGTAAACTTCCGGATTCACAATCGGTAAAGGAGGAAGAGAAGGCGGCATTAGCCTCGCTGAAGCGGCGATTTATGGAGCTTGCGGCTTTTTACCGTGTCGTATTCCGCAGACTTGAGGGGATTGAGGAAGAGATGGAAAGTTTAATCCGTGAGATGCGTGCCGGCTCTGACCGGGACCCCATTTAGCGGGTAAGATAGAAACCGGACTTTAGTCTAGGAACACATACAGTCCGCAGCCCGTTTTGCGGTTAACGGTTCAATTTTACAATTAACAATGGAATACATAGCGGAATACTGGAGCAAGAAGAACAGACAAAAAGGCTACAGGTAAGATCGTATGGGAGGGATGAAACCGAATGATTCGCTTTACCGAATTTTCGATGAAAAACATCGCGGCGGTCATCATCATGATTATGCTGCTCACCGTCGGGGGAATCTATGCCACCGGTAAATTGAAGGTGGAAAGCATGCCGGATATCTCGTTTCCGGTCGTTATGGTGAACACCCAATACACGGCGCCGCCGAAAGACGTGCTCGAGCAAGTGACGAAGCCGCTCGAAAAATCGCTCACCGGTGTAAAAGGGTTGAAAAACTTAACGTCGAGCTCTGCAGACAATTTCTCGCAGATCGTCGTTGAACTGTCCCAAGGCACAAGCCTCGACGATGCGAAAAAAGATATCGAGAGCCTCGTAGCCAACGTCAGACTTCCGCAAAGCGCGGAAAAGCCGAAGGTGCTGACATTCGGTTTCGCTTCTCAGCCGGTATACTACATGGCTGTATACGGCGAAAACGGGATGAACCAGACCGAGCTGGATAAGCTCTACAAAGATATTATCGTCCCCGGTTTTAACGAAATTCAGGGCATCGACCATATCGACTCGATCGGCAATCAGGAAGCGACGATGTCGATTCGCCTCGATGCAAGCGCCTTGAACCAATACGGCTTGTCTCCTTCGCAAGTATCCGGCATGATTCAAGCCGCACTGCTCTCCAGTCCCGCCGGTACGGTGGACTTCGAAGGACGCACGCAGATGGTACGCGTTAAAGGTCAGATCGACACGGTATACAACCTGGACAATCTGGCGCTGACGACACCGCGCGGAGAAACGCTCCTTCTGAAACAAATCGCGAAAGTAGCCTCCATCACCGAAGCTCCGTTTATCGCCAGACTGGATAATAAACCGGCCATCGGTATTCACTTGTACAAGACGAAAGATGCTAACGCAGTCGAATTCGGAGCGGCCGCCGACAAGCTGATCAAGGGCTGGGAGCAGACGCTGCCGAATGTGAAGTTCCATTCAGTCTACAACGCCGCGACCGATATTCAGAATTCGATCGACGGCATGGTTAAGGAAGGCGCGCTGGGCGCGATCCTCGCCTCGGTTATGATTTTGCTCTTCCTTAGAAACTTTCGAATGACAATCATCGTTTTAGTCTCGATCCCGCTGTCCATTTTAATCACGCTGTTGTTTATGAGCTTTTTGGACATCTCGCTCAACATCATGACACTGGGCGGTATGGCGATCGCCGTCGGGCGGGTCGTGGACGACAGTATCGTCGTTATCGAGAATATTTACAGCCAATTGGTCAAAGCGCACGAGCGTAAGGAATCGATCATTAAGCTGGCTACCCAGCAAGTAAGCTCGGCGATCACCTCATCGACGATTACAACGGTTGGCGTATTCGCCCCGATCGCTTTCGTCGGAGGAGTCGTTGGTGAAGTGTTCCGGCCTTTCGCCCTGACGCTGGCCTGCGCGCTGCTTGCTTCGCTGCTGGTCGCTCTGACGGTCATTCCGATGATGGCCAAGATGATGGTGCTGAACCAAAAGAATTTGCCGTTCCACGACGAGAACCACGTCGGCAAAGTTGCCGGAGCGTACAAAAGTATGCTTGTCTGGTCTCTGAATCATAAAATCAAAACATTGCTGATTTCGGGACTCCTCTTTTTATTATCGATTGTGCTGATCGTTCCGCAGCTTGCTATGACGTTCATGCCGGAAAGCCCATCGGACCGCCAAATGATTTTCACGCTGCAAATGCCGCGGGACACCTCGATGGACACGATGAACGCCAAGGTGATGCAAATTGAAGAGCAGATGCGCGAATCGAAAGACGCGATCGGCAATCCGCAGTTCACGTATATCGAATCGCTGATCGGTTATGAATTCGGCAGCGAGCGGGTGCCGTATAAAACAACGATTTTTACTGAAGTGAGCAAAGACACGAACGCCTCGGAAGCACTGAAACATTACAAGCAATTGTTCCTAAGCGATATGCCAAAAGGCTCCAAGGTTGACGGACAGCTGATCTCGTTCTCCGAAGGCGGGGGCGGCAGCGACTTCTCTTACTCGCTGAAAGGCGACGATCTGCAAAACCTGCAGCATGCGGCTGCGGTGATCAAGGAAAAGATGCAGGAGTTCCCGGAGCTTCTGGAGATTAAAGATTCGCTGGGCGAATCGAAAATGGAAGTGGAAGTAACCGTCGACCAGAACAAAGCCCGCGTATACGGAGTGAACTCTGCCCAGGTGATGGAAGCCGTTCATTCTTGGACACGCAAAGAGGACCTCGGCGACATTAAGTTCGACAACATCACGTACGAAACGAAGCTGGAGTTGGACAAAGCGTCCAAAGACTCGATTCAGGACCTGGAGAATATACCGCTGCAGACCGCAATTGGGACGAGAATCGAGCTCAAGGATATCGCCAAGGTGCGGGAGATTGAAGCTCCAGTCAGCATCAGCCGGGAAAAACAGATGCAGGTGGTTAGCGTAACCGCCAAAATCGACAATGTCGACAAGGGCGGAGTCAGCGCCAAAGTGACGGCGGCCTTAGATACGATCGAGCTGCCGACCGGCGTAAGCCGCGAAGTAACGGGCGTATCGGAAGATATCGCCGAAAGCTTCAGCCAGATGTTCATGGCAATGGCTGCATCGATTTTCATCGTATATCTGGTTATGGTCCTTGCCTTCGGCAATGCCCGTGCACCGTTCGCCATTCTGTTCTCGCTGCCGCTCGCGGTAATCGGCGGGTTGCTGGGGCTGCTCATGACCGGCGAATCGCTAAACGTTACGTCTCTGATTGGCTTCCTCATGCTGATCGGTATTGTCGTTACGAATGCGATCGTTCTGATCGACCGCGTCCAGCAGCTTAGAGAGCAAGATTATTCCGTACGCGACGCCTTGATCGAAGGCGGCATGGTGCGGCTCAGACCGATCATCATGACGGCCGGTGCGACGATTATGGCACTTATGCCGCTTGCTCTCGGTCTCTCCAAAGGAACGATCATCTCGAAGGGCCTCGCGGTCGTCGTTATCGGCGGATTGACCACTTCGACCATATTGACGCTCGTAGTTGTTCCGATCGTATACGAACTCATTTTTGCCCGGCGTTCGAAGAAGATCAAGAAACCGAAGGAGCCAACCATCACGACCCCAGTGTCCGCATAAAAACGATGAATAAAGGAGTCAAGGCGAAGATGAGACAAAAACGGCATAAATCCAAATCATTTCGTCGTGGCGCCACGCTTGCAGCGGCGGTAGTTCTTACCGTCGCCGTCGCGGCGGGGTGCACGGCGGGAGGCGAAGCGCCGAAGCCGGCAGCGGCCCAGGAACAGACGATCAAGACGGTGAAAGTGCAAAAAATTACGAAGCAAAGCATCGGCGATCCGCTTGAGCAAGTTGCGGACGTAGTCGCCGCGACTCAACTGGACGTAGTCGCCAAGGCGGGCGGCGAGATCAAAGAGATTGTGAAGAAGCGCGGCGATCAAGTGACGGCTGGCGAAGTGCTGCTTAGACTGGATACCGTAGATGCGCAGCTGCAAAAGGAAAAGGTGGCACTCCAGCTATACAGCAGCCAGGACGCTTTGAACAAGGCGAAGCAGGACTTGGCCAACAGCAAGACAGAGATGGCCAATAGCGTCAAAAAGATGGAGCAGGCGCTGCTCGACGTGACGAAAGCGTACAACAAGGCGAAAAACGACTACGATCAGGGATTGATCTCCAAGCCGCAGCTGGATCAAGCCGAAACGGCCTGGAAAAACCAGACGATGGACCTCGACTTGCTGAAGCAAAGGCAGAAGACGCTGGAGACGTCCGACAACTTGTCCGCTTTGGAGACTCAAGTACAATCCGCCTCCTTATCGATGAAGGAACTGGATCGGAGCCTTGAGAATCTGGAAGTGAAGGCGCCGGTGAGCGGCGTTTTGACGGAGCTTCCGCTCGTCGTCGGCCAGACGATTCAACCGGGGATGAAGGTCGGCCACCTGCAGCAAATGGATCCGATTCTCATTAAAGCCAACCTGACGGAAAATTCGGCCAATCTCGTCCGCGGCAAAACAGAGCTGGTTTATTACGTAGCCGGAAGCACTGAGAAGTCGAAGGCTCCGATCAAATATTTGTCTGGCTCGATGGATGCGCAAAGCAAATCGTATGAGCTCGAACTTGAAGTGGCGAATACGGATGGCAAGCTGAAGCCGGGTACAAAGGTACAAATCCAGCTGACCAGCGAGCAGGAGCAAATCGTTGTGACCGTACCTACGCTGACGGTAGTGCGTGAAGGCGGCGACTCGTTCGTCTTCGTACTCGCGGGCGACACGGTCGAGAAACGGAAAGTGCAGCTCGGACGTCTGAACGAAATGAACCAGGAAGTGATCTCCGGCGTCAAAGAAGGAGAGCAGCTAGTCGTATCCGGGCAAAACCAATTGAAGGATAAAGAAAAAGTACAGCTTGCCGAATCGAAATAAAGGTTCTACATAAGCAGCGAAATGGAGGAAGACTCAGTGAAACCGACTTGGAAGAAATCTTTGACCGCAGCTATGCTCAGCGCTTCTCTCGTATTAACGGCATCCCCTGCCCTAATTATGGCGGCAGACGGCACGGTTGCATCCCAAAGTGTTCGCGGGCAATACCAACTGACCTCCGTCATCCGGGCGGACGTAAAAAGTATCATCAATGAACGGGTCGCGGACAACACCCGGATTGGCGCTGTTGTGCGTCTATATAATGAGGGCACCCGCGTAACGCGGGTGCCGGATTATGAAATGCGTGTCAAGACCGCGGATGGAATTGAGTATACGCTAAAGCCGAGCGTGACGAACGCCAAGGCGATTCAGCCGAAAGAAAAAGTGGAGCTCAGCTACATGCTGGTTCTCGATTACGAGAGTGCGGCGGGGATCACCGACCTGTCGTGGATTGAAGTGGACGAATATGTATATCCGAAGCTGGAAACGGCCGTCCTTACCGTACCGGTTGCTGAAGCGGTATGGAGCGGCAACGATTCGGCGATTACCGGGCAAGACGCTCTGAAGCGCTGGGGAGAGCCGTTTAAGCTCCAGGTTTTGTCCGAGACGCTTCAATTCACTCCGGTTACGCTGATTAGCGAGAAAACACCTCAAGGGCCAGTGACGGTTGTTACACTGATCGCCGAAAATACGGGAAGCCGTACGGAAACGGTGCCTGAATTCCGTTTGGACGGCAAATCCGACTCCAGAGCTTATCCAGGCAGACGGGTTCAAACAAACGTCGAGTTGAAGCCGGGAGAGAAAAAGTACATTCATTACGGCATCTTGACCGAAAACAACGTTACGCTGACGAGCCTGAACGTCCTGACGCCGGAAACGTACGTTCAGATCGGACCGGACAACCAGCCGTCTGTCGAATCGTATGCGGTCGGCCGTATTAATGTGCAGCTTCCGCAAAAGGATACGGTGGATGTGAGCATGCTGCCGGCTTACGAGCTGCGCGACCGCATCCAGTTTGACCCGATGAGCAAGCTGATCGACAAAGAAACGGAAATATCGCTTGTGGATTTGAGCATGAACGAATCGGAATCATCCGGCTATAATACCGTTATCGCGAAATTCATGGTTAAAAATACCGGAGAGCGCCCTGTGCCGTTGCCGGCGTTCCAGACCGAGCTGACGAATGCCGACGGATTCCGGTATTCCGGCACGCGCCAGACGACGACAGTCGAACAGCTCGCTCCGAAGCTTGCCTATGTAGTCAATTATTCGTTCGCGGTTCCGTCCTCAGAGAAGGGCGACGATCTGCTGATGAAGATTACCGACAACCAGACGGTCGCTCCGTACAACATCCCGATCGGCGGCTTCAAGACGGCTGTATCGATCGACCAGCCGGATGACGACATCCTTTCCTTCTATCCTTATGAAGTGAAGATGAATTACTGGTCGATTTCCTCTATGTTCAGCGCGGCCGGTTATATGTATAAAATGAAAATGGACATCGATATCAATACGGTTGACGATATCGTATCAGATACGAATGCGTCGAATATGACGATCGAGCTGCATGATACGCGCGGACGTCTGATTGCTTCTCAAACGCTTCCGTTCGCCGGTATGAACAAGCTGGTCAGCGGAGCTCAGCATATCACTTTCGACAATCTGAGAACGGATCAGTTGGAATGGCCGCTTACGATCAAAATTTACGAATCGGTACAAACGCCGAACGGTGTTGCCAAACGTCTAGTTAAAACAATGAAGCAATAAGCCGAAAACGATCATGTCGTTCCGTCCCGGCCAGTAATGGCCGGGATATCTTGTATTTCTGCGCTTTTTTCCCGTTGACAGCGCCAACGCCGTTGTGTAAATTAGGTGTAAACTCATAATGAAACTTAACCGGTCCGGCTGCTCCGCAGTTCCTGAAACTGCATCTATTACGGTCGCCGTGTTTGGATCATACTAGTCCTATGCATATGCGTGAACTTTTTCACGTGTTGCCATGAAGGGAAGGATACGGATGGAAGCTCTAGCGCTTGAGCGCAAGGCGGAGCAAACCCGCGAACTGAAAGAACGTTTAGCCGTATTGAAGAAAGAGCGCAATGCCATCATCCTGGCGCACTACTACCAGAGGGATGAGATTCAGGAAGTCGCCGACTTTCGCGGAGATTCGTTTCTGCTTGCCCAGAAGGCGGCCGAGACGGACGCAGACACGATCGTATTTTGCGGCGTTCATTTCATGGGGGAAAGCGCCAAAATTTTGGCACCGAACAAGACGGTGCTTATTCCGGATGAGCGCGCAGGCTGCCCGATGGCCGACATGGTCAACGTAGAGGGACTGAAGGCATTGAAGAGCCGTCATCCGAAGGCGGCTGTCGTCACCTATATCAACTCCTCCGCCGAGATCAAAGCGGAGACCGATATTTGCTGTACATCGGCCAACGCGGTGAAAGTCATCCAGTCTGTCGACGCCGACGAGATTATTTGGGTGCCGGACAAAAACTTGGGCGACTACGTTTCCAAATTTACAGACAAGAAAATGATTATCTGGGAAGGGTATTGCAACACGCACGATATGCTTAGCGTCAAAGACGTCATGGAGATGAAAGCGCAATATCCGGACGCTCAATTTGTCGTGCACCCGGAATGCCGTCCCGAGGTTGTGAAGCTTGGGGATTTTGTAGGAAGCACGACCGCCATTATTAAATATTGCAAAGAATCCGACTGCCAGCAGTTTATTGTCGGCACCGAAGACGGAACGGGATATCAACTTCGCAAGGACAGCCCGCACAAAACGTTTCACTTCGCTACCAAATTTCTCGTATGCCCGAACATGAAAGTAAACAACTTGAAAAAAGTCGTCAAATGTTTGGAGACGATGCAGCCGCAAATTTACGTTCCGCCTCATGTTGCGGAAAAAGCGAAATTGTCCTTGGAGCGCATGTTACAGGTTAAGTAGCATGCGCTACTCTCTTGTCTTGTAGGTGATGGATATGGTGCCGCGTTATTTGATCGATTTTGCGCTGGACGAGCTGGCGCACGAAGAAACCGATTGTTTGGTCATCGGAGCTGGAATTGCCGGCCTGTTCACAACGATCCGTGCGAGCGAGACGGATCGCGTACATATTATCACGAAGCCGAAGTCGCTTCTGGAGAGCAACACCCGCTACGCGCAAGGCGGCATAGCGGCCGTCATATCGGACGAAGACTCACCCGATTACCACCGCCAGGATACGCTGGTCGCGGGAGCGGGACTTTGCGACAACGTAGCGGTAGACATCTTGGTGGATGAAGGACCCGAAGGAGTCAAGGACCTGATCCGGCTCGGCACCCAGTTCGACCTCGAGAACGGGGAGCTGGCGCTGACCAAGGAAGGCGGCCACAGCCAAAGACGGATTTTGCACGCGCACGGCGATGCGACCGGCGCGGAGATCGTAAGGGCGCTATCCAATCAAGCGAAGCAAAATCCGAACGTCACCGTGTGGGACGATCATTTTGTGATTGATCTTGTTGTCACGGAAGGTGTGTGCCATGGCGCCATTGTACAGAAGCCGGACGGGCAGCGTGTATTTGTGCGCGCCAAGGCGACGATCCTGTGCTCCGGAGGAGCGGGACAGCTGTACCGGTATACGACGAACCCGGAGATTGCTACGGGGGACGGAATCGCAATCGCTTACCGGGCCGGCGCCGTCATACGTGATGTTGAGTTTATTCAGTTTCATCCAACAGCGTTATGTTATCCGGGAGCTCCGCGTTTTCTGATTTCCGAAGCGGTCAGAGGGGAAGGGGCCGTTCTTCGCAATATCAGGGGCGAGCGGTTCATGGACAAGATTCATCCTCTGCAAGAGCTTGCCCCCAGGGATATCGTGGCCCGGGCGATCGTAAATGAAATGGAACTTACGAAGTCGACTTTCGTATATATAGATATTACTCACGAGCCGGCCGATTTGGTGAAGCACCGGTTTCCGAACATCTACGAATTTTGTTTGAATTACGGTCTCGATTTGACGACAGACTGGATTCCGGTAGCGCCGGCCGCGCATTATATGATGGGCGGAGTGAAAACCGACCTGAACGGGGAAACTTCAGTCAAGCGTTTATACGCATGCGGAGAAGTGTCGTCTACCGGCGTCCACGGGGCGAACCGGCTTGCGAGCAACTCGCTGTCCGAAGCGATCGTATACGGCCGCCGGATTATCGAGCATATCCGCACTTTGCCGTCGCTTCCGGACACCCCGCAGATCGTAGAGCGGAGCCACCGTCCCGAGCATCCGATGCAGGCGATCGTAGAGAAACGGTTGAAGCTGCAAAAGGTCATGCTGCGTTATGTCGGACTGAAGCGAAGCGCGGCGGGATTGCAAAAAGGGCTTGACGAGCTGAAGCGTCAACTTCCGATCTACGAGACCTGCTTGACGAAGCGTGAAGAGTACGAGTTTGCGAACTTGCTTACTTTGGCTATGTTGACCACGGAAGCTGCGCTGAACCGGGAGGAGAGCCGGGGCGGGCATTTCCGCGAAGATTTTCCCGAGAAGGACGACCGGAACTGGCGCAAGCATATACAACTCCACCGCGAGTACGGAATGACGGAGGAACCGATCCATGATGATTAATGCAGATCAACTAACTGGGCAAATACGTTTGTGGCTGGAAGAAGACATCGGTATGGGCGATGTGACCACCATGACAACCGTACCTTTAGACTCGCAGTCTAAAGGTATTATTCATGTTAAGGAATCCGGCATCGTAGCCGGGATGTCCGTAGCGGAGCAAGTGTTTCGCGCCGTCGATCCGTCTCTTCTCTTTCTCGCCGTCCAGCAGGACGGAACGTACGTGGAGAAAGGCACGGTTTTGGCGGAGGTGACGGGCAGCACGCGCAGCATCCTGCTCGGCGAACGGCTGGCGCTTAATCTGCTGCAAAGAATGTCGGGCATCGCCACCCGCACCCGTCAATATGTCGATGCTCTGGAAGGAACGCCGGTCCGGCTGGTCGATACCCGCAAGACGACGCCCGGACACCGGATGCTGGAGAAATACGCGGTCCGCGTAGGCGGGGGCCACAATCACAGATTCGGGCTTTACGACGCGGTTATGATCAAGGACAATCATATTAAGGGAGCGGGCGGAGTCAAGCAGGCCATCATCGCCGCCCGTGCGCAAATTCCGCATACGATGAAAATCGAAGTCGAAGTCGAACGGTTCGACCAGTTGGATGAAGCGCTGGAGGCCGGAGCGGATATTATTATGCTGGATAATATGAAGCCGGCCGATATGAAGAAAGCCGTCGACATCATTAAAGCGCGGGCTCCGCACATTATAATAGAAGCTTCCGGAAATGTGACGCTGGAGACGATTAAGGATATCGCCTTATCCGGAGTGGACGTAATCTCCGTAGGCCGGTTGACGTATTCCGTACAGGCGATCGACATCAGCTTGGATTTGAACGAGAAAAAGGTGGGGCCGGCATGATTCTCGTCGTGGATGTAGGCAACACGAACATCGTGCTCGGCATCTATGAGCAGAAGAAGCTGCTGCACCATTGGCGGCTCAGTACGAACCGTTCGGCCACAGTCGACGAATACGGGATGATGGTTCATAATTTATTTCGCCATGCGAGCATCTCCGAAGACCGGATCGAAGGAGTCGTGATCTCTTCCGTCGTTCCGCCGCTTATGTTTGTGCTCGAAAGCTTATGTTTAAAATATATAGGAAAAAAACCGCTCGTCGTCGGTCCGGGCATGAAGACCGGGCTCAATCTGCGGATCGAAAATCCCCGCGAAGTCGGTGCCGACCGGATTGTAAATGCCGTTGCCGGTATCGAACTGTACGGACCTCCGCTGATCATTGTCGATTTCGGTACGGCTACGACTTACGATTACATCGACGAGCGGGGGCAGATGCTCGGCTGCGCGATCGCTCCGGGAATCGGCATATCGACCGAGGCGCTGTACGAGAAAGCGGCGAAGCTGCCACGTATCGAACTGGTCCGGCCCAAAAGCACGGTCGGCCGCAATACGGTATCCGCGATGCAAGCGGGCATTATTTTCGGCTATGCCGGTCAGGTCGACGGGATCGTCCAACGGATGCGGGAAGAATTCAATCCGGATGCGAGAGTCATCGCTACAGGCGGATTAGCCGATTTGATTGCCGGGGAATCCCGGACGGTCGAAACGGTTAATCCGCTGCTCACCCTGCAAGGCCTGCAAATCATCTATGAACGAAACCGATGAAATTCGAAAGGAAACGAAACCATGCAAGATTATTTAATACGCACTACCGCGTTTGATGGTAAACTCCGGGCATTTGCCGCGAATACTACAGGAATCACACGGGAGCTGCAGCGCAGACACGACACGACGCCTGTAGCGACGGCGGCGCTAGGCCGGACCGCAACCGCGGGCGTAATGATGGGCGCGATGCTGAAGGGCGAAGAACGGCTTACGATACAAGTAAAAGGCGATGGACCGATCGGTCAAATCGTCGTGGATGCCGATGCGAAGGGCGAAGTAAGAGGGTACGTCGACAATCCCCATGTCGATTTGCCTTTGAACGAACGCGGCAAGCTGGACGTATCCGGTGCGGTAGGGGAAGGCTACCTGCATGTCATCAAAGATCTGGGCTTGAAGGAGCCTTACCGCGGAAGCATACCGATTGTCTCCGGAGAACTCGGCGAAGATTTTACGTATTATTTCGCCAAATCGGAGCAGACCCCTTCGGCAGTAGCGTTAGGCGTACTGGTCGCAACCGATTATTCGGTTCAAGTATCGGGCGGATTTATTTTGCAGCTGCTTCCCGGACTTGAAGAGGAAGAGATAGCGGAGATCGAGCAGAAGCTGGCTAAACTCCCCCCTATTACGACCCTGATGGCTGGAGGAGAAGATTTGGAGGAGGTGCTGAAGCGTATGGTGGATTCCGTCACGATCTTGGAACGGACCGATATCCGCTTTCAGTGCAAATGCTCCAGAGAGCGCGTCGAACGAACCTTGCTTAGCCTAGGTCGCGAGGAGATCGAGCAAATCATACGCGAGGACGGTAAAGCCGAGCTGGTCTGCCATTTCTGCAACGAAGCGTACGCATATAACGGCGAGCAGCTCCATAGTCTGTTGGAGAGACTGCCTAAAGGATAAAGAGACCAGATATGGGGAGAATTTTCGGATGCGGAGCTTAAAACTGCTGTGGGGTGTCATTGGCGTTTTGTTTACAGCCGTTGTCGTGCTGGCCGTGCTGCTGCTTGTCCGCAGCGGTGCACAAACGCCTCAGACGGGCGAACCGCCGTCCCGTCCTCAGCCTGCGGACCCGGGAGAATCATCGAAGACGGTCGCCGTTATCGGCAGCCGGTCGATTACCAAGGAAGAGCTGCAGCACCGGCTGGAGGACAAATACGGTACAGAGCTGCTCGGGATTCTGTTGGATCGCGAGGCTATACGGCAGGAAGCGGAGCTGAAAGGGTTGTCGGTCAGCCGGGAAGAAATCGATGCTGAATTGAAGCGGATGCAGGAGGGGTACGAGAGCGAGGAGCAGTTTTACTTATCGATGAAAAACCAGCTGGGTCTTACCAAAGCGGAACTGAACGAGGACGTGTACTATAAACTCCTTCTTGAACATATCGCTACTAGCTCCATACAAGTTTCCGAAGCTGAAGTCGATGGTTACATCAAGCAGCATCCGGAAGAGTTCAGAAGCTACATGCAGTTTAATCTGTTCAAGATCGAAGTGAAGACCAAGGAGGAAGCGGCGCAGATCGTGAAAGACGTTCAGAACGGCGCAGATTTTGCTTCGTTGGCTCGGAAATTGTCGATCGACCAGACGACAGCTCCAAAGGGCGGAGATCTCGGCTGGGTGGAAGAAAACGATCCGTTCCTCCCGCCGTCTCTGCTGGAAGCCGCCAAAAACATGAAACAGGGCGAGGTAAGCAAGCCGATCGCGCTGAAAAGCAGCTTTGCCGTCGTTCTGCTTAAGGATAAAAAAGTCGTGAACAAGACCGTCGATACGGCAACCCGCAATTACATCCGCAAGGAACTGGCACTGCAAAGAGCGGTTCCGCTCAAAGAAATCGTAAAATCGCTCAGACAAAAATTTAATGCGGAAATCCTAATTCCGGACTTCCGATAATTGGGTGAAGAGGCGCATTTCCTAGTTGACATCCGCGTTTCGTGTTGGTAAGATGAAAGTAATAAAGCCGACAAAATCGCTCGGAATAATAATAAATGTTCATTCGGGAGGGTAAACACATGGCGAAATTGGTACAAAGCATTACTCAATTGATCGGGAACACTCCGCTGGTCCGGTTAAACCGGATCGTTCCGGAGGATAGCGCTGAAGTTTATGTCAAGCTTGAATTCCAAAATCCCGGTGCCAGTGTCAAAGACCGGATCGCCATCAGCATGGTGGAAGTGGCCGAGCGTGAAGGCAAGCTGAAGCCGGGCGATACGATTATCGAGCCAACTAGCGGCAATACCGGGATCGGCCTTGCGATGGTAGCGGCTGCCAAGGGATACAATGCCATTCTGGTTATGCCGGAGACCATGAGCGTAGAGCGCCGCAACCTGCTTCGCGCTTACGGAGCCCAGCTCGTGCTGACGCCGGGACCAGAAGGGATGAAGGGCGCGATTAAGCGTGCGGAAGAGCTGCTCGCTGAAAATCCGACCTACTTCATGCCTCAACAATTCAAAAACCAGGCTAACGTGAAAGTACACACCGAAACGACAGGGCCGGAAATCGTCGAAGCGATCCAATCCCATGACGGCCAATTGGACGCGTTCATCGCCGGGATCGGTACAGGTGGAACCATTACGGGCGCCGGCAAGGTACTGCGCGAAAACTTCCCGAACATTCAAATTTACGCGGTGGAGCCATCCGCTTCCCCGGTGTTGTCCGGAGGTAAACCGGGTCCGCATAAGATTCAAGGAATCGGCGCCGGCTTCGTACCGGATATTTTGGACACCGAGGTATACAACGAAGTTATCGCGGTCGACAACGAGGATGCGTTCGAGACGTCCCGCCGTGTGGCGAAGGAAGAAGGCATTCTTGGCGGGATTTCCTCCGGCGCAGCGATTTTCGCAGCTTTGAAGGTAGCCAAACAACTGGGCAAAGGCAAGCGCGTCGTCGCGATCGTTCCAAGCAACGGCGAACGGTACCTCAGCACGCCGCTGTACCAGTTTGACGAATAAGATAGCTGCAAGCCCCTCTACGGAGGGGTTTTGTTTGTTGAGGCCCGGAATGCCTTTTGCCGGCGGCGGCAGCCTCTTCTATAGCGCGAATATAGTTCTGCGAAAGGCTTCGATGGATGCTTTTCTTGTGGTATCATAGTAGCAAGCTGTCCGGATGTGCTCAGAAGCTGCAGACGGACAAAGAAGGTTACGGATCGTTAATGTACTGTGGCGGGGGTCGCCGCATGTCTTGGAGGAGGCGCCGGTTTGATTTTCACTTCGCTTGAGCAATGGGAGCAGTGGACGGTTCAATATGAAAACGTCCCTTATATACACAAATTTCCTGACGCGCAAGGTGTACCCGCATCATGGGAGCCCTTCTGGAAACGTTGCTCCAAGCCTTCCTTCGTACTCGAAAGCGGGAAGAGCGGGAGGTACACTTACTTCGGAGCGGATGCGGTGGCGGCGGTAACCGGCAAGGGGAACGAAGCGGTCATTACCGATTACGCCGACGATACCGGCATTCGTCTTCCAGAAGGCCGGCGGCGGACCGTTACCGGGAATCCGCTGCATATCGTCAAACAGTCGCTGCTGCCTTACCGGGCGCCGGCTGTCGAAGGCGTTCCGCCATTTGCCGGAGGCTGTGTCGGCTTCTGGTCCTACGATATCGCCCGTTCGATCGAACGGCTGCCGGAGCAAGCCGAGGATGACCTGAACCTGCCGGATTACGATTTCATGATGATGCGACGCATATGGACATACGATCTGCAGGAGAAGGCGCTATACTGCTCCGTTCATACGTATGTCCCGTATGACGGTCGAGATTCCGATTGGACGGCGAGGCTGGCTTCCCTCTATCGGGAGGCGGCCGATGAAGCGGAGCGTATGGCGGCGATGTGGAATGAAGCTGCGATGGAAGCGGCCTCCGACGAAGCGGTGATGCAGCGCATCCGGTCGTTCGAATCGGTTACCCGCGAGCAGGCGCTGGCGATTGATGTCGAATCCATCCCGGGAATCGAGATTGCTTTTCCGAAACCGCAATATATGGAGGCGGTCCGGCAAATTCAGCGTTATATCGCCCAAGGAGACGTTTTTCAGGTGAACTTGTCGGTTCGCCAAAGCCGGCAGGTGGAACGCGAGCCTGAGCAGATCTATGAGTGGCTGAGACTATTGAATCCTTCTCCCTATATGGGACTTCTACGGTATCCGGAGTATGATCTGGTGTCCGGTTCGCCGGAACTGCTGGTGCGGAGCGCGGACGGCGTCGTAGAGACGCGGCCGATCGCCGGCACGCGGCCCCGCAGCAGCAACGAGAGTGAAGACCGGCGGCTGGCCGAAGAGCTGATCTCGGATGAGAAGGAACGAGCCGAGCATATTATGCTTGTCGACTTGCTGCGAAACGATCTTGGACGCGTCTCGAGCTACGGAACGGTAAAAGTTACCGATCTGATGGTCGTTGAATTGTACTCCCATGTCATGCATATTGTTTCTCATGTACGGGGGATACTGGCGGAAGGCAAGGATGCGTTCGACGTTATCGCGGCCACGTTTCCCGGAGGGACGATCACAGGAGCTCCGAAGATTCGCACGATGGAGATTATCGAGGAACTGGAGCCCGTCCGGAGAGGGCCGTACACCGGTTCGATCGGCTGGATTGACTACAATGGCAATATGGAATTAAATATAGTTATCCGGACGCTGATTATGCGGGGCGGGACCGGGTATGTCCAATCGGGCGCGGGCATCGTGATCGATTCGGACCCGGAGCGAGAATTTGTAGAATCGCTGAACAAAGCCAAAGCGCTGTGGAAAGCGGTCCTTTATAGCGAGAATGTGAGGAGCTGAGCCGAGATGATTCTGGTCATCGACAATTACGATTCGTTTACTTACAATTTGGTGCAATATTTGGGAGAGATCGGACAGGAGGTTGTCGTCCGCCGCAACGATCAGATCGATTTGGCCGGCATTGAGGAGTTGAACCCGGACCATATTCTGATCTCGCCGGGACCGTGTACGCCGAATGAAGCGGGGATCAGCCTGGCGCTGATCGACCGGTTCAAGGGCAAGATTCCGATTTTGGGCGTATGCCTCGGACACCAATCGATCGGACAAGTATTCGGCGGCGAAGTGATTCGAGCGGAGAAGCTGATGCACGGCAAAACATCGGAAATTTTCCACGACGGCAAAACGATTTTCACAGGGATTCCGTCTCCTTATACGGCTACCAGGTATCATTCTCTAATTGTGCTCAGAGAGACGCTCCCGGATTGTCTGGAGATTTCCGCCGAGACGAAGGACGGCGAGATTATGGGGCTGCGCCATAAAGAATATCCGATCGAAGGCGTTCAGTTCCATCCCGAATCGATCATTACCGATCATGGGCTGACGCTGCTGCGCAATTTCATAGGAATCACGGCGGCGAGCGGAGCGGGCAGATGAAGATCGCTTTAAACGGACGGATATGCGAAGAGAAGGAAGCCGTGATCTCCGTGTACGATCACGGCTTTTTGTACGGATTAGGACTGTTCGAGACGTTTCGCAGCTATGGCGGACGTCCGTTTTTGTTGGAGGAGCATCTACGCCGTCTGTCCGCCGGCTGCGAAGAGCTCGGTATCGGCTATGTGCCGGACCCGGCGGAGACGGCGAAGTTGATCGGGCAGTTGCTGTCGGACAACGGCTTGGCGGATGCCTACATCCGGTTGTCCGTATCGGCAGGAGTCGAGCAGCTTGGTCTTCCGGCGGCTGACTACGAGAGTCCGAACGTTATTTTATATATGAAGCCGCTCCCTCCGCGGGACCCGCTCGTGTACGAGCACGGCAAAGCGATCCAGCGGCTGGCGCTGCCGCGCAACAGTCCGGAAGGAACGGTGCGGTTCAAATCGTTCCACTACATGAACAATATTTTGGCGAAACGGGAGATGCGCTCCTACCCTTGGGCTTCCGGAGCGGAGGGGATTTTTCTGGACGGACAAGGTTATGTCGCCGAAGGGATTGTCAGCAATCTGTTCTGGATTCGCCAAGGAGTCGTTTACACCCCGTCGCTGGATACCGGGATCTTGCGGGGGATCACGCGGGACTACGTAATCGGGGCGGCGGCCCGGACCGGAATGGTTGTGAACGAGGGATTGTACGCCTGGGAAGAGGTTATGCGGGCGGATGAAGCGTTCCTGACCAACTCCGTTCAAGAGTTGGTTCCGGTCTGCCGGGGGTACGACGTTTTGGGGCGCGTGTCGGCGATCGGTCAAGGCGTCCCGGGGCCATGGACCCGGAAACTGATGGAGGAATACCGGACGGCGGCGGTCCGCGAATAACCTGGAGCAGTTTATCTTCAGAGAGGAGAACGACTACTGATGGAATCACCTATGCAGCTTCCAAGTGCGGGTAACGGCTCGTTCGGCTTCCCGGCTTCGCGCTATATCGGGAAACGAACCCTAAAGTGTCGAAATGTGGAGCTTGCCCTCGGCGGGCGGACCCTTATTATGGGCATATTGAATGTGACGCCCGATTCGTTCTCCGACGGAGGGAACTTCAATTCCGTAGGGAAGGCGGTCGAACGTGCGTTCACTATGGTGGAAGAGGGAGCGGACATCATCGATATCGGAGGGGAATCGACCCGGCCGGGCTTTGCACAGGTATCGCCGCAAGAGGAATCGGACCGCGTCATACCGGTCATCCGCGCGCTGACCGAAGCCGGACTGACCGTGCCGATCTCGATCGACACGTACAAGCCGGAGGTGGCCAGGGGAGCTTTGGAGGCCGGAGCTCATATCCTTAACGATATATGGGGGCTTAAGCACGATCTGGAGATGGCCAGACTGGCGGCGGAGTACGACTGTCCGGTTATCGTGATGCACAACCGCCCTGAACCCGTGTACGACCATTTTGAGACGGACGTCGTCGCAGATCTAATGGAAAGCATCTCGATTGCACAGAGTGCCGGAGTACGGGACGAACAGATAGTGCTCGATCCAGGGATCGGTTTCGGAAAAACATATGAGCATAACCTTCAACTGATGAACCGGCTCCATCTGATTACGGCGCTCGGTTTTCCGGTGCTGCTCGGCACGTCCCGCAAAAGCATGATTCAAAAGACGCTTGGCGTCCCCGCCGCCGATGCTCTGGAGGGTACTGCGGCTACCGTAGCGCTCGGGGCCGCCCAAGGATGCGCCATCATGCGCGTTCATGACGTTAAGGCGATGAAACGGGTGGCCCTCATGACGGACGCTATGATCATCAGGTAAGCAACTACTGTAGATAGGCGGTGTTTGTTATTGATACAATGCGATTGTCACGCATGCAGTTTTACGGCTATCACGGCGTGTTCCCCGAGGAAAATAAACTAGGACAGCGATTTTATGTCGATCTGGAGCTGTCGCTGGATTTATCCAAAGCCGGACAGACGGATGACTTGGAGCAGACGGTCAATTATGCGGAAGTATACGAACGGGTGAAACGGATCGTCGAAGGCAAACCGTTCCGGCTGATCGAAGCGTTGGCCGAAAACGTTGCATCGGATGTCCTGCATCAGTATACTAGTGTAAATGACGTCACGGTTCGTGTGGTGAAGCCGCATCCGCCTTTCGACATTCATTTCGACGGCGTTACTGTAGAAATCAACAGGAAGCGGGCATCGATATGACGGATTCGGGAGCAGGGCAACAAGCTGCCGGCCGCAGGAGCGATCGCCTTCCTACGAAGGAAGCGTATATCGGCATCGGTTCCAATATAGGGGATCGATCGCTATATTTAACGGAGGCTGTCCGCGGGCTGGAGCATCATCCCGAGGTCGAGATCGTCCGTTTATCGGACATTTACGAGACGGAGCCGGTCGGGTATGCCGACCAGGGACCTTTTCTGAATATGGTGGCCGTCGTTCAGACATCGCTGTCGCCATCGTCGTTGCACGAGCATATGAAACGAATCGAGGATCGGCTCGGCCGCGTCCGCACGATCCGTAACGGTCCCCGGACCGTCGATTTGGACCTGCTGCTGATGGACGATACCGAACTTCGGGAACCGGAGCTGATCGTCCCGCATCCTCGCATGTGGGAACGGGCTTTCGTACTGGTTCCTCTCCAGGACGTCTCGCAGGGCCGGCCGCATTTGATCGCATCGATTGCCGCACACCTGGATACACTGGATGGAAAGGAAGGCGTTAAGCGTTGGAGCAATATCAATTGGCGCAACGCGTCCGGGCGTTCAGAAAGCTGAAAGGCTATACGCAGGACGAACTGGCTAAGCAATTAGGCGTTTCCATCGCCGTTCTGGGTTCCATTGAGAGGGGGACCCGCAAGGCGGACGGGAAAATGTTGCATAAAATATCGGGAGTGCTCGGCATCAGCGTGGATGAATTGATGCCCGATCCTTCCGGAACGGAAAGGAAGTGAATGATGAAATGCTGCAAATCGGAAACGTAACCGCACCCAACCAAGTCGTACTTGCACCAATGGCGGGCGTATGCAACCCCGCGTTCCGGCTGATCGCCAAAGAATTCGGCTGCGGACTTGTCTGCGCGGAGATGGTAAGCGATAAAGCGATCCTGCACGGCAACCGCAAGACGATGGATATGCTGTTCGTGGACGAGCGGGAGAAACCGCTCAGCCTGCAAATATTCGGCGGCGATACGGAAACGCTTGTTGAAGCAGCCAAATATGTGGACGAGAATACAAACGCGGACATTATCGATATCAACATGGGGTGTCCGGTCCCCAAAATAACGAAGTGCGACGCAGGCGCCCGCTGGCTGCTTGATCCCGGCAAAATCGAGAAGATGGTGACCGAGGTCGTCCGTTCGGTGAGCAAGCCGATTACGGTCAAGATGCGGATCGGCTGGGACGAGGATCATATCTACGCCGTGCAAAACGCCAAGGCCGTCGAGAACGGCGGAGGCTCCGCGGTCAGCGTTCACGGCCGGACCCGGGTTCAGATGTATACCGGCAAGGCCAATTGGGATATTATTAAAGAAGTTAAGCAAGCGGTCCGTATTCCCGTGATCGGAAACGGAGATGTGGCAACCCCCGAGGACGCGAGACGGATGCTCGACCAGACCGGAGTGGACGGGGTGATGATCGGCCGCGCTGCGCTTGGCAATCCGTGGATGCTCTACCGGACGATCCGCTATCTCCGGGACGGAGAGCTGCTGCCGGAGCCGGACGGCAATGAGAAGATCCGTATCGCCGTTCTTCATCTGGACCGGTTGGTGGCGCTGAAAGGCGAACATGTGGCGGTTAAGGAAATGCGCAAGCATATGGCGTGGTATTTGAAGGGACTTCAAGGCTCCGCGAGAGTGAAGGAAGTGCTGATGGAGCAGAGCCGCCGGGACGATATGGTCCATACGTTGTATGAGTTCGTCGCAGGTTTGGACGATTCGGGCGGAAATGCGGAGCAAAAGGCTGAGCTTGTGCATTAAAAGCGCTTAAATGAAGGCTGAGGGCGAACTTTGGCTGTCGTTGACATTTCTGGCGGGTTGAAATATAATCAATCAAAGATGATCAGCCCGGAACCGTTGAAAACACTGGAAAAAAAGTCATCTGACCCGTTCCCCGCTAATATATTAAATTTGTGAATTCATACCGAATAATCGATCGATTTGCAGGTTGAAAATCTTCACACGACGGGAGATTTACAATATGAACGATAAAGAAGTTCTTCTCACACAAGAAGGTCTCAAGAAGCTCGAGGAAGAGCTTGAGCATCTTAAATCGGTGAAACGCCGCGAAGTGGCCGAGCGGATTAAGGTCGCCATTGGATATGGAGATATCAGCGAAAACTCGGAGTACGAGGATGCGAAGAACGAACAGGCCTTCATTGAAGGACGCATCATTACGCTCGAGAAGATGCTTCGCAACGCACGAATCATCAACAACGACGAGGTCGATACCGATGCAGTTAACGTAGGATCGATCGTAACCGTTGAAGATCTGGAGTACGGCGAGACGGTGGAATATGCAATAGTAGGCACGGCGGAGTCGGACCCGTTCCAGAACAAGATCTCGAATGAAAGCCCTGTAGGCAAGGCGCTGCTTGGCAAGAGAAAAGATTCGATCGTCGATGTTCAAGTTCCCGCCGGCGTCATCCAATATAAAATTATCGATATCAAGAAGTAAGCGAATCGCCTGCAGCAGGATGATCGCTAGTTTAAAAAAAAGCTTCCGCCGGAGGCTTTTTTGTTTCAAACGAAACCGGGCACCCCTATTAGGAGATGAGTACAAGTGAGTCAAGAGCTGGAACTGAACGAAAACGAACTGCTGGTCATACGACGCAACAAGCTGGACGAGCTGAGGGGCCTTGGCATCGATCCGTTTGGACAGAAGTTCGAGCGCACCCATCACACAAAGCAGGTGCTGGAGCTATACGACGGTATGACCAATGAAGAGCTGGGAGCCCAAAGCGGAGTCGTCACGCTGGCCGGACGCATTATGCAGAAGCGCGGGATGGGCAAGGCTTCTTTTGCGCATATTCAGGACATTACAGGCAAAATCCAGATTTACGTCCGTCTCGATTCGATCGAGGAGAACAAATACAGAGCCTTTGAGATTCTCGACATCGGGGATATGATCGGTGTACGCGGAACGGTTTTCAAGACGAAGACGGGCGAGACATCGGTGAAGGTTCAGTCGCTGGAAGTGCTCACCAAATCGTTGTATCCGTTGCCGGAGAAGTTCCATGGCTTGAAGGACGTCGAGATGCGCTACCGTCAGCGGTATGTCGATCTGATCGTTAACCCGGAAGTTCAGCAAACCTTTATTTCCCGATCACGGATCATCCAGTCGATGCGCCGGTATTTGGATGCTCAAGGCTTTTTGGAAGTGGAAACCCCTACACTGCACAATATTGCGGGCGGCGCAACGGCGCGTCCGTTCATTACGCATCATAATGCGCTGGACATGCAGCTGTATATGCGTATCGCGATTGAGCTTCACCTTAAGCGGCTGATCGTAGGCGGCATGGAGAAAGTGTACGAGATCGGGCGCGTATACCGTAATGAAGGCATCTCCACCCGTCATAATCCGGAATTTACGATGATGGAGTTGTACGAGGCGTATGCCGACTATCAGGACATTATGCGTCTGACGGAGAATCTGATTGCTCATATCTCCAAAGAGATTTTGGGGACGACCGAGATTCGCTATCAGGACAAGGACGTCAGCCTGGCTACGCCTTGGCGCCGGGTTTCGATGGTCGATGCGATTAAGGAAATCGTCGGCGTTGACTTCAGACAGGAGATGAGCGACGAGGAAGCGCATCGTCTGGCCAAGGAGCATCGAGTGCCGGTTGATCCGAATATGACGTTTGGTCATATCGTGAACGCCTTCTTCGAGCATTTTGTGGAGCACACTCTGATAGAGCCTACATTTATTTACGGACATCCGGTTGCAATCTCTCCTCTCGCCAAGAAAAATGAGGAGGACGGACGGTTTACGGATCGTTTCGAGCTGTTTATTGTAGGACGCGAGCATGCCAATGCGTTTACGGAGCTGAACGATCCGATCGATCAGCGCGAACGCTTTGAGGCTCAACTTATCGAGAAAGAGCAGGGTAACGATGAAGCACATGAGATGGACGATGATTTCATTCGTGCACTGGAGTACGGGATGCCGCCTACAGGCGGACTCGGAATCGGGATCGACCGGCTAGTTATGCTGCTTACCGATTCGCCTTCGATTCGCGACGTTTTGCTGTTCCCGACTATGAGAGAACGCGTGGGAGACTAAGGTCTCCCTCTTTTTTTAACTTTTTAAAAAAAAACACTTGCAATCGAAGTGGCGGATGTGATATCTTATAAAAGTCGCCGATCGGCACCGAGGAATACGAGGGACGCCGCGACGGCAAGCAGGACAAGCGATTTGCTCCTTGAAAACTGAACAACGAGCGTGCAAGTGATGATCTCGCAAGAGATCAAAACAAGTCGAGTTATCGACACAAGTCAGTA
>NZ_JACXJA010000052.1 GCF_014705615.1 Paenibacillus oceani
GCTTTTTGCTCAGGCGTGAACTTTCTTCGCATCGTGCTCATACAACTAACTTACTCCTTTTTTGCTGTCTGAATTTCTTAGTCCATTATAATGTTCCGGTATTAATGGAGGATTTGGTTGCCTGGGTGAACTCGCCGGAAACCTATTTGGTACCGGTTCCAATCAAGGCTGGGATATTCATGTGGCAGTTTCTGACGATTCATCCGTATTTGGACGGGAATGGCCGAACGGCCCGGATGATTACGACCTATCTTTACGCCGCGGCGGATATGGCTTAGCGTTAATTGTACTCGAGAATTTCTATGACCGCAACTTAGCTGAATATTACCGACGACTTCAGTTGGGTCTCCATCACAAAAATTATTTTGGGCGGAATGAGGCTGACTTGACACCTTGGCTGGAATTCTTTATTGATGGTTTGGCGGAGGTTTTTCAAGAAGCTGCTGCCATTGTAACAGATAAATCCGCCCAAATGACGAAAATCGAACCGGATCTGATTCGCAAGTTGGATCCCCAGCAAAGAATGGTTCGCTCAATTAACCTTTAAACAAGACACCCTAACGACAAGCGAAATGAGGGACCTGCTTCGTTTGTCGGACCGTTCAATAAGGGAAAAGGTTAGCCATTGGAGAGAGAAGGATTCATTGAGCTGCGTGATCAAGACGCCAAAAGGGTTCGTTCGGTAAAACTATCTGCGGAATACGAGAAGCTGGCTCAAGACATTCGGAATGCCCCGGATAAGTTTACCCATTTTCTAAAATGAATGCAGCATTGCGATCTCAAGATGAGATTTCGCGGTGCTTTTTTAATTGGCAGAACGTACATTCGCTGACAATCTATTGTCTCTGTAATCCGTCATAATGGAGGAATATAAGGGGATATGGAGATCGAAATCGGGATGCCGAGATTTATCTTCTACCAGAAGTAACAAAGGAAGCTAAAGACTTTTTGAGTCAATTAAATGATGGGAGTACAGATAAAAGGCTTCAGGATACCAAACAAATAATTGAAGGTTTCGAAACTCCTTACGGACTTGAATTGCTAGCTACAACCGCTTGGATTATTAAGTATTATCCTGATTCCAGAGATAATGTAAAGATTGCAATTGATCATTTTAAGGCCTGGAATGAAAGGAAAAAGAATGTCTTTAAAGATACACATATCGAGATGGCGTGGAGACATTTAACTGCCATAGATTAATTCAACAAACGATATGAATGCCCTGTCCAACTTAACATTGGAAGGGCATTTTTTTAATCCTCGTCTAATATCAAACTATCCGAAAAAATGGAGAGGTACTCCAACGTCGTACCTAACAACTCATGCCTTAATTGTTGTTGAATTGCCCTCAAGTTTGCACCACTTTTAAGCATCTTAAGATGTTTTCAAACTTGATGAATTATGTATAACAAATGATTATCGAAAAAAAGGGAAGGCTCATGCCGCCGAAAGCCAAATTTACGAAACAATCGAGCATCGACGCTGCCTTCGAAATCGCCAAAGTGGTAGGACTCGGCGGGATTACAATCCGGAAAGTGGCCGAGAAGCTGGGAAGGAAGCTCGATCGCGCCGATTTATGTCAATTTCAAAGACGTCGAGGAGCTGACCAGCGAGGTCGTCCGCAGCATCTTCGAGCTCCCGGCGTTTGCTGAAGGAGCAAGATAACGTTTCACGAAATCGGTGCGGCCAGTTTGCGATTCGCCAGAGAATACAGCGTGATGTTCCGCGATCTGGTGCTGAAGCCCAATAGGCATAAGATCGGGTACAGGGAAGAGTTGACCGCTCTGGTCGCCCATATGAAGTCCGATCCGGAGCTCGAAGGGTTCACGGAGCCGGCTTGTTTTTGTTTTATCAGGCGGAGCTGGACCTTTATTTGATCGGCAACTTCAATCAGCTTCGTTCTACGGGGAAGGCGCTGCGGATGATGTTCAAAATGATCGATATCGTATCCAGACACGGCAAGCGGTAAGGCCGCCGGCCAAAAAGCTGCATTATTTTTGGCGTACAGGCACGACTGGGTAGTCGCCCACATACATTAAAATGATCTTTTCCTAAGGGGTGACACATGTGCTTGGTTTCTTCGGTGCCGTATCCATTTTCATTAAGCAGCTTTTGCTGCTGGTATCCTACGTCAAAAATAATGCGTTTCCGCAGCCGCTTGCCGAGGAGGACGAGGAAAAGCATCTCCGTCTGATGGCCGGAGGAAATCAGCATTCGCGCAACGTGCTGATTGAACATAATTTGCGTCTGGTCGCTCATATTGTCAAGAAGTTCGACAATACCGGTGAAGACCTCGAGGATTTGATCTCCATCGGGACGATCGGGCTGATCAAGGCGATCGAGTCGTTCTCGCCCGACAAAGGAACGAAGCTGGCTACATTTGCGGCGCGCTGTATCGAGAACGAGATCCTGATGCACCTAAGGTCGCTCAAGAAAACCCGCAAGGATGTGTCACTGCACGACCCGATTGGGACGGACAAGGAAGGTAACGAAATAACGTTAATCGATATTCTCGGTACGGAAGCCGATGATGTTGTGGACAAAGTACAGCTGAAGATCGAGAAATCGAAAATATACAAGAACCTGGACATTCTCGACGTTCGCGAGAAGGAGGTCGTCGTCGGCCGATTCGGTCTGGAGCACGGCGGAGAAGAGCGGACGCAGCGGGAAATTGCCAAGGAACTCGGCATCTCGCGCTCGTACGTATCGCGGATCGAGAAACGGGCGCTGATGAAGCTGTATCATGAGTTTTATAAAGCGAAGCGGTGAACGTGCTGGACGGGGATGACGCTGATAACCGCAGAACTAGCACGCGAGCTTAATAGCAGGTCATAATGAGGCAGCCGGCGAATCGATCGGCTGCTTTTTTCGTTCAACATCGGCTGCGTTTTTTTTGGAACTTAAAATTTGTGTATGGGAGTCTTCGGAGTGTGGTTAACCACGAGATCATACGAAGAAGCCTTTACTGGAAAAAAATTCATAAATTGAGCTGCAGTACGGCTAGGAAGCGAACAAGGATACTATTGCTGCTGCTCATCATGAAGGAGAAGATGATCGGGAGGATATTATAGCTATACTTGTTCATAATGATCAAGTTGTAGTGGTTGTTTTCTAAACGATCAGGTTCGCCCATTTTCTAAAATGAATGTAGCACTGCGATCTCAATCTGAGATAAGGCAGTGCTTTTTCTCGTACGATGACTGTTTCTTGACGTTCCCGCCACTTGCTCCGGCTTCACCAGTCTGCGGTATGCGATTGACGAATGTTCTGTTTTTGCCTGCATGGATAGAACGGTAGAATGACAGTTAAATGCCAGGCATGAACAGTCGAGTGACATGCAAAATGGACGCCTGAGAGGTTGTTACAATAAGGGGGAAGAGCGAGAGGGGGCGGTCGAACGGCATTGGGAGCAATGTCATATAAGGGGAACACAAAAAGAGGACAAAAGAACGCAAATTGAAAAAGTAGCTGCTCTTGTTAGAGCAGCAGGCAACTCCATTCCGTCATCGCGGAGGAGGCGCACGATACCAAATTCGAGGAGAACGGAATCAATGAAGAAGCATTTCGCAACCTATGAGTATGTGTATTACGACGGGCAAAAACGTTCGGACAGCTCGACTGATTTCAGCGGTCCGGACAGCGTGCTGGACACCGAACAGCGTGTTGCCTTTCTGGCAAGCTACGCGAAGCAGGCGCAAGCATGGTTCGACGATCATGACCTTGCGAAGTCAGTCGTTCCACAGCAAGAACTGCAGGATGCAGTGAACCGGTTGAAGCCGCGGCCGACAACGGCGATCCGCAAACAAACCGAGCTGACCGACCTTGCTTACACCACGGTCGGGGGCGAACGTCCGGGCTGGAAGCTGTACGGCACTGGCGCGTCCGTGGAGGATGGACAACTTGTGCTGTACGATGGGGACATAGCCCCTGTAAGCTGCGCGAAATATGTACTCGCAGAGGCTGCACCAGTGACCAACGTTTCATTTGAAATCTGGATCGATCCGGCTTTCCAATCCGAGGTGAGTGAGCATCATTACTACAGCAGTATCGGTAGAAGCTTTGAACTGCGCTTTGATACACTGTATGCGGTCAAAATCAAGTGGCTGGCGACGGGACATCGAAAAACATATGGAAACAATATGTGGCATCCGCGTATGGGGGATGCGGGGACGTATACGCCAGGGGAATGGATGCAGGTAAGCATTCAACTGGATTGGCAGCAGCAGACATATACGGTCCAATTCGGAGAGCATGACGCAATGGAGCCGATTCCATTCCCGTGTCCCTGTGAGCAGTTGAACAATATGTTTTTCGACGGCGGAATGCATCCAGGCGCGCCGTGGCGTATACGGGGCTTGCGCTTGTGTCGGTCCGGCGTGGAAAACGGTGATCGGTACGAGGATGTCGTGATGGAACAGTCCGTCGCTGCGATCGATACAATTTGGAACCAGCCGGGATACGACGACTCCGCTTGGAGCCGGACCGATTTGCCCTGTGCGGTAGGTGGGTTTCGGGAACGGGACAAACCGCTGCTACTGCGCAAGACGTTCACGGTCGAGGCGAACAAACGTGTTCTGCTCGTGATTGATTCGTTGGATCCGCACGGAGATATATGGATCAATGGGACTCTTGTACAGGAACAAAAGCATTTCCTGCAGGCGCGTATCGACATCACGGATGTTGTAGCATCGGATGGACCCAATACGCTCGCGATCCAGGTTTACCCGCGTGCTCCTGAGATATACTACCCGTGGCACCGCAATACCGACGTATATCACGGCTGGTTTGCGGGACGGATGCGCATCGAGCAGACAGGTTCTTGTGTCATTAGCGAACCAGTCGTACGCACCCGGAGTGTGAACGGAAATAGGTTGGCGGATATCGAGATTGAGACACAGGTTGCACACGGGGGAGCGCATACGTTTCGCGGGAAGCTGAGGGTGAAGGCGCGCAGATGGTTCCCATCCGAGTGTGCGTGGGAAGAGTTGCACCAGCAACCGGTCGTTATCGAGGCAGGGGAGCGGACAAAGCTGTCAAGCAGGTTTCGGATGGCGGCTGATTATTGGGATGTCGATCAACCGGTACTGTATCAGTTCAGCTTGCAATTGTTCGATCGGGAAGGTGCGCCAATTGACGATGAGACGGTCGTCACAGGAATTCGCACGATTGATCAGCAGGGTGGCGCTGTTCGGTTGAACGGAAAGCCGATTATGCTCAACGGGGCGCTATTGATGCAGTTTCTTCCGCCATTCGAAGAGATTCCGATCAATCATGTATGTCCGAGCACGGAGCAGATTGCATGGCAAATGATGATGATCCAGCGAATGAACGGCAACACCGCTCGGCTGCATATGCTTGGTTATGGCTCGAATGACCCGAGGTATGGGGAAGTATGCGATCAGTTGGGCGTTATGCTCATCTGGACGACACGGATGATCGATACGTTGGAGACATGTGTGTACGAAGAGGGCTGGAAACCGAAAGAAGCATACCGGAGTCAGATTCAGCAGGTGATCAACCATCCGTCGATTGTAATGTGGGAAGGCTCTAATGAATTTCATGGCAACTTGGCGCAAGTTGACCGGATGTACGACGCCTATGTCGATCTGTTCGCAGATCTCGATCCGACACGGCTGCTCAGCCCGTGCTCCCATCTATACTACGGCGGCGGCTTGTACGGCGATCGGCACCAGTATTACAACGATGACGGCACGATGGATCAGGATGGCAATCCGGTGCAGTCTTCCCACGGCTGGACGTCGCCTCATGTCGTACGCAGCTGTCATCCGTATGTGATGCTGAACGGGTATGGGCAGACGTGGGATCAATTGCGCAAGCAGGACTGGCGTTGGCAGGAAGAACTTCTGACGAGCAAGAAGCATGCATACTTGGTGACGGAATTTGCCGTCACAGGGGACCCGAATTGGCAGTTTCAGAAAAATGAAGCATGGCATCATGTCCCGTCCTATGAGAAGCCGTAGACAAAGGCAGCATCGGCCGGCCGCTCACGTTTGCGGAATGGAAGGAATCGCAGGCGTTTCAATGTCTCGGCGCGTTCCATGCGGTGAAGCGGGCAAGGTTGGCGGGAGCGGATGGCTTGGTATGGTGCTGTTTGTCCGAAGGGGCGAACAACGTGACGTACAAAAAGCCGCCAATCGACTTTTTCGGTCATGCGAAGTTGGGCTTTTACGGGCTGCGGATGGGATTTCAGGACATATTGGCATGCAACGGCAACACCGATGTGGTGCTTGGTGCCGACGACCAGATTCATCCCGTTGTCCTGAACGTCAAGGGAGCAACTAACATTCATCTGGACGTCTCCATCCTAAGCGAAGATGGGCGAGTGATCAAAAACGTAGCGTATCGTGATGTGGAACTGCGGGACGGGCTCGAACAAATTGTGCTGTCTTCGTTCTCACCCGAATTACCAGAGCCCGGCTTCTACACGATCCGTTTTGCCGTCACAGCCTTAGCGTAGACTTGCGGGGAGTCGCATGGTGCACGTTCCGATGAAACTGCTCGGGCGTGCACCCGAATTCTTTTTTGAAGAGGCGGCTGAAGTGCGACAGATGCTTGTAGCCGACCTCGTAACATACATCGGACACGGTAACGCTCTTGTCCATCATAAACAAAATTTTGGCCTGGTTCATCCGCCTTTTTTTCACGTAGATGAAGATGGTCATGCCAGTTTTTTCTTTGAATAGTTTCGCCAGGTACGATTTATTCAAATAGAGCTCGTTCTCTAACTGCTCCATATGCAAGTCCTCGGTGTAATGTGCTTCCAGGTAAGTGATCATCCGCTGTACGTGCAGATCTTTCTCTGTCATCGATGGCTGCTCTTGATCAGGGGCGAGACAAAGCAGCTGAATGTCATATAGCATATCTAACAGGGCGAGCAGAAACCGCCGGTACGAGATCGTATCGCTCCGCTGGAACAGCTTGTTCATTTTCGCCAGATGCTGCTCAACTTCTTCGCGGGCCTCTCCTTCCAGATGAATAATATGGTTGCGCAACTTGCCAATCGTTTCGAACGCGCTCGTAAAGATCGAATCGTTCAACATGCTGCGTAAATACGACGGATCAAAATGCATGTTGGTGCGCACATAGTTGTTGGGGTCTGAGTTGGAGCTGTGCAGCGTCATGCCGTCCATCAAAATCATGTCTCCCGGCTGCAGCGTGTGAATGAGCCCGCCAATAATAAAAGTGCACCGTCCGCGATGGAAGTAGAACACTTCGTATTCATTGTGCGAGTGAAATTGCAAAGGATATGGCTTGACGCATCGGTAAGCGAAGCGGACCGGCAGACGATTCATTGGGATAGACATGGAGAGACCACCCTTCCATACACGTTGGCTTCATTATACGTCAATTGCAAACGGCTGTCTGAGATTTATGAAGTATATGTTACCGTCATCGGCGCTCGGTCCGAAACGCAAAAAACTCCATGATACAGGGACTTGAAATGCTTGATCAGATCAGATAGGATCGTTTACGTCCTTTACATATTTTTTGGAAAACTGAAGGTGGCTCCGGAGAATCCGTTTCGCTTCGATAGGATTGCGGCTTCGCAACGCATCTACGATTTGCAGATGCTCCTCGACCGACTTCCCGAGCTCCTTTTCTCCCATATGATGGTGAGGGATGCTGGCGAAATATTGAACGATCAGTTCGGTCAACTGCGTGAACAGCTCGTTGTGCGTGGCGGAGATGAGCGTTTGATGAAACGCAATATCGGTCTCTTGAATACGCCGGGTATCGCCGGCAACCTGCTTCATGCGCAAGGCGAGCGTCTCAAGCCGATCGAAATCGCTTTCGGTAGCGTTATCCACTGCTTGTTCGATGGCGCTTAGCTCGAATACTTGGCGCAGTTCGAACAATTCGCATACTTTCTTATGATCCAGCTTCCACAGGAACATGAGCTGGTTGAACACTGGGGCGATATTGTGTCGCTGAATGAAGGCGCCTTCGCCGTGCCGAATGGACAAAATTCCAGAATTTTCTAAAGCGCGCAGTGCTTCCCGAAGGACGGAACGGCTTACTTCCAATGTTTTCACCAACTCGCGCTCGGAAGGGAGTTTTTGACCCGGTGTCAACTGCTGCTCGATAATGTACTGCTTGAGCTTTTCACTTATGATCTGGCTTAACGTAAACCGTTCATCTTTTTGTATCGGCTTCATGTGAAATGCTCCTAACTTTAAGAGGTTGTTCAAAAAGCCCACTTTTGATCACGAGGCGGATCCGAAAGCGTACACGACATCGAATATGGAATTCAGCCGGAACTTCCGGTGCTCACGTAGCTTCACTACGCTCCGCTCCTCATTTCCTTGCTTCATCCCATCTTCTCGGTGCTGAAAAGCGGACTTTTTAAACTCGAACTAGAAGCGGTTGTTCAAAAAGCCCACTTTTGATCACGAAGCGGATCCGAAAGCGTACGCGACATCGAATATGGAATTCAGCCGGAACTTCCGGTGCTCACGTAGCTTCACTACGCTCCGCTCCTCATTTCCTTGCTTCATCCCATCTTCTCGGTGCTGAAAAGCGGACTTTTTAAACACGCACTTTAAGGGATGGAATAATAATTGGGCCTAATCGCGGCTAGGAGTTACAAAAGGCGATACAGTGGCTCCAAATGGTTACGCATGCAAGCTTTCGCCTTTTCCACATCCCGTTCCTTGATCCAATAAACGATTTCGTCGTGTTCCTTACACGCCGAGCGCAAAGCATCAGGGAGATTGATTTTGTCCAACTGCCCTTTATCGAAATAGTCCCGGACAAGATCGCCGAACCGGATATACAATTTATTGCCGGTCGCTTGAAACAAAGCGAGATGGAAACGGACATCCTCTTCGCCGGGTTGTTCGTTTAGGGAAATTTTCCATTCCAGTTGACGGTTCCAGTCGTTCATTCTCTCAATCAGCGCAACATCGTAATGGGCAATCGCCAACTCGATTGCACCCAGCTCCAGTATTATACGGGAATCGAGCAGCTCTTTCATTACGGTGGAGTTTGATTTCCATAAAAACGGGATTTGATCCATCACGGTGCCGAGCGACATTTCCCCGACAGAGATGCCGCCGCCTGGTTTGATTTGCACGATGCCGAGCGATTGTAGCGAAATAAGAGATTCGCGTACGACGGAGCGGCTGACTGACAGCATATCGTTCAACTCTTTGGCGGAAGGAAGCTTGTCGCCGGGCTTTAACTGATGATCTGCGATATAGGTTTTTATTCGATCGTTAACGATGTCCACGAGCGATTTTTTCTTTGTGGGAGGAAGCAAAGGAATCACCACCGATCATATGAATAACTGATGGTCCGACCAGACACTGTCTAGTATGCTATTTTAAATCCCGATTGTCAACTGGGGAAAACGGTCAGTTAAAGAGGTTGTTCAAAACGTCCACTTTTGATCACGAAGCTGATCCGGAAGCGTACACGTCATCGAATAAGGAATTCAGCCGGAACTTCCGGTACTCACGTAGTTTCCACTACGCTTCGCTCCTTATTTCCCTGCTTCATCCCGTCTTCTCGGCGCTGAAAACCGGACCTTTTGAACTCGCACTGAAAGGGGGCGATTGTCGAAACAAAATTTACCAAACTGTGTTGACAACAAAATGGGAAGCCGTTATAGTGAAGTCGAAAACGAAACTGGTCATTCCACCATATCAGTTGACAACCAGGTCGTTGTCGGTTTTGCAAAAGGAGGCGATGCCCGAGAACTCTAACCCGAAGCGGTAATGCTTCATGAGGTCGAATACAAGATAGAAATTTGACTTTTCGGAGGGATACGGTTTGAAACTTTACGATTTGTCCCGATTCAAAGGCGTTATTGTTGCGATGAACGCATGCTATGACGAGCAGGGGGAGGTGAATCCGGGAGCGATCCGCAAGCTGGCGTCCCATTACACAAGCCTCGGGGTAACGGGCTTGTACATCGCCGGCAGCACGGGAGAAGGAATGGTACAAAGCATGGAGGAACGCAAGCTTGTACTGCAATCTGTAATGGAGGCCGTAGGAGGAGAAACGACGGTCATCGCCCATATCGGGGCGGCGTCCACACGCGAAAGCGCGGAGCTGGCCGGACATGCGGAGCGAGTCGGAGCAGATGCGATATCGGCCGTTCCGTCCATTTATTACAATATCCCGGAATCGGGAGTGGAGCGGCATTGGCGAACGATTATTGAAAGCGTTTCCCTGCCGTTCATCATGTATCACATCCCACAAACGACAGGCTTCCGGGTATCGTTGGAACTGCTTCGGCGAATGGCGAAGCTCGACAAGGTGATCGGGATCAAAGTGACGACGGAAAGCGCGTACCAACTGCAACAGTTCAAAATGGCGGGAGGAGACCGTTTCCTCGTCTTTAACGGACCCGACGAACAATATTTGGCTGGCCGGCTCATGGGAGCGGATGGCGGAATCGGGGGCACGTACGGGGTAATGCCCGAATTGTTTCTGCAGATCGAGCGCTGCTTGTCCGAAGGGCTCATTCGCGAGGCGCAAAGCTGGCAGTTCAAAGTAAATGAGATTATAGCGGAATTGCTTCAATTGCCGTTGTATGCAGCCTGCAAAGCGATTCTTGAGTTGCAGGGCTTCAATTGCGGTCGGCCGCGCAGTCCGCTTGAGCCGTTGAGTGAAGAAGGGAGACGTCAAGCAGCGGCCATTTATGAGAAAATCGTTCGATTCACGGCAGAAACAAAACAGGCGGGACGGCCATGAACCGGTTAGTCGCCGGTCCGTTCCGTGCTTACAGTAAGGAGAAAATACCAAAATGATTAACAACGACAACATACGAAAATCGTCTGTGATCACGGTATATGAGCCCGGTATGTTCGGTTCATGTGCTTTCCGCATTCCTTCCCTCCTTACGACCGTCAAAGGTACCTTGATCGCCGGAATCGACGTACGTTATAACGATATCCAGGATAATCCGAACCAAATTGCCATCGGATTAAGACGCAGCACCGATCGCGGAGACTCATGGGGGGACTTGCAAGTGCCCGTCCGCTATCCTGGGGAAGGATTGGACGGTGCGGCCTCCCTCGATTCCGCGTTGCTGGAAGATCGGGTGACGGGGACAATCTGGATGATATTTTCGCATACGCCGGGGGGAGTCGGGCTGCGATCGTCGCGGCAAGGGAAAGGATTCGATCCTCATGGGTTTCGGCTGCTGTATGACGCGGAAGGCCGCGAATGTACGCTTCGGGAAGGCATCGTTTTCGATTCTGAAGGAAAGGAAACGCATTATGCGGTGGCGGAAAACGGTGACGTGCTCTCAAGCGGCAGGTACGCCGGCAACATCTATTTGAAGGAGGGCGTCGCCCCCCAAAGCTTTCTCGAAGCAAGAACTTCTTTTCTCCAGGCAATCAAAAGCGACGATGACGGCTTGACCTGGTCCAGTCCGATCGAACTGAACCTCGACGTCAAGCAGCCGTGGATGAGATTTATCGGTGCAGGTCCGGGCAGGGGCATTCAGCTTCAGGTCGGTGCGAATCAAGGCCGTCTGTTGTTTCCCGTATACTTCTCCAATGCCTCTGGTATCCTGTCGTGCGCTGTTATCTACAGCGACGATCACGGGAAGAGCTGGGCGATGGGCCGATCCCCGAACGACGGAAGACAGTGGCAGGGAGAAACGGTGAGTGCCGAATCGCTGACCGCGCCCGAAGCGCAATTGACGGAGTCGCAAGCGGTTGAACTGGACAACGGCGAGCTTCTCCTCTATATGAGGAACCACGCCGGATGCGGCAGAACGGCCGTATCGTCAAGCCAGAACGGCGGGGAGACATGGGGGGAAGTACGGTTCGAGGATGCGCTTCCGAACCCGACTTGTCAAGCGACGGTGATCCGGTATCCGGATCGGGAACACGGAAGGACGCTGTTGCTATGGGCCAACCCGGCACATGTGGAGCATCGCCGTACGGGGAAACTCCGGTTAAGCGAGGATGGCGGCAAGTGCTGGGGGTACAGCCGCACGGTTCATCCGGGAGAATACGGGTATTCCTGTCTCAGCGAATTGCCGGACGGAGAGGCGGCCCTGCTCTATGAAGCGGACGGAGGAACAATCCGGTTTACGACATTTACGTTGGCGTGGGTTCGACAAAAAAAGTGAAAAACCTCACAGAAAGGGAAATTTTATAAGATGATTACAAAAATGAAACATCCGTATGCTACTCCGGTTTTATGGACAGTACTGTTCGCCGTGGCGCTCGGGGGATGCGGAAAACAGGATAGCGAGACAGAAGGGCAAAAAACCGAAATCGATACAACGCCTGTTGTATTACGCGTCTTGGTTCAACAGCCGATGTCGGATGAAGATGCTAAAGCTTTATGGATCGAACCGTTGGCGAAACAATATCCCCATATCACATTGGAACTGATCCGGGGCAAATCGGTGGAATCACTGATCGCGGCAAATGAGACACCGGATTTGATCTATACGTTTAATGGAAATCTCCCCGGATATAACTTAAACGATCTGTTGATGGATATGACCCCTTTGATCGAAAAGCACGGTATCGACTTATCCCGATTTGAAGCGCCGGTAATGGACTCCATCCGGGTAACTTCGAAAGAAGGATCGATTACGGCGCTTCCGTTCACGCAGCAATTCAATGCGCTGTACTACAATAAATCGTTATTCGATCGATTCGGTGTCGATTACCCGAGAGACGGGATGTATTGGGATGAGACGGTCGAGCTGGCCAAGAAGCTGTCGCGTTCCGATAGCGGCGTACAGTATCACGGACTCGATATCGATGATGTCGTCAGAGTGTCAAGGCCGTTCGGTGTATTAACGGTTGATCCGGTATCGGAGAAAGCTTCTTTGGATCAAGATAATTGGCGGAAAGCATTTGATTTGGCGCGTGAGGTATATACGATTCCTAACAACTTCCGTCCGAAAAATGTAGGTTCGAGGCCCCTTTTTCTCAAGGAGCAAACGCTTGCCATGATGGGAACGGTCAATATGCTCGCAATCGGCCTTGAAGAAGCGATGAAAAACGGGTTGGATTGGGATCTCGTTCAATATCCCAGCTACAGAGAGCTGCCGAATGTGGCCACCATCGTCGATGCGCATATATTTGCCGTGACGAAAACAAGCAAGCATAAAGACCAGGCGATACAAGCTTTGAAGGTGTTCACTTCGGACGAAGTGCAAATGTTAAGCGCCCGCAAGTCGGGGAGGTTGACCGTGCTGAGAAATGCGGAAGTGAAGCAGGCACTCGGGAAAGATATGCCGTTTCTGGAAGGCAAAAATCTGGAAGCTGCTTTCAAAAGCAAAGCGATCGCCGCCCCCGCTTTTTCCCGCTTTGAAGGCATCGGCGTCGGCTTGACGATTAACTCCGGCATGTACGATTATATCGCGGGTAAAGATATCAATACCGTAATTAGGGAAACCGAAGAAAAAATCAACCAGCAAATCGCCAGTCAGAAGAAGTAGGCGGTTCTCATCCGGCGAACACATACTGTTGAACAAACCAGATACGGAAGGTGAAAGACAATGACGGACTCCATTTTATTTGCAACCGATAAGTATATGGCCAATTTGGACGACAGCGTCGTTCGAACGTTCGATTATAAGCAAGCTTTGGACGGAGGCGATTGGACGCAATGGCAGCGTTCCTTTCGCAAGCAGTTGTCATCGCTGACCGGATTGACCGAGATCCGGGAGCAAAACCTACATCTCCCCCTGTCTCCCCGTGTCGTTGAAGTGCAATCATTTCCCGGCTACCGCAGAGAAAAAATATATATCGCTACGGAGCCCGGCATCGAAATTCCGTTTTATCTGCTGCTGCCGACAGAAGGGGAAGGTCCGTTCCCGCTCGTATTGACACCGCACGGGCATCTCAGAAAAGGAAAAGAAATCTATGCCGGAAATTACATCAATCCTGAGGAAAGAGAGGAACACTTGGCTTCGGAAGCCGACATTGCGCTGCAGGCGGTAGCGGAAGGGTATGCGACGATTTGCATGGACGTTCGGGGATTTTGGGAAATGTCGAGGGTCGAGGAGTTTTCGAATAACTGGGTTTGCTCATGCAACGAGCTGCAAAAACGCGCCTTCATGTACGGCAGAACGTTGATCGGAGAGCGCGTGCACGATATGGGACGGTTAATCGATTATGCCGCCACCCGTACCGAAATCGATACCGAGAAAATCACCATCACCGGTTTCTCCGGAGGGGGGACGGTATCGCTGTTTACCGCGGCCTTGGATGAGCGTATTTCCGTTTGCGTACCCGGAGCTTACTTTTGCACGTTTGCAGGTTCGATAATGAACGTTCCGCATTGTCTTTGCAATTTTATTCCAGGAATTATGAAGTTAGGGGAAATGTACGATATCGCCGGACTGATCGCACCACGGCCGTTATTGATCGTCAATGGCGTGGACGATCCTATCTTTCCGATCGAACATACGCGGGAAGCGTTCGCGCACACACGGGCCATCTATGAGGCGATAGCACCCTCTCATCCGGACCGGTGCGAGCTATACGAAGGAAACGGCGGGCACCGCTATTTCAAAGAGCGGGTATGGCCGTTCGTCCGGCAATCAAACCGAACGGAGGAATGAAAACATGGAGCAAGACAGCAAGCGAAAAGTCAGTCGTCGGGTCCTGCTCACTTCACTTGGCGTCGCCGGAGCGGCCGTCGCTTCGGGCGGGTGGGTTCACGCTTTTAACGGAAACGACACGGCATCCGATGCAATAGAGCCGGAGAGTCATTCGGGGGGCAATGCCTGTCACGGACAATATGACACTTGGCTGGACTTGCAAACCGCGTCGGCATCGGGACAGCTCCAGCATTGTGTCAAAGTATGGACGGTGCAGCACACGCAAGGAGGAATCGGAGGTGCTGTCTATGTCAAGGACGGAACGACAGGGCAGGCCAATACGGGCAACGAGATTGCCTTTTACGATGGCGACGGCAATGGATGGAGACTGGACGATATTCCGACGGACGCCCGCATGGGCGTGCTGCCGACGGAAACGCTGAACGAATCTGTGGCGATCGAGAATCGCCGCAAAATCGAGATGCTTCTCCGAGATCCGTCCGTTGCGTATTGCGAGTTTGGCATACAAGGCGACGTTTATGTCATCGGTTCGATCCACCCGCTTAGAAGCAATCTGTACATCAACCATATAAAAGGCTGCACCATCAAAGGGTATTTAAATGACACGGCGCGATCGACCATTAGCGTAGGGCATATATTCGGGTTCCCTCTGTACCAAGATCCCGACAATGGAAACTTTACAATTATCGGCTATTGCGAAAATGTGAACTATCAATTGGACGGGGAGATTGCAACCTACTACCGAGCCGAACACGTAGCGGCCCATAACAACAACTGCATCGGATTCAAAAAATCGAAATGTTGCCGCGTCGTTGGCAGCGGCGGCGTCGGCGAGTCGGATCATAAAGGCATCGTATTCGACGGGGAGGCGATCGATTGTCATATCGATGTTGCCTATATAAAGGAAACAAGCAACGAACCGTTTCAAATGAAGGGTGATCCGTCGATGCCCGATTGCACGAACACGGTCAAAGTCGGTTCGATCGAAAATCCGAAGTTCGACGGCGGAAATCCGAAAGTTGTTGGTTTCGTTTCGTATTCCAAGCTCGTGACGGTCCAGATTGGCAAGTATACCGGCAACAAGCAGTTGAACCCAATATTGGTTGGCGCATTTGGCTGCGGCACGGTTATTGTCGAAAAGGGCTATGTCGAAAACGTAAGCCAATTATTGCGCCAGTACGAAACCGGGCATGGCTTAGTCAGAGACGTTACGTTCAAAAATGCCGATACGATGATAAGAAGGGCCGGCCAAGTCGCCGGGGTGCACAAGACGTCGAGAATTCAAAGGTGCAAGGCGGACGGCGGCGCTTTGCCAACCATCTACAGCGCGGACTACAACGGATCGTTGTTCGACGTGTTGGACATTTCCGACAACGACTTTTCCGAGGCGACCGGAACCGTGCATATTTGGAATAATCCGCTCAGCAGCGGAAATCCCAAAGTATGGGACATCAAAGACAACATCGTGCCGTCAGGTTGGGTGAATCAAGCGATTTTCAACAAATGCAGCGACTATAAAGCGATTGCCGCATCGGGAACTTCGTTCAGCTACGACATCGAGGGGGATAACGGGGATCGACCGTACACGCAGCTTGGGGGAAGAGTCGTGCATGGAACGTATGCTTATCCGTTCGAGTTCGACCTCCTGTTGCTCAGCCGCACGAGCTACAGCTTTCACAAGTCCATTTTGCACGATTCCAGCGTTCAAATGAAAATAACGACGGCCAAGGTCGGTCAAAACGTCACCTTTACGCTTCATAGCGGCGGAACCGGAGCGACGTTCGGCGAAATTATCGTTTCGAATTGAACAATTGAATGTGCACTACGGGAACATGCTTAAATTTTATAGATACTGACGAGAGCCCCACAATCGGCTATCCGAGCAGGCCAAATACCCAAAAGACCGTCCGGGACACGTCCCGGACGGTTTAGTTTTCAAATTACAGCTAACATTCCGCTTGCGTCATCTCGTTCGTGAACACGACTTTGTATTGGTCGGGCGTCATCTTTACGGCGGATTCGGGAGCATAGTGGAATTGGAGCGCCCTTCTCCGCTTGTTCGATAAATTCGGAGGCGTTCCGTGATGAAGCAAGCCGGAAAAAACGAGAATCCCGCCCGGCCGCAGCGGCACGGCTTCGTCCCTCTGTACGTCTACCGCGGTATCGCATAGCTGCCAGTCTCTTACAGCGTAATGCGGCACCGGGCCGTTTTTGTGGGAACGCGGAATGACATGCATGCATCCGTTGTCGAGAGCGGCCTCGTCCAAGGCGATCCACACCCCGGCGACCATTTTCGTAAATGAGAAATTGGAGTAGGCCATATCCTGATGCCAGGGCTTCTCGATCCCGGCTTCCTTGGACGGAGGCTTGAGCAGCGCCTGGTCTTCGCAGAAGCGCGGCTTTTCGCCGAACACCATCTCCAGCACCTTCCTGATCTTCGGATGATAGCAAATATGATGCAGATTCGGGCAGTAGCCGATAAATTTATGAAGCTTGCGGACCGCAAACTCCTGTTCCTCCGGCGTAAGGAAATGGCCGGCTTCTTCCATCTCGCGTTTGCCTTTGAAATATTGGATTTTCGGTCCGACGATTTTTCCGTGAATCGTATCGGAGATGTCTTGAATCGCCTTCTCCAGCTCGTCTGCGCTCAGCACCCCGTCAATCGCCACATAACCCAGTTCCCGGTAATTGCGCACCGTCTCCTCCGTTATGTCGTCCACCGTCCCGATCCGATGCTCGGCCAGTTTGTCGTAACGATACAATCGCTGCGCGATGTCCTGCGGATTCGCTACCGGATTGAACATGGCCCATCCTCCTTCACCCGTTTGATCGTATCGTAACAGATGCTAGTAGGAACCGGAATGCGCGATGTCGTATATTGATGTCCTGAAACGTATAGGAGCCGGGCGAAGCGTCAGCGGAATTACGACTGTCGGGAGCCGGGAGCGGGCCGGGACAGTCTGGCGTTAGCCAAGTATTGGGACGGAGCTGCGTCGAACACCCGCTTGAAGCTTTTGCTGAATGCGTAGACGTCGCTGTAGCCCATACGTTCGGCTACCTGGGAGACGCTCATCCGGGTTTCCACCAGCAGATCGCGGGCGCTCTCCGCTTTGGTCTTCGCGATGAACGCCTTCAGCGTAACTCCGCTGCAAGCTTTGAACAGCCGGCTCATATAGGAAGGGGACATGCCCACCGCATCGGCCATTTCCTCCAGGTCGACGTCGACGCCCCGGGCTTCCCGGATGTAAGCCATCATTTGGCGGACCCGCTGCATTTGCTTGACCGAGCCCGGGCCATAATCGCGGGGAACCAGGTGCAGCCGGAACAGCCGGACGAAAAATTGCTTCATCAGGCTGTCGAATTCGAGCTCCTGCAGCGGCGCCGGAACATCAAGCAGCTCCATGATCGCATACAGCAGGTTCTCCGCGCGAAAAGCGCCGCCGGTTACCGTAAACCGCGGAAACGGAAAAAACGGCACCTTACCGCCCGCGTCCGCAACCTGAAAATGCAAATACAGCACCGTCAGCCGGTCGTGCGGATCTTGCACCGCTTTCGGAAGGTCGCCGGGACGCATGATCAGGCAGCTCTGTTTCTGAAGCTCGAACCGCTCGCCGCCGAGCGTCATCGTGCCTTTGCCGGACAACACATAGAAGATATCGTAGTCATGGAACGGAGTCTGGTGATCCCAATACCATCCCGGCGCGCAGTCCCGTTTGCCGTAAGATGGACTTGGCAGAAAAGTAACGGATTCCAAAGGGTGGTTCACGGTTAAGCGCCTCCATTTCCTTCCCATTCGTTCCAAAGCACTCTCAGTTTACTTCAAACGTCCGGACGGTTCCAGCTCCGTTTCGGCGCCGTTCCCGGCTTTATTGCGTTGTAGCTGCAGACCGGCTCCGTCCCGGAGGAAGTAGTCCGTGTCGATCGAATACCCGAAGGGCGGGCTGATCGCGCATCTTTCCGATACGTGGAAGCAGTTGGACTGGGATACGGATTACGCGAAAGTGAAGATTCGCCCGGAAGTCCGCGTGCGCATTGTGCAAAAAGGAGTGCTTAGATAAACCGGAGACAGGCCGCAGGAGGGCTCTGTCTTTTTTTTGCGCGTTGCGGCAAATTTTAGTTGATTTGTAAAGGTTGTTTGATATAATGATAACGATTATCATTATCAATATAATTTGGAGGGTGGAACATGATGAGTCGGAATCGATTACGGGTTGTATCGGCGATGGTCTGCATGATCATCGCGCTGGCCGTTACGGCTGGATGCGGACAAGCGTCCGTCAAGGAGGACGGGAGCGGTTCGAACGGTTCCGGGGCGTCCGCTGGAGCGTTGTCCAACGGGGCGGCAGCCGGCGCAGTCCAGACGGAGGAGAAGGGAACGATGATATACGAGGCGGCCAACGGCAAAATCGAGGTGCCCAAACAGCCGAAGCGCGTACTCGTGTTGGGGGACAGCTACTACGGGTATTTGCTGGCGCTCGGCATTCAGCCGATCGGTGTCACCGAGCATGTGAAGAGCAATCCGTATTTTGCCGGATATGTGAACGTACCGGATTTGGGCGACGGGAAGTCGACCGAGAAAGTGCTGGAGCTGCAGCCGGATTTGATTATTGTCTTCCAGAGCGATGACGGCAGTATCGACCAATTGTCCAAAATCGCGCCGACGGTGGCGATCGCTTACGGCAAGCTTCCACTGCGCGAGCAGCTGCTGGAATTCGGCAAGCTGACGGGCCGGGAAAAGCAGGCCGCTGACTGGATCGCGAAGTGGGATCAGAAGATCAAGGATGCCGAGCCGAAAGTGAAAGCCGCCGTCGGCGACCAAACCGTATCGATTCTTCAGCCTTACGCGAAAGGGATCTACGCCTTCGGACATAATTACGGAAGAGGCGGCGAGATTCTGTACGGCGAGTTTAAGCTGAAGGCGCCTTCGCCGATTCAGAAGGACGCGATCGACAACGGCAAGGGGTGGGCGAGCTTGTCGCTGGAAGTGCTTCCCGAGTATGCAGGCGATTTTATATTTACCAGCCCGTGGTCAGGAGATCAGGGCGATCCGGATGCCGTGTACGGAAGCACGATATGGAAAAACCTCCCCGCCGTTAAAAACAACCGGGTTTTCGAACTCAACAAAGACGCGGCCTATTTCAACGATCCGGTATCGATGGAGAAACATCTGGATTTTATCGTTCAAAAGCTGACCGGGAGCCGCTAGCACCATGGGGGCTGATCATTCCTGCGGAGCTCAGAAAGGAATGATCGTTCACCGTGCCGAATTAAGATAACATGAAACGGACATCCCAAACATTCGCATGGAAATATGTAGTACTATTCATTGTATTTCTGCTCCTTCTGCTTGGTCTGCGGTCGCTCTGGTTCCAGTATTCCGCGGGGGCCTCCCCGACAGCGGTTCAAGGCGTGCTGGACCTTCGGGGATGGGATCTTGGCGGCAAGCGGACGATCCCGTTGAACGGCGAATGGGAGCTGTACCCCGAAGTTCTCGCCTCCGGCAAAGACTGGCGGTCTGCCGGGCCGGAGCCCCGATATATCCAGGTGCCGGGCAGTTGGGAGGAGGCGGCCGGCGAACGTGAGGATTCGCCCTTCGGCTACGGTACGTACAGGCTGCGCATCCTCATCGATCCGCTGCTAGACGAGCCGTACACGTTCTGGATCATCGATATTCAGGCGGCTTCCCGGCTTCACATTAACGGAAAGCTGGCGGGTGAATTCGGACAGGCGGGAGAAAGCGCCGATGTCTACAAGCCTCGGGCGACTTCATACACCGCCTCGTTCGAAAACGTCGGCTTGACGGAAATCGAGCTGCTGGTTACGGTGTCCAACTTCGACAATCCGATTCAGGGAGGAATCGCGAAGCCGATCCGCTTCGGATCGCAGGCGGCGGTCGATACGGAGCGGTGGTACTCGATCGGGTTCCAACTCGTTACATTTATCGTCCTGCTGCTTCACGGCTTATACGCCGTCGTTTTGTTTTTGTTTAATCCACGACAAAAAGCGTTTCTAGTTTTTTTCCTTTTGCTAGTTGCGGCCGGAATATCAATCGTATCGGATCACGACAAGCTGCTGCTGCTGTGGCTGCAGCTGAATTATACCTGGGCGTTAAAAATAAGGATGCTCTCGTACATGTGGCTGACCTTCTTCATGGTGCTGCTTGCCCGGTATTTCTCGGATACTCCGTCCGGCTCTACCCGGTTCAGACTGTATGCCGCTGTATTGGGCGCGTACTCGGCTTTTATTGTCGCTGCTCCAGCGACACTCGTTTATTATAGCTATGGTTTCCGTGTATTTTCCGTATTGTACATGCTTCCGTTTATCTGGTTTGTGTATTTGATTGGAAGAATGGTTCGCAGGAAGGAGCCGGACGCCTTCTTCCTGCTTGTCGCAGCAACGAGTATCGCCTCCAGCGTTATATGGGGGCTGATCGGTCCGTATGGCAAGGTCAGCGCGATCTACTATCCGATCGACATTATCGCGGCAATCGTCGGCTTCTCCGCGTACTGGTTCAAGCGGTATGTCCGCAACGCGCAGGACAATGCGAAGCTGAACGAGCAACTGCGCAAATCGGACAAGCTGAAGGATCAATTTCTTGCCCAGACGTCCCATGAGCTGAGGACGCCGCTGCACGCCATTATGAATATCGCCCGGACCGTGGCGAACAGGGAGAAGCCGGTGATCGGCGGCAGAAGCTTGCGCGACATGGAGCTGCTGGTCTCGATCAGCCGTCAGATGTCCCGTCTGCTCGACGATCTGCTGGATGTGGTGCGGCTGAAGGAGGAACGGATTCAGCTGCATCGCAAGCCCGTGCACGTGCAGTCTGTAGCGTCTGGCGTGATGGGAATGCTTGTCTTCATGACCGATAACAAACCGATCGCTCTCCAGGTGGACATCCCCGAGTCGATGCCGCCGGTGCTCGCCGACGAGAAACGGCTGGTGCAAATTATTCAAAATCTGGTCCATAACGCGATCACCTACACGAATGAAGGCTCTGTGACGATGACCGCGGAAGCGAAGGACGGGATGCTCGTCACGTATGTGACGGATACGGGATCGGGGATGGACGAAGAGACGTTGGCCCGCATCTTTCTGCCTTACGAGCAAGGGACGCCCGGGCTGGATCGCAGCAGAGGGATCGGTCTCGGATTAAGCATCTGCAAGCAGCTCGTCGAGCTTCAGGGCGGAACGCTAACCGTGCGATCGGAGCCGGGCAAAGGTTCGGAGTTCAGCTTCACGCTGCCGCTTGCGGCGGTGTCCGAGTCCGAGTCTTCTTCCTCCGCGCCTGCGTTCGGGCTTCCGGCCGAAGAGGAGATCGCAGCGGCGGACCGGACCGGGACGGACCGTCCGCCGGACGGGGACAAACTCGTCGCTGCCTCCCCGCTGCCGGACGTATCGCCGCCTCTGGCGGCCGGCAAAATCCATATTCTCGTGGTCGACGACGATCCGATCAATCTGAAAGTGCTGTCCGGCATTCTTTCGGCGGAGTCTTATCAGGTCCGGACGACGACGTCCCCCCGCCAGGCGCTGGAGCTGCTCGCCGCCGGCCAGTGGGATCTCGTTATCGCGGACGTGATGATGCCGGAGATGTCCGGCTACGAGTTGACGCGCCGGATCAGGGAACGATACGCCATATCCGAACTGCCGGTCTTGCTGTTGACCGCTCGCAGCCAGCCGGAGGACAGCTATGCCGGCTTTCAAGCCGGAGCGAACGATTACGTCACGAAGCCGGTCGACGCCCTGGATCTGAAATACCGGATCTGGTCGCTCGCCGCCGTCAAGCAATCGTTGAAGGAACGGCTGCGCATGGAGGCCGCTTACTTGCAATCGCAAATCCATCCTCATTTTTTGTTTAACACATTAAACTCGATTATGGCTCTAAGCGAACTCGACACCGACAAGATGCGGAAATTGGGCGACGCCTTTACGTCGTATTTGCGTATCAGCTTCGATTTCCTGAACGCGGGGGAGCTGGTCGGCCTTTCCCATGAGCTGGAGCTGGTCGAAGCTTATCTGTATATCGAAAAAGAGCGGTTCGAGGAACGGCTGACCGTCGTCTGGGAGGTGGAACCGGACATCGAGCTGCTGCTTCCGCCGCTGACGATCCAGCCGCTGGTCGAAAATGCGGTGAAGCACGGGGTATGCAGCCGGGTGCAGGGAGGCACCGTTCGCATCCGGATTTTGAGGCTGCAGGGTGCCGTTCATTTCGAGGTGCAGGATGATGGCCGCGGAATGGACGAGGAGACGGTGAACCGACTGCTCAGCCGGACGACAAGCCGCGGCGGAATCGGCTTGATCAATACGAATCGGCGATTGAAGCAGCTGTACGGCAAAGGATTGTCGGTACGCAGCCAGCCGGGCGAAGGGACGAGCGTCTCGTTTGAGATTCCGGATGCGGTGCGGAGCGCGCAAGCAGCGCTTGCGGACGAAGCCTGACCCGAGGCGAATGACAACGCGCAAGCTGAAGCTGTACGGACAAAATCCCCGGAGGGGCCGCCTATTGCGGCTCACCGGGGATTTTTCGACAGAAACCGGACGGCATGACTGATCAGTACCGGCAATACGGAGATGTGACCTTCTTCGGCAAACGATTTGAACGATACGTCCAGCCAGGAATGGTTCGGCGCGGACAAGCGGGCCGCCATCGCTTCGGCTTTATCGTAAGCGTTGCTCTTGTGCGTACGCTCCTGTTCGCCCATCGCGATCAGGAGGCCGATCCGGCCGCCGTCGTCGTTCAGCCTCGCGGGTAAGGTCCGCTCCTTCTCGAGCAGAGCGCTCTCATTCCAATGAATCGACGGGCTGCCTGCGATATACGTTTGGAAACCGCCGGGATGGGTAAGGAAGGCGTGCAGGACAAACAATCCTCCGAGCGAATGGCCGATTATCGACTGGCGGGCCGGATCGATTGGATGCATGGCGGCGATCGCCGGCTTCAGCTCGTCTTCGATAAAAGTCAAAAAGCCGGACGCGCCGCCCTGCTCGGGCCATTCCCCGCCCGTCGGGTGTTTCGGCAGCTCGGACCGGGGGACGGGCATCGTAAAGTCGTAATGCCGGTTCGGGTGAAACGGTTCCTCGGTTTCGTAGCCGATCCCGACGACGATAGCGGGAAACACGCCCGTTTTCTCGGGAGCGCGCGATTGGGCGCGAATCGTTTCGGTCATCGTTGCGAACACGGAATTGGCGTCGAGCACATAAATGACCGGATAGCCGGAGGCCGGCGGCGATTGGGAGGGCACGCTGATAAAGATCCGGTACGTTCGGCCCCGGTATTCGGCGGTCATCTGCTGGGACCGCGGGATGTGGACAGGCTGCTGCTGGAGTGAAGTCATCGGTTTGGCTCCCCGTATCGTAGTAGCATTCCGCTAATTGAGATTGATTATCATTATAATCGGGAGAGCAAACATTTGGCAACCGTCGGCTGTTTCTTGCGTCCGGAACCGGAGCGGGGGGAACGGCGGGCGCGGCGGAGGTCGGCGTATCCCGCCTTACAATGCGCCATCACCATACCGACTACGCGAGACGGACAGCCAGCGTGTGACGGAGCTGCGCCGGGAGTTGCTTATGGTGAGAAAAGGTTGACGTGCTCAGACTGGGCTTGACCAGGGAACGGGTTCATGCTACTTTTATTACTGATAATCATTCTCAATTATAGAAGGGGCGTAACCAGGATGTTTCATCGACTTCCTGATCAGCTGCCCGGGCCGGCAGTCTTGGACCGCTTATGGATCAAGCTGCGGAGCATGGACGGGCAGCGCGGCCGTCTGGAGCAGCAACTGATCGATTCTTATATGCTTATCGCAGCCGCGGGGGGACAAGGCTGTCTGACGATCGATCTGGACGAGTATCGCCTGCGTCCGGATACGATCTATATCGCATGGCCGGGGCAGACCATCGGAGTATCCGGCGGTACGGAAGGGCTGGAGCTGTACCGGATTTCCTTCGAGGTGCGGCCCGATTCGGAAGCCGCGGAGCCGTTTCCGCTAAAGGGAGAAATTCCGCTGTATCCGGAGTCACACACGGCTATCCAATGCGAGCGGCTCCTAAGCTACAGCCGCAGCGAAGACCCGCTCGAGAGGTTCCGGAGACAAGCCGCCTTCCACGAGCTGCTGTACGGAGTGATGAAACATAAGCGGCAGCTGCCGGTGGACGACTCGCTCAGCGCGCTGGAAAGAACGCGCCAATTCATTGAAAGCCGCTACAACGAAAATTTGACGATCGAGCAGCTGGCGCGGATCGCCGAGCTCAGCCCGAAATATTTTGTGGATCTGTTCAAGAAAACGTACGGCAAAAGCGCAATCGATTACGTAACCGAGGTCAGGGTCAATCACGCCAAACAATTGATGGTGCAGTCCGAAACGAAGCTGCGCGATATCGCTCATCAGGTCGGATACAGCGATGAGTTTTATTTTAGCCGCAAATTCAAACAGGCTGCGGGCGTATCCCCTTCGGCCTACATGAAGAAGCGCCGCCGCAAAATCGCGGCTTACACGTCGGCCATCCTCGGACACCTGCTGGCGCTCGGCATCGTGCCGTACGCGGCTCCGATGCATCCGAAATGGACGGCGTCCTATCATAAGAAATACCGCTCCGACATCCCCGTTCATTTGAGCGCCTACCGGTTCAATCACGATTGGGAGGCGAATGTGGAGGCGCTGGCGCATGCCCGGCCGGATCTGATCCTGTGTCATGCGGATTATCTTCGTCCCGATGAGCTGCCCAAGCTGGAGGCGATTGCTCCGGTGCATAGCCTGGCACAGCCCGCTGCCGACTGGCGGCAGCAACTGCGGACAATCGCAGGATGGCTCGATGCGACGGCCGAGGCGGAGCGCTGGCTCGGCGAGTACGAGAGAAAGCTGGCGGCCGCGCGCGAACTGCTGAAGCGTGAAATACAGGACGATACGGTGCTTGTCCTCAGCATTCATAAGAATACGTGCCTGCTCTGTCCGAGACGGGGGATGCGGGAAGTGCTGTACGGCGATCTGCGCTTGAATGCGCCGGGCGGGTTCGACGAAGCCGTATGCGGCCGGCCGGTAAGCTTCTCCGAGCTGGCGGACATCGATGCCGGCCGGATTCTGGTCAACGTCTGCCAGGAGACGGAATCGCTCGCGTTCTGGCAGTCGCTGCAAACGAATCCGCTGTGGAAAGATTTGAGGGCGGTCCGCCGCAATTACGTCCATCCGATTTCCTCCGACCCTTGGCGGGAATATTCGGCTTCCGCCGCGGAGCGGATGGTGGACGACATGATTCGTCACGTATATGGAGATCATCCAGTTCATTTCCGGAAATTGTCCATGTTCGGGAGAACCGATGTTGATTATAATTCTAAATGAGAATTATTTTCAATTAACTGATAACGGTTCTCGTATATTGTGCGGATGCCGCTATCTTGGAGGCTGACAAGTTGGAAGGAACGATCAATCGGCATACTTACAACGGCAGAGTTCTCACGATGTATGTTCCGCCGCAATACGGAACCATTTCCGGGAAGCTGCCGGTCGTATACGTGCACGACGGGGATGAGCTGTTCTCTCCGGATGTAAGCGACAGTTTGACGGTGCTGGAGCGGATGACGGCAGACGGGTTGGTGCGGCCGCTGCTGCTGGTGGGCATCGATCCGAAGGAACGCCGAGACGAGTATACGCCTTGGCCGGCCCCAAAGCTGACGGCGCAGTTCAACGACTTTGCCGGAGAAGGGCCGGCGTATCTCGCGTATATCGTCGAGGAGCTGATGCCGTTTATCGCGGAGCGCTACCGGACGGAGAGCGGTCCCGGTCATACCGGCATGATCGGCGCGTCCCTCGGCGGGCTGATCTCGATGTTCGCCGCCTATGAGTATCCCGGCGTATTCGGGCAAATCGGCTCCATCTCCGGTTCGTACTGGTACGAGAGGTTCGTCGAGTATATGAAGGAGAAGCCGATCGCAGACGGGGAGCGGCGGATCTACATGTATGTCGGGACCGCGGAAGGCGCAACGAAAACCAATATTCAGAAAACCATGGTCGCCCGGACGTTTGAAGCACATGAAGTGCTGCTTGCCGGCGGGTTCCCGCCGGACCGGCTGAAGCTGCATGTCGAAGAAGGCGCGTCCCATGAGCTCAGTTGCTTTACGGATCGTTTTCCGGAGGCGCTGCAATGGATGTTTCCAAACGGGTAAACAAAGAGAGGGGAACGAGAAACGTGAATAAGAAATTGATGTTGACAGGACTTGCTGCTTTGATGCTGGGACTTACCGCTTGCGGAGCGAAGGAGACGGCCGCCCCGGCTGCAGGGAATACGGGAACGACCCATGCAGGAAGCGGAAGACAGACTCCGGCGGCTTCGGCACCGGCGGCCGCCAATCAGGCGGCTCCGAAAAAGCTGACGTACCTCGGCAAGGAGTACACGATAACCGTTCCTACGGACAAAATCGTCATCACCGGATCGGTCGAATCGATGGAAGACGCGCTGGTGCTCGGCGTTAAGCCGATCGGGGCGCTGACCGTGGGCGGCAAATTCCCGGCGATCTTCTCCAAAATTACCGAAGGCTCTACCGGCATCGGGGAGAAAACGCAGCCGAGCCTGGAGACGATTCTCAAGCTCAAGCCGGACGTTATCCTCGCCAGCACGAAGTTTCCTGCGGAAACGCTGGAGAAGCTGGGCAAAGTCGGCACCACGGTTCCGGTATCGCACATCTCGACGGACTGGGAGGCGAACCTCAATCTGCTCGCAGAACTGACAGGCAAGCAGGAATTGGCGAAGAAGGCGCTGCAGTCGTACAAGGACGAGGTTCAAGCCGTGAAGGAGAAGCTCGGACCGGTATTCAAGGACAAGAAGGTTGTTATCATCCGGGTTCGCTCGGGCAGCATCAATCTGTATCCGCAGGACGTATTCTTTAATCCGTCGATCTACGCGGAGCTCGGAGCCGCCGTGCCGGAGGAAGTCAAGCAGGCCAAGGCGCAGCAGACCGTCTCGCTCGAGAAGTTCTCGGAGATGAATCCGGACTACGTATTCGTCCAGTTCGCCGAAGAGGAAAATGCGGATAATCCGAAGGCGCTGCAAGATTTGCAGAACAATCCGATCTGGAAAAGCATCAATGCGGTCAAAAACGGCAACGTCTTCGTGAACCTGGTCGATCCGGCGGCTCAAGGCGGCACGGCTTACAGCAAGATCGCGTTCCTCGATGCGGTCAAGTCCAGCAAATTGATGCAGGCGAAGTGAGCGGAGCCCTATGCGATTCCAGTTACGCGCCTATACCGTCATCCTGTGGACCGCTCCGGTTGCGATCGTTCTGACGATGCTGCTGTCCGTGCTGTACGGAGCCAAGCAGATCGATATCGGGACGATCCGCGATTCGTTGTTCCGGTTTGACGAAGGGAATGTGAACCATCAGATTATAATGCATTCCAGAATTCCGCGTGTGATGGGAGCGCTGCTGGTCGGCGCTTTCCTCGCCGTCTCGGGAGCGCTTATGCAGGGGATGACAAGAAACTATCTTGCATCCCCTTCGATTATGGGCGTGTCCGACGGGTCGGCGTTTGCGATTACGCTGTGCATGGTGTTTCTGCCGAACAGTTCGTCGATGGATATGATCCTGTATTCGTTCGCAGGCTCGGCGCTTTGCATCGTGCTCGTGTTCGGCCTCGCCTCGCTTCTTCCCGGCGGTCTGTCTCCGGTCAGGATGGCGATCCTCGGCACGATTATCGGAACGTTCCTGAGCAGCGTCTCCGCGGCGTTGTCGACTTACTTTCAAGTATCGCAAAATATTAGCTTCTGGTATAACGCCCGGCTGCACCAGTTGGACCCGGCGTTGATCAAGCTGGCCATTCCGTTCGCGGTCGTCGGCATAATCATGGCGCTCCTGCTGTCCAAGTCGATATCCGTACTGGCGCTTGGCGAAGACGTCGCCGTCTCCCTCGGCCAAAAGACGGCGATTATTAAGCTGGCGGCGACGCTGTGCGTCGTTATTCTGACTGGCATATCGGTGGCGATTGCCGGGAAGATCGGCTTCGTTGGCCTGATCGTGCCCCATGTCGCGCGTTTTCTGACTGGTCTCGATTACAGATGGATCATCCCTTGCTCGGCCGTGCTGGGCGGCGTGTTCCTGGCGCTTTGCGACGTGCTGAGCCGGTTTCTCAACTATCCGTTCGAGATGCCGATCGGGGTCGTGACGGCGATGCTCGGCGTACCGTTTTTCCTCTACCTGATCCGGACGAGAGGGGGAGAGAAACGTGCATAAAGGGACAACCGGACGTTTTGCGGCCGTGATGGCCTCCGGCGTCGGCATCATTTTGTTGACTTTTTATATGAGCCTGACCAACGGCGCGTTCGATATGGCGGTTAAGGATGTATTCACCACGTTGCTGGGGATCAATCCGCAGCAGGATTTCGTCTTCGTTATTTTCGAGCTGCGGCTGCCCCGCATCGTGATCGCTATCCTGGTCGGCGTGGGACTCGCCATCGCGGGGGCCGTCCTGCAGGGCGTGACGCGTAACGGGCTGGCCGATCCGGGCATACTGGGCATTAATGCCGGAGCCGGGGCGGCGATCGTTATTTTTTTATTTTTTTATCAAGGGCAGATTAAAGGGACCGGACTAGCCGCCATTATGGCGATGCCTCTGTTCGGGCTGGCGGGCGGGCTCGCCGCAGCGCTGCTTATCTACGCCATCTCCTGGAAGGACGGCCGGCTGGAGCCGCAGCGTCTGCTGCTGACGGGAATCGCCGCCGCTGCCGGACTGGGCGCCGTCTCGCTTTACCTGACGTTAAAGATGAACGCCAAAGACTTCGAGATGGTGGCGGTCTGGACGTCGGGAAGCATCTACAACGCGAACTGGAAATATATCGGAGCGGTTGTGCCGTGGCTGGTGCTGCTTATCCCGGTGATTATCCGGAAGTCGTACATCCTCGACCTTCTTCAACTGGACGAGAACAGCGTCAGAAGCGTGGGCGTAGCGTCGGAGAAGGAGAAGGCGCTGCTGCTGCTGTGCAGCATCGGTCTGGTCAGCGCCTGCGTGTCGGTATCCGGCGGCATCGGCTTTATCGGCTTGATGGCCCCGCATATCGCGAGGCGGCTTGTTGGAGGGGCGCATCGGCAGATATTGCCGGTGTGCGGATTAGTCGGGGCGCTGCTCGTCCTCGCCTCCGACTTTATTGGAAGAATGGTGTTTGCTCCCGCCGAGCTCCCGGTCGGCATCGTGATCGCGATTATCGGCGTGCCGTATTTTATTTTCCTGCTGTACCGGAACAAAAAGCGGGCGTAGTTTCAGTCCGCTTCGCTTCCGGAGCACCCGGGCAGGAGGAGCCTCCCGTTCCGGTCGAAGGACAAGGCGAGAGGACCTTCGAGTACCGTACAGTCCGGCCGGTCCCGAAGCTCCTCGCAGACCGGCTCGGATACCCAAACTTCATCGAGATGAAGCGTGTTTTTGATGTACACCAGCCGGACCTTTCGAGGATCCGGCGTTTTTAATGCAAACATCGCCTGGTTCACAAGCTCCCGGTCGTTAGCGAAGCTCATCGGGACGGCGGCCCTCATCACGAAACCGCTGGTCAGGCAATTGAGATACGTCGCCTGCTTGTCGATGCTGCCGGCCACGGCATCCGTCGTAAAATCGGCCAGCCCGATTCCGGCGGCATTGCCGCGGGACGCAGACGACAGCCCGAGAACCCCGACATACGTAATATCCGGGAGCTTCGGCTCCGCTACCCCGTGAATTCTCATCCGGCCGATGATGTTGGCATCCATGCCGGTGCCGCTGTAGTTTTTGCCCATCTCTCCGACGAGACACAGATCGATCCGCTGAACCGGCAACGAAGGCATCATCCGCTTCGCCTCCAGCAGCAGCCTTTTCTCGGCGGCAAACAGCGACCCGGCCGGGATGCCTTCTATGATCGCGGTCTGCTCTTCGGCGTTCTCCACGATGGCGATCCCGCCGATAACCGGCGCCTTCTCCAGACAAACGCGCGCGATCGAGGGAATCGCCGCGGCCAGCTGCTTGGCCCCCAAGCTGTGGACGCTGTTTGCTCCGGGCGTGCGGCCGAGTCCGACAGCGAGCATCTTCAGCAGTCCGCTCTCGTAATCGCCCTGAAACGCGGTATGCGGCTTAATCCGGTTGATAACGAGGATGCCGTCGGCTTCGAACGCCTCCTTAGCCATATATACCGGAAGGCCGGCAACGCCTGCGGCTGAGGCCGAGGTTGCTGCCGAGGCTGCAAGGACCGCCTCTCCCTCCGTCGCGCCGAGCTGTACCACTTCCCCGGAGCATCGGACCTCCGTTCCCATCGACTGTTCCGTAATGCCCAGACTGGCCAGCACCTCACGTTGTCCTTCCGCTTCGCCGCTCCCGTGACTGCCCATGGCGGAGACGAGGAACGGGCGGTATCCTTTCTGCCGAAGCTGGTCGACGACCGTACGCAGTATAACGTCGATGCTTCGGATGCCCCTCGACCCGGCTGTAATTGCGACGGCCGCACCGGACGGCAGGGCGGCTTCCTTTAACGACTGCTCCACGGAGTCGCGTATCGCGGAAGGAAGATCGGCGATCCGGCTATCGGGAACGTGCTGCCTGATTTTGTACAGGCGAACAGATGATTCGGCGGTCATGTGCGGCTCCTCCAGACTTGCCCGCGTTGTAGATCAACGAAGACTCCAGTTTGTCTCCATTATAATCGGGAATATTCAGATGTAAATCGTTTCGGGTGCTTCATCAAGCCCGAATAACCGTCCGCACGCTTACGGACGGCTGGGGCTATGTACATGATTGTGCAGACTAACTCCCATATTCTATGAATGACTTACCTACTCCAGCAGCCTTTTTAGCAATTGAGTCCGGTTTGTGGCGTTCAGCTTGCCAAGCATCGATTTAATATGTTTTTTGACCGTAACCTCGCTCAAATACAAGGTCGAGGCAATCTCCGCGTTCGTGCGTCCCAGCTCCAGCAGCTTCGCCACTTCCTTCTCCCGCGCCGTTATATCGGTCCGCTCCAAGATCCGGTCTCGGGATGCGTTTTCCGGCAGTGCTACCTCAGCGGGAGGCTGCGGCGGAGGGAAAAGGCCGGCCTGCCCGGTAACCTGTAACATTTTATGGATGTAGCTGAGCACTTGCTCGTTATGTAAGTCAAGTACGAACGTCGCCGTTTCGGTTATGCCGTCGTAATTGCGATGGGTGCCGTACGGTGCGGTTTCAAAGCCGAGGCTTTTGTGAGTTTCTACGAAGTACGGATGAGGCGATGGCGATTCGACGATCAGCTCGCCGGTGAAGATCAGGGAATGGAGCAGATGACCGATTGCAGTTTGCTGGGAAGCGTCTGCGAAGTCGGCGGTATCGATCGTCTCGATAAACCAGCCGGCTCTCGTATGGCCGGGTACGTTCAGCCGTTTCGCCATATCGGGAGGCAGATGGTTGAAGTACGCCGCCGAGCGCGGAGCTTTCTTCAAATAAGGCAGCGTGTTCGCATTAATCGGTATAATGACCGCGACTCCGATGATGGCGCCTCCCGCGTCTTTCATGAACCGGACGACATCGTATCCGAGCGTGAACAAGGCGCCGAAGTCGATGTCTTTGATCGTGAAGCGTGTCTGCTCCGCCGTAAGGTGAAAATGAAACGAACCGTCCGTATAAGGGTCGTACAGCTCGATCCGGGTATCCTTGGCATTGGCGTACCGGTCCTGGGCGTATAACTCGAGCGCTTCCCGATAATTGGCGCCTGCCGTCTCGAAGTGCCGGGGCGACAGCTCGAACCAGTTCATAAACGCGCGGATCAAGGCGTCACCGATATAATACATCAATTCTATCGCTTCTCTGGCGGTAGGAGACGGCCGGCCCGATTCGGTCAACTGCTGGTAATAATAAGCCAGCGCCCGCGAACGGATCGACTCGTAACGCTTCGGAGTCCGGGCGAGAAGCTCCCGGTTGACCGCCTCTCTCATTAGGCTGTGTACGGTCCACCCGCGGTCGACTTTGCGGATGAAGGAGAAGCGGATGAGCTGATAAAACTCGGAGGCGGTAATCTCCCGGTCCATGATGAACGACAAGTTCTCCTGGTTAAATTGACGAAGTACTGAAGCCGCTTCGATAAAAGGACGCATATGCTCGCCCGGCACTTCCCGCAGCCAGCGGCTTACGATAAACGACAGCGTATCGTGATCGTCCGCGTACAGCTGAGCTTCGCCGGTGGGGGACTGACCCAAGAGGAGGGTAAGCAGCGACATCGTCAAAGGATGGCCTCCGGAATGACGCCATATCCGCTGAATCGTCGGCTGGTCGAATATATGGGTATATTCCGCGAAACGGACGACCGACTCGTAATCCAGATCCGCGAGAGGAAGCTTTACGAGAAGCTGCCTCCATGCCGGGGACAAATACCAAACTTCGGACAACGCATACCGCCCTGAGATGACAATCAGTACGTGTTTATCGAGTTTCTTCAGAAAAAACTCCCGCAGCCATTGATCGAGCGCCTCCAAATGCTCGTAAGCGTCGATCAGGAGAACAACACGCCGCCCGGAAGCCGTTTCGTTCAGCGCAGATATGCATTCGACGGGGAGGCGCGCCGGGTCGGAGGAATCATTGCCGGGCCATTCGAGTGAGTCCAGGATGTGGCGGCAGAACGCTTCCGGCGTTTTGACGAAGCCTTCACTGTCGATCGTAACGGTGATCCCGCCGCTTGCTTGCGCCAGCTTGTCGTACTCGTCGAGCAGCGTGCTTTTGCCGATTCCGGCCGTGCCGTATACGTTTACTATTTTTTTGGACCGGGAGCTGTCGTGAAAATGTTGCAGGAAGGCGGCGATTTCCCGCTGTCTTCCGACGAGCATTTGGCTCTCAAGCTCATCCAGCCGTTCGTCCTCTGCCATCGATTACACCTTCTTCGATCCGGATCGGAAATTACTGGCATTCCTTATTTTACTCGGATTCGGCTCAAAGCGATATAGAAATATGGGGTTGGGGTATCCATTCGGATACCTCATTTGTATCTGACCGGATACTTATTCCCGGATCGGGTCCGTGATAAGGTTAGGATAGAACGAAGGAGGAGGGAACGGGTGCGAGGATGACCAATCCATTTCGACTGGGCAGCGCCGCGCTGTACGCCCGGGATGCCAAGAAACTGGAGTCGTTTTACCGGTCGGTATTCGATATGCAGCTCGCGGCCTGCTCCCGGAAGCACGAGGATCAGACGTTTCTTGCTTTCCGGCCGGAGACGGACTATTACGAGATCAGCTTTGTCGGCGATCCGCGGCAGGTACAAATGACGTTTTATGCAGAATCGCTCGGTGCGCTGCAAGGTTTATGGAGGAATGTCCGGTCGCGGGGCATTCGCGTACACGGGCCGTATACCGAAGGCTGGGGAGTTTCGTTTCAATTCGGCGATCCGGAAGGGAACCGGATCGAGGTGTTATGGCCGCAGCGGTTGAAGATCAGTCGCAGCGCGATCCGGGCGATTCAGCTGGAATCGTGGACGGATGCGGGCATCGAACACTGGCAAAGCGAGAATCGGGAGGAACAACCGCAGCCATCGGATGAGGCCGGGGAATGAAGGAGGAGCAGCGAAACGATGGAAGGGGAAGGGATCGAGATCGTCCTGACGATCGACAAGAAGGAGGCTTACGTGAACGGGAAGCTGCACACGCTGGCTGCTCAGGCGGTATTCAGGGACAGCAGGATGTCCGTACCGGTTCGTTTGGTACTCGAAAATGTCAACATGAAAGTGTTGTTCGACGATGAGGAGATTTTTATTACCGATGCTGTGGAGTAGAAAAAGTCGTATTGGGCCGTAAGGCTCTGTTTTTGAAGATACGAAATGTAACATAAAAATCGTTTGATACCCGGGAGGGACTTGATTTGAGTTTGCGCAGAGGAAAGCGGGACTGGTGGAGACGAACCGTTCACGCCTGTTTGGTCGTTATTATTTTGATGAGCACGTTATCGCCGGTCCTTCAAGCGTCGTCGTCGGATGTAGACGGTTTGACGGCTGCGGAGGCCAAAGAGCTGCTGGAGAAACTGTTAAGCGGAGGCGGGTTAAATTCAAGCGGAGAAGGCGCGGATAACGCGGGGGAAATCCGCACGATTCAGGCCGCGACGCTGGAGCGGCCTCCGGGTGCGCCCGGAGGGCCGTCGGGATTTGGAGTGACGGGAGCGGTATACGGCCCGGCTTTTTTGCTTCCGAACGATCCGCTGCTGCCGCAGCAATGGGCGTTCGGGGCGATCGAAGCGGAAGCGGCGTGGAATACGGTTACCCGCGCGGCTTACGGTGCCATGCCGCCGGTCGTCGTCGCCGTCATCGACAACGGGTTCGACACGGCCCATCCGGATCTTGACGGCAAGCTGCTGCCGCTGATCGACTGCTCGGGTGATGGAGAGATTCCGTGCGTGGATACGGCTCCGGGGGTACGGGCCGTGAACAAGCTGACGGACGGCGAAGAGCGGGGAACGCACGCCGCGGGAATTATCGCTGCGACTGCGAATAACGGGATCGGGATAACCGGCGCGGCCGGGACGATGCCGGTATCGATTTTGCCGGTTCAGGCGGCCGACAGCGCTTTTAACGTAGCGGCTGCAGTCAGCAGAGCGATGGAGTGGAGAGGAGCGTCGGGTGAGCGGGTAAGCGTCATCTATATCGGCCCCGGGTTCAGGGAGTATGATCCTCCGGCCTACTTGTCCGGTGTGATCGCAGAAGCTTATGCGCAGCAGATCGTCATAGTAGCGGGGGGCGGAGACGACGGAACGCCGGTGCGTAACGGGGACACCGACGCCTACTACCCGGCGGCGCTGCCGCAGGTGATATCGGCGGGAGCCTTGAGCCGGTTGTCAGTCCCGCTGGCCGGATCGAATCCGGGAACAACCGTCATGGCGCCCGGCGAGGAGATCCTAAGCGCGCTGCCGTCCGGGCAGTACGGCACGAAAACCGGTTCGGCCAGCGCCGCCGCATATGTCGCGGCAGCTGCGGCGCTCGTTCGCGCCGTACAGCCGGAGCTCACGGCGGGCGAGGTGCGCCAGGCGATAACGGCCGGTGCATCCGGTACGTCTTGGAGCATGAATCGGACGCTGTTATCCGTTCTACTCGACCCCGGGGATCGGACGGCTCCGGTATGGCCGGCCGGGAGCGTTATCCACGCACCGGCGGTCGGTCACAATGCGGTCCGGCTGGAATGGACGCCTGCGGGCGGCGAGACCGGACTCATCCGGTACGTCTTATACCGGGATGGGGCGCCGCTGCCGGGGGGTTCCGAATCTCCGGTGAACATTCGCGGACTGACGCCCGGCACCTCTTACGTATTCAAGGTCGAAGCGGCCGATTGGTCCGGCAATCGGACGACAGACGGCCCATACATGACGATCCAGACGAAGCCGCCCATCGTTACGGAAAAGATCAGCGTGAATGGGCTTGGCGAGCCGGGGAACGGCGACAGCCGGTATTCGTCCGTCAGCGAGGACGGCAGGTGGGTGGTGTTCGGCTCCGAAGCGGCCAATCTGGTCGCGGGCGATACGAACGGCAAGGAAGACATTTTCCTCAGCGACAGAATGAACCGGATGACGAAACGGATCAGCATGTCGCAAGGCGGTCTGGAGGCCAACGGCAGCAGTCATGCGCCGGTTATGAGCATGGACGGCAGATTCGTTCTGTTTTCTTCCTTCGCGACGAACTTGCTCGCCGCTCCGGAGTCCGGCTCGACGGAAGATCTCTACTTGTACGACGGCGAGACGGGCGGTTTGGAAAAAGTAGCCGAAGACGTAAGCTCCGGTTACGTATACGTGTACGAGAGGCCGTATGCGATGAGCGAGAACGGCCGGTACGTCGCCTTTGCTTCTTACGGGACGAACGGTGTGGAGGATGATTTCAACAACAATTGGGACGTATTCGTCAAGGACCGGTGGAGCGGTCAGACAACCCGGATTACGGACCGGATGTACGGCAGCTTCAAGTATCCCCACACGACCCGGATCTCGATGACGCCGGACGGGCGGTATATTGCGTTCACCTCCGATGAGCATGATCTGGTGCCGGGCGATACGAACGGCAGATCAGACGTATTCGTATACGACCGGAAGACGGGTCTTACCGAACGGGTCAGCCTATCTTCTTCGGGCGAAGAGGGGAATTCCGCCAGCGAGAGCGGATCGATCAGCGCGGACGGACGGTATGTCGTTTTTACTTCGTATGCAAACAATTTTATTCCGGGTGACGACAGCTACAACATGGATTTATTCGTCCGCGACAGAATCGCGAAAACGACGGAGTTCGTAAACGTGACCCTGTCGGCGGAACCGGGCTTCGGATCGAACGAATCGCCCTCGATCAGCGCGAACGGCAGGTGGATCGTGTTTTACTCGAACGATGAGCTGCACCCGGGCGCGTACAACCGGAACGTCTACCTGCACGACCGCGAGACCCTTCAGACGGAGCTGATGAGCGCATCTCCTGCTGGCGAGCCGGGCAACGCCGACAGCATCCGCGGAGCTGTAAGCTGGAACGGCAAATATGCGGTTTTCGATTCGGCCGCTTCCAACTTGGCAGACGAACCGGAAGGAGAATCCTCTTACGGGCATATCTATTTCAGGGAACTGCCGGTTTACGCGAACAGCGACCGGACACCGCCCGTATGGGGCGAAGGCGCCGCTCTTGCCGCAGCGCAAACGGGCGGCACCTATGCGGCGCTCCGCTGGACGCCGGCGCTGGATGAAGCAAGTCCGGCGATCTATAAGGTATACTGCGACGGCGTACTGCTGGATATCGTACCGGAACCGGCTTATCTCGTTACCGGATTGTCGCCGGGCACCTCGTATTCGTTCGCCGTTGAACCGGGCGATACGTTCTACAACTGGAGCGCGGCGCGGATATCGGCGTCGGCTTCGACGCTTGCCCAGCCTGAGACGACGCCGCCGGAAACCGCAAGCGGCATCGCATTGCTGCCGGAACTCGGAGGTTTGGAGGTCCGCTGGACCGACTCGGCTTCTCTCGATTATGTCGGGACCATCGTGAAGTGGCGGAAGAAAGGGGCGATCGGCTACAAAGAAACGGCTCGGACCGCGCCGAGCGTACAGACGGCGGCTATGCACGGACTTACGAACGGAACCGAATACGAGGTCGTGCTCGTCAGCCTGGATGCGGACGGCAACCGTTCCGAAAGCGCCCCGGCCACAGCCCGTGTGACCCAAGGGCGGCAAATCACCCGCGTAAACGTCTCCGGCTCCGGGGAACAAAGCAACCAAACGAGCTTGCGTCCGGATGTGAGCGATGACGGAAGATACGTCGTATTTGATTCGGATGCGGATAACTTGGCGGAACTGGACGGTAATGGAAAAACGGACGTATTCCTGTATGACCGGGTTACCGACACGATCGAGCTGATCAGTAAAACCGGAAACGGAGCTTCCGCCGACCAGATGAGCTTCGAACCGAAAATTAGCGGCGACGGACGGTATATCGTATTCACCTCGTATGCAGGGAACCTGATAACGGACGACGCGGCCGGCCCGGGGGCGGATGTGTTTCTGTACGACCGGCATACCGGACGTATGGCCAAAATCAGCTATCCGGCCGAAGGCGGGGCGGGCAACGGCGACAGCTACAGGTCGGCTATAAGTGGCGACGGCTCAAGAATTGTCTTCCTTTCCTATGCCAAGCTGGTGCCGGACGCACCGGATCAACTGAATGTATACCTGTACGAGCGGGAGACGGACTCCGTGTCGCTGCTGCGGCTGGCAGACGGAACGATCGCGAACGACGACAGCGGTCCGCCCGTGATTAGCGGCAACGGTCAGTATATTGCTTTCGCTACGGAAGGAAGCAACATGGACCGGACCGATACGGACCGCTACCTGGACGTTTATTTATTCCATATTCCCGACAAAACGGTCAAGCGGATCTCGACGTTCCCGGGCGACCGGACGATTTCCTACGATCCGTCCATTAGCGAGGACGGACGTTACGTGGCGTTCAAGTACGAAGATCACAGCGATTATAATCTGTTTCCGGTTATTTACATGTACGACCGGGACCGGGATGAGACAGTCGCGGTTAGCCGATCTGTCACCGGAGGACTGCCGGACGGAGATAGCGAATCGCCTTCCATAAGCGGAGACGGTCGGTATGTCGTATATGCTTCGAGAGCGGCCAACCTGGCAGCAGCAGACTCCAACGGCTTATACGACGTATATGCGTTCGACCGGATTACCGGAGAGACGGCCCCGCTAAGCCTCACGTATGCCGGCGGATGGGCGGGCGGCAGCTCCAAAATGCCTGCGGTGAGCGGCGACGGAACATACGTGGTGTTTGAATCGGAAGCTTCCGATCTGATCACCGGCGATACGAACGGTGTATCCGATCTGTTCCTCGCACCTATGCAGGCGCCGCCTCCCGACGATACGGTTCCTCCGGTGTTCCCGGAGGGCGGCCGCGCCCTGGTGAAGGAAGCGGGAGCCGACTTTGTGACGCTGAGCTGGCAGGCGGCAAGCGACGACCGTGCTGTTACGGGCTATCGCGTTTATTACGGCGGCGCAACTTACGTTTCTTTTCCCGGTCCTGCAAAGGAAGGAACCGTTTGGGGGCTTCTGCCCGGTACCGAATATACATTTACGGTAAAAGCGGTGGATGGGGCAGGAAACGAAAGTACGAACGGATTAACGGTCGTTGCCGCGACAAAGAGCGGATCGGAGGTGCGGCTGAACGACGTCCGGGCCGCGGCCAAGCGGAACGCCCTCGGCTACGCAACTCTGAACGGAACGGTGCGGCTCGAAGCGGAGGGAAGTCCCGGAGGGAACGCAGAAGCCCGTATCGACTATGTCAGAGCGGACGATACGGCCGATAGCTTGGTCATCCCGCTTACCGCTTCCGGTGCGGCAAGTCCGCTTTATGCGGGGGAATTCGCCATCCCGGAGGGCGTCAAGCTGATCCGCAGCGTGGAAGTAACTTTAACTGTAGCCGCCGCATCCGCCAAGCTGAGCAAGACGCTGGATATCCCCGTAGGCGGCAGCTTGAAGCTGCACATCCGCTCCGAGGACGGATCGAGGCTCCAAAATGCGGTGCTGACGCTGAGCGGCGGCGCGTTGCAGGGCGAACAGAAAGTAACGCTGACCGGCAACGGCTCCTACACGTTCGGCGGTCTCCCTTCAGGCGAAGGCTATGAGCTGAAGCTCCGCTCCTCGCTTGGCCGCGAGCTGCCTTTGAGGGAATCGGATCAAGGATATACGGTCCGTCAGGGGCTAACGGCGGAAGCGACCGTCCATCTCCGCGTGTTCCTCCAGGTCGTCTATGCCGGCGGCGGGATCGCCGACATCACGTGGTCGATTCCGGCGGACGAAACGGATTTGGCGGGCTTTGTGATCTATCGGAAGACAGGCGGCGCCGACCCGGCCGAAGTCGGCCGAGTAAACGATCCGTCGGTTACGAAGTTCACCGACACGGGACTGGCAAGCGGAGCTTCGTATTCGTATGAGGTGCACAAACGGACAACGTCGGGCACGCAGACTCCTTTCTCCGACGAAGTGACATTTTTTACTCCGGAATTGTCGATCGCCGATCCGTTATGGAACGTGGATACGATCCGGGTAGGCAGCTCGAAATATGCCGTAACGGGCAGCGGCCTCCAGGTCCGGTTCAAAGGCGAAGCGAACCGCAGCGCCAAGATGACGGTGGAGTACAAAACGTGGTTCGACGATGCTGGGCAACTGCTGGAAGAGCCGGCGCAGCAGACGAAAGAAATCGCGATGGAGCCGGACCCCGAAGCACCGAACGGGTACAAAGGGACATTTGTGCTGGATGATGGGATCTCCGAGGTGCGACTCGTAAAACTGTCCGTCACGGACGCTTCCGGCCGGAGCGCGGAAAGAGAGGTGACTGGACTGTATTATCCGGTTGCCGGCAAACTGAAAGTGAACGTACATCCGATACCGGAAGATTTCGGGAAATACGACGGCAATATAACCGTCCGGGGGAAATCGTACGCAACGTGGAGCGAGATCGGGACGGGCGGCGGGGAGATTGCGATTCCGCTTCCTTCCGGAACGGATTATTCGTTCGCGATTATGGGCAGCAACAGAACCGTTATTTGGAATAAGGCAAACATCGGCATTCAAAACGGATTGCAGACGGAAGTTCAACTGGAGCCGCCGGCCAGAGTGCGCATCACGGTACTTGACGCCAAAGGCCAGCCGCTTCCGAACGTGAAATACGTCCTTCGCGGAAATCGCGGGTCGGTCGACCAAGGGACGACGGGACCGGACGGTATCATCGTCTCTCAAAAAGCGTTGTTCGTCGGGGAAACGGTCATGGTAACGACGGACATGAGCGATCAGCCGGCCTATAAGCCCTTCACTGCTTCCTTCGTGCTGGACCGGGAGCATTATGAGCAGTCGGTCTCACCAGTGGCGAAGCCTAGCGGTACGTTGTTCGGCAGCGCATTGGACCCGACTGGCAAGCCGACCCCGGACGCCGCCGTACACATCTACAATGTATCGTTCCGCAGCGTCGCAGCGGTTGACGAGAACGGCATGTACAGCATGGAAGTGCCGGCAGGCTCCGTCACCGTGGAGGCGGTAAGCAAATCGAATGCGCTGGTGCGTTCGAAGCCGGCCCGTATGGACGTAACGGAAGGCGAGCGGGTTCAGAGAGACCCGAAGCTGCTGAACATGGATGCGAGGGTTAACATCAATTTGTATACCAAATTGCCCGGCGGCAATTGGCAAGGTCCGCTCGATCTCGATTGGAGAGTCGCGATCCATATGCACCTGACGTCCACGCATTCGGTGCTGGAGCACGGGAACCCGGCGCGTATCCGGGCGCAGGAGGGCGATGTCGTCCAAATATGCGCCGACGGCCGGGAGGCCGGTCTGTCCAAGGGTTGTGCGGAGACGACGATCGACGGGAACCGGAACGGCGCCGTTGATCTGTTTCTCGAAAGCGCCGGCTCGTCGGTTACCGGTTCGATCGTTTATCCGGAGGGCTCCGCTTCGGCAAGCTACCGGGGGGATTTGTACCGGCTGAGCGAGCAGGGACGGTTGAATTTGCAGCGAATCGTTTGGCTGAACAGCGGACCTTTTAGACTGGACATTGCCGAGGAAGGACATTACATGCTGTATGTCAGCGACAAACCGTCTAGTCCAACGGCTGCTCAAACCGTAAGCTTCCGGCTCGGGGCGGGCGAATTGAAGCCGCTCGGCGACATTCGGCTGAGCAACAGCGGGAAGTTCAAAGGCAGAAGCGGAACGAGTCTCCAGCTTTTGTCCGGACCGGCCACGCTTGGCAGTGCAACTGCTATCCGAATCAGCTACGCCAATACGGGAGAACCCCGGGGACAGGCGGAGCAAGCGAAGCTTACGATCGGGCTGCCGGAAGGCACCGCGATCGTACCAGGCAGCGTCACGGTGGGGGGACAACCGAGCGAAGCGCGGGTGCAGGGACAAACTGCGGAGATTCCGGTGGGAACTGTCGCGGCAGGCGCTTCGGGAGTCGTGTTGTTCCAGCTGTCGATCGACCAGGTGGACTCGAATCAGGAGAAGGTTTTGTCCGCTTCGCTGCACTATGCGTACGGCGCTGAGGAACGCGAAGAGTTTCTTGGAGCGCGCCAGATAGATACGGTGCCGATCACGCTTGCGGCGCCGGAGACGGTTACCGGTTACTCGATGAAAGTGAACGGGAAGGCGCCTGCGGGTGAACAGGTGACCGTATATGACGGAAATGTGCCGCTTGGTCAGGCGGTAAGCTCGCCGGCCGGCTATTGGTATCTGTCCGTACAGTTGCCCGAATCCCGCGAGCCCGAACACCGGCTGCGGGCGGAGACGGTCGTCGGGGGACGGCACGTAACGAGCGCGACGGCTCTCGTGAACGTCGATCCTGAAGCGGCGCTGCTGGAGGAAATGTCGATGATGCAGGCGGATGGACGCAGGATGACGTTCCGCCCGTCCGAAGGGCAGGCTATATTCCCCTACGTCGTCGTGCCGGGTAAGCCGTTCCTGTTCGAGATGAGCTTCAGCCAGCCGGAACGCATTAGCGACGTAACGGTGCAGATGGGCAACAACATCGCTAATGCTCAAAAGGTGGATGACTTATTCAAGGCGACCATTCCGACAACAGACGATATCGGTCCGGTATGGGTGTCCTACCGGGTCAAGCCGAGGTGGGTTCCGGATACGGCGGGCGGCATGCCGACAGAGGAGCAGTTCCGCAGCCGGCTGCCGTCCCGTATGCAAAATTATACGATCGAGCAAATCACGATTCCCGACGCGGACTTGAATGCCGTACTTAACGGGACGGCGGACTCGGCCAAGTCGGCGGTGATCGACGCCAAAGTGCCCGGCGATATGAATGCGCAGGCGCAGATTACGGTTCAGCGGATGCCGGATTACGAGCCGACGCCGGACGAATACAGGCAGGCGGAGTATACCGGGCTTCCCGTCTACGGCACGTCGGTCAGCTACAAGAAAAAGGGCAATTCGCTCGTCATCGATTTCAGCATCAACATTCCGGCGGAAGCAATCAGGGAAGCGGGAAGTCTGGCCGCAGGTTTGCAGCGGCTCGGCCAAAAGGCGGCCGGGACGACGGGCAAAGCTGGCCAGGGCGAAGTCCGCATCATGTCCGGCGGCAAAAAAGAAATGATCAAGCTCGCGCTTCAACTGACGCTTGACGCTCTGACCGATCACGTACCGGATGTTATGGCGCTGATCGACAAACTGAAAAGCTTAAAGGATCTCGCAGGCGCCTCGAAACTGTTCGAAAAAGCCGAGAAGCTGCTGATCCGTGCGCAAAATTTGTGCGATCCGAGAGCTAGCGAGTATTACACGAGATGGGCCGAGGAAATCGGCACGACGATTATGATCCATGAAGGGATCAAGTGGACGCTTCAGGCGGCCGGTCTCGTTCTGGGGCCCGAGACGCTCGGGCTCAGTACGGCTCTTGGGTTCTGGCTGAGCGGGCTGTTAGCGGAAAACGTGCTCGACTCGCTCGTCGAAGACGAACAAGGCAAGCTGGAGAAGGCGCTGGATCAATTTAAGTGCAAGCTGAAGCCTTATCCGGAGAAAAAACCGCAAGCCGATCCGAAATTTATATGGGACCCGAGCGGTTATGTGTACGAAGGGCTGCCGGACAATCGCGTTCCGGATGTGAAGGCCACGGTGCTGGAGCAAGATCCGGCCAGCGGATTATGGAACGTCTGGGATGCGGCCTGGTACGGTCAGGCCAACCCACAGTATACAAACGGGGAAGGGCGATACGGCTGGGACGTGCCGAAGGGCAGATGGCAGGTCATGTATGAGAAGGAAGGGTATGAGACGGCCTACAGCCATGAGATGGAGGTGCCGCCGCCGCATTTCGACGTGAATGTTCCGATCGTATCGTATCAGCCGCCGGAAGTCACTTTCGTTACGGCTCAGCCGGGAGGCGGCTCGGTGGACGTCTACTTCTCGAAGCCGGTTAACGCGGACGATCTGGCGCCGGAGCTGATCCGCTTAGACGGACGGGAAAGCACGGTCTCCGGAAGCGTGTATGGAATCGGTCCGGTGACGGTTGGCGGCCGGACGATTGCGAGCGGTATCCGGTTCCAGCCTGCGGCTCCGCTGACGGTCGGCGAGACGTATGAAGTAACGGTCAGCCGTTCGGTTACAAGCTATGCGGACATTCCGCTTCAAGCCGACGTCCGCCGTACGATTACGGTGCAGGGGCAGGATCTTGCTCCTCCTTCCGAGGTAGTCGAGGTCAGAGAAGGGATGACGTCCGATTCGATTACGCTGATCTGGAACGACCCGGCAGACCCGGATTTCGATAAAGTGCGCGTATACTGGAAAAAATCGTCCGATCCGTCCTATGGTGCTCCGCTTGATGTGAGCAAAGGGATGAAATGGGTGTCGGTGAGCGGACTGGAGCAGGGCGACTATTCGTTCCGGCTGGCAACCGCCGATACGAACGGCAACGAATCGGCCGGAGTCGTGCTGATGCGTACGATCGGCGAGCGCGAACGGGACGATTACTCTCCGCCGCTGCCGATCCTCGATCTGAGGGTGACCGCAGCGGAAGCGGACCGGCTCCAGGTCGCTTGGACCGATCCGGTAGCGACGGATCTGGCGAAGCTGATCCTGAGCTGGAAGCCGGCCGGAAGCTTCGCTCTGGCGAAGACGGCCGCTGTCGATCCGGGAGTCGGGACGTATACGATCTCGGGACTGGAGCCGAATACCGAATATGAGGTTGCGATCCAGGCTGCCGACCGGAGCGGTAACCAGTCGATAGGAAGTCAGCTCTCTGCCGCGACGAAGGCGGCGAACGGCAAACCGCTGCCGGGTCCAGGCGGCGGAGGCGGATATGCGCCGGTTCCTCCGAAAATACCGGGAGCAGGCTCGGAATGGATCATGGAGCAAAAAGGCGGAACATACACCGCATATGACGGCAAAGTGAAGGTAGTCGTGCAGGAAGGGGCTGTCCCTGCGGGCAGCAAGCTGACGGTCGTGCAAAGCGAAAGCCCGGCGGCGCAGCCGGGATCGGGATATTCGTTAGCATCCCCAGTTTACGAGCTGAATCTCGGGACGATCCGACCGAAGCAGCCGCTAACGCTGCTGATCGAATACGACCCTGCACTGTTAAACGGATTGGATGCAGCCCGTCTTGGATTGTATAAGCGGGACACGATGGCTGCGGCCGGATGGGGATATGTCGGGGGAATTGTACAGGAGAAGGAGCATCGGGTCCGCACGGACGTGACGGAATCCGCCCAGTACGCCGTACTTCTGTATGAACGCAGCTTTAGCGATTTGGCGGGGCACTGGAGCCGGCCGGACGTCGATGTTCTCGTCAGCCGACATATCGTGAACGGGGTATCGGAGAACCGGTTCGAGCCGGACCGGGCGATCACCCGCGCGGAAATGACGAAGATGCTCGTCGAGACGCTGATTGGTGCCGGTTTACAAAAACTGGATGCTCCGGAAGCACCGACTTTCCGGGACGTTTCGAAGGAAGCGTGGTATTACGCGTACGTCGAAACGGCATCCCGCGCCGGGATTGCGCAAGGCGCAGACGGCATGTTCCGTCCGGGCGATCCTGTGACTCGCGAAGAAATGTCGCTGTTCGTCGGCCGGGCCGTAAATCTGCTTAGCCGCGACGCTTCGGAGCAGCCTGACGGCGACACGTTGCTGGACCGGTTCGAAGACGCCGGCCGGATCTCGGAATGGGCGAAGAGCGGTATGGCCCGCGCCGTCAGTCTCGGTTTCATCCAGGGGATGACGGACCGGACGATCGAACCTCAGGCAGAAGCGTCCCGCGCACAGGCGGCTGTTCTGCTGCTGCGTTTGCTGGCCCGTTACGGATATATAAGCGAGTAGGTCAGAAGCCGCCCGGTGAGGGCGGCTTTTGCCTTGCCCCCTTATCCGGAAGATCGGATACGAACATTCCTTATAGAGATAGTTCAAAAAGTCCACTTTTGATCACGAAGCAGATACAGGAAGCCTGCTCGACATCGAATATGGAAATTCAGCCGGAACTTCCGGTGCTCACAAAAGCACCCACTACGCTCCGTCCTCATTTCCTAGCTTCATCCCATCTTCTCGGTGCTGAAAACCGGACTTTTTGAACTCGCACTTATAGGGGGGGACGACAGCAAATGATAACGAAACGTTGTTTATTTTGCGATAAAATCGTGCCGGTTAAAGAAAAGGGCGAATACAGCTGGTTTGTCGGCTGCAGCTGTGCGCCCGACAGCCACTACAGTTTGCGTACGGACAGCTATGAGCCGTTTGCCGCGCTTTCTTATCAAGTGAAGCACCAGACGTTCCCGATCGTCTCCGGGTATATCCGCGATATGAGCGAATGCGGAGAAACGGTTGCTCTCGCGATCGACGATCTGGAGCCGATCTGCGAGTCTCCGCGCGTACCGGCCTCGATCGAAGAGAAGGCCGACCTGCTGCTCACTTATTTCCACAGGCGTTGTTCGGGGCCGAACGAAGCGGTCGTCATCCGGCAGCTGCCCGAGCAGTACAACTTGACGTATTCGCCGAACTTGCAGGAGTTCATCCATATTATAGAGAAGCTCCGGGAAGAACGGCTGATCGAGAGGGCCGGATCGACCATCCGGCTGACGGACAAAGGGTGGCAGGAAGCGGCCGCCAAAGCCGGAGGCAAACAGTTGAAGCCCTGCTTCGTAATACTGGCCGATCACGAGCAGATGCGGACGGAATGGGCCGAGAAAGTATTTCCGAAACTCGAAGGGTGCGGGTACTTTCCGAGACTGGCCGGCAAGCCGGAGGCGGGCAAGGTCGGAGACGATACGATCCGGCTCATGTCCGGCAGCAAGCTGCTAATCGCGGATTTATCGGTGCCATCGCCCGAAGTGTACTTTGCCGCAGGGCTGGCGCTCGGCCTGGACGTACCGGTCGTCTGGACGGTGAACCGGAAGGAGGCGGACCGTCTGCTGATCCAGACGGATCAGGTGCGCCCGTTCGTGTGGGACCGGGCCGAAGAGCTTGCCGATCTGCTTCAGCATCGGATTCGGGCTTTGTGATTTGGCGTGCGGCTTCCCGCTAGGCGGTTCGGGGTTGAAATTTTGTGAACGAACCGACTGGCAGAGGCGATAATTGACAGAGGCGGCAGTGACAGCGACAGCGGAAGAAAAACTTCCTTTAACGGGAGAAAAACTTCCTTTAGCGGAAGAAAAACTTCCTTTATTTGAACGATTGCGCTTCAGATCGGCTTATAGAGGAAGATTTGCTTCCGCTATTTAGGGGTAAAGGACGAGCGAGGCTCGTTTTTGCGGGAATAACGGAAGTGTTTCTTCCGGTTAAAGTTGAAATCGGGGGGGATTACGTGAATAGCGGAAATGATTCTTCCGGTTTATTGCTGAATCCGAGGGGTTCCTTGAATGACGGAATTGTTTCTTCCGCTGGAACCAGCCGGTAACCTGATTACTCATCTAGCCAACTAGCATCTTGAACCACCAGCTCTGCATCGTCAGCGTGGATCATCCAGCCTAGTACCATCTGCTCAGCACCATCAGCAGAGCATTATCAGCAGAATACCATCAGCAGAGCGCCATCATCCGTGCATGATCAGCACTACATCTTCAACACTTCTCAGTCGGCTCTGCATCATCAGCCCTGTACCATCAGCCCGGGACCCCCATCCGCTCGCACTAGCCCCCAGCTCTATCACACGCCCGCCCTATCACGGCTTTTTCATCCTAAGTCCGTATGATTGCCCGTCTGTGACAAGGAAGGGCAGACGCGCGAAGAAATGTGGTTGACAAGCGAAAGAAGTTGCGATAACTTGTGGATAGGCTTATGTTCATCCAATTTCGGGAGCGCTCCCAGATGGACGGTCAGGAGGTAGTCACATGATTAAGAAATTGGTAGATCTGCTGGAACAGAAGATGGCTTTGATCGTCAGCGTACCGTCCAATTCGCTTCCTTTGATTCAGGCGGCGGTAGAAGGAGGGGCGGATGCGATAAAAATACATTTTAATGTCGAACACCGGGCCAGCGGGATGACGTTTGGCAAGCCGGAGCAATATGCCGGGCTCGCAGAAGAGATCGCCCGGATATTCCCGGGGCCGATCGGCTGCGTGCCGGGGGATTCGTCCGAGAAGGTGACGAAGGAGACGATCGACCGGCTCGTTGGTTACGGCTTCGACTTCGTCTCGCTGTACGCCCATCATGCCCCCGCCTGGATCTGCACAGAGCGCAGAATCAGTACGATGGTCGCCGTCAGCGGCGACTACACGGAACGGGAAGCGGCTTCGTTCCGGACGCTGCCGATTGACGTATTGGAGGCGTCGATCGTACCGGGGACAGAATACGGTACCCCGCTGACGGTCCGAGATTTGCTCGCCTACCGAGGACTTGTCGAAGCGTCGGGCAAACCTGTTGTCGTACCGAGCCAGCGCCGCATTACGGTCGACGATCTGGAAGCGCTGCAATTGACCGGCATGCGCGGCGTCATGATCGGAGCGATCGTAACCGGGACCGAGGCGTCGTCGATCTACGAGACGACGAAACATTTCCGCAGGGCTATGGACGCCCTAAACGGAAACGGCTGAGCGATTGCGTTCAGGCCTCGAACGATGAGTTGTACGAAAACCAAATCAGAGTATAGTTTTTTGGGAGCGCTCACGGTTCTGCGGTCGGATTTATCGATCTCCGCCTTTTCGTGAATGGTAGTATGGAACTGATAAAAATAAGGATACACGGACGGGAGAGATTAGGATGACGGCAAGCAAGCAAGGAAGAGCGGATAACATGGGACAATACGACGTCATCGTCGCGGGAGGAGGGCCGTCCGGAACCGCGGCGGCCATCGCCGCCGCCCGCGGAGGAGCGAAGACGCTGCTGATCGAGCGGTACGGCTTCCTCGGCGGGATGATTACGAACGCTTTGGTCGGGCCGATGCAAAGCTTCCATTCGAAAGACGAACAGCTCGTCCTGGGCATAGCCGAAGAGGCGATAGCGAAACTCGTGGAGCTCGGAGGATCTCCGGGGCATGTGAAAGATATGGTCGGCTTCGCTCCGTCCGTCACGCCGGTCGATGTGGAAAAGCTGAAATACGTCCTCCAGCAAATGTGCGTGGATAGCGGCGTCGAGCTTATGCTGCATACGGTCGTCACCGGAGCGGACGTGTCGGAAGGACGGATCGGGAAGCTTCATGTGTACAACAAATCCGGTCCGCAGACGGTGCAAGCGCCGGTAGTCGTCGATTGTACGGGCGACGGGGATGTGATCTGGCAAGCCGGCGTTCCGTTTCTTAAAGGAAGAGAAAAGGACGGCCTCGCTCAGCCGATGACGATGATGTTCCGGATGGGCGGCGTTGATCTGGAACGGGTCAGAGCGTACATGGCGCTCCATCCGGACGAGTTCGTGCTGGCGGAAGACTGGGAGAACTGCTCTCATGTCGGCGTGTCGGGCTTCTTCTCGCTCGTTCGCGAGGCGAGACAATCGGACGAGCTGACGATCGAACGCGACCGCGTGTTGTTGTTTGAACTTCCGGCGCCGGGTGAAGTGAGCGTCAACATGACCCGCGTCATCCGTTACGACGCAACCGATGGGCAGGCGCTTACGCAGGCGGAGATCGTATCCCGTGCACAGGTTATGGAAGCGGTGGGGTTTCTGAACAAGCGGATTCCGGGCTTCGAGAACGCCACCTTGATCAACTGCGGCACCCAGATCGGCGTAAGGGAATCGCGCCGTATGCAAGGCGTGTATACGCTCACCGGTGAAGACGTGCTCGCCGGACGCAAGTTCGACGATGTGATCGCCCGGGGTTCGTATCCGATCGACATCCATTCTCCGGACAGCGGCGATCTGGACGCCACCGAGATGAAGTCCGCCTCGTCCTACGACATCCCGTACCGCTGTCTGCTCAACGATACGGCGCGGAATCTGATTGCGGCCGGGCGCTGCATATCCGCTACGCACGAAGCGCTTGCTTCGGCGAGGGTATCGCCGACGGCGATGGCGATCGGGGAAGCGGCGGGCACGGCGGCGGCGCTGGCCGCTGTATCGGGGATCGAGCCCCGGCAACTGGACATCAGGCTGCTTCAGAAGAAGCTGATCGAACAGGGCTGCAATCTCGGGCTGCAGCCGGAAGGGAGATAAGATGAAGCCTATCGCCTTAGTCCCGTTAGACAGCCGGCCTTGCTGCCGGTCGTTTCCCGAATCGATCGCGGCAATCGGCGGGTTCCGCCTGCTTACGCCGGCGGTCGAACGGCTCGGCCGGTTCATGACGCCGGGCGATTGCTCAGCCGTTCGGGACTGGCTTCGAGAAGCGGCTTCGCGAGCGGACGGCATCGTCGTGGCGGCGGACCAGCTCGCTTATGGCGGGCTGATCGCCTCCAGAACCTGCGAGAGAAGCTTCGAGCAGGCGATGGAGACGCTGGACGTGCTGCGGGAGATCAAGGAACGTTATCCGTCCAAGCCGATCTATGTGTCCAGCGTGCTGATGCGAACTACGGTTACCGGCAAAAATGCGCTGTTCGCTAAGTACTGGAAGCTGGTAGCCGATTACGCCCGGTTGTATGACCGGGTTTACCGCCTGCTGGAGAGCGGCCTGGAGGATGAGCTTGCCCGCGTGCAATCGGAAATTCCGCAGGAGGTGCTGGAGGACTTCTTCCGCGCGCGCGAGCGGAATAAACTCGTGCACCGCAAGCTGATCGAATGGGCGGGTGCAGGCGTGATCGATTACTTGGCGATTACGCAGGAGGATGCAAGCCCGGTGGGCGTCCATATTCCCGAGCAGCATGAGCTGCAGCGCGTGATGTACGAGCAGCGGGCGCAGGCGAAAACGATCTTGTACCCGGGCGCTGACGAAGCGGCTCAGACGCTGCTTGCTCGGATGATGCAGACGTTGTCGGGCCGCCGGGTGAAGGTGTATCCGCGGTTTTCGTCCGATGCCGGCAAGCTGGCTATCCCGGCCTTTGAGGACCGGCCCGTGGAGGAGACGGTCAGAGCCCATCTGTGGTCGGCGGGCGTGATCGTCGTAGGTGCTGCGCTGGAAGCGGATCTGATATTGTCCGTAAACCCTCCGTTGGCGGGTAAACTGGACGGCGGTCAGGAGCCTCACGGGTTAAAAGCCTGTTTCGATTCGCGCCATATGCTCACCGATCTGGTCGAAAGCGCCCGTTATGACATGCTGCAAGGCCGCCGGGTCGCCGTCGCCGATGTAGCGATGCCGAACGCCTCGGACGTGGAGCTGGTCCGGTATTTGCTGGACGAACGGCTGTTTACGGGGCTTACCGCTTATGCCGGCTGGAATACGGCCGGCAATACGCTCGGCACCTGCATCGCGCATGCGGTGGCGCGGACGCTGCATGAGACGACTGCTGCCGCCCCTTGCGCGGCGGAGGCGGATACCGAGCATTATTCGTTTCTGCTCTCCAGGCTGATGGACGAATGGGGCTATCAGGCCCAGGGGAGAGGCGAAGTCAATGGCTGGATATCGGAGCAGGGTTTGAGCGGAAGTCCGTGGGATCTGGAGTCGGATTACGACCGGGTTAACTCCAAGGCCGCCGAGATCGTGCGGCAGCTGTTCGACAAGACGAAGCCGCAACTGCTCGGACCCGTGTTCCCTGCCGCCGGAGGGGCGGGCGGCGCGATCATCGGCGCGGAGCTGGACACGGTGCGGTTGCCGTGGAACCGGACGTTCGAGGCGGAGGTCCGTGTCCGGGTCTCGCTTGCGGATGACGGCGATCCAACTACAGTTTGACAAGCGGCGCCCGACACTGAAATAATGAAAGAAAAAGAAGCGCGGTGATAGCGATTGTCGTATACGCTCGAGTCCATAGCCAAACTGTCCGGCGTCTCCAGAGGGACCGTTTCGCGGGTCATTAACAATCAGCCCGGCGTGAAGCCGGCCGTCCGGGAACGCGTGCTGGGCGTAATAGCGGAAACAGGTTATGTGCCCAATCCCCAGGCGCGAAGCTTGGCCGGAGGCCGGACGGAAAATATCGGAGTTGTCGTATTCGGCAATAGCCCCCTGTTTTTGTCGCACCATCTATTTTTCGAAGTGCTGCAGGGCATCCAGAGCCATTCGACGCTGAACGCTTACGATCTGGTGCTGTTCTCCAACCGAAGCGACCGGGACGCCGAATATTGGAAAAGGATCGGCGACAAGCGCAAAGTGGACGGGCTCATCATAATGGGGGAACGGATTCAGGAGTCGTACTTGCAATATTATTACGAACGGGACATTCCGTTCGTATTGGTCGGCAAACGGCTAAGCGACAATATTCCTCTGTTCTGCGTGACGTCCGATTACCGGAAGGGCGCTTATGAAGGAACGAAGCATTTGCTCGATCAGGGACAACGCAAAATCGTTTTGATCCGGGGGCTGCTGAACACGTACCACGAGAACGAACGGTATGCCGGCTATGTGCAGGCGCTGGAAGAAGCCGGTCTGGGACCGGACGAGTCGCTTATGCTGTACGGACAAGCAGAGAAGCAGACGGCTTACGCCGAGATGAGCAGGCTGCTGGAGGGCGGCGTCACGTTTGACGGCGTATTTTCCGGCAACGATCTGATGGCGTTCGGAGCGAGCGAAGCGATGAAGGAGCGGGGTCTGCGTATACCGCAGGACGTCGCCGTTGTCGGGTACGACGATATCGAAGCGGCCCAATATTTCGCCCCGCCGCTAACGTCGGTCCGGCAGGATAAGCGGAGGATCGGCCAGGAAGCGACGCAACTGCTTATGAAACTGCTCCATAATCAGATCGACCGGTCCGTACCGAGCGATATTATTATCGACAGCAGGCTCGTAATCCGGGACAGCTCGCAAAGCCGTTAATGCGCTCCTATTGCGTCAGCCGGGCACGTTCAGCGCCTTCCTTACACATCCGATCCATCCATTGATAACGACGAAGCCGTCTTCTCGTAGATTTTTCTACGAAGAAACGGCTTTTCTAGTATACTAATAAAGGTTGACAGGCTAGGCATCCTAATATATTATGGATTGAAAATTAAACATACTAATCCTATGGGGATAATATACTAATATTGGTAGTTGCCGTCGTATGGAGGGAAAACCATGGAAACATTGCTGCAAGTGGATCAGATACTGACGGTTTTTCGTACGGAGGCAGGCGAAGTGACTTCAGTCGACCAGGTCAGCTTTGATCTGTACAAGGGCGAGACCGTCGCACTGGTCGGAGAATCCGGCAGCGGTAAAAGTGTGACGGCTCTGTCGATCCTCGGACTGCTCGGCAAAAACGGCCGGGTCAAGCAAGGGACGATCTCGCTTGAGGGCAGGCAGCTGCTGGAGGCGACTCCCGAAGAAATGCGCCAAATCCGGGGCAACGAAATCTCGATCATTTTTCAGGAGCCGATGACTTCGCTTAACCCGGTGTTCTCGATCGGCAGTCAGCTTACCGAAGGAATCCGGATTCATAAAAAGTGGGGCAAAAAACAAGCGCGGGAATACGCGGTCGGCTTGCTGAAGAAGGTCGGCATCTCCCGGGCGGAAGCGATTATGAAGGAGTATCCGCACGCTTTGTCCGGCGGGATGAGGCAGCGGGTGATGATCGCGATGGCGCTCGCCTGCCAGCCCCGTCTCGTCATTGCCGACGAACCTACTACCGCGCTGGATGTAACGATTCAGGCGCAAATCTTAAACGTATTAAAAGCGGCCAGACAAGAATACGGCCTCTCCATGCTGCTTATCACGCACGATCTCGGCGTCGTTGCGGAGATGGCCGACCGGGTGCTGGTCATGTACGCCGGACAAGTCGTCGAAGAAGCGGACGTGATTACGTTGTTCGCAGCGCCGAAGCATCCGTATACGCAGGGCTTAATGGGCTCTATCCCGCGTCTCGATGCGCCGCCAGGCGAACGGCTGCCCGCCATCCCCGGGACGGTTCCGAGTCTGACCCGGATGCCGGAAGGCTGCCGGTTCCACAACCGGTGCCCGTATGCGGCTGACCGATGCCGCGCCGAACAGCCTCCCTTGCTCCCTGCAGGAGAAAATCATTCGGCCCGCTGCTGGTTTGCAAACGACTTGGCGGCTGCGAACCGGCCGGGGGAACAGGAGGCCGGATATGGACAAGTCCGTTGAACCGATTGATCAGATAGGAGCGAATGCACAGATAGAACCGATCCGGCAGCCTTTGCTGCAAGTCGAGGCGCTCAAGAAATATTATCCGATCCGAAGCGGGTTGTTTCTGAAGCAAAAAGCGTTCGTCAAAGCGCTGGACGGGTTCTCGTTGTCCATCTACCCGGGTGAAACGGTCGGCTTGGTGGGGGAATCCGGCTGCGGCAAATCGACGGCCGGCAAGCTGATCGTCAGGCTCGAAGACCCGACGGAAGGAACGATCCGGTTCGAGGGTCAGGATATTACGTCGCTCGCCGGCAGCAAGATGAGGAGCATTCGCCAGCGGCTGCAGATCGTATTCCAAGATCCGTATTCGTCCTTGAATCCGAGACAACGGATCGGTAGCCTGCTTGCCGAACCGCTGATCGTGCACGGGATGGAGCGTGCGGCCGCCAACGTCCGGGCGGAGGAGCTGCTGGAGCTGGTCGGCTTGTCGAAGGCGCACAAGCACCGTTTCCCGCACGAATTTTCCGGCGGCCAGAGACAGCGGATCGGGGTGGCGAGGGCGATCTCGCTGAACCCGAAGCTGATCGTCTGCGACGAGCCGGTATCGGCGCTGGATGCGTCCATTCAGGCGCAAATTTTGAATTTGCTTAAAGATTTGCAAAACCAGTTCCAATTCTCCTACTTATTTATCGCGCACGGCCTGGGCGCCGTGAGGTATATAAGCGACCGGATCGCGGTTATGTATTTGGGCAAAATCGTAGAGATCGCCAAAACGGAAACGTTGTTCCGCGCTCCCCGGCACCCGTATACGAGAGCGCTGCTGGACGCGTATCCAGTGCCCGACCCGAAGCAAAGGGGAAAGGAGCGGGTCGTGCTGGAAGGGGAAGTCCCCAGCTCGGTGAATCCGCCGTCCGGATGCCGGTTCCGCACGAGATGTCCTTTCGCACAGCCAGTATGCAGCGAGCTGGAGCCTGAACTTGCGGGCAGCGGGGATCATGTGGCGGCCTGCCACTTCCCGCTTCAATAAACGAACCGCGACACGAAGGAGAGAAACGCTCATGATGGCATACGTGGTACGCAGGGTCCTTCTCGCGATCCCCGTGCTGTTTGGCATAACGGTCATAAATTTTATCATCATTAATCTGTCGCCCGGCGATCCGGTAGACATGTACATCGATCCGCATACGACGGAAACCGAGATCGCGCTGAAGAAAGAGCAACTGGGTCTCAACGATCCGCTCTGGGTCCAATACTTCCTATGGCTCGGCAATATGCTGAAAGGGGATTTCGGGTATTCGTTCAGCTCGTACGAGCCGGTGACGACGATACTGCTGGAGCGGATCGGCCCTACGCTGCTGCTGATGGGAGCGGCGATTGCAGTCGCCTATCTCATCGCCATTCCGATCGGCATGATCAGCGCGATCCGGCCTTATTCCAAGCTCGACTATTCGATTACCGGCCTGTCGTTCCTGGGGATCTCGGTCCCGAACTTCTTCCTCGGCTTAACGGTCATTTACTTATTCTCGCTTCACTGGCAGTTGCTGCCGTCGGGCGGCATGAGAACGCTGGGAGGCGACGAAGGAATCGGCGATTTGCTGCAGCATCTGGTGCTGCCGGCCCTCGTATTAAGCACGGGGATTGCGGGACAGATGGTCCGTTATGTGCGGGCGAGCATGCTTGAGGTGCTTGGACAAGATTATTTGCGGACGGCGAAGGCCAAGGGCGTCAAGCCGTTTTATGTAGTCGTCAAGCACGGGTTTCGCAACGCGCTCATCCCGGTCATTACGGTAATCGGACTCGATATCTCGGTATTGATTGGCGGCTCGGTCATAACCGAGAAAATGTTCCAATGGCCCGGGATGGGGCAGTTGACGATGCAGGCTATCTTGTCCCGGGACTATCCGGTCCTGATGGCGATCAACTTATGGGCGGCCGTCGTCGTCCTGACCGTTAATTTAATTACCGATATTTTATATTCGTTTGCGGACCCGCGCATCCGTTACCGATAGAAGGGAGGGGGAGGTTTTATGCAACAGCAACAGCGGAAGACAGATCCGGCAGCCGCTGCCGGCTCCCTTCCCGGACAGTCGTGGACGGATGCGGACGAGGGACGCGGGGTGTCGGGATGGGCCCGGTTCCGGCAGCACCGGCTGGCGGTGGCCGGTCTGGCGTTTATGATGCTGCTGACCGCAGCCGCACTGCTCGCCCCTTGGCTGGCGCCGCACGATCCGTATGAGGTTACGGCGGTTTTCCAGGGAGCGCCGTCGGCCGACTACATACTCGGCACCGATCAGATCGGCAGGGATGTGTTCAGCCGGCTGATCTACGCTTCCCGGGTATCGCTGCTGGTAGGCATCGGCGCGGTCGCCATCTATATGGCCATCGGCACGCTGCTCGGCTTGCTGGCCGGTTATTTCGGCGGCTGGGTCGATACGCTGATCATGCGGCTAGTCGATATTATGATGTCGTTTCCGGCGCTGCTCGTGATCCTCGTACTGGTCAGCATTGTCGGACCGAGTTTGTTTAACGTCATTCTGGTGCTCGGGCTGCTTGGCTGGCCGGCGGTTACGAGAATTGTGCGCGGCAGCGTGCTTACCATCAAGCAGGCCGATTACATCAAAGCGGGTATCGCCTTGGGGCTGCCGACCCACCGACTGTTATTCCGCCATATTTTGCTGAACGCGTCGGCGCCGATTCTGGTCAAAGCGACCTTCGGCGTAGCGACGGCGATCTTGACGGAAGCTTCGCTCAGCTTCCTCGGCGTAGGCGTTCAGCCGCCGACGGCGAGCTGGGGCAATATGCTGACCGAAGCGCAAAGCCTGACGACGCTTGCCAACCAGTACTGGTTATGGGTTCCGCCTGGACTGATGATCGTACTGACGGTTCTGTCGGTAAACTTCATCGGCGACGGCATTCGCGACACGCTCGATCCGAAGAGTATAAGCTAACGGTTTATGGTTCACCACATAGATGTCGTCTTCCTGCGAAGAGGACTGCATAGACACAATTTAAGAAAAAGAAGGGGACCGTACACATGAAACCTCTGTTCAAATCAGCCGCCATTCTGCTTCTGTCCACATCGCTGCTCCTGGCTGCCTGCTCGTCCAAAAATTCGGGACAAACGCCGGAAGCCGGCGGTGCAACCGGCGAATCGAAGGGCAAGCCGAAAATCGTCAACGTGGGCGTCTTTAATGCCCCGATCTCGTTTAACCCGCTGATCAGCTCCAAAGACTTGTCGTCCGCGGAAATCGGCACGATGCTGTTCGAGCCGCTGCTGAACCGGATTCAGCCGCTGGAGTTTTTGCCGCAGCTCGCGGAGTCGTTCGATACGAAGGATAAACAAACGTACACAGTCAAGCTGAATGCCAAAGCGAAATGGACGGACGGCAAGCCGGTAACGACCGAGGATGTCGCGTTCACGCTGCTGCTGATCGCCAATCCGAAGGCCGAATCGAGCCTTGGCTCCAGCATCTCGTTTCTGGAAGGTGTAAACGGGGACGGCAAGCTGGAGGACGGCAAAACCGACATATCCGGCTTCAAAGTCATCGATGCCCAGACGTTCGAGCTGAAAGCGAAAACGCCGACAGACCCTAACATCATTAAGGAGCAGTTCGGCATGAAGTTCAAGCCGCTGCCGAAGCATGTGCTGAAAGACGTGAAGCCTGAGGAGCTCGCGAAGCATCCGTTCATGCAAAAGCCCGACGTCACGAGCGGAGCGTTCAAATTCGTCCAATACCAGAAAGATCAATACGTAGAGCTTGCCGCGAACAAAGAGTATTACCGCGGAACGCCGAAGCTGGACAAAATCTTTGTCAAAATAATGCCTAGCGCCAACCTCGTAGCCCAGCTGCAAAGCGGGGAAATCGATATGAACTACGGGCTGGGCATCGGCAATCTGCCGGACCAGGACTTCGAGACGGTGAAGAAAAACGCGAACCTGCGCACGAAGCTGGAGCCTCAAGTGGGGATTCAGGGAATGATGATCAATACGAAGACAATCCCGGACGTGAAGGTGCGCCAGGCGATCGCCTACGCGACGAATCGCCAGCTCATTGTCGACAACCTGATGAAGGGCGACGCAGAAATTTTCGACAGCGTGTATCCGTCCTTAAGCGCGTACCAGAACAAATCGCTCAAGCCGACTCCGTTCGATCCGGAGAAAGCGAAAGCTCTGCTGAAAGAAGCCGGATGGGATGCGAACAAGGAGCTTGATTTCGTCGTACCGGCAGGCAACCTGATCCGCGAGCAATCGGCGCAAATTATCGCTGAAAACTTGAAGGCGGTTGGCATCAAGACGAAAATCAGCAAGTACGATTTCGCGACGGTCAGCCAAAAATCGCTCAAGCATGAATTCGATCTGCTGCTCACCGGCATGTACATGAATATCGACCCGGATTCGTCCGCGTATTATCACAGCAAGGGCAACAGCAATTCGCCGGCGTACAGCAATCCGGAAGTCGACCAGCTGCTCGAGAAGGGCAAGTCGGAAGCGGACGAGAAGGTGCGCAAGCAGATTTACGATCAAGTTCAGGTTATCGTCCAAAAAGATATGCCGCTGCTCACGCTGTATTACAACCCGACGCTGATCGCGGTTAACAAACGGGTGACGAAAGGCGAACCGCGCCTGTTCGGAACGACTTATGACGTGCATGAGTGGGACGTAGCGCAATAAGGGAATAGTGGCTTGTTATACGATGCGAAAGGGTGAGCGGTATGGCTCAAGCGAAAAAACAAATTCTAGTGAGCGCGCAGTGGCTCGGCCGGCGTCGCTTCGAAGCGAAAGGCCCGAGCGGATACCCGCTCGTGATGGATTCGAATGCGGAGAACGGCGGCGACGGTTCGGGCAACAGCCCGCTGGAGCTCGTGATCATGGGCTTGATCGGCTGCATGGGCATCGGCGTAACCAAGCTGCTCGAGAAAATGCGTCAATCGCTCGAGTCGCTCGAGATTACGGCGGACGGCATCCGCGCCGACGAGATCCCGTACGGGGTGACGGAGGTGCACCTGACCTTCGACGCCAAGGGCGAAGTGGCCGCTTCCCGGATCTGGCAGGCGATCAAGCTTGAGGCGGAGCAGTATTGCCCCGTTGCCGCTTCCTTGAAGGCGGCGATTATTCCGCACCTCGTGCTTAACGGCGTCGAGACCGCGCCGCCTGCGGACATCCCGAAGCCGGAATAAGCGGCAAACCGCTGCTATGCGGCACATAATCTTCCCATACATAGCCGATACCGTTCCAGCTTCCTGGATCAGGTGTCGGCTTTGTGTGCGTTCAGGACCGCACCGCCCAATAATAAAAAGAGGTGCAGGCTTATCGCCGCACCCCGGTAAAAAGTTGACTTATTTGTTAAGCATCTGGAACACTTGCTCGACGTCTTTGTCGCCGCGTCCGGACAAGTTGATGATCAGGATCTGGTCCTTGCTCATCGTAGGAGCGAGTTTTTTCGCGTAAGCGACCGGATGCGAGCTTTCCAGCGCCGGAATAATGCCTTCCGTGCGGGACAGCTCCTGGAACGCCTCCAGCACTTCCTCGTTCGTCACGGTGACGTATTCGGCACGTCCGGATACTTTCAAGTGGCTGTGTTCCGGTCCGATGCCCGGATAATCAAGCCCGGCCGCGATCGAGTAGGTCGGCTTCGGATTGCCGTCCGCGTCAAGCAGTACGAGGCAGCGGAAGCCATGGATCACGCCCGGCACGCCTTGGGTCAAAGTAGGGGCTTGATCGGGCTCGACGCCGATCAGGCGGACGGACGCCTCGTCGATGTAATGCGCGAACGCGCCGATCGCGTTGCTGCCTCCGCCTACGCAGGCAAGAACGGCATCGGGCAGGCGGCCTTCCTTCTCCAAAATTTGCCGTTTCGATTCTTCGCTGACGACGGACTGGAAATGCTTAACCATCGTCGGGAATGGGTGAGGGCCGACGGCGGAGCCGAGCAAATAAAACGTCGTTTTGTAATTTTCCACGAGATCGTTCAAAGCTTCGTCGACCGCGTCTTTCAGCCGGGCTTGTCCTTTGGTTACCGGCACGACCTTCGCTCCGAGCAGCTCCATCCGGAATACGTTCAACGCCTGACGGCGGGTATCTTCTGCACCCATGTAGATGACGCATTCCATATCGAACATCGCGCACGCCGTCGCCGTAGCTACGCCGTGCTGCCCTGCGCCGGTTTCCGCGATGACCCGCTTGGCGCCCATCCGTTTGGCAAGCAGGATTTGGCCGACCACGTTGTTGATCTTGTGAGCGCCGGTATGATTCAGATCTTCCCGCTTCAAGTATATTTTCGCTCCGCCCCACTTTTTCGTCAGCTGCGCTGCGAAGGTAAGCGGATTTTCGCGTCCCACATATTCACGCAAATAATAGTTCAGCTCTTCCTTGAACTCCGGGTCGTCCTTGTATTTATAAAATTGAGCGGTCAAGTAATCCATAGCTTCCTGCAGCATCGGAGGGATGAAGCTGCCGCCAAACTCTCCGAAATATCCTTCAAGCACGTCCTGTTGACTCATGTGCAAACGCCTCCAAATCATTACAAGTATAAGTCCCGTTCTCATCTTAATGAATGCCGGTCCGGTTTGTCAAAGCAAATTGTAGCCGCCGCGGCGGGACGGCTCCGGAAGGCCGAAAAACCTCCCGGGCTCTGGGGCTGCCCGGAAGGTTTCGTTCGGCTGTCGGTTGCTGTTACCCGCTTATTACTTGCTGCCTGATTTGATTTTGGCGATTTCCTTCTCCGCTTCCTCCGCCGCTGTCCGCAGGGCGGTATTGACGTCGACGCCGCCTTTCGTGAGCGTATACATCATTTTCTCGAACTGCAGGGCGATTGTCCGGTTGTGCTGTGCTGCTACGAACGGGGCGGCCGGTTTACTGATCAGAAGAGATTTGACGTTTTTGCCCTTCAAGTTCGGGTTGTCCTGTCCATACACATCTTTTACCTGTTTGTTATTAATGACAGGCAAACCCAAAGCTTGTTTCGCGATATGCGTCTGCATCTCGTCGCTCGTCATGTAGGAGATCGCATCGAAGGCCGCTTCCTTATGCTTGCTAATGCTTGTGATATAGGCTAGCGTCAGCATCGACTGCGCCCCTACGCCGCGCTTGTCGCTGAATTCGGGGAGTTGAACCACATCCCAGTTCACTTCCTGCGGTGTCGTAGGAATCGTATAGGCGTACATGGCAGCGGTTTTGCTTTTTAGGAACAAGTTGGAGATCCCGGAGAACGAGCCTTCCTTCGTCACGTTGCCCGGAATTTCATAAAACCGGGATAAATTTCTCGTGAAAGCGGCCCATCTCTCATCCGTGTGAATGATCGGCTTGTCGGTTTTCGGATCGATGAAGCCTAGCGATTGCTGGTTCAGCCAGCCCATATTGTAGAACTGCGTAATAAATCCTCTGTATTCGGTGCCGTCCACCGTACGCGTCAACTGTTTGGCCAACTCATAGGTTTCGTCCCACGTCATGCCGTCCTTCGGGTACGGTTTGCCGAATTGGTCAAAGATGTCTTTGTTGTACATGAGACCGAGGGTATTCATTCGAAAAGGCAGTGCGTACATTCCGCCGCCTGACAACGTTTGTACCGCTTGAAGGATGCTGGGATCAAGCTGGGACAAATCATATTTGTTTTTCTTGATCAGCTCGGTCATATCGTATTCGAATTTAAACGGAGCGATCAGCCTGTAGTGATTCAGGTCCGCATTCAGCATAACGTCGATAGGATCACCTGCGGCAATCATGGACGTAATATGCGCTTCCGGATTCGTATCGGGAGAGGAGACAAATTTTATCGTAATATGAGGATATTTTTTTACGATCAAGTTCCCGTATTGCTCCATAAACGTTTCCGGGAGCACGCCTGCGCTCGGATCGTAAAACGTAAGCGTTACCGGCTCTTTAGGTTTCTCAGCCTGGCTCTCGCCCTGAACTTCCGCCGGCTTGCTTCCCCCGGAGCATCCGAACAATACGGCCGCCGTCAGCGATAGGACCCCTGCTGTTTTCAAGCTCTGTCTGAACATGCTTGATCTCTCCCTTTTTGGTAAATTTAACTTGTGTAAGCGCTGTATTTAATACTACAATAGAAACCAGAATCGAGTGCGACATTGTTTAAGCGCCATCGGTCACTTTTTTACCAGTTGTATGTTCCAATGGGTCGTTCGATATCGGAATCCACTTCTGAATAGAGAGGCGAAGCGGCATGAGCATGAAGAAAGTACCGATCTATGAAGACTTTGTCGGCGGCGTTCCGAATCTGATTATTGGCAACGAGCGGTTTTATATCGATATCCGCGATTCGCGTCATTCGTATTTGCACCACCACAATTTTGCGGAGATCTCGTTTTTCTTTGAAGGCAGCGGGGTTGAGACGATCAACGGGGTGGAGTATGAGCTGAAGCAGGGCAGCGTAACGGTTATACTTCCCCACCACATGCATATCATCAAGACCGACAAGGAGCGCCAGCTGCGCAAATATTGCTGCATGTTCGATCTGCAGCTGTTGTCGGGGATGAAGGAGGACAGCTGGTTTTCGCGAATGTTGTACGGAATCGGTTCGGGCACACCTTCGTCGGTGCTCTTCAAAGGCCAGGAGAGCGAACGGATGGAAGGAATCTTTGGCCATCTGTTGCAGGAGTTCCATAATACGAGCAGTCCCGGACGGCCGAATATGATCAAGGCGAAGCTGAACGAAGCGATGCTGCTGTTTATCCGCAAAGGGCTGGACGTCGCCTCCTCTTCGGGTTCCCGAACCTCGTCGCCGTCGGCCGAAGAGACGCCGCTGTTATGGCCGATTTTAAAATATTTGCATACGCACTGCACCGAGAAGCTGACGTTGACCGAGCTGTCCAGCCAGTTCCATCTGAGCGTGCCGTATATGAGCCGTTTCTTCAAAGAGCATGTCGGCATGGGCTTTGTCGAGTATTTGCACCGGCTGCGCATCCAGCGCGCCACCAATATGCTGCTGTACACAGATAAGACGATTACCGATATCGCCTATGAGGTGGGCTTTGACAATTCCCGTACGTTTTCCCGCGTCTTTCGGGAGCAGAAGGGCCGCTCGGCCCGGGAGTACCGCCTCGTACAAATGAAATAATCCATCTACTAGGAGCCCCGGAGGGCTTTTTTTTGTCAGAATGTATATCGTGGGAGTGGCACTAAATCTCGGTTAACGCCAGCGCCAAAAGACGCCGGTAGGCGTTTATCCTTCATAGCCGGAATGTTCAAGTGCTTCGCCGTACTGAAGCGAAAATGCGGGTTCCCTTCCTTGGCGTTAGAGAACGTACTCAGGTTCGATCGATGACTAACGAATCGGATCGTGCTTATGGCTGAAAAGCGACGTTATTGCAGACTGAACGAATCCAGGTATCGTTATCGAACCGAAAGTGGAAAAAACGATCCGATTTGCCGGGAATAACCATACAAGAGTTCGTTTCAAATTCAAACGTCCGCATTCAGTGCGGGTAACGATTGCTGGGTTCGTTAGCCATACCACCCGCATGAAGACAACACGACTGAGGACGAGCGGCTGGAGCGAAGGTACCCATTCCCTTCCACGACCTAACATATGGGTCTGCACGTCAAAGGACCGTTACGGATGTTTTCCGGACGGTTTTTCTTATTTTATCAGACGCCGGCAGGCGTTTACGCTTGTTTCTTAAAATGTCGTTATCGATGTTTAGTATTAGTTATTTATTGAGAAAATAAGTTCGAGTAAGCTGGAACCGAGGCTAAATAAAACCTATCGATGGAGGGTCAACATGAAACATATACAAGGGAAGCGCGTGTTATCGGTCGGCGTTACCGCTTTGCTTACGGCCGCTTTGGCAGCCGGCTGTGCAGGGGGAACGAATAACAATACAAACCAGGGCGCTCAGCCGGGAGGAGGAGCCGCAGCGGGGGACAAGCCGTTCCAGGGCAAAAGCATTACGTTCGTCACGGCGAACCATCCGTGGGGCGAGGCGATCAAGCCGCTGCTGCCGGAATTCGAAGCGAAGACGGGCATGAAGGTGAACGTGCAGAGCTTCTTCGAGGATCAGCTCACCCAGAAGCTGACCGTGCAGTTTACGGCCAACTCCGCGACGCCGGACGTCTTCATGTACCGCCCGCTGCAGGAAGGCAAGCTGTTCTACAAAAACGGCTGGGTAAGTCCGCTGGATGAATTCCCGAACAAGGACGCCAGCTACGACTTCGCCGATTTCTCCAAATCCTCGATTGGTTCGGTAACCGTCGACGGCAAGCTGGCGGGCATTCCGATTATTACGGAGCAGGAGATTTTGTACTACCGCAAAGACTTGCTGCAAAACGCAGGCATTGCCGTTCCGAAAACGATGGACGAACTCGTAGCCGCAGCGAAGAAGCTTCACGACCCGTCCAAGGAAATATACGGTTTTGTCGCCCGTGGACAGCGTTCGCCGCTCGTCACGCAAGTGTCGTCGTTCGTCTTCTCCGAAGGAGGCGACTTCCATAACGGCAACAAAGCGACGATTAATACGCCGGAAGCGATCAAGGCTTTTACGACGTACGGAACGCTGCTGAAGGACTTCGGCCCTCCGGGAGTGCTGAATATGTCCTGGCCGCAGGCGTTCGGGATTTTCGCACAAGGCAAAGTCGCCTTCATCACCGATGCGAACTCCTTGTACGGCAACGTGACCGATCCGGAGAAATCGAAGGTGTCCGATAAAGTCGGCTTCGCGATGTTCCCGGGCGGGGCAGGCGGCTCCAAGCCTTACAGCATCACGTCCTGGGGACTGGCGATGAACTCCAAAACCGCGAACAAGGAAGCGTCGTGGGAATTCATCAAATGGGCGACCAGCAAAGAAGTAGTGCTGAAAACGCAGCAAGCCGGCAATCCGGGCGCGCGCGCATCCGTATGGGATATGGCCGAAGGGGTAACCGGTTTCCCGGCCGAGCTCGTTCCGATCATCAAGGAAAGCGCCAAAGTCGGCGTCGATCACGACCGGCCGGTTGTGATCAGCGTCGGCGAAGCGCGGGATGCCGTAGGTGAGATCGTTCAGCAGGTTATGGCCGGACAAACGAACATTAAAGAAACGGCCGACAAGGCGAACGCGGCCCTTCAGGCGATCATGGATAAAGACAACGCCAAATAACAGCCGCTCAGCCGGTTATCCGTTCAAAAGGGTCAGCCAATGACCCTTTTGAACACTAAGAGTTACTGTAACGAGTACGAGTGAAATGACAAGGGAAGAGCAATCCTAACAACAACGAAAACAGTATCGTCGAAAGGCTTCGATCCGAAGCTTTTCTTCTTGTTCGATTTCCGAATTTGCAAGAAAGGTGGGAGTGACCCCCGTGCAATACAACTGGTTCGACCGGAATTTGAAATGGATCTACACCTTGCCCGCAGTGGTGTTCGTACTCATCATGATGCTGTTCCCGATTATCTATACGGTACGGATCAGCTTCTTCGAATGGAGCATGTCGGCGACGACGCCTCCGAAATGGGTCGGGTTAAGCAACTATATGGCGCTGCTGAATGACGGACGGTTTTGGCACGCGGTCTGGGCTACGTTTTATTTTACGATCGTGGCGCTGGTAATCCAGGTTGTTCTCGGCGTCGCGATCGCCGTGCTGCTGTCCCGTCAATTCAGGGGCAAAAACCTCGTGAAAACGGTATTTTTGCTTCCGATGGTCGCAACGCCGGTAGCGATGGGTCTCGTCTGGATGCTGATCTACGAACCGACGATCGGCGCGGCCAATATGATGCTGAAGTCGCTTGGATTTAAGCCGCTGCTGTGGCTGGCTTCCACCAGCGAAGTCATTCCGTCGCTCATCATCGTCGACGTCTGGCAGTGGACCCCGATGATCTCGCTGATCGTTATGGCGGGCATCGCGACTCTGCCCAGCGATCCGTATGAAGCGGCCGACGTGGACGGAGCGAACGCCTGGACCAAGTTCACGCATATTACGCTTCCGCTGCTGAGACCGACGATTCTCGTCGCAGCCATGCTGCGGCTCATCGACGTTCTAAAGACGTTCGACATTATTTATGCAACGACCCAGGGCGGACCTAACTTCGCCTCCGAGACGCTGAATTTGTACGGCTACGTGCTCGGATTCCAGTACTTCAAGCTGGGGATGGCTTCCGCTCTGCTGGTGCTGTTCTTCGCCCTTGTATTGGGCCTGACGCTGTTTATGATCTGGATGCGCAAACGATTGGAGGCGGCGGCATGATGAGAAAGAAAAGAGGCGTCAATCTGCTGCTTTCCTTGTTGACGCTGCTTGTTTTGTTCGTATTTGCTTTCCCGTTCGTCTGGATGCTGATCGCGTCCTTTAAGACGCAGTCGCAGATTATGTCTACGGAAAACATCCTGATCTTCGAGCCTACGTTCAAAAACTATTTGAGCGTCTTCCGGGAATACGACTTCCTGGAGTTTATATGGAACAGCCTGATCGTCGCCGTAGGCTCCACGCTGCTGTCGCTGCTGCTCGGCCTGCCTGCGGCTTATGCGATCGCCAGACACCATCTGCACAAGCTGGGGCTCGTGATTCTCGTGGCGCGGATTATCCCGGGGATTACGTTTCTGATCCCGTGGTTTATCCTGTTCTCCCAGATCAATCTGGTCGATACGTACACGTCGCTGATTTTGAGCCATATGCTGGTCGGGCTGCCGTTCATCATCTGGATCATGATCTCGTTTTTCGAGGCGCTGCCGACCGAGATCGAAGAAGCCGGACTGATCGACGGATGTACGCACCATGAAGTGTTCCTGCGGATCATCCTGCCGATATCCGGTCCCGGGGTTATTACTTCGTCGCTGCTGTCGTTCATCTTTTCGTGGAACAACTTCATGTTCTCGATCATTCTCGCCGGGGACAAGACGAAGACGCTTCCGATCGCAGTGTTTAATTTTATGTCGTATTCGGAAATCAACTGGGGCGCCCTGATGGCGGCGGCTTGTATCATTACGCTGCCCGTGCTTATCATCGCGCTGCTCGCCCAGAAATATATCGTTAGCGGTCTGGCTGCCGGCGCTGTCAAAGGATAATGGGTTCTTCGCGTTTTTTTTCGTACCGGATCAACATTTTCGGCAAAATCGTCCTGATGGTCGTGCTGCTGCTCGCACCGGTTTTGATCCTGTACAGCTTCTCCAACCGGATTACGAATCAGGTCGTTCACGAGCAGTTGCAGTCGTCCAACCTGAATCAGCTGTCGGTGTTTATGCACCAGGTCGATTCGGCGATCGACAATTTATCGATGTTTCCGGTTATTTTAGGGCAGGACCCGCATATCCGCGATTACTTGGACCGCAGTCATGCGGGGCTGACCGATCTGCTGAAGGAACAGGGGCGGATTACCGAGAAGCTCGGCCTGCAAAGCGTGTCGAGCGGCTGGTCCAACGATTTGACGATCGTGTTCCCCGGGGAGCGGAAATTGCTCTCGTCGAACATTTATTTAAACGGGGGAACGGACTGGCCTTGGGATGAGCGGGTCCGCAGCGGCTGGACGTACGGGAAAGACCGCTCGCGCGGTTATCCTACCGATGCGTTTATCCGCGAGGTGGCCGAGCCGGCGGGCGCCAGGACGGCGGGGGAAGCGGCCGCCTTGTACCAGATCAGCGTGCCGGTGCAAAATTTGAACGAGCTGCTCGACGTATTCAAGAAAAACAAGGACAGCGATCCGTTTCTGTTTCATCCGGATTACGCGCCGCTTACAAGCAGCACCGCTTCGGACGAGTAGGTGAAAGAGATCGTCCGCCTGCTCGGCGGACAAACGCTGAAGGAGCAAGGACAGGAACGGTTTGCGATTGCAGGCGAAGACTATCTGGTCAGCTACGTCCGCTCGAAGCATATCGGCTGGTATTTGACCGACTACGCTCCCGTGGAACAAGTGCTTCTGCCGATTACGAAAACGGGCTACTTGTTTTACGGGTCCGTCGGCCTGCTTCTGCTGATGGGTCTGCTTGCTTCGTTTTTGCTGTACCGCAATGTGCAAATTCCGATCATCAATCTCGTACGCAGCATGCAACGGCTGAAGCGGGGCGATTTATCGGCCCGGATCGGCTACCGCTCCAAAAATGAGTTCGACTACCTGATTTTGCGCTATAACGAAATGGCCGAACAGATCCAGGTGCTGGTGGAGGACGTGTACGCAGAGAAGCTTCGCGCGCGGGAAGCGACGCTGAAGCAGCTGCAATCGCAAATTCATCCGCATTTTTTATACAACTCGTTATTTTTTATTATTAATTCGGCGATGATCGACGACCGGGACTCGGTTGTGGCGATGGCTCAAAATTTGGCCGAGTTTTACCGGAATACGACCCGGGTAGACCGGGAGACGGTCACGCTGAAGGATGAGCTTGATTTTATCGGTCATTATTTGGAAATTCAAAACTTGCGGATGCGCCGGCTGGAATACGAAATTGCCGTGCCTGCGGGAATGATGGACGAGGTCGTGCCCCGGCTTATTATTCAGCCCTTGGTCGAAAACGCCATCATCCACGGAATCGAGCGCAAGCCGGGCAGCGGGCGGATCGTCATCCGCGGAGAGCAGGATGAGGACTTTAACCGGATCGTCGTGCAGGATAACGGAGCCGGGGCGACGGAAGAGGAGCTGCAGTCGCTTCGCCGGGAGCTCGGGCAGCAGGTCCCGGACGATATCGGCTGCGGAACCTGGAACGTGCACCGGCGGCTGTTTTATCAATTCGGCGAAGGCTCGGGCCTTACGTTCCACCCGGTGCCGGAAGGCGGGCTCAAGGCCGTGCTGACCTGGCGGCGGAAAGCAATCAGGCCCGGCGGCGACCCGGACGGGAGAGGAGCTTCCTAGATGGTGCAGCTGTTAATCGTGGATGACGAGATCCATGTGGTGGAACGGCTGACCTCCACGATCGATTGGAGCGGGGGCGGCGTTGAGCAAGTGTACGGCGTTCATTCCGCCGAGGAGGCTCTCGCCCTGCTCGAGCGGATGTCCATCGACATTGTGTTGTCGGATATCCGGATGCCCGGGTTGTCCGGCTTGCAACTGATCGGGGAGATCCGGCGGCGGTGGCCGAAAACCAAATGTATTTTGTTGTCCGGTTTTTCGGATTTCCAATATGCGAAGGAAGCGATCCTCCACCAGAGCGAGGATTACTTGCTCAAGCCGGTAACGGAGCGGGATCTCGTGGATACGGTCCGGCGGGTGATGGACAAGATGAAGCGGGAGTGGGAGGAGGTCGTCTCCAAGCAGCGGCTCGCGTACACGCTGAAGGAGCACCTGCCGCTGCTGCGCGGCAATCTGCTGAACGACCTGCTGCAAGGACGCAAATTGTCCGAGTCGTCGTTAAGCGAGAAGATGCAGATGCTGGAAATGACCGATTATAACGGAAAGCGGTTCGCCCTGATGACGATTCGGCTGGAGGAATATTTTCTCCAGTACGACGCCCACAGCTTGTCGCTGATGGAGTATGCGATCGGCAACATGGTGGAGGAGCTGTTCGGGGGGCGGTTCGACAGCTGGTATGCCAAGGATGCCCACGACTACCTCGTGTTCGTCCTGACAGGCAAGCCCGGGACGGACGGCGGGGAAGATTCCGTCTGGCTGGAGCGCACCGCGTCGCTGCTGCAAGCGGCGGTGAACCGGTACCTGAAAGGGAAAATATCGGTGCTTGTCAGCCGCTGGGGGACGTTCCCCGCCGATCTGTTCGGCTTGTACAGCCGGTCGGTGGAAGCGTTCCGCCGCACGGTCGGCAGCGAGCAGGAGCTGTTCCTGCGGCTGGACGACGAGCCGTTGTCCACGGAGATCGAATCGCTGCAGACGTTGTACGAGCCTCCGTCGTTTATTCATTTGCTGGAGGCGGCCAGATGGGACGGCATCGAAGAGAAGCTGAAGAGCGTTTTCGCGGAGCTGGAGCAGCGGTATGCGGAATCGCAGGAGCATCTGCTCGAAGCTTATTTCTGCATTGCGTCCGCGTATGCGTATATCGCTCACAAGGGCGGCCGCCGTTTATCGTCCGTGATCGGAGCGGACTATGACAAGATGACGCGCGGGACCCCGTTTCGCTCGGTGAACCAGCTGAAGGAATGGTCGCTGCTGACGCTGGACCGGATTCGCGACGATATGGCCCGGGATACGCAGCATTCCAGAGCTTCGGTCATCAACAACATCCGCTCCTTCGTGGAGCAGCGCATCTCGGAGGACGTCTCACTACAGTCGATTGCCGATTACGTCCATCTGCATCCGGTATATGTCTCCAAAATCTACAAGCTGGAGACGGGCGACAACCTGAGCGATTATGTGCATCGCGTCCGGATGGACAAGACGGAATATATGCTGCGCAGCGGACAGGATAAAATCTATGAAATTGCCGCCAGACTGGGGTATCAGCGGCCTCATTCCTTTAATCACGCGTTCAAGAAGCAGTTTGGGATGACGCCGCAGGAATATCGCGACACCTATATAGCCTCTCGGAATTAGACAGGAATTGAAGGAAGATGGTGGAAGAAGCACGAGGTTGGGAGCTGGAAGTCATGGAAAATGAAAACCAGTTTCAAAAAAGGGCAGACTCCGCCAATTTGCCAAACGGGAAATTTTAAAAACTAAGCAGCGGCGGGACAAATCGTGGATTTCAATTTGTCCCATTCGTCCTTCTGGTTCGCGTACCAGGCATCGATGTGCTGGCAGATCATAATGCCATAGATGCGCAGGGTCCACATCAGAGTCGAGCGGTGTCGGCCGGATTCGA
>NZ_JACXJA010000053.1 GCF_014705615.1 Paenibacillus oceani
GATTCACACATATTCCCTGATAGCTCAGTTGGTAGAGCACTCGGCTGTTAACCGAGTTGTCACAGGTTCGAGTCCTGTTCGGGGAGCCATGCTTCCATAGCTCAGTAGGTAGAGTGCATCCATGGTAAGGATGAGGTCACCGGTTCGATCCCGGTTGGAAGCTTCTCTCGCATAATGCGGGGGACACACGGCCCGTTGGTCAAGGGGTTAAGACACCTCCCTTTCACGGAGGTAACAGGGGTTCGAATCCCCTACGGGTCATTGTTTTCCATAAAGTAATGTTACCGATGATTACATAATGGGCTTACTTTATGGCAAATCTACTGATGAGGACGCTTAGCTCAGCCGGGAGAGCATCTGCCTTACAAGCAGAGGGTCGGCGGTTCGATCCCGTCAGCGTCCACCATATTTCGCCGCTGTAGCTCAATTGGTAGAGCAACTGACTTGTAATCAGTAGGTTGGGGGTTCAAGTCCTCTCGGCGGCACCATCTCAGTACGTTGGGGATTAGCCAAGCGGTAAGGCAACGGACTTTGACTCCGTCATGCCTAGGTTCGAATCCTAGATCCCCAGTATTCCCTTCATGAGAGCCATTAGCTCAGTTGGTAGAGCACCTGACTTTTAATCAGGGTGTCGTAGGTTCGAGTCCTACATGGCTCACATTTAATTAAGCGCGTGTGGCGGAATTGGCAGACGCACTAGACTTAGGATCTAGCGGGCGACCGTGGGGGTTCAAGTCCCTCCACGCGCATCTTTTCTTCATACGCGGACGTGGCTCAGTGGTAGAGCATCGCCTTGCCAAGGCGAGGGTCGCGAGTTCGAATCTCGTCGTCCGCTCCATATATGATGTGCCCTTAGCTCAGCCGGATAGAGCGTTTGACTACGAATCAAAAGGTCGGGAGTTCGAATCTCTCAGGGCACGCCATTTTTAATCACATAGCTTGGTATCGGGACGTAGCTCAGCTTGGTAGAGCACCTGGTTTGGGACCAGGGGGTCGCATGTTCAAATCGTGTCGTCCCGACTTTTCTTTTTGCGGGTGTAGTTCAATGGTAGAACTCCAGCCTTCCAAGCTGGTAGCGTGGGTTCGATTCCCATCACCCGCTTTCATATTTCGCCGACAAAGCTCTGAGAAATCAGAGCTTTTTTTGTTGTTTGAGACGTTAGAATTTTGCTTTCATTGTACATAAGTCGTCCATCGAAGTTAGAAGAAGCGTATGTTCACCCGGCATGGGAATGTTGCTTCATTATTCTGAATTGGACTCGCATGAGACAAGCGCGTTCGAACGTTGGTCTCCCCAAAAACTACCTTAACACTTGGATATAGATTTCTAACGTGGGTAAAGTATGCCTGAAGTGCAAGAAATGGATACCGGGAACAAGCATCTTGTCGGATTTTGCACTTGAATTATCGCCCGTTAACCAATAAGATAGAAAGGACATAGTTGTTTGAGTGGCGGTACGTAAAAGGCATTCGGCAGTTGGGTGTGAAATCGTGACCGGTGAGGTCTTTTTTTGCGTGTGCCCGGGTGCTCCGATGTTTCTACATCGGGAAATCGGGTTATTACTGCGTGATAGCAGTTATGCCGTGATAATTGCCGAATGACCTAGGGGATGGAGGGAAACATGATGACGGAAGTAACGATCGAACCGAATCAAGGCAATTCGAGCCATCATCTGCTGCGCAGGGACGTGCGCTTTCTAACGACCATACTGGGGGAAGTGTTGATCCATCAGGGCGGCCAGGAGCTGCTTAGCCTGGTCGAACAAATCCGCGAGATGAGCAAAACGCTCAGAGCTTCCTACGAGCAAGCTTTGTTTCAAGATTTCAAAACCGTAGTCCGTTCGCTCAGTCCGGAAGACCGGCATAACGTCATTCGCGCTTTTGCGATTTATTTCCAATTGGTGAATATTGCCGAGCAGAACCACCGCATTCGCCGCAAGCGCGATTACGAGCGTTCCGCGGGCGAGAAGATTCAGCGTGAATCGATCGAAGGAATCATCGCCGAGCTTCATAAGGATAACGTGCCTCCTTCGGAACTGCAAGATATTTTGCAAACGATCTCGCTTGAGCTCGTAATGACGGCTCACCCGACGGAAGCGACGCGGCGTGTCGTTCTGGAGATTCACCAGCGGATTGCAAGCGATGTGATGAAGCTGGACAACCCGTCTCTGACGAACAGGGAAAGAGAACAGCTTCGCGAGAAGCTCGTCAGCGAAGTGCTTACCCTATGGCAAACCGATGAACTTCGGGACCGCAAGCCAACTGTACTCGATGAAGTCCGCAACGGACTGTATTATTTCGATGAGACGCTGTTCGATGTACTCCCGGAAGTGTATCAGGAGCTCGAACGCTGTTTGAATAAATATTACCCGGATGTCGACTGGCACGTTCCTACGTTTTTGCGGTTCGGCTCCTGGATCGGCGGCGACCGTGACGGAAACCCGTCCGTAACCGCGCAGATTACTTGGGAGACGCTGACGATGCACCGGCAGCTCGCTCTCCAGAAGTACGAGCAGCAGCTCGACGAACTGATGAACCATCTGAGCTTCAGCACGAACATTGTCAAGGTGACTCCGGAGCTGCTTGCCTCGATCGAGAGCGACAAGGAGCACATCCGCCTGAAGTCCGAGGACGTATGGCGTAACGATAACGAGCCGTATCGGATCAAGCTGAAGTATATGGTTGAGAAGATTATCAACGCACAGTCTCACGGTACTAAGAACAGTCAGGCCAAATACACGACTCCCGAGCAGTTTCTCGAAGACTTGTGGCTGATCGATCGCAGTCTGCGAAGCCATTACGCGGGGTATACAGCGGATATTTACATTCGGAAGCTTATCCGTCAGGTCGAGTTGTTCGGCTTCCACCTGGCCGGTCTGGACGTCCGTCAGCACAGCAAGGAACATGAAGCTGCGATGAGCGAGATTTTAGCCAAAATGAACATCGTCGACAACTACGCGGCGCTCTCCGAACAGGAGAAAATCAAGCTGCTTAGCGATCTTTTGCTGGACCCGCGTCCACTGATGTCTCCATACCTGGAATATTCGGAATCGACGCTCGAAGTGATAAATGTGTACAAAACGATCAAGGCTGCACAAGCCGAGTTCGGACGCAAATGTATTACGACGTATCTGATCAGTATGACCCAGGGCGCAAGCGATCTGCTGGAGGTTATGGTCCTCGGCAAAGAAGTCGGCTTGTATCGCCGGGAGGCAGACGGTACGGTCCATTGCACGCTGCAGCCTGCTCCGCTGTTCGAGACGATCGACGACCTGCATGCGGCGCCTGGCATTATGGAGACGGTCTTTAACATTGCGGCGTACCGGAATAGCATCCCTGATTTTAATCATATCCAAGAGATAATGCTGGGCTATTCCGACAGTAACAAGGACGGCGGCGTCATTACGGCCAACTGGGAGCTGCGTGTCGCGCTTAAGGAGATCACGAAGGTCGCCAAGCGCCATCAGGTGAAGCTTAAGTTTTTCCACGGACGCGGCGGAGCGCTCGGACGCGGCGGTATGCCGCTGAACCGGAGCATTCTGGCCCAGCCTCCGGAAACGATCGGCGGCGGTATCAAGATTACCGAGCAGGGTGAAGTGCTGTCTTCGCGTTATGCGCTCAAAGGCATCGCTTACCGCAGCCTGGAGCAGGCTACGTCGGCGCTGATCGCTAGCGCCCATCTGTCGAAGCACGAGCAGGTGAACAGCAACGAGCACGACTACGAAGTCATTATGAAGTCAATCTCCGAGCAGGCGCAAACGAAATACCAGGATCTGATTTTCCGCGATCCCGATTTCTATACGTTCTTCAAAGAATCTACGCCGCTGCCGGAGATCGGGGAGCTTAACATCGGTTCTCGTCCGGCCAAGCGGAAAGGCAGCGACCGGTTCGAGGATTTGCGCGCCATCCCATGGGTGTTCGGCTGGACCCAGAGCAGGTACCTGCTTCCAGCCTGGTATGCCGCGGGATCGGGCTTGCAAACCTTTTATCAGGGCAAGCCGGACAATCTGGAGACGCTCAGGCAGATGTATGTGAGCTGGTCGTTCTTCAGCTCCATGATCGATAATCTGCAGATGGCGCTTGGCAAGGCGGACTTGCTGATCGCCAAGGAATATTCGCAAATGTCCAGCAACCAGGACGCTGCGAAACGGATCTTCGATCAAATTAACGACGAATATGAGCTGACGTCCCAGCTAATTCTGCAAATTACTGGCCAGAACGAAATACTGGACAACCAGCAGGTTATTCAGGAGTCGATCAAGCTCCGTAATCCTTACGTAGATCCGTTAAGCTACTTGCAGGTGCAACTGCTGACCGAGCTTCGCTCGCAGCCTGACAATTCGAGCGAGACTACGGAATTGCTGCGCGAAGTGCTGTTGACGATTAACGGAATTGCAGCCGGCTTGAGAAATACAGGCTGATTGAGAGCTTTTACCATCGGATGACGAGTCGCAAAGTCGGGAACGTTTCTGAACAGAGACGTTTCTCGACTTTTTTCATGAAAAAATGTAAAGTGATAAGAGAGCGGTATGTCCGCCTGCGGGAGAGAGTGAATCGGCTGATCAGGTGCAGCATCCTGCATGGTGCTGGAGCGCATCATGCTCGTACCGTTCGGCGCATCCTGTTAGGTGATGCTGTCTCTGTATGTCAAGATGGCGTGCCACCGAGGATTGACGAACGTCCGGCTCAGCGCTGCTTAATTGGGTTATAAGTTTCAATTTACGTGGGTAGATAACGATTGTGATGGAGCGGGTATATACCCGGGGCTCCCGACTTTATATCAGTTATTGCGGCAGTGTTAGTTAAGGAGCGGTACTTGGTTCACGGTAGAGACCAGATGGTCTTCTGTGGGCGAACCGGGAATGCCCGTCCAGTGGGCGGGAGTTGTTTTCATACTTCTCGGAATCGTCGTTTCCGAATCTTTGTTCTTCCCGGGGCTGAACAGCCAGGGTGAGCGAAGGAGCGGGGCGTGAGCCGGGATGGGGGGCATGTCGGTGAATTTTGTGGAAACGAGGCTGGCGAAGCTGGCTCGCAATGGCGACCGTCGGGCGTTTGCCGAACTGGTCGACCTTTATAAAGATAAAATTTATCACCTGGCCTACCGGATGCTGCATAATGTGCAAGAAGCGGAGGATGTGGTTCAGGAGACGTTTTTGCGTGTATATACGAATTTGAACCGCTTTGACGATACGCAGAAATTTTCGACGTGGATTTACCGGATCGGAACGAATCTGTGCATCGACCGTCTGCGGAAGCGCAAGGCGTCGTATTCGCTCGATGCCGAAGTCAGCGACAGCGAAGGAACCGATTGGTACTCGATGCTGGCGAGCGGGGAGCGGACGCCTGAAGGGGAGTTGCTGCTGTCGGAGACGCAGGAGCAGGTGCGCAAGGCGATCGATGCGCTGCCGGAGAAGTACAAGTCGGCGGTGATCCTCCGGTATTTACACGATATGTCGCTGCAAGAGATCGGCGAAGTGCTGAATATGCCGGTTACGACAGTGAAAACCCGCGTTCATCGGGGGCGCGAATATTTACGCGAACGGCTGGAGAAAGATTCGCTGCTGTAGGTCCGATAAATAATTATGGGTTTCTGGAGAAATTGTTGAAACGATTACGAAGCAGTCACGTATTGTACGATACGATTCGTTATGCACTAAAATGTAAGGAAAGGAGTGGCACGAAACGATGAACTGCAAAGAAGCCATCCTTTTGATGCACGACCATCTGGACGGAAACCTGATCGGTCCTGAAGCGGCGGAATTGAAGAAGCATCTGGGAACATGTCCGGGCTGCCGCGAGCGTTATGCGAAGCTCGACAAGGCGGGAGCGCTCGTCTCCTCCTTGAAGCCGGTACCTCCACCCAGTCATTTGACCACCGCCTTCATCATGCAGGGCTTGCCCGCTCCGGCCAAACGCATCGTCTGGATGAAGTGGGTTCGTCGGCATCCGGCAGCCTCGGTTGCTGCGATCTTCTTCGTGGTCATGCTCGGCAGCTTCCTCTCGATGTGGAACCAGAATACAGAGCTTGTCGTACACGGTGACATGGAACAGCTCGTCATCAGAGGACATACCGTCGTCGTTCCGGAAGGCAAGACGGTACAAGGCAATCTGATCATAGAGAACGGGCAGGTCGAAGTAAACGGCAAGATCAACGGCAATTTGACCGTCATTGACGGCAATTACGCCCTTGCCTCCACCGCTCAAATATCCGGCGATATTACGAGTGTCAACCAGGCGGCGGAATGGATCTGGTACAAGGTGAATCAAATGATAGCGTTATTTACGAAATAACCCCGTATGCTGCAGCGAGCTCCAATTCGCCGCCGGCATGCGGTTTTTTTTATGAACAGGCCGGACAAGCAGGGCGTTTTAATTGTTACCGGGCTTATAGCGTCATGCAAGATCCGGACAAGTCCGATCAGGGCTTGACGCCTCGCGCTGCACGATTCGCGCTGCCGCTCATTTATAGACATGCTGCTTACATTCGAGTCTTCAAGTTTTTCGGAAAGAGAGGTTTTTTGCTGAAAATATGGTATGATTTAAAATGACGCGACAAATTGCAAAATCCCGCGGCATCGGTCCGCCAGCCGGACTGCGAACAGACATAGAGAGGCTCCTGTGGGCCCATGGGGGAACTGGGATGGAACTATTAACGGAAATCCGAATTAAAGATATAATCGATATCCTGATCGTCAGCTACGTCATCTATCAGCTAATCCTCCTTATGCGGGGGACGCGCGCGATCCAGCTGCTGCAGGGGATCGTCGTCGTGGTCCTCGCCTGGGCGCTCAGTATATGGTTTAACTTGAATACGCTCCAGTGGATGATGAACCAGATGTTCACCTTCGGGGTGTTGGCGGTTATTATCATCTTCCAGCCGGAACTGCGCCGGGCGTTGGAGCAGCTCGGGCGGGGGAAGCTGTTCAGCCGCTCTTCCACGGACGAGGAGCATGAGGTGACGCACCGGATCTCGCAGATCTTGAAGGCGGTCAATTATTTGTCCAAACGCAAAATCGGGGCGCTGATCGTATTCGAGAGGGAAACCGGGTTGAACGATTATGTGGAGTCGGGTATTCAGTTGGATTCGCAGATCACTTCCGAACTGCTTATCAATATATTTATTCCGAATACACCGCTGCACGATGGAGCCGTCATTATCCGGAAAAGCCGCATTATGGCCGCAGGCTGTTACTTGCCTTTATCGGAAAATCCGTTCATCAGCAAGGAGCTTGGGACGCGTCACCGTGCGGCGATCGGGATGAGCGAAGTGAGCGATGCGATCTCGGTGGTCGTCTCGGAGGAGACGGGTCAAGTTTCGCTTGCCCTCAACGGCCAGATCGTGCGGGATATCAAGGAGGAATCGCTCGTCTCGAAGCTGTTCGAGGAATTGAAGCCGAAGGCCAAAGCCAAGGAGAAAACTCCTTTCTGGAAGCGGAAGAGAGGGGATACGCAGCATGATGGATAAATGGCTTCGCAATACGAATGTCGTAAAAGTGATCGCGCTCATGTTGGGCATCCTGCTGTGGGCCGTCGTACATCTGGATAGTAAGTCTACGACCGGCGGAGGCTTCTCCGCTGCCGAGGAGAAAGAAATTTACAATGTCAAAGTAACCCCGGTGTTCGACGGGAACAAGCTGCATATCGAATCGATGGACCCTACGGAGGTTATGATCCGGGTGCAGGGCAAGGAAGCCGCGCTTAAGAAAATAGCCGCCACGCCTTACCAGATCGTACTTGATCTGACTAATGCGAGGGTCGGGGAGAATACGGTGTCGCTGGTGGCCAAAGATTTTCCGTCGGGCGTCAAAGTATCGATATTCCCGCCGTACGCGAGAGTCGCACTGGAAGAGAAGCAGATGAAGGAAGTGCCGGTTCAGGTCGATCTGATCGGCAACCCGGCTAACGGATTCAAGGCCGGCCAGCCGGTAGCGAAGCCGGGGCGCGTCATTCTCACCGTGCCGAGCGGGCTTATGGACGAAGCAATCACGGTTAAGGCCGAGGTTAATGTCGACAACGCGCAATCCGCAGTCACGAAGCAGGTGAAGCTGGTGGCGCTCGATAAAAACGGCAAGGAGCTGAATGTCTCGATCAGTCCGCCTGTCGTCGATGTAGAGGTGCCGATTACCCAGCCGTTCAAGAAGATGCCGTTGCAGCTCAAAATCGTCGGCGAACCGGCGCCGGGGTACAGCGTCTCCGTATTCCAGTCTTCGATCGACCAGATTACGGTCTATGGGCCGCAGGAGCTGCTCAATACGCTTGATTTCTATGAAGGACCGCCGATCGATTTGAACGGGCTGAAGGAAAACAAAGACTTCACTCTTGATATTCCGCTGAAGCCGAGAATCACGCTGCTCGATCCGACCAAAGTGGAAGTTAAAGTTCAAATTGTGCCGTCCGATAAAAAGACGCTGGAGCAGGTACCGATTACGATTATCGGGCAAAACAACAATTTCGACACGAAAATCAAAACGCCGCAAGGCGGTACGTTGAATATAACGGTGGAGGGCTCGCCGGCGACGCTTGCGAAGCTGAAGGCCCAGGACATCCAGGCGATCGTCGATGTAAGCAACCTGCCTCCGGGCGAGCATACGGTGAACGTAAACCTGAATCTGCCGCAATTCGTCAAAAAGGTGGAACAGGATACGAAAGCTGTAGTGGAGATTACCGCAAAGTAATCTCCGCTGCGCGATCGACCGTGATTTGACGAAGGAAAACGCCGAAGCCTAGAAACTACAGATAAGCCGGTGCAACCAAAGGAGAGGAACTAGTCGAATGGGAAAATATTTTGGAACGGACGGGGTTCGGGGTATAGCGAACAAAGAGCTGACTCCGGAGCTTGCTTATAAAATCGGCCGCTGCGGCGGTTTTGTCTTAACCCAGCATGCGGAGAAGCCGGTTGTGCTGATCGGGCGCGATACGCGCGTCTCCGGACCGATGCTTGAGGCTGCGCTTGTAGCCGGCCTGTTGTCGATCGGGGCGGATGTCGTGCGTCTGGGCGTCATCTCGACGCCGGGAGTCGCTTACTTGACGAGAACGTCCGGAGCGGACGCCGGTGTTATGATATCGGCTTCCCATAATCCGGTGGAAGATAACGGGATCAAGTTTTTCGGCAGCGACGGATTCAAGCTGTTCGATGAGACGGAGCTGGAGATTGAGCGGCTGCTTGATGCGGCGACGGATGAACTGCCGCGCCCGGTAGGCGGCGATCTGGGCACTGTCAGCGATGATTCGGAAGCGAAGTTCCGGTATGCGGATTATTTGAAGACGACGATCTCCCGTTCCTTCCAAGGATTGAAAATTGTACTCGATTGCGCGCATGGGGCGGCCTACGAGCTCGCTCCGGCGATATTCCGCGATCTGGGAGCGGGCGTCCATACGATCGGCGCGGAGCCGAACGGCCGTAACATTAACGATAACTGCGGATCTACGCATCCGGAAGATCTGAAGCGCGAAGTGCTGCGTCTGGGAGCCGATCTGGGCCTCTCGTTCGACGGCGACGCGGATCGTCTGATCGCTATCGACGAGACGGGCGAAGAGGTCGACGGGGACTATATGCTGAGTATTTGCGGAGAAGCGATGAAACGGGCGGGAACGCTCAAGAACGACACGATCGTGACGACGGTCATGGCGAACCTCGGCTTTTTCAAAGGCGTCGAGCAGCTTGGCATGAATGCGGTGCAGACGGCGGTCGGCGACCGGTACGTGATGGAGGAGATGCGCAAAGGCGGCTACAACCTCGGCGGCGAGCAGTCCGGCCATATGATCTTCCTCGATTATAATACGACCGGAGACGGCATTCTGAGCGCGCTGCAGCTCGTACAGACGGTGGTAGAGTCGGGTAAGCGGCTGAGCGAGCTCAAAAGCCTGATGAGTAAATATCCGCAGGTCCTCGTCAACGTGAGGGTCGCCGATAAGAGCAAGCTGAAAGGCAATGCCGCAATCGAGCAGACGATCCGCGATGTCGAGCAGCGTTTCGCAGGCAACGGGCGTGTCCTCGTTCGGCCGTCGGGCACAGAGTCGCTCGTTCGGGTCATGGCCGAAGGACCGGACAAAGTGACGGTAGAATCGTATGTAGCGGAAATTGTCGAAGTTGTTCAGAAAGAACTGGTTTAATGCCATTATCTGATACATTATGTATCATTAAAATGAGTCCTCCGGACGAGCTTCCGGGGGATTTTTATTCATTTATCCCGGAAATCTGCGATTTTTGCAGGTTGCGCTAAACCGTCAAATTGAATATGATGTTACTATCACTTTGAAAGGGAAAGGTGGGCGGAGGTTGTACGCGGTACAAGCGCCTGCGCTTGCCTGCGGTCGCCGGAACGGATGAGGGCGTGCCGAGCAACAGGCGAGCGGACGAGGTAGAGGTGTTCGGAATAATCGGCGGGGACCTCTCGGCAGCAGCATCAGGCCGTAAGCGGAAATGGAAAAAGCTTGGGCGACCGGGCTCACAAAGCTTCCGCAAGATGCGAGATACGAATATAAACAACGGACCGGCGGGGACGCCTCCATGAACGGAAATAGGGAGGTCTGGTTTCCTGCGGTCCGCTACGGAATAGTATGACAACTCACAGCCTGAAGGCGCTCTTTGAAAACAGAATACGTTTGCTAAAAAATGGACGTGCGTACGTTTATTTGTCATGCTCGGATGCTGGATATAAAGAGCGCACAGGTTGAATTCATCCATTCATCGGAGGTAGGATACCTATGTGCGGTATTGTTGGATATGTGGGCAAGCGGAATTCGCAGCGTATTTTGATCGACGGCTTAAGAAAGCTGGAGTACCGGGGATATGATTCGGCCGGACTTGCCGTATTTACAGGAAGCGGACTGGTGGTCAAGAAGGCGCAGGGGCGTCTGGCCGTGTTGGAATCGAGACTCGAGCAGGAGCCGCTGAACGGGACGATCGGGATCGGTCATACCCGGTGGGCGACTCACGGCAAACCGTCGGACGTTAATTCCCATCCGCATACGGACAATTCCAACAAATTTTCTGTCGTTCATAACGGCATTATTGAAAATTATATGAGCTTGAAAGAAGATCTGACCGCCAAGGGACATCAGTTCGTCTCGGAAACGGATACGGAGGTTATCTCGCATCTGATCGCCGATCTCTATGATGGCGATATCGTGAAAGCCGTTCAGCAGGCGGTTAAAAAAATGACCGGTGCCTTTGCGCTCGGCGTATTGACCGAGTACGAACCGGAGAAGCTGGTTGCGGTTCGCCTGGCCAGCCCGCTCATTATCGGCGTAGGCGAAGGGGAAAATTTCATCGGATCGGATATCCCGGCTATTTTGGAATATACGCGAAACGTCTATATTTTAAACGACGGGGAAATGGCTGTTTTGACACGGGATGGTGTCGATTTACGGACGATTGAGGGGAATTTTATTTCCCGGGAAACGTTTTATGTCGACTGGGATCTGATGACGGCGGAAAAAGCCGGATTCGATCACTTTATGCTGAAAGAAATTCACGAGCAGCCGAAGGCGTACCGGGATACGATGGGCAGCCGGATCGACGCCTCGGGCCGGCAAGTCGTTTTGAACGAAGTGGGGCTTACCGCACAGCAAATCTGGGACATTCATAACATTCATATCGTGGCGTGCGGAACCGCTTATCATGCCGGCCTTGTCGGGAAATCGGTCATCGAGCAGCTGGCGCGCATCCCGGTGGAGACCGATGTAGCTTCAGAGTATCGGTACCGCTCTCCGATTATCAATGCGAATACGCTCGTTATCGTCGTCAGTCAATCGGGGGAGACGGCCGATACGCTTGCCGCTCTTCGCGAGGCGAAGCGGTGCGGTGCCCATGTCATCGCGATTACGAATGTGGTGGGCAGCTCGGTAGCGCGCGAGGCCGACGATGTGATCGTCACTTGGGCGGGACCGGAGATTGCAGTGGCTTCCACCAAAGCGTATACGTCCCAGCTGATCGCCTTTTACTTGCTGGGGCTGCACCTGGCTCAGACGCTCGGTACCCGTGAAGCGGAATATATTGCGGTGACGCTGGATGCGCTGCAAAAGCTGCCGGAGCAGGTGGAGTCGATTTTGAGCCGCGTGGAGGAAATAAAGCAGTATGCCGAACAGATTGCGGAGCATAACGACTTGTTCTTCATCGGGCGCGGGCTGGATTATGCGGTAGCTTTGGAAGGGTCGCTGAAGCTGAAGGAGATCTCCTATATCCACTCCGAAGCCTATGCGGCTGGAGAGCTGAAGCACGGGACGCTCGCCTTGATCGAGGAAGGCATCCCGGTGATCGCTTTGGGTACGCAAGAGCAGCTGCTGGAGAAAACGATTAGCAACATCAAGGAAGTAAAAGCACGCGGCGCACAAGTGTTCGGTATCGCGATGGAAGGCAATGAAGAGCTGCACAAAGCGGTCGACCTCGTCTTTGAGATCCCCCGTACCGTGCCGTTGTTAACACCGGCCTTGTCAGTCATTCCGCTGCAATTGCTGGCTTATTATGCTTCGCTTGCGCGCGGCAATGATGTGGATAAACCCCGGAACCTGGCGAAGTCGGTTACGGTGGAGTGAGGTTGGGCGGGGGATGTCGGGCTGAATGCATAACTGAACAATATACTTTGTAACTGAATAAAAAAAGATTGTAACTCTCATACAAAAGCCGAAACAGATTTCAGGAGTAGCTCCTGGATTTGTTTCGGCTTTTTCAATATGTTTTGATAGTTTTTCCATTAATGATTGTGATGGGCGTGTGCATCGGGCGGACTCGCTTTAATGCTGCATAAGAGGTTGTTCTCATGGTTATGTTTTTCCGATTCCACTTGTAAGGTTACGTGGCGGATGTCTTTATGCTCCAGCATATGTTCTACTTTGTGCAACAGGGCTTCCGTTTCGTATACCGTCTTGTTCCCATCCACTACAATATGGGCGGTCAGGGCATGCATGTTGCTAGTAATCGACCAAATATGCAGATCATGCACACCTTCCACGCCTTCGATCTTCAGGATCGCTTGCGCGATGTCTTCCACTTTCATATTGCGCGGAGTGCCTTCCATTAATACATGCAGGGAGGACTTGCTCACGAAATATCCGCTGCGAAGTACGAGCACAGCGACGATCACACTGGCCAGCGGGTCAGCCCAGCCCCAGCCAAAGAACATCATGACCAGAGCGGCCGCAATGGCACCTACAGAACCCAGCATGTCGCTGATGACGTGCAAGAAGGCGCCACGCATGTTTAAATTATGCTCCGTATCGCCGCCGCGCATCATAATCCAGGCAACCAGAATGTTAATCAGCAGCCCGATGGTGCTGATGATGAGCATGCCGACCGTGGCGACTTCCGGCGGGTTGGCAAAACGTTCAATCGCTTCATAAAAGATATACAGGGAAATGCCGATCAGGGTTAATCCATTGAGCGTAGCCGCCAGTATTTCAAAGCGCCGGTACCCGTATGTTTTCCCTGTACTCACCGCTTTTTCGCCAAACTTGAAGGCGAGCAAGGCAATGGCTAAGGCCAAGGAGTCCGACAGCATATGGCCGGCATCGGATAACAAAGCCAAGCTGTTCGTAATAAACCCGCCTGCAGCTTCGATGACCATATACGCTGTGATGATCACGAATGAAATCAGCAAAATCTTCTTGTTGTTGTTGGTATGCTCATGGTCGTGTCCATGAGAGTGATGATGTTCCGACATAAAAATCCCTCCAAACACTAATATATGAACATATATTCATATGTGTTATTGACCTTATTATAGATGTATCAAAAAATGAATGTCAAGTAAAAGGTTTTGACTTATAATAGGGTGAGGGGGTATAGTATATATAGGATGAAGGAGGCGAGTCTCATGAGCATGAACTTGAAGATCGAAGATCAGGCTAGTCATCAAATCTGTTGTTCAACCGGTGAAATCCGAAAAAGTCATCATTCCGAAAAAGCCAAAAGCAGCTTAACCCATCGACTGAATCGTATTGAAGGACAAATTAGAGGAATCAAAGGGCTGATTGACAAGGATACGTATTGCGATGATGTCTTGAATCAGATTGCCGCCGCGCAATCCGCTTTAAAAGGAGTGGGGAAGCTGCTGCTCGAAAATCATCTGAAAACTTGCATTGTGGAGCGCGTCCAACAGAGTGACGAAACGGCCATAACGGAACTGCTGTGTACTATGAATAAGCTCATGAAATAAAGGGGAATGTAAAAGCGATAAAAAAATATTTGACTATTATAGGGTACGGGGGTATACTACTTACGAAAGCAAGTTGTAAGGGCAAGATTAGAAAGGTCACTAATTAGTTCGTGAAGGGACGGAACAAACATGAAAAACGTGACATTGAATGTACAAGGCATGAGCTGCCAGCATTGCGTGAACTCTATTGAAGGTGCGCTGAAGGAAATCGGCGTAAGCGGAAAAGTAAACCTGAAGGCCGAGTCGGTAGAGGTGTCGTTCGATGAGCAGAAGGTTTCCCTGGATCAGATCAAGGAAGCTATTGAAGATCAGGGATATGACGTAGGATAAGCGATTCGACAAGGGAGTGAAGCATGATGGAAACTTCAGCAGCTAAGACGAAACAGTCGTCTTTTCAAATAACAGGCATGACTTGCGCCGCTTGTGCCAATCGGATTGAAAAAGGACTTACTAAATTGGATGGCGTGAACACGGCGAATGTCAACTTTGCACTGGAAAAAGCGAATGTCACTTACGATCCGGCCAAGGTCGATGTACAAAACCTGGAAGATACGATCAAGAAGCTCGGATATGGCACGGTTACGGAAGTGGCGCAGTTTAATCTGGAAGGTATGACCTGTGCAGCCTGCGCCAACAAAATTGAAAAAGGGCTTAGCAAGCTGCCTGGCGTAACGAGCGCAACCGTAAACTTTGCGATGGAAACGGCCCGCGTCGAATATTCGGCGGGTGAAATCACGGTTGAGGACATGCAGGAAAAAGTCAAAAAGCTGGGCTACAAAGCTCTGGTCAAGCAGGAAAACCAGAACGCGGGCGACCATCGTGTTCGTGAGATTCGCGGACAAAAGCGGAAATTACTGATCTCGGCCATCCTTTCTTTTCCGCTGTTGTGGACGATGGTAGGTCACTTCTCCTTTACTTCGTGGATTTACATGCCGGATTTCCTGATGAATCCTTGGGTTCAACTCCTGCTGGCCACACCGGTACAGTTCTATATCGGGAAGCAGTTTTATGTCGGCGCGTACAAGGCGCTGCGCAATCGCAGCGCAAACATGGATGTCCTGATTGCGCTTGGAACATCAGCTGCGTATTTCTACAGCTTGTATATGACCATCGACTGGTACATCGCGGGGGATCAAATGCATCATGGCCCATCGCTTTACTACGAAACCAGCGCAGTGCTGATTACCTTGGTCATATTGGGCAAATTGTTCGAAGCACTGGCCAAGGGACGCACTTCGGAAGCGATCAAGTCACTGATGGGGCTGCAAGCGAAGACGGCTCTGGTCGTTCGGGACGGCCAGGAATTAACGATCCCGGTGGAAGATGTTATTGTGGGGGATGTCGTGCTGGTTCGTCCTGGCGATAAAGTACCGGTGGACGGCCAAGTGCTGGAAGGCGTGTCATCGGTGGATGAATCGATGCTGACGGGCGAAAGCCTTCCGGTCGAGAAGAAGGCTGGTGATGCGGTTATCGGGGCTACTATCAACAAAAACGGCGTCCTGCGCATCAAGGCTACCAAAGTCGGCAAAGAAACGGCGCTGGCGCAAATCATTAAAGTCGTAGAAGAAGCGCAAGGTTCCAAGGCGCAGATTCAGCGGGTAGCCGATGTCATCTCCGGCATATTTGTTCCGATTGTTGTAGGGATTGCGATTGCGGCGTTTCTGGTCTGGTACTTCTTCATTACGCCTGGCGACTTTGCCCATGCACTCGAAATTGCCATTGCGATTCTCGTTATTGCTTGCCCGTGCGCCCTCGGTTTGGCTACGCCAACTTCGATTATGGCCGGTTCCGGCCGCGCGGCGGAGCTGGGCATCCTGTTCAAGGGCGGCGAGCATTTGGAACAGACGCACAAGATCAATGCAATCATTCTGGACAAAACCGGCACCGTCACAAAAGGCAAGCCGGAGCTGACCGATGTGATAACGCAAGACAACGAAGCGGATTTCCTCCGGCTCGTCGGCGCAGCCGAGAAAAATTCGGAACATCCGCTGGCAGAAGCGATTGTGGCCGGCATTCAAGCCAGACAGATCGAGCTGCCGGCAACCGAATCGTTTGAAGCTATTCCGGGCTACGGCATCAAAGCCGTGGTAGAAGGCCGGGAGCTGCTTGTCGGTACACGCCGCTTGATGGAGAAATATAACGTGGATGCGAAGGCGGCCTATGAACCGATGTCCCGTCTGGAGGAAGCAGGCAAAACCGCTATGCTGGTCGCAATCGACAATCGTTATGCCGGTATGGTAGCGGTAGCCGATACGATCAAGGAAACGTCGAAAGCGGCGGTGAGCCGCCTGAAGCAAATGGGCATTGAGGTCATCATGATTACTGGCGACAACGAACGGACCGCCAAAGCGATTGCAGCCCAAGTCGGCATTGACCATGTCCGGGCGGAAGTGCTGCCTGAAGGCAAAGCCGAGGAAGTGAAGAAATTGCAGGCTCAAGGCAAAAAAGTGGCGATGGTTGGCGATGGCATTAATGATGCGCCGGCGCTGGCGACAGCGGACATCGGCATGGCGATTGGCACCGGAACGGATGTTGCGATGGAAGCAGCGGATGTGACCCTGATGCGCGGCGATCTGTCGAGCATTCCCGATGCGATCTTCATGAGCCGCAAGACGATGGCCAATATTAAGCAAAACCTGTTCTGGGCGCTGGGCTATAACACGCTCGGCATCCCGATTGCCGCGATTGGCTTGCTAGCCCCGTGGGTGGCAGGCGCAGCGATGGCGTTAAGTTCGGTATCGGTTGTCCTTAATGCGCTTCGCTTGCAGCGTGTGAAAGTACGCCATTAATCAGATCGTTAGAATGGAGAGAACCTTAATATGAAAAAAAGGATGATGCTTATGTTAACCGGTGCTTTGGCTGTCGGCTTGCTGGCCGCTTGCGGTACGCCCAAGGAGGGTGCGGACGGACACGGCGGTACCCATCAAGGCGGAGCAATAAATGCCCTAGCTAACGATAACGGACATGGGGACCATGGCGGTCAAGATACAGGCGGTCATGCAGCAGATAACTATAAAGCAACCTTTACGTTTGCATCAGGAACAGCTAAAGCATCCGAGAACACGAAGCTGAACGTTCAAGTAACAGACACCAATGGCAAAGCTATTCATGATTTTGAATGGAACCATGAAAAACTGATGCATATCATCATCGTGAATAAGGATCTATCCTACTTCAGCCACATCCATCCCGAATGGGACGGCAAGGGGACGTTTACGGTAGAAACCTCGTTTCCGAAAGGCGGAGAATATAAAGTTTTTGCGGATTTTGTTCCGAAAGGCGGATCGGGCACCACCCTTAGTAAGTGGGTGAAGGTAGAAGGAGAAACAAAGCCGCAGGAAAAAGTCAAAGCGGATGCGGAGCTCGTGAAAGTTGTTGATGGCAAAGAAGTCACACTGACTTTAAGCAGCGCAAAAGCAAAGGATGAGACTACGTTGACGTTTACCGTCAAAGATGAAAAAACGAAAGAAGGCATCCGCAATCTGGAGCAATACCTCGGTGCGGTCGGACACGTCGTCGTTCTTTCGGAGGACGCGGAGCAATACCTCCATGTGCATCCCGCCAACGAGAAGGCATCCGGACCGGCTGCAGAATTTATGACCGCCTTCCCGAATCCGGGCACCTATAAAATTTGGGGGCAATTCCAGCACCAAGGCAAAGTCTTTACGGTTCCTTATGTCGTGGAAATTCAATAAAGCAAGGGGCGATCGGGAATGGGAGAGATCGTAAAAATTGCAATCAGCGCTCCGGTGCAGCTTGGCGGCAGCCTGTTCACACCCAAACAGCTTGGACTCATCAGTCATCTGCTCGGAGCGGAAGCCAAAGTGGAAATGACGCCGTTCAAACAGTTGTATGCGGAAGTGCCGGTGGAGAAGCGTGATATGATCCAGGCCGAACTGGAGCAAAGCGGACTGGAAGTTAATCCTGCGGGCTTTGTCACCAAAAGCCTGATCGCCTGCAATTTTTGTAAAGGCGCTGAAGAAGCCGGGCTGGCGGCAGCCAAAGCTTTAAACGAAGCGACCGCTGGTATATCGACACCTGTGCCGCTTAAAATCGGATATGCTGGCTGTGCGTTAGGGACAAGTGAGCCGCTGATTAAGGACATCAGCGTGATTAAAATGCGCGATACGTTCGATCTGTACGTGGGCGGCGAATCCAAGGGGCTGAAGCCCGCGTTTGCGAAACGGCTTCATTCCGGATTGAAAGAAGAACAATTGGTTCCTGTAGTCATCGCCATCATTGACTTCTATAAGGAACATGCCAAAGGCAAAGAGAAGTTCAGCAAGTTCGTAGACCGCGTGACCCTGGAGCAGTTGCACCAAATCACAGCATCGGCGTGACGCGCCAAGAAAGGAGGTGAACAGCATGCAAGAGGCAACCGTTAAAGTACAAGGCATGTCTTGCCGTTCTTGTGTTCCGAGAATTGAAGGAGCCATCAACGCGCTTGGAGCGGAAGGCCGCGTTAATTTTGAACAAGGCACCGTCGATGTCCGGTTTGACGAATCGAAAGTTCAGATTTCCGACATTCAGGAAGTCATTCGTAAAAAAGGATATAACGTTGAGGCATAGATAGATGTAAGTTCACCATGTAAGGAGAATATAAAGATGAACGAACCGGTAAAAATTAATACGATCCCAACATGCAGTGATTGCAACTTTGCCAAACGCTACTTTAAGGAAAATGACATTTCTTATACCGATTATAACTGCGAAGAAGACCCGAAATATCCGGAAGAAGTTTGGAACCTCACCGGGAAACAGGTCGTGCCGACGATTGTTATTGGCGGCAAGGTATTTGTTGGCTTTGCGGAAAACCTGAATGAAATCAGCGACTTGCTGAAAAAATCGTAATGCTTGCTTCCAAAAAGCAGCCCGCATATGTAGGGCTGTTTTTTCATTCCTCGCGGCTCATAGTACGTAGGGGTCCTAGTATTGGCCCATATCATTCCGGAAATCTTAAGGCATCCGAAAGTGGAATTTTTCCGGGATTGACCCCAATTGTTATATTTTTCAATTCCTTCTTGCTTTTCTTCCAAATTTCGACTATTATTTGAAATGTTAAAAGGAAGTTGGGCTTTAGTTTGAGGAATAATCAAGCTATTGTCCTGCTGCTTAGAAATTTGGATTAATAAGGGAGCGTTTTTCATGGAGCCGCAAATGAGCCATACGCAACAAAACGTTGCTATTGGCAACCAAACCGCGCCGGTCGTATCTTTTAAAGACTGGATGATTACCATTTTGTTAATGGCAATTCCGATTGTAAACATCGTAATGTTATTCGTTTGGGGTTTCGGAGGCAATACGAATCCGAGCAAAGCCAATTATGCAAAAGCGGCTTTAATCTGGGTGGCCATCGGAATCGTACTTTACGTCGTCGTTTTTGTGCTTATTTTGGGCAGCATGTTTTCCGAGATGTCTTCTTATTATTAATACCGGGGGTTCATTGTAGAAACGGAAATAGAGGATGGTTAGTTCATGATATGAGCTAACCTCCTCTATTTTTTGTATATAAGCAATATGAGCAATGACTTCAAAACTGGGCGCGTCAACGCGCCAGCCTGCACGGCCAAACGAGCTTCGACCGATCTTGCACAGATACTGACGTATCTGACAAAGAAAACGAAGCGGTTCTCCTTTATGCTATAGCTGAGCTCGAGACTCGAATCAATCAAAAAGGGGTGGCTGCATTGAAACGTCAATTGCCAAGAGTAGCTCGAATGTCAGGAGAACAGCCTTCCGCCGCGAACCGGCGAATCCGGCTGGCCGTACTGCCGCTGGTTGTCGCCGTAGCGCTTACGGCCTGCAGCACGAATAACGGACAACAAGCAGACCAGGGAGGCAAGCCGAACGTTCCCGAGGTACGTGCGGACGAGCCGGCTGAACTCGTCTTTCATTCCAATAACGGCGATTCGGAGGATGCGTTCAACAGCTTGTTCGGAAACGCGCTGCGCAAAAAGTTTCCGAATTACACGATCAAATATATCCAGCAAAAAGCGGGGCAGACGCTGCCGGAACTGCTGGCGCAAAACCAGACGATCGACATTTTGTTCGCCTCCGCGCCTTACATTTTCGGTTTGCTGATGGACTCGGAGCTGCAGTATGACATGACCGAGTTGATCAAGAAGCAGGGAGTCGATCTGAACAAGTTCGAGCCGACGCTGATTGACGGAATCCGGGCGTCTGGAGACGGTAAAATGTATGCGCTTCCAGTTACAAATATGGTCCAGGTCATGTATTACAATCAATCGATCTTCGACAAATATGGAATCGCTTACCCCAAAAACGGGATGACGTGGGACGAGACGATGGATATCTCCCGCAAGCTGACACGGAAGGACGACGGGAAGCAAATGCTCGGCTTCGCTTCTTCTCCGGCCCATATTTTGCGCGGCAACCAGCTCTCGAAGCCGTATCTCGACCCGGCTACCGACAAGCCGACCTTTCAGGACGACGCATGGAGATCGCTCCTTCAGCTGTTTTTCGTTAATCCCGGCTCGGACGAAGGCTACAAGAGCCGGGTGAGCGGGCTGAACCGGCTTCCGACCTGGAGAGAATTTACCGACACGCAGGAGATCGGCATGTTCGTGTACAACTCGCAGTTCCCATTCACCGTGCCGAAAGATATCGGGAAGGTGCAGTGGGATCTCGTCTCGCTGCCGGTCTTAAAGGAGAAGCCGAAGATCGGCTCGGCAGCGACGCCGTTCACCATGGCGGTGACTTCGATGTCGAAAAACAAAGAAGCGGCGATAAAGGCGATTGATTATTTGGTGTCCCGGGACAATCAGCTCGATTATTCCAAGCGGGGGATCATGCCGGTTATCAACGACGAGGAAGTGAAGAAGGCGTACGGCAAAGAGTCCGATTTCAAGGATAAAAACTGGAGCGCGGTTTTCTACAACCAATACGCGCCGATGGCCAAATTCTCCAGATACCATCTGAAGGTGGAGAGCATTCTGAATACCGTTCCGCTGGATGTGATGCTCGGCAAGAAAGATCTGAACACGGCGCTGCGCGAAGCGGCGGAGGCGGCGGAGAAGACGATCGCCGAAGTGAAGCGGGGCCGCTGACTGCCGGTCCGGCATGACGACAAGGGTCGGATCGGATAACCGTGTGGTAGCGCCAATTCCTAATCAAGGAGGCTCTGTTCATGAAGATATTTCGGATCAAGACGATTTGCCTGTTATCGTTGCTTGCATTGGTTTCAAGCTTGTTCCCGAACGTTCCGATCAGCAGCACACAGACTGCCTACGCGGCAGGCCAGACGTATTACGTCTCTCCCGCCGGAAGTGATACGAATCCGGGCACGGAAGCAGCACCTTGGAAAACACTCACAAAGGCGGCGGCATCGCTTCAGGCCGGCGATACAGCTGTCTTCGAAGACGGCGTGTACGAGATCAGCCAGACCATCAGGTTCGGAAACAACGGTGCGGACGGAGCGCCGATCACGATCAAGGCGAGAAATAAACAGAACGCGAAGCTGATGTTTTCCAATTTGAACACGACATCCAAGTTTGATTTGACCAATAAGCAATATATCTCGATCGCCGATTTTGAGATCACGCAAGCTGTGAGCGGAACATCGAGCGGGGACATTTTCATCAGCATCAACAACTGCTTGGGCTGCACCATTAGCGGGAACTCGATCCACGGCGCCGGCGGCAAAGCCGTTCAAGCGTTAAGAGGAAGCCATATCGCGGTTGTGGGCAACGAAATGTACGATTTTGTCAACTTTGCGGTGGTGTTGGCCAACATCGACCGTCCGGTCATCGCGGGCAATGAAATAAGCGAGGTGAGTACGGCCATTCTGGTGCCGGCGGGCACGCGCAGCGCGCAAATTTACAACAACCGCATTGTCGCCGCCGAGAAATCGATGCAAACTGCCATCACGCTGGGCGGAAGCTACCCCGCTTCAGTGGCGTATGATCCGAACGGATACGAGACGTACAACGCGGCTGCCTGGAACAACATCATTGTTGCCAAGCAGCCGGGGTTGATCCATACAGCCGTATCGTTCGCCGGAAGCGTGGACAGCGGTTTCTACCATAACGTAGTCGTCGACGCCACATACGGGGTTCGCTTCACGAAAGGCGGCGGATCGACGGCGGGTTGGGCGCCGGTCCCGACTTCGTCGAAGGTTTACAACAATATTTTCTCGGGCTGCACGGCCGGCGCCGTCAGCCTGGTCACCACGCCGGCCGGCTACTCGCACGACTACAACCTGTATCACAGCTGTGCGAATGTACCGGTCGAGCCGAATGGGGTTTCCGGAGATCCGTTATTTGTAGACCGGCTAAGTGACTGGCATCTGCAGTCGGACAGCCCGGCCATAGGCAAGGGAACGAATTTGAACGTATCCGGATTTTATGGCGAGCTGATGGACGTCTACTTGGATTACGACGAAATGATCCGAACGGAGAAGGTGAACATGGGGATATACGCATACGCTTTGCCAGAGGTGGGAGAGGTTTTGTTCACGGAAAACTATGAGAACGGCGACGGGGCCTGGACGGAACAGACCGGAACGATGCGGATTGTCGAGGAAACCCCGGGCGGCAACAACGTGTTTACCGACCCGAATGCTTCTTCCGCAAGCGGAATCTCCCGTTCCTATGCCGGCTCCATGGACTGGATAAGCTATCAGATGGACACGAGAGTGAAGTTTGACCAGTTTCATTATCCGACGGGCTGGTTAACGTTGTACACCCGGTATACGAACATTAACAACTACTATTTGCTGGAGATTCAGGGGAGCCCGGACAAGGGCTATATCGGGCTGAAGAAAAAGGTGGCCGGAACGGTCACTCCGCTGCAGGAGAAAACGAACTGGTATCCTCCAGTCGGCGAATGGATCGATATACGCTTCGTCGTAAACGGCACGGAGATTCAAGTGTTCGTCAACGGCAAGCTGGAGTTGAGCGGTTCGGACAGTCAACTGAAGAATGGAGCGATTGCAGCGGCGGTTTACCGGGCAGATATCCGGATTGACGATATAAGCGTAGCCAAGATCGATGCTCCCGCAGGGTCGGGCGACCCGGGACCGAGTACCGAACCCGGCGGCACCTATTATGTTTCCCCGACCGGGTCCGATATGAATCCCGGGACGGAAGAGAAGCCGTGGCGGACGATGGCGAGAGCGGCGCAGTTGGCGCAGCGGGGGAATACCGTTATTTTTGAGGATGGCGTCTATATCGAGACCAGTCCGGCCGTTTTTACGCAAGGCGGCAGAGAGAACGAACGAATCGTGTTCAAAGCGCGCAACAAGCATCAAGCTGTGATCCGCTTCCACGATTTGCCGTCAAGGAAGGTCGTCCTGATCGATACCCCTTATATTACGATTCAAGATTTTGAGATGACGCAAAACCGGCGCGGGACCGACACCTCCGATATTTTCATCCAGGTGCGGGAAGGTTCGCATCACGTGCACGTCATCGGCAACAAAATTCATAACGCCTTTGAGGAAGGGGTCAAAGGGTATCTGGTCTCGGATTATTTGGTCGAAGGAAACATCATCTACGATATGGATCACGAAGGCATCGATTTCGTCAATGTCTCGTCCAGCACGATCCGTAACAACGAGATTTACGAGGTCGGACGCGTCGGTCTGCTGGCCAAGGGCGGCTCGTCGGACATCCGGATCTACAACAATTACATCCACAACCGCAATGTGAATATGTCGACCGGTGCGATTTATTTGGGCGGCGCGACCGGTTATAACTCGACACGCGACTATAGCGTAAACGGCTTCGAAGCTTGGAACATGGTCGCGTTCAATAATATCGTTGTGGCTGAAAGCCTGAACGGAACTTCCAGTATCAACAACGGTATCGCATTCGCGGGCAGCAAGGACAGCGCGGCGTACAACAATATCGTGATCGGCACGAGAAACGGCATCTATTTAATCAACCCGCGCAACACGGCGCCCACTGTCGGCTGGGATTGGGACCCGGACAACATCAATCCGGTGTTTATGAACAATATCATCATGAATACAACGGACAATGCGGTTATTTCTGCCGGGACGAGGCAGCCGATCAATCTGGTGCATGATTACAACCTGTACTACAACAATGCCAGATTGCCTGCGTTAACCGAGCCCAACGGCGTATATGACAATCCGTACTTTGTCGACCCGGATGAACGGAACTGGCATTTGAAAGAGGGCAGCCCGGCCATCGGCAGCGGTAATGCGATCCCGGGATTCGCCTTGCTGGGCGGGGGAACGATCGACATTTCCGCAGATTATGACGGGGTTCCGAGAGGGAATGTATGGGATATAGGCATCTACAGAAACGGCACCCACGTGCCGACCGGGCGGCCGACGACGACGATGAATGCTGCAGGACGGCAGGGGGACAACGGCTGGCACGTCGAGACCGTCACCGTCACGCTTGCAGCAGAAAACGGCGATTTCCCTGTTGCCGCCACCCAGTACAAACTGTCTGTAGTCGATCAAGTATACGGCGGTACCCGGCCGGTAACGGACGGATATATCGGATATACGTCCCCGATCGTTGTGACGGATGGCGTGTACGGTCTGACTTATCGTTCGGTAGACGTGCTGGGGAATGCGGAGGAGGAAAAAACGGCCTGGCTGCGTGTCGATCGGACGGCGCCCAGTCTGAATCTGCTGTTAAACGGCAGCTCGCTTGAGGAAGGGATCAACCTGGAGGCAGGCCAGCACTATTTGATCGAGTCTGTGACGGCCGACGAACTGTCCGGTATTGCCCGGACTGCGCTTACCATCGACGGAACTTCCCATGAAGGCGGCAGCCTCGCCTGGGAAGCTTCCCCGGGCAGTCATACCGTTGTGGCAACGGTGACGGATGCTGCCGGCAATGTGACCGAGAAGCGTATCAGCTTCAGCGCGCTCGTGTCGTTTTCTTCGCTGCAGAAGCTAATGGAGCAAGCTCATAACGCGGGAACGATCGAACAATCGTTGTATATGCAGCTGCGCAACCGCTTGGAGCAGTCCAGACTCCAGATGGACCATTTCTTGAATCATCTGAATCAGGCACAACCGCAAAGCATTCCGCCGGAACTGAAGGTGAAATTGGAACAGCAGGCCGACAGGATGATCGGCGATTAGGGAACGCCCGAAGGAACAACGGGTTGGTCACAGCGAGTGAGAAGGGATCGTCGGGCAAATCGCCCTGACGGTCCCTTTACATGTGTTCACCCCGCTCGGAAAAATCCGAAAGCTGCCGCGAACCCGAAGGCTGCTTGCGGCGAATGTTGGATTGGACGGTTTTCGCATACTCCGTCGGCGTCATGCCGGTCGCCCGCTTGAAGCATTTTGAAAAATAATGGACGCTGCTGTAGCCCAGCTTTTGCGCGATTTCCGTATAATTGTACGATTCCTCGCGGATGGCCTCCTTCGCTTCGTCGATTTTCAACAAGCTGAAGTAGTGCATGATGCCGATTCCCATCGCCTGCTTGAAGAGCACCTTCAACTGGGTTTTGCTGATGAAGAACTGCTCGCTAATCTCGTCGAGCGTCAAGTTCGCGGCCACGTTTCGTTTCATGTAGCCGACGATGTCTTCGATCAGCTTGCCTTTCTGATTCTCCCCTGCCGCCATCAACGCTTTCAGCGCCCCGGCTGGAGCGACGGCATTAACGCGGCGCAGCAGCTTGATCAGGAACAGCTCCAGATACGCGATGATCATATGCTCGCAGCCGAAAGGAGCTTGCTTGTTTGTGCCCAGTTGCGGATAAAACAACGTGTCGATCGGCGGGTCGAACGCTTCGAAGCCTTCCTTCAGCAGCTCCGTCAGGATGTACAATTCGTCTTTCTCCAGACGAAACAGCCGGTTGCCAAGCTGGGACATGCACGGAGCGGAAGCGTCGAACGTTACGATCATCACATTGGTCGCCGTTTTGGCTCCTCCGGAGTGAAAGGCGTTCGGCTCGTAGAAGATCAGGTCGCCTTGGGTCAGCTCAATGCGGCAGCCGTCCAAAAACAGTTCAAGCGCCCCTTTGTCCACATACAGCATTTCCCAGAAGTCGTGCTTTTCCCCGGTGCTGTAAAAGCTTTTGGACAGCTCGTAGTAGTGGAACGTGTACAGCCGGTCGATCGAAAACTCCCGCTGCAGCTCGTACCGGCTCCGCCCTTCGATCACGCGTTCTTTCGCCGTTTCCGTCATACGACCCCACCACTCGTTTAGTAACGTTCGAGTCGATTTTATCACGGCGGTCAAATGGTGGGCAATCGCTTGGGGGCTACTAGCATTTGTTACCCTCCGGAAATATCTCCTCCGCCAGCATGGCATTCCTTATCGTAAAACATGTAATTTTGTCGTAAATATGCAGGAATCAGGTGTATGTTGTCGAATGTAATTCTTCTTGTATATGACGCTGGTTTCGCTAATAAACGGTGCACTGGGGACAGCGTCAAAATGGATGGACTCAAGGAGGGATTCAACTCATTTTTGGGAATGAAACTTTTTTTACTTTGCTATCGAGGAGAAACCCGTCATGAACGACAGTAGACAATGGAGACACGCAGAAAATAATTTGTACCAGATATTCGCCCGAATTAAAAGATCTGTTGCGCTTATCGCGCTTTTGGCAATTGTCTTGAGCGTAGGCGGCTACCCGATTCCCGTGTCAGCCGCCGGGCTTCCGAATCCTCCGGCAGCAACAGGCGGGGAAGAGAGTGTAAGCGTCAGCGGTTTCACCGCGGGGGCGACTCTGAAGCTTTACTTGACCAATGGCATCCTGATCGCGACAGCGCCGAGTGTGACAGATGCGACGTATACTTTCACGGGTGTGGTGCCGAACAGTCTCGATTTCTATGCCACTCAGACCGTAGCCAGCGATGAAAGCTGGAACTCCAATTTTGTCCCGGTTAGCCTGAGAACCCCATCGGCAACGGCAGGAATTGGATACGTGGACGTAAGCAACGTGCTGACCGGCGCACTGGTGAAGCTGTACGAAGAGAACGGGAGCCTGATCTCCGATTCTCCGTCCGATCAAGGCGGCGGCGTATGGCGGTTTAGCGGTTTGACCGCCCGGAAGACCTATTATGCGATTCAAAGCATCAACGGCGTAAGCAGCACGAACAGCAGTTTCGTGACGGTACAGCCGGACATTCCGGATTCCCCTGCAGCGACAGGCGGCGAGGAGAGTATCAGCGTCAGCGGTTTCACTGCGGGCGCAACCTTGAAGCTGTACTTGACCAATGGCACGTTGGTAGCGACAGCGACGAGTGTAACGGGAGCGACTTACGCGTTCACCGGTGTGGTGCCGAACAGTCTTGGTTTTTATGCCACACAGACGGTAGGCGGCGAGGAGAGCGAGAACTCCGCTTTTGTCGGCGTTACGTTAAGGGTGCCTTCGGCCTCGGCGGGGCTTGATTACGTGGACGTAAGCAACGTGCTGAGCGGCGCAACGGTGAAGCTGCACGAAGAGAACGGGAGCCTGATCTCGGATTCCCCGTCCGATCAAGGCAGCGGCGTATGGCGATTCAGCGGTTTGACCGCCCGGAAGACCTATTATGCGATTCAAAGCATCAACGGCGTAAGCAGCACGAACAGCAGTTTCGTGACGGTACAGCCGGACATTCCGGATTCCCCTGCAGCGACAGGCGGCGAGGAGAGTATCAGCGTCAGCGGTTTCACTGTGGGCGCAACCTTGAAGCTGTACTTGACCAATGGCTCGTTGGTAGCGACAGCGACGAGTGTAACGGGAGCGACTTACGCGTTCACCGGTGTGGTGCCGAACAGTCTTGGCTTTTATGCCACACAGACGGTAGGCGGCGAGGAGAGCGAGAACTCCGCTTTTGTCGGCGTTACGTTAAGGGTGCCTTCGGCCTCGGCGGGGCTTGATTACGTGGACGTAAGCAACGTGCTGAGCGGTGCAACGGTGAAGCTGCACGAAGAGAACGGGAGCCTGATCTCGGATTCCCCGTCCGATCAAGGCAGCGGCGTATGGCGATTCAGCGGCTTGACCGCCCGGAAGACCTACTATGTGGTTCAAAGCATCAACGGCGTAACCAGCGCGAACAGCAGTTTCGTGACGGTACAGCCGGACATTCCGGATTCCCCTGCAGCGACCGGCGGCGAGGAGAGTATCAGCATCAGCGGTTTCACTGCGGGCGCAACCTTGAAGCTGTACTTGACCAATGGCACGTTGGTAGCGACAGCGACGAGTGTAACGGGAGCGACTTACGCGTTCACCGGTGTGGTGCCGAACAGTCTCGGCTTTTATGCCACGCAGACGGTGGGCGGCGAGGAGAGCGAGAACTCCACCTTTGTCGGTGTGACTTTAAGGACCCCGACGGCTTCGGCTGGACTTGGTTTAGTCGATGTGAGCAACGTATTGTCAGGGGCCACGATCACACTATATGACACGGACGGGCATGTGATTTCGGACAGTCCTTCGGATCAGAGCGGCGGCGTATGGCGATTCAGCGGCCTGACAGCGGGCAATACGTATTATGTGATCCAGAGCATCCAGGGTGTGATCAGCGTGAATAGCAGCTTTGTGACGCTCCCATCAGTTCCGGGCGTACCGACGCATGTAACGGCGTCAGCCGGGGATCGGCAAGCCGTCGTCAGTTTTACACCTCCAGCCGACAATGGTGGAAGCACCATTACGGAGTATGAGGTCATTGCCTTGCCCGACAATATTAGAGTGAGCGGAACATCAAGCCCGATTTCGCTAACCGGCCTAACCAATGGAAAAAGGTATACATTCAAGGTGGCGGCTATCAATGCGGTCGGCCAAAGCGAATGGTCGGCGGAATCCAATGCCGTCTATCCGTTGGCTTCGTCCGAAGACGACGAAAGCTCCTCTGACGGCAGCGGCTCGGCAAGCGGCAAGGGCCCGGCCGGACAAACGGATTCGCCGGGAACCGCCAGCGTGAATGTACTCGTGAACGGTCGAGCCGAAAGTGCGGGTACGGCAACGGTGAAGGAAGTGAACGGCCGGCAAGTTCTGTCGATTGCTGTAGATGAGAACAAGCTGCGGCAGCGCCTGGAGAGCGAAGATCAGGGGGCCGTCATCACGGTTTCTGTGACAAATGCCAGCGACGTAGTTATCGCCGAGCTTAACGGCAGCATAGCCAAGCAAATGGAAATGAAACAAGCAATTTTCGTGCTTCGCACCGGTCAGGCTGCCTACACCATACCTGTACAGCAAATGAGCATAGATTCCATTGCACAGGAAATCGGGAAAGATGCCGACCTCCGGGATATCAGCATTCATATTGAAATTGCCGTGCCATCGGCAAATACGCTGCGTCTGGTTGAAACCGCGGCGGCAAAAGGGGAATGGCAGCTCGCCGCTCCTCCGCTTGAATTCAAAATCTATGCGGTGTACGGGGAGCGGACAGTTGAAGTCAGCCAATTCAATACGTATGTCGAACGCACCATCGTTATGCCGGACGGCACAAACCCGAATCGAATTACAACAGGTGTGGTTGTGGAACCGGACGGAACCGTCCGCCATGTGCCGACCAGGATTGGGGTTGTAGACGGGAGATATACGGCCAAAATCAACAGTTTGACCAACAGTACGTATTCGGTAATCTGGCATCCGCTGGAGTTTGCTGATGCAGGGAGTCACTGGGCCAAGGATCAGATTAACAATATGGGCTCACGGTTAATCGTTAACGGGACAGGCGACGGCGTATTCAGTCCCGACAAAAATATTACACGGGCCGAGTTTGCTGCGATTATAGTCCGGGGCCTGGGGTTGAAACCTGAGGACGGGTCTGCAGCTTTCTCGGATGTGCAGGCATCGGAGTGGTATAGCGGTGTGATCGGGACGGCGTATGCGTACGGCTTGATCAACGGCTTCGAGGACGGCACGTTCCGCCCGAACGAACGGATTACCCGTGAGCAAGCGATGGTCATTGTTTCGAAAGCGATGTCCATTACAGGACTGGCAGCGGATGCATCAGACGGTGCGCTATACGGGTTCACCGATGCTGCGGAGACTTCCGGCTGGGCGGCTCATGGCATTTCGGCAAGTATAGCGGCCGGAATTGTGACGGGGCGAGACGGAGGCCTGCTGGCGCCAAAAGCCTTCGTGACTCGTGCTGAGGTTGCGGTTATGGTGGAGCGGCTGTTAAAATCTTCGGATTTGATTTAGGTTATAAGAAACGAGCACAGGTTACCTTGGTAAATGCCGCTAGTACGGCGTAACAGGGTAACCTGTTTTTTTGGATATTTACATCCCTTTCGTTCTCACTCCAGCCGCCGCCCGTAAGCTTCAACCGGCGGAATGCCATGTCTCTGAAAATACGATTCATCGAGGAACACGCCGAAGCTCGTGATGGAACGAATGCCTTGTGATCTGTAATAGGCGATATCCCTGGCGGCTGCCGCTTCCTCGAATCGCAGTTTGCTTACCGGCTTCCGCCATCTGGACTGAAGCGAGACGTCCAGCCAATATTCCAGCACCTGTGCGTCCTCCGTACCGAAAATAGATAAATTGCGGGCAAGCGCCTGTTGGAATAACTCGTCGCCGGCCGCTCCCCGCGCTCCGGATTCATTCATCCGATGGATGCCGGGCCCCGCAATTTCGAGGAAAATCCCCTCATGCGGCCGGACTTTCGCCGGGGGCGATTCCAGTGTGGCCATGTAGGCGAGGTACGAGAGTTTGGCATGACGATCCACCGTCCGGACCGCTTCGAGAATCGCATTCATGACCAGCAGATTTTGATCGCTGTCCGAATACGTCCGGCAGCTCTCGCAGCGGCACCACGGCTTGTTGTCGTCCTGCCACATGTAATACCGGCCGGTCGTAGGCTGTAGCTTCCGGGCGAGCCGGATTGCATGATCCCTGACTACTTCGAGCGCATCTTCGCTGGACGGGCAAAAGTTGTCGTGCGGCGTTCTTTCTCCGCTCTCATCCATCCGAAACCAGTGAGGATGCCTCCGATAATATTCACCCGGCAGCAGCCAGCACATCGCATGCAGCTCGAATTCCAGCCCAATGCTCAGATTGTTTAACCGGTTAGCGAGCCTGAAACCTTCTGCGGATTCGAAAAAACGGATCATTGCATCGATTTTAGAGCGAATCTCCGGTTCGGGGCTCCAATTATGCAGTCCGAGCACGTTCAGATTCGCCTGATGCAGAAGGCCAGGCCACTCGTCGTGCAGGTCGTCCAAATCGAGTACGATCCCTCTTCTTTCGATCATTCGCCAGATCCCTCCTCAGGCGGTTTTCTGTCTCCATTATAGAGAGAGGACCCCTTTATCACATTCCATCCGTTCGGCAACCTATCTCATTTTTTTGGTATAATGGGAACACCAACAGACGACGTAACCGGGAGGGAAGGTATGCCCGTGAATCCGATCTATTTGACGGATTATCCGAACATGAACAGTTCGTTTCCGTTCAGTCTCAAAATCGAGAAGGTCGAGTCGGTCGTTCCGCATCGTCATGATTTTCTGGAGCTTATCCTGGTCCTGGAAGGCCGCGGCACCGAAACGATCAACGGACTTCAGCATCCGATGAAGCCGGGTACGCTGATCTTCCTGCTTCCGTATCAGTTTCATTCGATCCGGAGCGATCCCGGGTCGTGTCTGCATTTGTACATATGTAATTTTGATCTCGAACTGCTGTTCGATTCCAGGGAAGGGGATCAGGGACTGGCCGCGATCGTACTGGACGACTCTGACCGGCTCCCGCCGTATATTCAACTGAATGAACGGGAGATGGCGCAGGCAACAGGCCTATTCGACGATATGAGGCGGGAGGCGGCCGGGGACGAACGGATGCGCAGCATCCTGATCAAGTCCAAGCTGTTTGAGACGCTGGTATGGTTTGAACGGTGGAGATCCAGTCGGCATGTGGACGGTTCGGAGACCGCCTGTGATGGCAGGCAAGAATCCCCGTCCGCAAAGGCCGGCTTCTGGCAAATGATCCGTTACGTTCATAGGCATTACCGGGAAGAGCTGACGCTGGAGCGGTTAGCCCGGCAGTTTCATTACAACGCCTCCCACTTGAGCGAGTGCTTCAAGGTACGAACCGGGCAAAATTTCGTTCCCTTTGTGCAAGGACTGCGAATTCGTCATGCTTGCGGGCTTCTCGCCTCGACCGAGCTGCCGGTGTCGCGAATCGCCTACGAGGTCGGCTTCGGGTCGTTTCAGACGTTCTCCCGTTCTTTTCTGAAGTGGAAAGGAATGTCGCCGACCGATTATCGCAAACAGTCCCATATTCATTCGGCAGGCAGGAGTTGATTTCGATGTTTTTGCGAAGTCTTGAAGTGTTGAGAAACGCGCAAATCGATCCGGGCCAATATCCGTTCTCGATCCCGGCCGTGAATGCGCTGGAGCGGTTGTCGTTCCAATCGAACGTTACGTTTTTCGTAGGGGAGAACGGGTCGGGGAAGTCGACGATTCTCGAAGCGATAGCCTATCAATGCGGGTTCCATACGGCTGGCGGCGGCAAAAATAATCGATACGAGGTAGACGCTTCCCAATCCGCGCTGGGCGACCATATCCGGCTTTCCTGGATGCCGAAAATAACGAACGGCTTTTTTCTGCGGGCGGAGACGTTTTATCAGTTCGCCTCTCATCTGGATACGATGCCCGAAAGCTTGAGATATTACGGCGGTCGCTCCTTGCACAAGCAGTCGCACGGGGAAGCGTTCCTATCTCTCTTCCAGCATCGCTTCGGCAAGAAGGCGATTTATTTGCTGGACGAACCGGAGGCGGCGTTGTCGCCGGCCCGGCAGCTGGCGCTTATGCGCATCATGAAGGATCTGGAGAGTGAAGCCCAGTTTATTATCGCCACCCATTCTCCGGTGCTGCTCGGATACCCGGATGCGCAAATTTTGAATTTTGACGTTTTGCCGGTCTCGGAGATCCGGTATGAAGAGACGCTGCATTACATCATCACAAGGCGTTTTCTCGAGAACCGCGCCAGAGTGCTGGATGAATTATTCAATGATTGAAATGCTATAATGATAGTATCGGAATGAAACGGTAGTTGGCAAAGGGAAAGGGTAGTCGAACTATGAGTGCAGGGAATGCTTTTTTGGCCCGCAAGCAGCGGGAACTGGGCGTTGCCTTGAATGAAGTGCAGCAAAAGGCGGTTCTGCAGACGGAAGGCCCTCTGCTGCTGCTGGCATCGCCCGGATCGGGGAAAACGACGACGATTATTATGCGGATCGGCCATCTGATCGAAGGGAAAGGAGTAGACCCTTCCAGAATTAAGGCGGTCACGTTCAGCCGGGCATCGGCAAGCGATATGAAGGAACGGTTCAAACGGTTTTTCCCGAACCTCCCACCGGTCGACTTCTCGACGATTCATAGCCTTGCTTTTGAAGTGATGCGTATCTACTTGCACCGAAAAGGACTCCCGTTCCAGATCATAGAAGGCGACGTCGATCCGGAGGAGCAGGAGCAAGAGCCAGATCAGGGAGACCCCGGCGCAGAACATTTGCCGCTGCACAAGAAGATCATTTTACGGAGATTGTTCCAGACGATCAACGGGGAGAACATCACCGACGACCAGATGGATGAGCTAACGACCTATATCAGCTATATCAAAAACAAGATGATCCCCGGAGAACGGTGGAACGCCGTGAAGACCGACGTCAAGCAAGCCGAGCGTATTCTGCGCGAATACGAGGCGTTCAAACGCTCTAGCCGCCCGAAGCTGCTGGTTGATTACGACGACATGCTGACGATCGCTAACGAAGCGCTGGAGCGGGAGAAGGGGCTGCTTCGCAGCTATCAGCAGAAGTACGATTACGTGCTGACGGACGAAAGCCAGGATACGTCGGTCGTGCAGCATGCGATCATCGAGAAGCTGGTGAAGGGGCACGGCAACTTATGCGTGGTGGCGGACGACGACCAGTCGATCTACAGCTGGAGAGGGGCGGAGCCCTCGTATTTGCTTCAATTCAAGCGCGTGTATCCGAAGGCGGTTACGCTGCTGATGGAGCAAAATTACCGGTCGACCAAAGATATCGTGAGCGTGGCGAACCAGTTCATCAAGCGCAACAAAGACCGGTACAACAAAAACATGTTTACCCGAAACCCGGCAGGGAAGCCGATCCGGGTCCGGAGCCTGGCGCATTTCGCCGATCAGACCAAATATTTGGTACGGGAGATTCAGAAGGTGGAAACCTTGACGGAGGTGGCGGTGCTGTACCGCAACAATTCGTCCTCGATCCCGCTGATGAACGAGTTTGACCGGGCCGGTATTCCGTTTTATATGAAGGATGCGGACAACCGGTTTTTCTCGCATTGGGTCGTTGAAGATATTTTGAATTTCATGAGGATGACCTATACCGACAGGCGTCCCGAACTTCTGGAGAAAATCTACGCGAAGTTTAACGGATATATCACGAAGCAGCAGATGGCGGCCGTCAAAGCGTTCCATACCAACGAATCGGTATTCGATACGCTGCTTGATCGGGTTCAGTTAAATGAGTACCAGATCAAACCTTTGAAGGCAAGCCAAGAGACGTTTCGGCAAATGCGGGGGATGCCGCCGCGTCCGGCGATCCGAGTGATCCGCGAGCGGCTGGGGTACGAGAAAGCGCTGGAGAAGATGTGCGAGCGGCTCGGGTTCCGCAAGGAATATTTGCTGGGCATTCTGAACACGCTGGAGGAAATCGCCGATACGCTGCAAACGATGGAGGAATTCGCAAGCCGGCTTAAGTATTTGGAGTCGGTTCTGAAAACCGCGAAGTCGCGAAAGGGGCAAAATGCGGTCACCTTCTCGACCTTCCATAGTGCGAAGGGGCTGGAGTTCGAGCAGGTATATATGATCGATCTGGTGGAGGGCATCATCCCTTCGGCGGAAGATCTCAAAACCGGCTCGCCTGAGAGAGGCGCCTCTCTGATCGAGGAGGCCACCCGGCTGTTTTATGTCGGGATGACCCGGGCGAAGCAGCATCTGGAGCTTCTTACGTATAAGGAACGGGACACAGAGAAAACAACGGCGTCGCGTTTCGTCACTGCGGTCATGACCATCCTGAATCCTCCGAAGCCGCCTGCAACATTCGAAAGGAAACCGGCGGCTGCGTCTTCCGGGAGAGGGTATAAGCAGTCGCCCGGGCAAATGGGGGAACGATGGAATTCAGCGGTTCCGGAAGCTTTTAATCCGAACGCCATCACGAACCAAAAGGAGCTGGCCCCCGGTCTGGAAGTGAAGCATCGGGTGTTCGGGCGCGGTACGATTGTCAGGGTGAATCGGGAGCGGATTCATATCCGGTTCGAAAAAACCGAGAAGGCGCTCTCCATCGCAACTTGTCTGGAAAAACGGCTGTTGGAGCCGGTATAAAACGGATCGGAAGAGGGGGCGGATGCCTCCTCTTCTTTTTCCCCTTGGGGGCCTCGGGATGTCAGGAGTTGGACGGACGTTTTTCCTCCCGCTCCCGTTTCGCCTTCGCCAAATAGTTGACGCCGATAATCCCGGCTATAATCATGCCGGCGCCGATGGCGTGATAATAATGAAACGCCTCCTGCAGGAACACGATCCCGGCCATCACCGTAATGAGGGTAGCCAAATTGCTAAACACGCTCATTTGGGACGCGGGCAGCCGCGATAAGGCGAAGTTCGACAAGTAGGACGTCAAGAGAGAGGACAGCACCCCTAAATACAGGGCCGCAACGACGAAATCGGCGTGCAGGAAAGGCTGGAAAAACTGATGGACGGTGCCCCGAATCAGATGATCGGAGAGCGCCAGTACGTTAAACGTGATAAATCCGAAAAAAGACATCACATACGTTAAGGTAAATAAGGAATAACGCTGCGTCAGTCTTCTGGCCAGCACGTTGTACAGCGAGGCGACGACGGCCGACAGGGCGAGCAGTCCGCTTCCGAGTATGCTGCCGCTTGTGCCGGTTCCCGCACTGTTCATATACAAAATGTAAATGACGCCGAGCACGGACAGGCCGATCGCGATTTTTTGCCTCGGTGTGGAAGTCTCCTTTAATACAAGTCCCGCGAATACGAGAGTGAAAATCGGGACGGTCGCCAAAATAATGCCGGCCTCCGAAGAGGAGCTGTACAGCAAGCCGAATACTTGAAACGCAAAAAAGAGGACTGGATATAAAACCGCTAAAGGAGCGATCGTCCGCAAATCTGATTTCGTCACCCGTACGGATTGCTTCGTCGCGAGCAGCCAGACGGTGGCCGCCAGCCATGCGATCGAGAACCGGTGTGCCAGCGTATCGAGCGGTGAGGCGACGGTGAGCGTTTGTTTGACAAACAGGAAGGACAGGCCGATGATCATGGCGTACACGATCGCGGCGATGTAGGCATTTCGTTTCGCTGTCATGGGAAGTACCTCTTTTCGTAGTGGAGTGCGATACCCTCATTGTACCTGTTTTTAACGAGCCGTTCGCTATGGAAAATCGGAATCTGTACCGGTACAGAAAGAGGGATAAGAGGAGCGAAAGGCCACAGAAACGGTGAGGCGCGGACGCGGATAGAGGACGATTTTATAAAACATATTGAATAAATATTCATATTTATGTATATTAACTCTTAAATTCATTAACGGAAAGGAGTACGTCCATGCATAAGCAAATCGAAGAACGTTCATTGAACGCCTGGCCCGCCCTACAAACATTTCTGTACGACGGCTGGCTGCTGAGATTCGCGGACGGATACACGAAGAGATCCAATTCGATCCAGCCTCTGTATGCTCCGGAGATGCAATCCGGTTCTATAAGCGGGAAAGTGCGGCGGTGCGAGAGTCTGTACACCAGTGCGGGGTTGGATACGATTTTCAAAATAACTCCGTTCATTACTCCCGGCGACCTGGACCCGTTTCTGGAGGAACGCGGCTACGAGCGGGTTGATCCCACCAGCGTGAAGACGGCCCCGCTAACCGGCCTCAGGGAACCAAGCCTGCCGGAGATTCGCATCGAAGAAACGTTAAGCACGGACTGGCTGCGGACGATGGCGGCTTTTCAGCATTTGTCCGAGACGAATCAAGGCATCACGGCCCGGCTGCTGCAACCCTCTTGTTTGAAGAAAGGGTTTTTTACGCTCTACAAGGAAGGGAAGCCGGTTGCCTGCGGCCTTGGCGTGATCGAGCAGGGGGACATCGGATTGTATGATATCGTCACGAACCCGAATGAACGGAATAAAGGGTACGGGGAGCAGTTGATTCTGCACATGCTCCAATGGGCCAGGAGAGAGGGCGCTGCAAGGTGCTATCTGCTCGTGGTGCAGCAAAATCTACCGGCGGTTCGGCTATACGAGAAGCTGAACTTTCAGGAAATCTACACGTACTGGTACAGGGTGAAGAAGCGCACGGACCTGCCGCAAGTATCGGATTGAGATTGCGATCCCTGTCAATAAACCCGGCGGCGGCAGGTTCATCACGGAGTTCGCTGGGCCGCGGAAAGCAGGGCTGACAAGACCGGAGGCATGCAAACGTAGTTATTTTCGGGTATACATAATCGTCTGTTTTTATGGTATGCTTCACGATATAGCGGATTATTCGCAAAAAAAAGCATCGCAGCGGGGGGAGCCGGACAAGCACGGTCTTGAGCCGGAACGTACCTCCCGAAGCGGTGTAAGCGAGATTAGAAGCGGAGGCATGTGGCGTGCGGGCAATGATGAAGGAATTTAAACAGTTCGCTCTCAAAGGGAATATTATGGAGCTGGCGATCGGGGTCATTATCGGGGGAGCGTTCGGCAAAATTGTGGCCTCTCTTGTTAACGATCTGTTGATGCCGTTGCTCGGACTGTTGCTCGGAGGGCTTGATGTATCGGCACTCCATTTCAAATTTGGCGGAGCGGAATTGAAGTATGGCGCGTTTCTGCAGACGGTCATCGATTTCGTGATCGTAGCGTTCTCGATCTTTATGTTCATCAAAGGACTCAGCCTGCTCAAGCGCAAGGAAGAGGAGAAGCCGGCTGCGCCGCCGGCCCCGTCCAAGGAGGAGCAGTTGCTCGCCGAGATCCGGGACTTGCTTAAAGAGCAGCGTCAGGACCCGGGCAATCGCTCTTGAATCAGGTTCGACGAGCAACGTGTGCCGCTAAGCTTAGCGTCAGGCGAACGTTAAAAGAGGTCTTTCGCACCAAATGCGGGAAGACCTCTTTTTGTTGCGGCCGCAGGCTGTTACTGCTTCGGCGCTTGAGTACGCTTCGTGAACAAAGCCAGGATCAGCGCGACGACGGCGAAGCCGAAGCCGATCATGAAGGCGTTGTGGACGCCGGCCACCATCGCTTCCGCCACCTGTGCGGGAGAGGTCGGATTGGCCGACTGCTCCAGGAAACGCCGCTGCCCCGAAGACATGACGCTGATGAAAAATGCGACGCCGATCGCGCCGGCGACTTGCTGCAGCGTATTCAGAATCGCCGTGCCATGCGGATAATAACGAGGCGGCAGCTGGTTGAGGCCGTTCGTCTGGGCAGGCATCATAATCATCGAGATGGCGACCATCATGCAGATGTGCAGGATCAGGAACGTCGTCTTGGGCGTTTCCACCGACACTTGGGTAAAGAACCACATAATCACGACCAGGAAAGCCGTTCCGGGAATAACTAACGCCCGCGGCCCGAACTTATCGAACAGTTTGCCTGTGAGCGGCGAGATTAATCCGTTCAGCAAGCTGCCCGGCAGCATGAGCAGGCCCGAAGCGAATACGGTGAGACCTAAAGCGCCCTGGAACAGGAATGGCAGCAAAGACATCGTCGAGAACAAGGTCATCATCATGATGATCAGCAGAACGGTGGTCAGGGAGAACATCGGGAACTGGAATGCCCGAAGGTCCATAAGCGGCTCCCGCACCCGCAGCTGACGGAATACGAACAGCAGCAGAGCGACCGCGCCCACCAGAACGGTGCCGTACACTTGCGGGCTCGACCAGCCGCCGTGTCCTTCGCCGGAGCTGCTGAACCCGTATACGATGCCGCCGAAGCCGAGCGTAGACAGGACGATAGATAGGACGTCCACCTTCGGTTTCGTAGGCGTCGATACGTTTTTCAAATAAATAAATGCGAACACGATCGAAAATATGGCAAACGGCAATACGAGAAAAAATAGCCAGCGCCATTGCAGCGACTCCAGAATAAGTCCGGATAAGGTCGGGCCGATGGCAGGGGCGAACATAATAACCAGCCCGATGCTTCCCATAGCGGCTCCCCGCTTCTCCGGAGGGTACAGCACGAGGATGGTGTTCATCAGTACCGGCAGCATCAATCCGGTTCCGCCCGCTTGCAGCAGACGGCCGACCAATAGGAACGAGAACCCCGGCGCGATCCCGCATATAAGCGTACCGATTGCGAACAAGATCATCGCCCCAAGGAACATCTGCCGGGTCGTAAACCATTGCACAAGCAGGGCAGAGGCGGGCACGAGCACTCCGACCACTAGCATGTAGCCGGTGGCCAGCCATTGCAGTGTCGACGGCGACACATTCAGCTCGATCACCAGCTGCGGGAAGGCGATGTTCAGCAATGTTTCATTTAAAATCGAGAAAAATGCCCCGATAATAAGCGAAATCAAGATAGGAAGCCTCTTGACGTTCCCCACATCCACGGGAGCCGCAGGGCTTGAAGCAGCAGTGGAATTCAATTTCTCTTCTCCTCCTTTATCTATATACGTGGTAATTATAAAATAATAACTAATTCCGTTCAATCGAAAAGTGGGCACCGTTATGGTAAACTATAATTATAAGGAAGGTGCGGTCATGAGAGAAAGAGAGTTGCTGCTTGAGCATTTTGTAGAAAACTTCATGTTGCTGATGCCGTTGCTGAAAAGGAAAATTTTCGATCCGCTTCCGAAATGCGATATGCCCCAGATCCAGTTATCCGGTTCCAGCATCCATATTATTGTGCTGCTGCGCGAAGTCCGGCGTTCCATCGTATCCGAGCTGTCGGAGAAGCTGAACATTTCGAGGCCGAATATGACCCCTCTTCTGGATCGGCTGGAGAAGCAAGGCTTGATTACCCGGCTTCCATGCTTGAACGACCGCCGTTCCGTATACGTGGAAATAACCGAGGCCGGAGATCAAGTGTGTGCCGAATACCACCGGATCATCTCCGACCGGATCAAGAGCATGCTGAATTTGCTGGATGAAAACGAGCTTATGGAGCTTAATGAGCATATGAGCAGGATGAAATCGATATTAATTCAGGCTGGCGACCGGACGGGCAGCTAATATTTCAGCCGGCAATAAAAGAGCGGGCAGCCGTTTCGTTTGGAATCGTTTATAGAGGTATAGGGAACCGGGTTGCCGTCTTGATATCCAAAAACGGCGATGCCGGTTTTTTTGTTTTTCCTTAGTTTTCATAACGAACCTGCCGCACATGCAAGAAACTGTTGGAAGCTTCCCGCAAGGTTGACATCCCGATTCAAAACGATTAATATATACGTATACCTGTAAGGGTATATATTTTTACTCAAATCAATACCCCCATGGGTATTGGATATTGAATATGACCTTTAAAACGGGATCCATTCAGGGAGGGATATAAGAGATGACAACATCATCCTTAACAGCGATGACAGCACAGCAGTTGACGAAGAAGATTTTAGATCGGGAGGAGCTGATGATCCTCGATGTCCGCAATACTTCCGACTATGAGAACTGGCGGATCGAAGGCGGGCGGGTCGAAGTTGTCCACATCCCGTATTTCGATCTACTGGACAGCATCGAGCCGGCGCTTGAGCTTATTCCGCCGGGAAAAGAGCTTTTGGTCGTATGCGCCAAGGAAGGCTCTTCGATCTATGTAGCCGAGCAGCTTATCGAAGCGGGGAGGACTGGCGTTTCGTATTTGCAAGGCGGGATGAAAGCCTGGAGCGAGTATTTGGAGCCGGTTAAGGTAGGGGATCTGAAGGACGGCGGCGAGCTGATCCAGTTCGTGCGGATCGGAAAAGGCTGTCTTTCGTACATGGTGATCTCGGGCGGGGAGGCGGCTGTCATCGACGCCGTGCGAATGACCGATGTGTTCGAGCGGTATGCGAAGGAAAGAGGGGTTGTCATCAAGCATACGATCGACACGCATCTCCACGCGGATCATATATCCGGAGGGAGAAAGCTTGCGATTAACGCTTTGGCTGCCTACTGGCTTCCCCCGAAAGATGCGACGGAAGTAACGTTCGATTACGTTCCCCTCGAAGAGGGAAGTTCGATTACGGTGGGGAGCACGGAAATTGCGATCCAGCCGATCTATTCACCCGGACATACAATAGGCAGCACGTCTTTGATCGTCGACGGGAAGTATTTGTTAAGCGGTGATATCCTGTTTGTCGAATCTATAGGCCGTCCCGATCTCGCCGGCAAAGCGGAGGATTGGGTGGGGGATCTGCGGACCTCGCTGTATACGACTTACCGGGCGCTTCCGGAGGAGCTTATCGTGCTTCCGGCTCACTTCGGCAAAATGACGGAGCTTGGAGAGAATGGAGTCGTTTCGGCCCGTTTGGGCGATTTATACCGCTCCAACCCCGGTCTGAACGTACAGGACGACGAGCTGTTCCGCGCGGCGGTTACGAAGCATTTGCCGCCGCAGCCGAACGCGTATCAGGAAATCCGGCAGACGAATATGGGGAGGCTGACTCCTGGCGAGGAAGAGCAGCAGAACATGGAGCTTGGACCGAACCGGTGCGCCGTACACGATAAATAACCTGGTCGTTTCCTAATGCGCAGGCATGTATGGCGGACGGACGGGGAAGTTTAATCAGCAAGAGGCACCCGCAGCTTTAGATGAATGACGTTACCGCTGCTTCCAAAGAGGAATGGAATGCGGACGTGAACCTTATAACTTGAAGGAGAAGTGATTCTATTATGGCAGGTCAATATTCGAAGGATATTTTACCGCACGAAGTGAGACAAAAGCTGGAGCGAGGGGAGAGCTTCCCCATCATCGATGTGCGCGAGCAGGACGAATGGGAGTCCGGGCATATTCCGGGGGCCAGGCACATCCCGCTGGGGACTTTGAACGAAAGACATCAAGAGCTCGACACCAAGCAGGAGACGATTATCGTATGCCGAAGCGGCAACCGCAGCGGGTTGGCTTGCGAGTTTCTGGAGTCGATCGGGTACAACGTGATCAATATGCAGGGCGGCATGATGAGCTGGGACGGACAGGTAGAGTACGGAAAGTAAAGCAGGATTTCAGAGGTCTATCAAACAAACAAGGGAGGCTGCGCAGTTATGACTGTTGACATTCATTCCAACCGCGTGCTGGCATGCGAAGGTCTGGCTTGTCCGATGCCGGTCGTGAAAACCAAAAAAGCAATGGAAGAGATGCAAGCCGGCGAAGTGCTTGAGGTGCGGGCTACCGACAAAGGATCTGTAGCGGATTTGCAAAGCTGGGCGGGTCGTACGGGCCACCAATACGTCGGCATGAAGGAAGATCAGGGGGTATACCGGCATTTCATCCGGAAGTCTAACGAAAAGGAGACGAAGCCGGAGGTCAAATATCCCCGTGTAATCAGCAGCGAACAGCTGCTGGAGAAGCTGGTATCCGGCGGCAACGTGCAGGTGCTGGACGTTCGCGAGCCCGCGGAATACGCCTTTGGACGCATTCCGGGAGCGATCTCCCTGCCGATCGGCGAGCTGGAGCGGCGTCTCGATCAACTGAATCCGAATCAGGAGTATTACATCGTCTGCAGAACCGGCAACCGGAGCGATGCGGCATGCCAGACGCTAACGGAGCGGGGATTCGCGAACGTATACAATGTCGTGCCGGGCATGTCGGGGTGGCAGGGTTCTACGGAGCGAGATTAATCTCCATTAGCGCGAAAATACTAGTAAGGGAGGGGAGGGATACATCATGGCGGATATCGTAGTTGATGCAAAAGGATTGGCTTGTCCGATGCCGATTGTCAGAGCGAAGAAAGCGATAGACTCGCTTCAGCCGGGTCAGCTGATGCAACTGGAAACGACGGACAAAGGTTCCATGAACGACTTCCAGGCTTGGGTAAGCCAAACGAAAAACGAAATGGTCGAAGCGAAGGAAAATAACGGAGTGTTTACGTTTCTCGTAAGAAAAGGATAACCGAACGGGACGGGAGGGAGGAATGCAAAAGCGTTCCTCCCTGGTCCCCCTGTAGAGGAGAGAGGCGATCCGGTTGGTATACGGGTTTGGCGGAATGGTAATCGTCGTAGTTGGCTTATTATTTTGGAGATTACGGCCGGTTCCCGGTCTTACGTATGTAGCGTTATCTGATATGCAATCTTTACCGAATACGGGCGATGAATGAAGCTGGTGGATATCCGGGAGGCTGCCGATTATTAGGAAGGGCATGTTCCAGGGCGCCGTTCACATATATGTAGTAGGAGGGGGACGCGATGTATGACGATGCGATCAAGAAACGGCTGCGTCGTGTAGAAGGACAAGTCCGCGGCGTGCTGAGTATGATCGAAGAGCAGAAGGATTGCAAGGATGTGGTCAGCCAGCTGTCGGCCGTACGCAGTGCGGTCGATAAATCGATAGCTTATATCGTAGCGACGAATCTGGAGCGATGCATCATTGAAGAGAAGGAAGCCGGCAACGATACGGACAGACTCGTCCGGGAAGCCGTTGATTTGCTAATCAAAAGCAGGTAAGGAGCTGATCCGGGATGGATAAGATCGGATATGTGATCATCATTGCTCTGGCGGTATGGTTTGTATATAAGCAATTTGCCCCAGTGAAGGGGCTGAAGAATATGAATGCTCGGCAGTTTCGCCAAGCGGCCAAAGGCTCGAAAGTGATCGATGTGAGAGAGCCGCACGAATATAAACAGGGCCATCTGCCGGGTGCGGTCAACATTCCGCTCGGCCGGCTCGGGCGCAGCTTCGCGGATATTCCGAAGGAGACGCCCGTTTTTTTGTATTGCCGGAGCGGGATGCGAAGCAAACAAGCAGGCAAAGTGTTGGCCAAGCAAGGGTATACGGACGTAACCCATCTGACGGGCGGCCTTACGTCCTGGGACGGGCCGCTTGCGATGTAGGACAGTGACAGCTCGACGTGTGGCGCCCACAATTGATTATGAATTCGAGCGGCAGGATGTAAACGTAACGGTTGAAGGAACGGGCCAGGCACGTCCTCAAACTGAATCTGGCGCGCTAATTCAGTTGTCCGGTCCATAAGCTGCCGTCTATCGAGGATGTCGGAATAACTACGATGCGACGAATTCCTCCTATTCCGATATAATAGATCTATAACTACTAACAGGGTGTCCGACAATGCTTGATCGGCCGGACAAACTTTGGGAGGATTGGCGCTCATGGCGATGGATTACGATGACGATATCAAGCGGCGGCTGAAGCGGGTGGAAGGACAAGTCCGCGGCATCCTGAAGATGATGGAAGAAGGGAAAGACTGCAAGGACGTGGTCAGCCAGTTGTCCGCCGTTCGCAGCGCCGTCGATAAAGCGATGGCCTACGTAGTGGCGGTTAATCTGGAGAAGTGTATCGTGGAGGAACGCGAAGCCGGCAACGATACGGGCAAGCTCGTGCAGGAAGCGGTGGAGCTGCTGATCAAGAGCAGGTAAGCTTTTGGGGGCCGGACATCGCGCACCGAAATAAGTTCAAACAAGCGTCGAATCGTATGGTACGATTGGAGAAAGTGCGAACCTTTGGACAGAGGAGGCTTTTCAATAATGAGTCCGATCGGAGAATGGGAGCCGGCGGAGCCCGGCGTCAAGCGCAAAATATTCGAGCCCGGCCAAGCGCTGATGATGATGGAAGTGCATTTCGAGGAAGGGGCTGAAGGCTATGTGCACAGTCATCCTCACGAGCAGATGTCTTATTGTTTGAAAGGAACGATCGAATTTACGATCGACGGGCAAAAAACGGTCATTCGCGCCGGCGATACGATTATTATCCCCGGAGGGGCGAAGCACGGAGTCAAAGCGCTGGAGCCCAGCGCGCTGCTAGACGCCTTCACGCCGCTCAGGGACGACCTGCTGAAGCGGGGGTAGTTTGCAAGGCAGAGGCAGAGGCGTGACAAGCGCATATAGGGTGCAGACCGACTGCAGAAAGCCGCCATTTCGCGGCTTTTTTGCTGCCGGAGCGGCGAATCTGTCGTGATTTCGCGGATATTCCGTCAGGGGGCGCTGTGTTATAATCGGGTTGATTGACGAGTGATTTCAACCTATATCCTATCGGCTTATAAGAGGAACGGGATTCATATGCCTTGAAGGGAGCGGCGAACATGTCCGGTTCTTTGTCGACGAACATTTCGAGCAAGCCCGGTTTCAAGCGCTTTCATTATGATTATGTCTATGCTCCGGAGCTGAAGCGGTACGGTCCTATCCACCTGTATCAGCTCGGAGACTTGAGCTGCGACTCCGGATTTGCGCTGCATCCGCACAAGCAGTCGTGCTACGAGATCTCTTACGTCGTATCGGGCGCAGGCTGGTTTTCCGTTAACGGAAAAAGATACGAGATGCAGGCGGGCGATCTGTTTCTGTGCCGGCCCGGCGACATTCACGAGGGCGGCGTGGACGGGCGCGACCCGTTCCGTTATTATTATTTCGGCTTCCGGTTTGACGAGGCGGCGGGAGTCGACGATCCGCTGCTGCCGATCCGCCGGGCGATGGATGAGCATGCCGGGCCGCTGCGGTGCAAGGACCGGCTGGACGTTACGGTGCCATTCGTCCATGCGCTGAAGGAACTGAATGGCGAAGCCCAATACTCGCAATCGATGACCGGCATGTATTTGGAGCAGCTCCTCGTGCTGACGTACCGGAACTATTTCTCCGATTGGCAGGCCGACTATCCGGGGGAATCCCGCGAACGCTCCGCACAGCGGGCTGTCTATTCGGCGGTCGCTTATATTGACGACCGGCTGTTGTCGATCAAGGATTTGAAGGAAGTGTCCGACGCGCTCGGCTACAGCTTGTCTCATCTGTCGCATTTGTTCGCCAAAGTGACGGGCGACAGCCTGAGGGGATATTATGCCAAACGGAAATGGCATAAAACGGTCGGGCTGCTGGAGGAAGGCGGCCGGACGATTACGGAGATTGCTTCGATGATGCAGTACGAGTCGATCCATACATTCAGCCGGGCTTTCAAAAAGGCGATGGGCGTCCCGCCTTCGGAATATGTGCGTTCGTGCGAGCGGCCGCAGCATAAATGAGCCGGCCGGAACGGGTAAAAAACCGGAATGGCACAATTTTTCAACCGTAAATGCCAAATACACCCGGGTGCGGCCCCCCTATACTGGAGGCAAGGAAGAAACCAGTACGACAGGATATGGGGGAATTGACAATGACAACAATCCGAATCGGCATGATCGGGACGGGCAACATCGCCCACTCGCATGCCACGCGGCTGAAAAAAGCCCAGGAAGCGGCTATCGTAGCGCTGGCTGATCCGAGCGCGGGAAGTAGAAAGTCGCTGAAGGAGAAGTTCGCGCTGGACGGAGCGGACGAATACGACGACTATTCGGAGATGCTGAAGCGCGGCGATATCGATGCGGTGATTATCTGCTCGCCGCATACGCTTCATTTCGAGCAGGCATGGGACGCGTTGTCGGCGGGCAAGCACGTGCTGCTCGAGAAGCCGATGGTGTGCACATCGAATGAAGCCGAGGAGCTGATCGCTCACGCGAAGGAAACCGGCAAGCTGCTGCAGGTGTCGTATCAGCGCCACTGTGCGCCGCACTTCATGTATATCCGTTCCGCGATCGCCGCGGGACAGATCGGGAAGCTTACCTCGATAACCGCTACCCTGTACCAGGATTGGAAAGATGCGCAGACGGGTACTTGGAGACAAAACGCGGCTTTATCCGGAGGCGGGATGCTGATGGACTCGGGTAGTCATATTATCGACGTGTTGTTATGGACGACAGGGCTGACGCCGGAATCGGTCGTCACCCAGTTGAGCTGTCAGGACTCGCCGGTCGAGATCGACACCTTCACAGCGATCCGGTTTGCCGAGGGCCCGGTGGCGGGCCTGAATATTATCGGCAAAGCGCCGAAACGGAGCTTTCTGGAAACGTATGGGTTTGTCGGCGAAGACGGAGGCATTTTCTACGACAACGGTAAAATCACGCTGCGCCGTAATGGAGAAGAGCCGGTAACACCGGAACTGCCTGCGGAGACGACCGACCCGGACCGGAACTTCGTCGCGGCCATACTGGGACGCGAGGAGCTGCTCGTACCGGGGGAGTATGCACTTAAGGTCATCCAATTGACCGAATCGATCTATCAGGCTGCCGGTTACGCGCCGTTAGTAGCCGCGGAGTAAGAAACGCAATAAGACTGAGGAACCCGCACCGTCGTGTGCGGGTTTTTGCCGTGTTCCGAAGTTTGTCGGAATAATGAATTTTCTGCAATTGCTTGTAACCAAATGTCGATATCAACCGTCTATATTAAGTTCAACCAAAATATCCCTGCAAACGGAGTCGTTACGTTCTTCATGGTACATTCAATCATCCCGTTCATCCAATGCCTGAGACCGAAGCAATGGACCAAAAATGTGCTGGTCCTCGCCGCGTTCCTCTTCTCCCTGAACAAGATCAGCCTATCTGCCGGAGTGGACGCGTTCCTCGGATTTCTTCTGTTCTGCGCGACATCCGGTGTGGTGTACATTGTGAACGACTGGTTCGATCTGGAGAAAGACCGGGCCCATCCCGTCAAGAAATTCCGGCCGATGGCGGCAGGGCGGATACCTCCAAACGCGGCTCTAACATTCGGTCTGATTTTGCTGGGAGCCAGCTTCGCCTTCGCGCTCTCCAAAAATCTCATGTTCGGGCTGCTGTTGATCGCCTATTTCTTGATGAATGTAGCGTATTCGGCCTGGCTCAAACATGTCGTCCTTCTCGATATAATGATAATTGCGGCCGGGTTCGTGATGCGCTCGGTAGGAGGCGGCCTGATTATCGGCGTCCAGTTGACCCCGTGGTTTCTCGTATGCACGATGCTGCTCGCTTTGTTTCTGGCGGTCAGCAAGCGGAGACACGAATTTATCAGCATGCCGGACAAAGCTTCCCGCCGTAAAGTGCTGAAGCTGTATTCGACGCAACTGCTCGATCAATTGATCAGCATCGTTACGACGTCCACGATCATCAGCTATTCGTTGTTTACCTTTACGTCGGGCAGCAATTACCATATGATGTGGACGATTCCGTTTGTCATGTACGGCATTTTCCGATACCTGTACTTGATCTATATGAAGGATGAGGGCGGGAGCCCCGAAAAAATATTGCTCGAGGACAAGCCCATGCTGATCACGGTTCTGCTGTACGGGTTGTCCGTGTTTGTCATTCTCCGCTATTTGCAGTAGTAACGCCGGTCTTTGGATGGGTTGTTGCTAATGATGCCATTGGAAGGTGCCCCTGTGTCTATCGGATTATTTATCGCGGCCACGCTGATCGTGGGCTTCGGCGCGTATTGGTTTATGAAAAGTCTCCATATCCAGGGAGCGATCGGTCAGTTTGCGGCTTGGTGGGTGCTTGGCTTTGCGCAAATTATCGTTTCCTTGCTCGCGGCCGGCGTTTTTCTGGAAATGCTGGTTCCTTCTGTCGTCCTGCTGCTTAATGCAGGAATAACGGCGGTTGCGGGCATCCTCTATTACCGGATCGGAGACCGGGAGCAAGCGGTGAACCACCTGTGGTGGAGCTCCTTGCTCCGGGAAATTCTGCATGCCCCGGCATGGCTGGCCCTGATCCTGATCACCGCTTGGGCGCTCGGATGGAGCGTTTATTTGATCTGCCTGCTGCCTGCGAATGACTGGGACGGCTTGTTTTATCATCTGGTGTCTCCGGCCTACTGGATGCAGGAGCGGCAGATCACGATCACCCCGTTCGCCGTATGGACGAATGTATATCCGCAAAATGCGCATTTGATCTATACGTGGCTCGTTTTATTCTTGCGGGACGATATCATCGTGGATGCGGGACAGTTTCTGTTCGCCATAGCGGGAGCGGCCTCCGTCGCCGGCATCACCCGCAGTTTTGGCGCGGGCCGGGCCGGGGCTGCCGGGGCCGCGTGTCTGTTCCTCACGACGCCGATCGTGCTCGCCCAGTTAACGGCCGATTATGTCGATACGGCGCTGGCCTCGATGTTTCTCGTGGCGTTCTGGTTCGTCCTCCGCTTCATCCGCGGCCGGCATAGGGGAGATCTGCTGCTGTCCGGCATTGCCGGGGGGATCGCCCTTGGGATCAAGTCGTCCGCGCTGGCTTGCGTCGGAGTAACGGGACTCATTTTGTTCATCTGGTGCGTATGGGAAGTGTTCGGGAAACGAATGAGCGTCAAGCAGGCGGTTCATCTACATCTGCTTATGGTAGTGCCGATCGTGCTGCTCGGGAGCTTCTGGTATATCCGCACTTGGCTGACCTACGGCAATCCGCTGCACCCGTTCCGCATCGACGTTCTCGGGTATCCGCTGTTCCCGGGACAAGGGACGGTTCATGATATGATCATGGTGCCGAATACGCCGCCGGAGCTGCTCGGGCTCCCGTGGTGGGAGCAGATCTGGTTAGCCTGGATGCAGCCCGCACAGACGGTCGTTTACTCTCAGCATTTGGGCGGATTTGGCTTGCAGTGGCCGGTCTTTTTGTTCCCGGCTCTGGTGCTGTTCACGGTACTGGCCGCCTGGAAGCGGCAGCGGGCGTTTCTGCTCCTCTGCCTCCCGCTGATCGTCATTTTTGTGACCCAGCCGGCCGCCTGGTGGTCGCGTTACACGATCTCGTTCGTCGCGCTGGGCGCAGCCTCGTTCGTCCTGTTGTCAGAAAAGCTGAAGCGGTGGGCGGCCATCCTGCTGCAAGGAGCGCTCGTGGCGGTTGTGGCCGTATCGGTTTTTTATCAGCACCAGGCGTACAACCCCGAGCTGCTTCAACAGGCCGCCAGCCTGCCCCGGGAGGAGCGGACGTTCGGACGGTTGTTTAATCCGGATTACGCGTTCATCGACAAGGTTCCGGACGGGACCCGGTTTGCAATCAAGTTTGGCGATTTTGCTTATCCGTTCTTCGGCAACCGGTTCCAGCATACCGTGTACCAGCTAAGGATGCAGTCGGAGAATGAATTTTGGCAATTTCTCGACGAGAGGCGGATTGACTATGTGTTTACGGTCAAGGACACGCCGTATGACAAGTGGGCGCAATCCCGTCCGCAGGAGTGCGTGCCGGAAGGAACGATGGAAAGGTACCGGTTGTACCGGATCGACCGGGAACGCATGGACGGGATAGCTTCCGCAAATTGAATAGAGTGGGTGGGAGAGGCTCCGGTGCGGCAGAAAAGCGCCGGAGTCTTTTTCGGCGTTACAGAAAAGTAGTTTCACTGTTTAACTTCGCTAATGTATCCAAGCAGAGAGCGGCTTTTCAGAAGCGGGCAAAGTGTCGTTACTGGGGCCCCGGTCCATTCAGGGGGTTCGATGGCTAACGAATCGTATCGTGCTTATGGGCGGAGAAGCGATGTTTTTCCAGGCTAACGAATCCGGGCATCGTTATCGAGCCGAAAGCGGAAAAAAACGACCAGATCTGCGGGAATAACGATACAAGAGTTCGTTGCAAATTCAAACGTCCGCATGGGGCTCCGATAACGATCGCCAAGTTTCTTAGCTATACCGCCGGATGATGACTCCATGATTTCAATAGCGCTTGCTCTTGTGTAAACGCCGGGAAATCAGTACGATAGAACTACCATACGGATGGAGGAGCGCCAATGACGACAACCTTCAATGAATATGAACAGTTCGTGCTGCAAGAGATGGCGAGAAACGCGATTTCGACCAATCCCGTTCAGGCAACGCTTGAACTGATGGGAAAACCTGTGGCCAAGCTGATGGAGGCGGCTCATTCCTCTACGAACAAATATGTCGTAAAAGCGGTGTCTTCGATTGATGCGACGATAGAGAAGTCGCTGCGGGGAACGATTAAAATAGCTAAACGAATGACAAGCGACGATGCCGTTCGCAAGGAGTACCGCAAAAACCACCGGATCGAGATCGGGCAGATGGAAGAAATCCGGCAGCTGTCTCTGAAGGAGATGGATATCGTAGCGGATACGTTCGAGGTCAGCAACGGCTTTTTTGTAACGGCCGAGGGCGCCGTTATGGGGGCGGTGACGACTTTATCCGCAGGCGTGCTCATCCCGGCGACCGTAGCGGCCGATGTGACCGCGTCGATGACGCTGATGTCCCGGCATATATGCCAGATTGCGGCTTCGTACGGCTATACGCCCGTCGATTCGATGAATATCCCGCATGTGCTGGCAGCGATGGCCCCTGCGGCTGCGTCGTCGGATGAAGGATTTTTGTCCGCCAAAGCGGCGGCGTTCGCCGAGGTTCGGGCGGTAACGGAGTTTGCCAAAGGCATGTCGGGCGAATTAACAGCCGAGCTTGCCGAGAAGTCGTGCCCGGGCTTGATCAGACTCATTCAGAAGGTGGCCGAGCGGCTGGGCGTCGTGATTACCCAGAAGGAGCTTGGCATGATTGTGCCGGTGGCCGGGGCGGTCATTAACGGCGGGCTGAACCTCGCGTTCCAGCAAATGAACCACATCCACGCGAAGGACTACTTCCGCAAACTGCATTTGGCCAGCAAGTACGGGGAAGCCGCCCTGCATCTGGCTCTGGCCGATGAGATCCGCAGGCTGAAAAGTAAGGTCAGCTGAACGGAATGGAGCGTACCTGCTCGGCCCTGTGCCCGCTTCAAGGCAGGACGACGGTGCCGGATAAGAGTGGTTTGCAGCTTTTATTTTGTCCGAAACCCGCTTAAATGGGGAAATAAGAGCGGTTTGAAGCTGCTAATATCGGCGAAAAGCGTGCAGACCTCATCCGTTGGATGGAATAAGGGGTACAAACCGCCTGTATTTGCTTCGTTCTTTCGAATAGGCCGAAAATAGGAGGTGCCAAAGCCTCTTATTTTGCTATAGAGCCCCATACCTAACCAAGAAATAAACGTTAGGATGCTGTGACCATGAAACAGAACAAATACGACGAATCCGATTTTTTTGCGAATTACAGCCGGATGCCCCGTTCGGTCGGGGGACTGAATGCGGCCGGAGAGTGGCAGGAGCTTCGCGCGATGCTCCCCGAGCTGCACGATAAAAGAGTACTGGATCTGGGCTGTGGCTTCGGCTGGCACTGCCGGTATGCGCGGGAGCAGCAGGCCCGTTCCGTGGTCGGCGTGGATCTGTCCGAGAATATGCTGGAGCGCGCCAGAGCGATGACCGACGATCCCGGGATCAAGTATATGCGGCTGGCGATCGAAGATATCGACTTTAGCGCGGGCGAATTCGATGTGGTGATCAGTTCGCTGGCGCTGCACTACATCGAGCGTCTGGATATCCTCTGCGGGCGCATTTATCACGCTCTCGCGCCCGGAGGCGCTTTCGTGCTGTCGGTCGAGCACCCGGTCTTCACCGCGCTCGCCTCCCAAGACTGGCACTACGGACCGCAAGGCGAGAAATTGCACTGGCCCGTCGACGGCTATCATCAGGAAGGCTCCCGGCAGGCGCGGTTTCTGGAGCATGATGTGATCAAATACCATCGAACGGTAGCGACGTATATGAATACTTTAATCGCATCGGGATTTTCGATTCGAAGCGTGGCCGAACCGAAGCCGACCGAAGAAATGCTGGAGACGAACCCCGATATGCGGGATGAAATGCGCCGCCCGATTTTCCTTATGATCTCCGCGGTAAGGGATTAATGTAGTGGCTTCAGGGCGGCATGGAGTGTTCCCAAAAATCCGCTATCGGTGTATAATCATCATATAAACCGAGTGGAAAAGAGGGGATTGGAATGAGCGATGAGCCCGAATTCATTCCGAGGCCGCTAGTCCGGACGAATCAGTGGGTGATCGTATTGTCGGTCCTGGCAACCTGGATCACCGGAGTGTACTGGATATTGGTCATTCCGCTTCTGGCCGGTGCGCTGGGCGTGCTGTTCGATTTCAACCCGATCATGAGGCTGGCCAGGCTATTTTTGCGAAAACCTGCTTCCGCCTATATTCCGGAGGATAAGGCCGAGCAGCGGTTCAATCAGATTTTGGCGGCGAGCTTTCTGCTGATCGCCTTGGCTGCGTATTCGTTGCAATGGACGGCGATTGCCTATACCTTTACAGCCATGGTAGCTTTGGCTGCGATTGTCGCGATAATGGGGTTTTGCGTCGGATGTTTTGTGCGTTACCAGTGGATTCGGTACCGGAACAAGGCCGGTTTCTAAGAAGTGTTCGGTTGGAGCTGCCGAGTGACTGTAAACCGGAAGCGGTACGGACCCGGGTGGCGATTCGCCTTCGCAGACGGCCGAAGTTACACATAACTTAAAAAAAGTCTGGAGCCCGCACGGCGCGACGCCGTGCGGGTTTATTGCCTTTTCCGGCATTTTCCCCATACTCGTTTGGGAGATCGCCTTAACCGTTTGGCAGATGCTCCAAGTCCCGAAGCCGACTTCGGGGTAAACTGAAAGCGGGAAGCCGGCAGGCTTTACGATAAACGTTGAAAGCGCTTAACATGAATTTGAGGTGGTGCTATGGCGTTTTTGATGAACCGGTTTTTGAACATGAAGCTTCGCAGCAAGTTTTTGCTTACTTATGTTGTGCTTATTCTCCTCACGGTTCTCCTCATCGGAACAGTTACGTATTATACGTCGGTCAATTCCATCAAGAGCAAAATAACCGACTTCTCTTCCTATCTCATCGAACAAATCGCCAATAACCTGGAGAAAAAAACAAAAGACGTTGAAGATTTCGCCTTTAATCAATTCCGGATGTCGGAGGTCGCCGACAAGCTGATGGCGGAGGGGAGCGACTCAGCCGGATTTAATGTGATGGAAAGCAAGATGATGTTGAACTTTCTGAACGATTTCATCCATACAAAGCCTTACCTCCACTCCGCCTACCTGTGGACCCCATCCGGGACCGCCGGTCCTAGGGCGAATTACGTCGAGCGCAACGGCTCGCTGATGCAGGAGCTGGTGTCTTTGCTGAACCCGCAGGAGGTCCAGGACAACTGGGGCCGGGCGATGTGGGTTCCCGGAGACAGCGGGATCGTCTACATGCAGAAAGCGCTGTACGACGTCCGGTCGACGAAATTTCTCGGCGTGCTCGTGCTGGGCGTCTACGACGGCTACATCCGTGAAATCTACGACAGCATCGATACGCTGAGCGGCGGGGACATCTATATCGTCAATGAGAAAAACGAGCTGCTCCTTCCAAGCCGCAGCGTGAACGGTCTTGATCCGGCTTTTATAACGAAAAGCTTGAAGGAGCGCTACTTCGCTGCCAACACGAGCATCCGCTCGGAGCGCGGCACGTTCCTATCGACGATGATCTCGATCTCCAACGACCGCTGGAAGGTGCTGCACCTGATCTCCGTGAAGGAGCTGACCCAAGATACGGAGGCGATCGCCTATTGGACAGTGACGACTTGCGTAATCGCGCTGTTCCTGGCGTTCCTTATCGCTGCTTTTCTCGCGAGCAACATTACCGAGAACATTCGCCGGCTGCTCCAGAGCATGAGGCAGTTTTCCGGAGATTATACGCACAAGGCGGTCGTTCCCAAAGGAAGGGATGAGGTGGCGATGCTGGCCGAGAAGTTCAACTTTATGTCGGAGAAAATCAACGAGCTGATCCATACCGTCTACGCCGAGAAGCTGTCGAAGCAGAAGGCGGAATACCGGACGCTGCAGTTCGAATACAAGGCGCTGCTCGCTCAGATGAACCCCCATTTCCTGTACAACACGCTGGAATCGATCCACAGTATGGCGAAGCTGAAGGGGGAGGATGAGATCGGGGAGCTGATCTGCCTGCTCGGCAATCTGCTGCGGGAAAGTATTGCGAAGAAAGGGGATTTCGTTTCCTTGTCGGAGGAGGTCGAATATATCCGTAAATATTTATCGATCCACCAACTGATCGACAGCGACAAGATCGAGGTGTTCTACGAGATCGACCCTTCGCTGATGGACGTTCAGGTGCCAAGGTTCGTGCTGCAGCCGATTGTGGAGAACGCTATCGTGCACGGGATCGAGGCGAAACCGGGCAAGGGCGTCATCCGGGTCCGGTGTCAGGCGGACACGAGAGACTTGATCGTTGAGGTAACCGATAACGGAATCGGCATGGAGGAGGAAGTCGTCAGGCACCTGCTGCAGACGGAAGACCGCGTCCAGGAGGACGGTCAGCCGGCGAAACATACGCAGGTAGGCGTGAACAGCGTCAGCAAACGAATCAAAATGTTGTGCGGCGATCCGTTCGGCCTCGTCATCGACAGCCGTCCGGGCGAAGGCACGACGATTCGAATCCGTTTGCCAATGCGCATTCAAGGGGGGCTTCGGCTATGACATACCGGGTGGTCGTAATCGACGACAAGGCGATTATCAGGAAAGCGCTTATTCAGACGATGGATTGGAACAATCTGAGCTGCGAGGTCGTCGGGCAGGCGGATAACGGCTTTGAGGGAAAGAAGCTGATCGAGCAGCTTCGTCCCGATATTTTAATAACCGACATCAAGCTGCCGGGACCGAGCGGTCTCGATCTGGCGGAGCATATGCACCAGGTGTCTCCTTCGTCCAAGACGATTCTTATGACCGGCTTCCAGCAATTCGAGTATGCGCAGCGCGCCGTGAAGCTGGGGGTATTGGATTTTATGCTGAAGCCGATCCGCAACGAGGAACTGGCCCAGATCGTCAGGAAGGCGGTAACGGTGCTGCAATCTGCGCAAACCCGGCGGCATGAGGAGGAAAAGCTCGCCACGATGTACCGGGAGCTGGAGCATCAGATCCATGACTCGATCCCGTTCCTCCGCAGCAAGCTGCTAGCGGATCTGCTGACGGGCGAAGTGGCCGGCGAGCAAGCCCGGGACGCGATGGCCCGGCTGGAGCTAAGGGACGGTCGTCTGCAACTGCTCGGCATGCGCCCCCGCCGGCTGGACCGGACTTTGCAGGCTGCTCAGCGAAGCAAGCTTCTCAATCACCTGTACGCCCAGGTCACCCAAAAGGCGCAGCAGTCGAAGGAGAAGTACGGGATCGATCTCGCGGAGGCCCGCTCGAAGGAGGATCTGATCATTGCCCTGCTGCTGCCGAAGGGCGCGTCGGAGCGGGAGATGCGGCGGATCGTCACAGCCTTTGCCGGCGGGCTGTGCGGACGGGATGAGTCGTGGTAAGCGTTCGATTTCGTAACCGCAGTCACCGCCCCGTACAGAGGGATCGGCGAAACGGCCGCCGCCTTCGAGCAATTGCAGGCGATGCTGGACGCCGGTTTTTTTGGCGCTGGAGGTAAGCTGCTGTTTCCGGAATCGATTCCGGGCGCCAAGGACAAGGCCAAACGGTTCTCGATCATCCGCGATCTGGAGCAGTTCCATCATATGCTGGGCCAGGCCGCCGTCCAGCCGCTGACCGAGCCGATCGACCGGTTCGTGGAGCGGGTCCGAATGTACAGCGAAGGCAGCATCCGTGTCGCAAAAGGGCTGATCGCCGAAGCGTGTCTCGCCATCGCGCGCCATTATTATCGGGTGACGGGCAACGAATTCGGGCTGGATCGCAGCATCGACAAAATGCTCGACGATATCGAGGGGCTCCCGGATCTGGCCCAGGCGTCCTCCTACCTGCACAGGCTGATGGAAGAAATACGCATAAAGCTGAGCGGCAGGCGCAAAGAGTACAGCTTGCAGGTCCGGCACCTCCTGGACTACATCAACAGTCATTTTTCCGGCAATCTCACTCTGACCTCGGTAGCGGATCATTGCGGACTGAATCCGAGCTATGTCAGCCGGCTCCTGCGGTCGGAGACGGGCGATACGTTCGTCGATCTGGTCGCCAAGGCGAGAATCGAAGCGGCCAAACGGCTGCTGCGCGACCCGAAGTACAAGGTGGGCGAAGTGGGTGAAATGGTCGGATACAAGGAGTACGCTTACTTCTATCAGGTGTTCAAAAAATTCGAAGGAACCTCGCCCCGGGCATTTCAAAACCGGACGTAAAAAATCTAATAACAGTGCGAAATCGCTCCATGCCTACCATTGTCCGGCTCAGCTAAAGTAAGGATGTCTGCCGGTTCAGGACCGTCTGATCTGCTGACGGTATTTGCCCGGAGAGACTCCTTCCAGCTGCTTGAACAGCTTGTTGAAGAAGCTCAGGTCGTCGAACCCGACCTCCTGGGCGATATGCAATATTTTGCCGTCCGTGCCGGCGAGCAGCTCCTTGGCGATGCGGATGCGGATCTCGTTGCGGTATTCGATAAACGTCTTGCCGTTATATTGCTTGAACTTGGTGATGAACGCGGACTGGCTCATACCGCACATCTGGCTCACCTGGGCGAGCGACAGAGGACTGGAATGATGCAGCTCGATAAATTCGCATACCCGCTCCATCACCTTGCTTTCCGATGCCATGGCCGTCATCGGACGGTGCAGCTGCAGCTCGTAGCAGCGGCTTAAGTAAACGAACAGCTCGATCAGCCGGGTTTTCACCAGAATCCGATAACCGAGCTTCTTGTCCTTGTATTCGGCGGTCAGCCGGTCAAGCAGCAGCTTCATCTCGATCCGCTGATGCGTATCCAGCGTCAGGTGCGACTGGAATTGAACCGATTTGCGCAGAAACGGCTCTACGTAGAAAAAGTCGACAAACGGCGTCACGAGGGAAAGTGTTTGCAGCTCGTTTTCGAGAAAGGACGCATGGAACAGAATGTTGTACACGAGGAGACTGCCTCCGGAGGCGACCTGATAGGCGTGCTCCGCATCCGGCTCGATAATGAACACATCGCCTTCGCGGAGCGGGTACCGGTCCCCGCGATATTCGTGGTAGCCGCTGCCTTCCGCAATGTAGACGAACTCGATAAACTCGTGGGAGTGTGGCTCCACGACCTGATTGGCCTTCAGCACATACGGCCCCGTATGAAACGGAAAGTCCGCACTTTCCAAATAATCGGCGTTATGGAATCGAGTCATGCCAGCACCTCCCGGCCCGGTCGGGCCATTCTTTTTTTAAAATATATCACAGATCGGGAAGCTGTACAGACGTTCTTCCTTAAGGAGTGGATTGGGCGCTACGCCGCAGTGACGTGCGGGCATGAGCCGGTCAGCTTCCAGATGCAGCCGGACTGTATGGAGAGTATGGCGAAGAGAACTAATAAAATGTAAAAATCGTATAATTTTAAGCGCTTACAAAAGACGGTATACTCGAAGCAGATTGGATATCCAGCTGATCCCCTAACAGAAAGAGGGTAGCGCCATGTCATCCGAACTTCTGGCGACAGAGATCAAGCCGACAACGGAGGGAAGGGCGCGCAAAAGCGGCTTCTCCAAAGAAATGCGCAAAAATTACGACATGTACCTGATGCTTGTGCCCGCGATCGTCTACTACTTGATCTTCTCCTACACCCCGATGTTCGGCCTCGTCATCGCCTTTAAAGATTACAACATCTTCAAGGGCGTATGGGAAAGCGACTGGGTCGGGCTGAGCAACTTTAAAGAAATGCTCAACTTCCCCGGCTTCTACGACATGGTCCGCAACACGCTGGTGCTGAACGTCCTGTCGCTGATCTTCGGTTTTCCGGCCCCGATCATTTTGGCGCTTATGCTGAACGAAGTACGGCAGAAGATGTTCAAGCGCGTCACGCAATCGCTGCTATATTTGCCCCATTTCATGTCCTGGATTATTATGGGCGGCATTATTTACAACCTGCTGTCTCCCCAGTACGGCTTCGTCAACATGGTGTTGGAGAAGCTGGGCTTCGAGAAAATTTTTTTCATGGTGAGCGAAAGCTGGTGGATTACCACCTATGTCGGTTCCGGGATCTGGGCCGGGGCGGGCTGGGGCACGATCATCTATCTGGCCGCGATGACGGCGATCGATCCTTCCTTGTACGAGGCGGCGGTCGTGGACGGCGCGGGAAGGTGGCGGAAGATCGTGCACATTACGATTCCGGGCATTATGCCGACGGTGATCATTTTGCTCATCCTGAATCTGGGCCATCTGGTGTCGATCGGCTACGAGCATATTTTGGCGCTGCAAAATCCGATGGTCGGCCGCGTCTCCGAGGTCATCAGCACGTTCATCTACAACGTCGGAATCAAGCAGGCGAACTTCTCAATGACGACGGCGGTCGGGCTGCTCCAGTCGGTTATCAACCTGATTCTAATCCTCGGCGCCAACTATTTCGCGAGAGCGATGGGGAAGGAAGGGCTGTGGTAAATCCGCATCCATGCGCGCATAGGCGCGAAGAAGGAGGGGAGGCCTTTGCCGGCCACTGCAAAGACGACAACGAAAACGACGAAAATACGGCGAACCCATTCCGATTTGGCGTTCCAGATCGTCAACTACACGCTGATCAGCGCGTTCACCTTCATCTGCCTGTTTCCGTTCCTCAATACGTTCGCCAGCGCATTCAGCGACAATCATGCGATTCAGTCGGGCAAAGTCGTGTTTTTCCCGGTTGGCTTTACGCTTGATCCGATGAAGGCGGTTTTTATGGACCACAGCATTATCCGGGCTCTGTATATTACGGTGTTCGTGACGCTGGTCGGGACTACGGCGCAGATGATGTTCACGATTCTGACCGCTTATCCGTTGTCGCGCCGGGACTTGAAATACCGCGCCCAGATGATGAACTACATCCTGATCACGATGCTGTTCAGCGGAGGGCTGATCCCCGGGTATTTGCTGATCAAAAATCTCGGCATGCTGAACTCGCTGTATGCGATTATCGTTCCCGGGCTGCTGAGCAGCTTCAATCTGATCGTGCTGCGGACGTTTTTCCAGGGGCTCCCCGACGAACTGCGCGAAGCAGCCGTCATGGACGGGTGCAGCAACATCCGGTATATCGTCACTTGCGTCGTGCCGCTGTCGATCCCCGCGATCGCTACGCTTAGTCTGTTCTATGCGGTAGGCCACTGGAACAGCTACTTCGGACCGCTGCTGTTCATCGACAATCCGGATCTCCATACGCTGCAGGTAAAGCTGAGGGCGATCCTGCTGCTGTCCCAGCATACCGTCAACATTAACGAGCTGACCCAGCAAAACGCGCTGCACCTGATGGAGGAGTCGCTGAAGTCGGCGACCATCGTCTTCGCCACGGTGCCGATCCTGCTCGTATACCCGTTCCTGCAAAAGTATTTCGTCAAAGGCGTCATGATCGGCGCCGTCAAAGGATGACAGGATGGATGATCGCTGATCCTGAATACATGCTGTAAGGAGGCAGGCAACATGCGACATGCAAGGGCCAAAACCGCGTTAACCGGACTCGCGCTTGTGATGGCATTGGCAGGATGCTCGGGGGGAGACGGCAAGCCGACCGGGGAAGCGGGCGGCAAGACCGAAGAGAAGCCGCCGGCGGCGCCGGAGAAGCCTACCAAGTTGCGGGTGGAGCTGTGGGACCGGAGCAATGCGGCGGAAGGGACGACGATTACGAACAACTTCCTGACGAACTGGATTCGCGGCGAAGTCGCCAAGATCGGAATCGACATCGAATTCGTTCCGGTACCGCGGGCGACCGAAGAAGAGAAGCTGAACGTCTGGATGGCGTCCGGCGAAGCGCCTGACATTATTTTCGTCTACAACCCGACGGTGATGATGCGGTACGCGGAGCAGGGCGGCCTGCACGAGCTGACCCCGATCCTCGACAAGTTTCCGAAGCTGAAGGATGCCAACAAGGTGGCGCTGGAGGCGGCGGGGCTGTACAAAGGCAAGCGGTACGCGATCCCGGCGCGGGTCGAAGCGACGGCAGGACCGAGTATGAAGATCCGCCAGGACTGGCTCGACAAGCTGAATCTGAAAATGCCGACCTCCAACGACGAACTGTACGCGGTGCTGAAGGCGTTTAAGGAAAAAGATCCGGGGGGCGTCGGCAAGGACAATGTCGTTCCGTGGGGGCTGTCCACGCCGTCCCAAGGGACGAAGAGCTTCTGGTACGGTCCGGCCTACGGGTTCGGCGTCAAAAACCACGGCCCCGGCGGCATTCTCTACATGCCCAGCGGCAATTTCAAAAACGGCGCGTATATTTCCGGTTGGGTATCCCCCGAAGGGAAAAACCTGTTCAAATATATGAACCAGGCGTACCAGGACGGACTTATTCCGAAAGAATTCGTGACCGACGTCAACAATCAGAAGCTGTCGCAGGGGATCGCGAACGGCACGATCGGTTTTCTCGATTCCAACGACCAGGCAACAGGGCTGAATTCGATTACCCGTAAAGCGGTGCCGACCGCCAAATGGGTGCCGGTTCCTCCGTTCAAGCAGCCGGACGGGACGATGGAGACGTCGACCGGAGCGAAAAACGGGATGCTGATCATGATTCCGAAGAGCAGCAAAGTACCCGAGGTGGCGATGAAATATTTGGACTGGATGGCGGAGGAGAAAAACATCTCGACCATTCTCAGCGGAGTGGAGGGCACGCACTACCGGAAGGAAGACGGCTTGAACTTCTCGATTAATCCGGATCAGAGGAAGAAGGATCTGTTCGCGGCGGGAGACCTGGGCATTATCTATAACGGGTCGAGGACGTATACGCTCGATCAGTTCAAGAAGCTGCAGAATACGCCGGAGCATCCGGATGCCGGGGAGCTGTCCTTTCAACACCAGGAAATCTTCCGGAAATACGGCGTGGTCGAGGCGAACCCGGACGTGCCGCGGCCGATCGCGACGAAGAACAACCCGACGTTCGCGAAGTTTCTGTGGGACAGCATCTCGAAAGTGATTATCGCAAGCGACTTCGAGAAGGAGTTCGGCGCGATGGTTGACGGCTGGAAGAAGCTCGGCGGCGACGATTACGACAAGGAAGTGGCCGAAGCGCTGAAGGCGATGAACAAGTAAGTTACACGACACGGCGCGGTGCGTGCACAACCAGAGGAGGGACGAATAGCCCGGCTATTCGTCTTTGCCGTTGTATAAGAGGGTGATCTGTGCTGCTGGCGTACGTTCCGGGCATAAGCTCTTGCTGTTGGAAGGGCGAATCTTGTTCTCTATTAGCCTCGCTAAATGTTAATGCGGATAAGGAGCATGTCCAAGTTACTCCTGGAAAGGATGAGAGACGTGAACAAGCAGCTGTATCTGGACTATATTAAAGCCGCCGTTGCGGAAGGACGCAAGACGTACGACGCCTCGATCGGGCAGTGGAGGCAGGCGTTTAATCCCGAGGTGTTTCTGGGCATGTATACGCCTCCGGGGAACATTGCGCTTCTGGCGCAAACCGAAGGCTTCCTGTTCCATGTGACCGGGGAGCGGCAATACGGGGAGGAGGCCAAACGGCACCTGTTGTCCATCGACGATTTTCAGTCGATCGTGCCGCAGGAGGTGGCCGGTCGTCATCCGGAATATGCGAGAGGCATTCCGGCGTTTGATCCGTTGTTTCAGGGGACACATTATTTGCACGGCTATCTGTACTTGAAAGGGACGGACCTGCTGAATGCGGAGGAAACGGAGCGTATCGAAGGCTCGATCCGCAGCGCAATTCGCGCCATGCTGCATTATCCGGAGTGGGGAGCGCACAACCGCTCGATGCTGCGCGTCTTTGCCCTGTCGCTTTCGATAACGGCGCTAGGTGACACAGAGGAAACCCGCGAGTGGGCCAAGCTACGCGATTATCTGGCCGAAGAGTCGTATGGCCGCTGGTCCATCGAGGACGCCGAGCTGTATCTTCCGCTCTGGCTGTATTCGTGCATCATCTATGCCAAGCATACCGGCCGGGAGAGCGACTACTACTCGAAGCCGCAGACAAAATATTATTTTGACTTTATTACGCGGGCGATTACGCCTTACGGCCAGATCCCTGACTTCGGGGACGCCCATTATAACTCGTATTGGTATTTGTGGCTGGCCTGCCTGGAGATGGGGGCGGCGAAGTACCGCTGCGGCCGAATGAAATACGCGGCAGGCAAAATCTACGAGTACGCCTCTTCCCGTCTGGAGGGCCAGGCTTCCCTGTACTTGGCCGCCTTTTATACGTACGCCTACAATTGGGGAGATGACGATGTGGAGCCGGCTCGCCCGGATGGACAAAGCGAGCTGCTGCTGGAGGATGTGATCGGCAAAAAAATATCGTTTCGCGACGGATGGAACGAGGATGACGCGTACCTGCTGTTCAACTACCGGGACGAGGGGGATTATGCGTACACTCCGCGGGAATACCTTCGTCTGACGATCAACGCTCCGGCCGAGAAAGCCCATCACGGCCATGCCGACGAAAATGCGGTTCTTATGCTGGTGAAACAACAAAATGTACTGCTCCATGATGGAGGATACCGCGATCAGGCGCCGAATGGTAAATATCGGGCAGACCTGTATCACAACAGGCTCATATTCCGGGAAGGGTGGTTCGACCCGGACGGCGGCAGCTCGATGTACGATTTCGTCCATGACGACGGGACCTACAGACGCGTATCGACCGAGCTGCTGCATTTTCAGTCGTTCGGAGCAATCGTTTATAGCCGGACGAGGCTTCGCGACCCTTACCGGTCGGTCATGTGGGACCGGAATATGACGTATTTGCGCGACGAGGGCGTCTACATGATCGCCGATTGGATCGTCTCGCAGCGGGAGCAGCCGCTTAGCACGATTAATGTATGGCATCCCGGCGGCGTGCTGGACGAAGGGCCGAACTATTATGTCGGACAGGTGCCGCATATCTACAAAGGGCCTGGCGATCCATCGCCGCTCGTGAACCGCCGCGACCTGGCGCTGCTGATCGAATTCCCGGGAAGCTCCAGGCCGATCGGCAAAGAGACCATCAGGCGCTGCTACGGGGACAGCACGATGGTGTATGAAGCGGACAGCCGGAATGCGGCGGCAGGGGAGATGGTGAGTTTCGTCACCGTGCTGACTCCTGTGGAGGCGTCCGGCCGGGGGGCGGATCGGATCGGAAGGGTCCAAATCAGCCATTCGCCGGACCGGGCCGATCAGCTCGGGCTCGTCTACCAGGCGCCGGACAAGACGATCCAGCTTGTGTATAAGCTCGATCTGGACAAAGGCGTGCGGCGCGGCGGGCCGGAGGATCGGTTGTACCCGAAATACAGCTGGGAACAAAGAGCCCTGGAATATGGCCGGATCGGGACGGATGCGGACTTCGCCTTTGTGGAGGAGGAGGGGACGGGTCCGGCGCGCTACGGCTTTGTGAACGGGTGCGGCTTGAGGCTTGACGGTACGGACATACACCGGACGCCGGTGTTATCCTATTATCAGTTCCCGCTCGGGAAGTATACGACGGGAGATCACCGATGGCGGGCGTGGTCCGGCCATGTGGCAGGAACAACTTAAAGGGAACGCGGAGGGCTGTTGCAGATGAACTATCGCACATTCGGTTCGACAGGATGGAACGTTTCGGAGATCGGCTTCGGAGGATGGCAGATCGGAGGAGGAGGCGCATTCGGCGCAGTCGACGACGACGAGTCCGTCCGTACGCTGCTGGAAGCGTGGGAGCGGGGAATCAATCTGGTAGATACCGCGCAAATGTACGGCAAAGGCCACTCCGAGGAAGTGATTGGCAGGGCGCTGAAGGAGTGGAGTGGCAGTTATATTTACATCGCTACGAAAGTGCAGCCGGTGCAGTGGCCGCATCCGAGGGAGGACGACCCGGAGATGACCGGGCGGTACCCGTCCGAATATGTGCGCGAGCAGTGCGAGGCCAGCTTGCGCAGGCTCGGGGTGGAAACGATCGATCTGTATCAGCTTCATGGCTGGTTTCCGAAGGGGCTGGAGCAGACCGAGTGGCTGGAAGCGCTCCGGCAGTTGAAGCGGGAAGGGAAAATTCGCGAGTTCGGCGTATCGATCCGGGACTACCGGCCTGAGGACGGGGTGGCTCTAGCTCGATCCGGACTGGCCGCTTCGCAGCAGGTCGTCTACAACTTGTTCGAGCAGCGTCCGGCGGATGAGCTGTTTCCGGCGTGTACGGACAGCGGAACGGCCGTGCTGGCCCGCGTGCCGTTCGACGAGGGGTCGCTGATCGGCAACTGGACGGCGGATACGTACGATACGTTTGCGCCGGGCGATGTGAGGAGGGTTTATTTCAAAGGCGAGCGGTTCCCCAAGACGCTGGAGAAGGTCGCACAGTTAAAAGCGGCGCTGGCCGAGGCGCTTGAAGTGCCGGCAATCAATTTGGCGGAGATGGCGCTTCGCTTCTGTCTGTCGCATGAAGCGGTAAGCTGCGTCATTCCGGGAATGAAAAACGGGAGCGAGCTGTCGGCGAACCTGCGTGTATCGGGTATGGAGCCGCTAAGTCCGGAACTGCTGGAGCTGCTGCGATCGTTTAATTGGCCGAGAAACTTCCATAATCCCGATACGGTCGTGTAGCGGCCGCTGAACCTATAGGCATACCGGTGAGGGTCGACTTCCGGTATGCCTTGTTCTATTCTATGGCTTGAGGGAATACACAAGCGCAGAGTCCACCACCGCAACGATAACGAAGAGAAGCGCCAGTCGGGGATGGCCCGAGGCGTACAGGGCGGCGGCAGCCGAACCGAAGACGGCGGCTTCGAGCAGGATGCGGATCGGGACGGCTACAGGGAAGGAAGCCTTCGGTGCGATGAAGGCGCCCCAGAGTACCGCAGCGGCCAGAGGTGCGCCGAGCCCGAGCAGCAGCTTCATGGGCAGCCCGCCGCCTGCTCCAGCGCGAAATCCCCAATACCCGAGGGCGGCCAGAGCGGCTAGTACTCTCTCAAATCTAATAGTATAGGTTGGATGAATATGGTATAGTTGTGCCAAAAAGAGGAATCCATAGATGCAACCTATTAAAA
>NZ_JACXJA010000054.1 GCF_014705615.1 Paenibacillus oceani
TCCAGTTCGAGATCTGGCTGCAATAAAAAATCCCCCTACGCAAGTAGGAGGATGGATACGCCGGAGGGTATAGGGAATCCCTTGCCCCATTTGCCTCGGCGAATGCCGAGAGGCTACTATTTACTTCGGGAGGGTGTAACTTGGCTAATATAATGCTGCATGGTGCTACAACAGGAGCGAATTTTGGTGACGTTCTTTTCGCAGATTTATTTTTCGAAAGGATAAAGGAACTGAACGAGGATGGTAATAATTATTTTTATGAGTCAAGATATGCAATGTCCGATCAAATAAAGGAATATTTAAACTACAATTATCATTACTCTTTTAATAGTCTTTGGAAAGCCGACGCCTTAGTCTATTTTTCAGGCGGCTACTTTGGAGAACGAGTAAGTACTCCTAAGGAGGACATATTGAGATTTTTAAAATACATGGTAGTTGGTATGTTTTTTGTAATTCGAAATAAACCCATTGCAATACTTGGTCTTGGTGCAGGACCATTATCCAATCGGTATCTGAGATGGTTCTGCAAAAAAATTTTTAATCATGCAACTATTATCACAGTCAGGGATACGCAATCAAAAAGTTACTTAGAGAAGTATGGAGTAAAGAAGGAAATCATTGTAACATCCGACTCAGCTCAAATTGTTTCTAGAGAATTTGTTTCAATGGTGAAAGACAACAATATTCGAATAGAACCTCCAATAGCTTCTCCAAAAAATATATTCTTGCATATAAACCCGGTTGAAAATTCTAATAGCTCCATTATCGAAAAAATAGTAGAACCTCTAAATTCTTTTTTAAGCGAGAACCCAGAATACGGCGTAGTAATTGGTTGCGACGCTCATGGGGATTCGACAAATGCTGAACTTGAAAAAGTCCATAAGAAAGTGAAGGCAGGTAATGTCAGTAAATACTTTTATAACAACCCGAGAGATTTATGTGCATTGTTAACAGAAATGGATGTTATTGTTACATCCAAACTTCATGTAGGCATCCTGGGTGCAACCTTCTCCAAATCAGTAATCTCTATTTCTGGGCATTCCGAAAAAATTTATCGATATTATGAACAGATAGGAGAGAGTGGAAGAACTATCTCATTGGAAGATTGCACTTATGGGAAAATTAAAGGAATGTTAGATACTTACCATTTAAAGCCTATTATATTAGAAAAAGGAATTATTGAATCTGCAAATACCAATTTTAAGTATCTTGAGGAGTTTACCAATTTGGTTCGCCGAAAAGGACAACTGCAGATCGCTAAAAGTAAAGGCGTATAAGTGCTATGAAGTCCTCCTCGCCAAATGTGTGGGTTGAATAGCACTTCTTTTTAATTCTACTATATATCATTCGGTGAGGAGCTATTATGAAATGTCTATTCGGTACTTGCAAAAAATATACTACGGCACAAAAATAAGAGAGACTAGTTATGTTTAATAAACTAATAAGCAAACTTAACGGAAATAAAAAAAATGTAATTAAAATAACGATTGGCACTGTTGTTGGACAGCTTATATCCGTAATTACTTTACCGTTCATTACTAGATTGTATGGGGCCGAGATTATCGGTTTTTGGGCTTTTTTAAATTCTATTGCAGTTATAGTTAAATCTTATTCGGATTTAGGTTTGACTAATTCAATTATGCTTGAAGAGGAGGAAGAGATTGAGGATGTTTATAAGGTAATAACGACGATTGTTACTATTATAAGTATCGCGTCATCCGTGATAGTGGCTTGGATTTTTGTTACGTTTTCTTCATTTGAAATTAACCCCATCTTTTTGTTGTTTTACCTTATTGCATTAGTATTTACTATTCAGCAAATCCAATTATGTTATACGTGGCTAAATCGAAAGTGCGAGTATGGCATTTTAATGAAAAATCCTATTATTAATAATGGGATTAATAGTACTGCTGCGATCTTGTTGGGATTTCTCGGTATGGGGTTATACGGATATCTTGTCGGCAATATGATTGGTCAAATAATCACCTTACTATATATGAAGCGAAGTTTACCCAAAAGTATGTTTACTTTTAAACTAACGGATTTTGCAAAAATAGTATCAAATAATAAAAGATTTGTTACGTATCAACTACCTACCAATGTAATATCAAATTTTAAAGATCAATTGCCGACCTTATTGATCCAAGGTCTTTGGGGGAGCCAAGCATTAGGCTATTACTCAATCACAGTAAGGGTACTCCAAATTCCAAGTACATTTCTTGCCAACTCGATTGGACGGGTGTTCTTTCAAACGACGTCAAAGTTAATAAGAGAGGGAAAAAGTATAGGAGAGTATGTGACCAAAAATTTAAAATTAGGCATGATGTTTGCTATATTGCCTATAACCATACTAATGGCTTTAGGAGATAAACTGGCTATATTAGCGTTTGGTAAGGAATGGCAAGTGTCCGGTGAGTTTATTCGGCTTCTTGCAATACAATATTTTTTCATGTTTATTAGTAATACTGTATATGGTTTGTCGACCGTGTTGGAAAAACAAAATTATGCGATGATATCAAGTACAGCGCAAGTTGTTGGACTTACAATAGGAGCTGTAATCGGTAAATTTGTATTCGGAGATATATATATCAGTTTAGTACTTATGGCTGCATTATTCGTTATTGCACATATTATTTATTTTAGTTATTTGTTCAAAGCAATGAAAGTATCTAGCGGAAAGTATGTTTTATATTCTTTAGTGTCTGTAATAACGATTGTTGTTTTGTCTGCCCTAGTAAGATGGATATCAGAATTTATTTTTGGAAATCTTTAAGCAATTTTTGTATAAAAGCTGAACATTTGTAGTAATGCCTTGGCAATGTATGGGGAAATGATCGATCTGCCTTCTAAAAATGATTTAAGAACGGATGTTTCGAGTGCATATGGATTGGAATTAATGAGCGATTAACCATGATTCAAGCTTAATGCTTGTGGCTACCTTATACTTGAGGTGAGGTTGTGGATTTGTCGATGAGGGACCGTACTATTTCCGTTATATTTTGTTTATTTGTTACTATATACCCATTTTTAATTATCTCATGGGAAAAAACATTCTACTATACAAATGTGAAAGCCTATTATTTAATTGGGTTTTCTATTTTGTTATGTGCCCTTATATCGCTTTTCAGTGACAAACGGAAGATAAGTAATGTGCAGCTTGAACAACTCGGAAAGGCTGAATGGCTCTTACTATTACTTTTATTGCTAGTCGGAGTTTCAACCGTTCAATCCTTACAAATATCTTTAGTAGGGTACTTGACGGAGCATAATGGAATATTGGTCATGTTTTCCTATGCGCTGTTATTTATGATAGCGTCTCGCTTTGTTCATCCTGATTGGCATCAAAAAATCATCAATTTTCTAGCTATCAGCGCATCTTTATGCTCAGTATATGGTATCGCACAACATTATGGAACCAATCTGCTGTCCCAAGATATTGTTATGGACTACGCCTATAAGAACAGAAGCTTTTCCTTTTTCGATAACCCCGACTACTTCGGGGCTTTTTTAGTTTTAGCTGTAATTATGGTATTTACTCTATATTTGGCAGCAGATAAACGAATAAATGAACTGCTTTATTTGTTCATTTTATGTCTGCTTGGTGTTGCCTTGTTAGGATCGGAAACACGCAGCGCATGGTTGGGAAGTTTGATCGGCCTACTTATGCTATCGGTGTTAGTAGCATGGAAAAGAAAAGATTTGTGGAAAAAGTGGATCGCCGTTTTCATCGTTATTATTTTGACTTTTGTGGTTATGAATATTTTTTCTCAACAGGATTACTTAGCACGAGCTAAGAGTATTGTTGAGGACGTCCATAAAATAGCAACAAATGTCGACAGCAACACAGCAGGGGCGACACGTTGGTACATTTGGAAGATTACTTTACCTCTAATAAAGGAGTATTTTTGGTTTGGTTCTGGGCCGAATACGTTCCACCTGGTTTTTCATCCAGGCATTGATCCCGATTTCTGGAAGTACTTAAGTGGCGGACCTATATACGATGTAAACAACGATTACCTACATATAGCTCTGACACTCGGAGTACCGGCTCTAATGGTCTATTTATTATTTTTGGCGGTGATCTTATATAATGGATTTCACAGCGCCAAAGTTCTGAGCGGAGAACGCCAGATAATAGCATATGGCTGCTTAGCGGCAATCACCGGATATTTGGTTCAGGCATTTTTCAATATAAGCGTTGTTTCTGTGGCTCCTTATTTTTGGATTATTCTAGGGATTTCATATAGCTATACAGTAACTTCAAATAAATGAAACAGGAAGGAGAATAGTTCTGCATAAACAGCTTACCGAAGAATTACAAAAGTTTATTTATAGGTATGAACACGAGAATTTCTCAGGTGATCATAGGCAGTCAATAAAACCGTACGTAGAGGAACTGAAGCAGTTGGTGCAAAGCATCTTGCTGACAAATAGGTGAAAAGCCTGCGTTATCGTTATCGTGTTGTTTGAAGGTTGGCATTTTGATTTATACCACATAATAAAGTTGGTGTTTCGATGAATGATGTTTCAATCCTTGTATCCGTAGTAATGCCGATCCGAAATGAAGAAAAATACATTGTAAACTGTATTGAAACCTTAATGAAACAGGATTATCCGAAAAAAAATTTAGAAATCATTCTTGTTGATGGCTGTTCGACAGATAAAACCAAAGAAATACTAAATGAATATCAGAATAAGCATCCAAACCTTATAAAGGTTATCGAAAATCCGAACAAAACGGTACAGTATGCTTTGAATATCGGCATTCTTGCGGCACAAGGGGTATATATTGTTCGATTGGACGCACATTCCGAATATGCTAATGATTATATATCAAAATGTGTGCATTACTTGGAAACGACAGATGCAACAAATGTGGGCGGACCTACCATAGTGAAGGGAAAAACGGAGTTGCAGAAAGTTATAGCTTCCAGTTATCATTCTACATTTGGCATGGGTGGGGGAAATCATCATAATGAGCAATATGAGGGATATTCCGAAACGGTATTCCTCGGTGCTTACCGGAAGGAAAGTATTTTACGATTTGGATTATATGATGAGAACTTTCCAAGAAATGAGGATGATGAGCTTAATTATCGAATAAAAAAGAATGGCGGGAAAGTGTTTGTGACCCCTCAGATCAAGTCGGTTTATTTCCCGAGAAATTCTTTGAAAGCATTATTTAAGCAACATTTTGAGTACGGTTATTGGAAAGTAGCAGTAATCAAAAAGCATAACAAGCCTGCCAGAATCACTCATTTAGTACCAGGAGCATTTGTGGTATTTAATATTGTAGGGTTGCCGCTGTCATTAATGTTTAATCCAATAGCGGTTTTTTACTGTATGGTGATGCTGCTTTATTTCTTGTTAAATGGATACTACTCTGCTACAAACAAGCATATTAGTGGACTTTTTAATAAAATTACACTATTCCTCGTCCATATTATTCTCCATGTATCATATGGCACTGGTTTTGTATACGGATTACTGAATATGAGACGGTTTAAATTCAATTACAGTCACTCTTTGTCCATGAAGCCATAATTAATATTAGGGGATGCAGTTGAATGAAAAGGCTTGATTCACTCCAAGCTCTTAGAGGAATAGCTGCTTTAATGGTTGTAATATACCACGCCACCTATCAGTTCGAAAGCTATTATAATTATAAACTGCTTGACGGTTTTTTTTATTTTGGTTATTGGGGTGTCGATCTTTTCTTTGTTCTAAGCGGATTTATTATTTTTTATATCCACCATGGCGATATAGGCAGGAGAATACGGCTTGGGTCATTTATCCGAAAACGATTTATACGAATATTTCCGATTTATTGGATTATTACATTTTTGCTAATTCCGTTATTTTTACTGGTTCCTTCTTTTGGCGGCTCTTCGGTTAGAGAGTTGGATGTCATACTCAAGTCAATTCTCTTATTTCCTCAGTCCGTTCATCCCGTTCTTGGTGTTGCTTGGACATTAACCCATGAGTTGTTCTTTTACCTGATGTTTTCTCTTTTAATTATGCTTCCTAGAAAATGGTCGTATCCTTTGTTTGCAGCCTGGATTTCAATTACAATTGGGCTGTTTATTTGTTCATTCTGGATTGATTTTAAAAGTATGAACTATTACATTAAATTTATTTTCAGTTCATATAATCTGGAATTCCTGCTAGGCGTTTTAGTTGCAAAGCTTCTAATCCGGTATAAAGACAACATATTACGTTATACAAGTATGATCGCTTCGATTGGTATTGCTGGTTTAGCAGCAACCTGGATGGTTTATTATTTTGGAATTTTTACTCCGCATCGAGTCATTTCTTGGGCGCTGTTTTCAGCTTTTCTTATATTAGGGTTTACTTTAATTGAAAGCAAAAAAAATATTGCGGTTCCAAAACTTTTTCGTTACTTAGGAGATGCATCATATTCCATATATTTAACTCATGATTTATGGTTATCAATCATTAATAAAATTTATCGTTTTGCATTTCAACAAGTCAACTTAGTCTCTGCTGCAATTATCATAATCGGCGCTACACTTGCAGGGTGCTTGTTCTATTCTATTATAGAGAAACCCGTTCTCCATGTGTTACGAGGCAAACAAACTAAAAAGGAACAGGAAGGCTTGACAACTTAAGGAATTACCCAAATAAGGAGTTACCGAAATGAATAATAAAAGAACGGAGCTGCCGTCTTCAGCAGCATCCGTTCTTTTATTGTGTTTCGATAGTGCTTTACGTTTGTTCATCCTCACCCAAACAACTTCCTCAAATTCTCCCCATAAGGCGCCTGAACGACACCTTTCTCCGTAATAATAGCGGTCACGTATTCGTTAGGCGTTACGTCGAAGGCCGGGTTAAATACTTTGACGCCGCGCGGAGCCGTGCGTTTGCCGAAGCCTTCGGTGACTTCCTCTTCATTGCGTTCTTCGATCGGAATTTCCGCGCCGGTAGGCGTGTTCAGGTCGATCGTCGACATCGGGCAAGCCACATAAAACGGGATGCCGTGGGCTTTGGCCAGAACGGCGACTCCATAAGTGCCGATTTTGTTGGCTACGTCGCCGTTGGCGGCGACCCGGTCGGTGCCGACGATGACGGCTTGCACCCAGCCTTTGGACATGACCATGGCGGCCATGTTGTCGCAGATGAGGGTGACATCGATGCCGGCCTGCTGCAGCTCAAATGCGGTCAAGCGCGAGCCCTGCAGGACCGGACGGGTTTCGTCGGCGAATACTTTGACGTTCCAGCCGCGTTCCTGGGCGAGATACAGAGGCGCCAGCGCCGTTCCGTACTTCGCCGTTGCCAGTCCGCCCGCGTTGCAGTGCGTGAGCACCCCGATACCGTCGTGCAGCAGGGTGAGCGCGTGTTCGCCGATCAGACGGCACGTTTCCTCGTCCTCGGCCTGGATCTGGATCGCTTCGGACAGCATCGCTTCCTTCAGTACTTCTCCGTCGCGCAACCCTTCGCCCGTCAGCAAAGCATCCGCTTTGGCTTTCATCCGGTCCAGCGCCCAGAACAAGTTGACGGCGGTCGGCCGCGAGGTGGCCAAGTAATCCGCCTGCCGGTTGATTTCCGCCTGGACCTGCTCGGCGTCGCCGGAAACCTCTCTGACTCCCAAGTATACGCCGAAAGCCGCAGCGATTCCGATCGCCGGAGCTCCGCGCACTTTCAGATGACGAATGGCTTCCCAGACGTCTTCGGCTGTCGTTAAAGCCAAATAGACGATTTCTTCAGGCAGCAGCCGCTGGTCGAGGAGATCCAGATGATCTCCCGCCCATACGACAGACTGCAGCGGTTGTTGTGCAGTTTCCATTCCTAATCTCCTTATCGCTTACCTCGGGCGTGATCGCCTTCGGAAACTCTTCCTTATTATTGAGCGGCTGCTTTGACAGCGATGTCGAGCACTTCGTCGATAGAAACGCTGCTCCGGTGGTGTTTGATCAGCGTCTTCCCGATGGCAAGTGCCAGACGTTGAGCGCGTTCTTTGGCGGCTGCGTCTTCGATTTTATCGATATCTGCGACATGGGCCAGTCCGACGATTCTGCGCACCATTTTACAGCCGGCATATCCGATTGTATCACGAAGCAGTTGTTCGACATAGATGTCTTGGAAACCCGGTGTGTTCGAAATCCGATCCACACTGCGGTCGTTCCACAGACTGCGAAACTCCCACTCGAACGTCGTCCAGGTGTCCTTGACGGTAGTCAGCAGGTACTCCCGGTACTCCGCACGGCTGGCCGCATCCGGACTCCAGCCCTCCTGGCCGGCGAAATTCAGAAGCAGATTGGCGATAACCGCTCCGATATCGAAGCCCATCGGGCCGTAATAGGCAAATTCAGGATCAATTACCTTCGTCGATTGTTCGGTAATGAAAATACTTCCGGTATGAAGATCGCCATGGAGCAGCGCTTGGGCATTTGTCAGAAAGCCGTGACGCAGACGGGCAACTTCGAGCTTCAGCTCGGTATCGTTCCAGAGCGCCTCCGCTTCATCGCGGATCGTTTCGTCGAAGCTGTTCGTCTCGGCGTCACGGTAAGGGTCGTCGAAGATCAAGTCCTCGGTTATTTTACACAGATCGGGATTGATAAATTGCTTGACGCGTTCTTTTTTGTCCTGTTGATTCATGCCGAGATCCGACGAATAGAACAACGTATGCGACAGAAAGCGGCCAATATCGCCGGCAAATTTGGGGTACTTGTTGCGCTCGATCAAGCCTCTTCTCATGATGACGTGATCGCTCAAATCTTCCATAACGGTGAGCGCCAGCTCGGGAACGTATTGGTACACACGCGGAACGAGGTCCGGGCAAAGCGCTCCCTCATACTGTAGAGCTTCGCTCTCGATCCTGGCGCGGTCGAGGGTAAGCGGCCATGATTCGCCTACTACTTTAGCGTAAGGCAGCGCCTGCTTCAAAATAATGCTTTTTCCCGTTGCCGGTTCGGTAATGTGGAATACCAGGTTCAAGTTCCCGTCGCCGATTTCACGGGATGCCAATTGGGCGTCCGCTGCGAACAAATCCGGGATGGATTTGGCAAATTGTATGGCTTCCCCTTCCGAAAGCGGGTGATACTGCGTCATAACGCACCTCCGATAAATGGTCAAACTCTTATCTTAGTATAAGCGAAATTGAAACACGGGGAAATACCAAGTTAACCACCGAGAATAGTATATAATTGAAACTTACATAATAAACGTCTCCGGCAGCCACAATAGGGAAGATTGTGCAAGGCAAAGCGCACTCCGATGCCTGTTTCAAAACCGGCAAACCCGTTTACATTATGAGTACAGCTTTCAATAAGAGGAGGCACTGGTAACTATGGCTACAGCAACCGAGGCAACCATTAAAACCGTCGTGGAGACGCTCAACAAGCAAATTGCGAACTGGGGCGTCCTGTATGTGAAAATTCACAATTACCACTGGTTTGTAAAAGGAAAGAACTTTTTCACGTTGCATGAAAAGTTTCAGGAATTGTATGAGGAAGCGTCTGTCCATTTGGACGAGCTGGCGGAGCGGGTGTTGTCGATCAAGGGCAAACCGATCGCTACGATGAAAGAGATGCTTTCGGAAGCGACAGTGAAGGAAGCGGCGGGCAACGAAAGCGCCGATCAGATGATCAAGGAAATCGTCAAAGATTTTCAGACGATGATCGCCGAAATGCGCAAAGGTATCGATCAGGCCGATGAAGCCGGAGATCATACAACCGCTGACATGCTTACAGGGATTCAGAATTCGCTGGAGAAGCACGTCTGGATGCTGGAGGCTACGCTCGGGTAACAGAGGCACGTTATCGGCAACCAACCTTCATAAGGCGGCGTATTTTCGGATATTCAGCACCGTCGATAAGTACTTCATTTCCTCTCGGACCGTCGCAGCATCGTATCTACCAACTTTGCTTATATAGAAAAAACGTCAGGGAGCTTGGAGGGCTCTGCCTGACGTTTTTTGCTGTTACCTCCGATGCTCCACCAGATCGATAGCTCCTAGTACGATGTGAGCGAGTCCGAAGCCGAGAATGCCCCAGCCCGCCGCCGGGAATTTACTGCGCAGCGCAGCGCCGGAAGCCGCCACCGCCGTTCCGAGAACGGCAGGTACCAGTCCTTCTCTCATGCGGTCACCTTCTTTCGTGTTCGGATAGGGGATATGGGGTGCAGCGAATGCTTTTATAAGGTTCGGTTAAATGGAGGTTATTATGCGGCGCAAGGGGTTGCTTTGTTTTGCCTGCAAGGTATAATGGGGTTCATTGGAGGTGTGAGGTTTATATGGAAAGGATGCAACCGGTCGCCCTTAAGGAATGGGCGGTAGCGATACGCGCGCTTGCGGAAGGAAAGCAGATCGTTCTGATGCGCAAAGGTGGTATTGCGGAGGAAACCCGGGATTTTCATTTGAAAAGCCCGTCTTTTTGGCTGTACCCGACTTACGAGCACCAAAAACGGGAATTACTGAAGGAAGAAGCCGGCGCCGGATTGGACAAAACGCTGGCAGGCTGGAGCCCGCAGCAAACCTATGCGGACATCGAATGTTTCGCAACCGTTGAAGCGGATATCGAGGTAACAAGCCAGGAACAGCTGGACCGGATCCGCAGCACTCACATATGGACGGACCGCTTCGCGGAGGAACGGCTGAAATGGAAGCGGCAAAAGCCTTTGCACGTCTTGGTGCTACGGGTACATAGGCTGGACCTTCCGGTCCGCATTCCGATACTGGATGCGTATTCCGGCTGCACGTCCTGGATCAGACTGGAGGGAGATTTCACTCCGGGAGCGATGAAGCCTGTACTGGACGATGAGACTTTTAAAGTGAAGGCGGAACAAATAAAGACGCTTCTTAGCGTTTAAAGAGCGGCAGCCAGGTGAAAGCTGCTAAAATGCTGAGATAATGCGGTTTTGACTCGTTAAATGCGGCCTCTTTGCTTGTTTGCATGGTTTGGTTCCCGCACATAGGAAGGTTTTGTTACTTTTTAAACAAAACAGTCTGGAAATATATCGAAATGCCCTTTATTGATTTGGTGGGGTAGGTTATAATAAAATTATTGCTGAGAATCAATGAGAATCATTTCATATGAATTTCAATCACATATTGAAACTCATCTTGTAACGATTCCAATATAAGATCGCAGTCGGAGGGAAGCACATATGTCAAACGCACCAAAATTTGTCATAGACGGTCTGAAAGCATCGATCGAAGACAAGGAAATTTTAAAAGGCATTCAGCTGGAAATCAACGGCGGGGAAGTACATGCCATCATGGGACCTAACGGTACAGGCAAAAGTACGCTCGCATCCGCTCTTATGGGGCATCCCAAATACGAAGTGACCGAAGGTACCGCTACGCTTGACGGTGAGGACGTGCTGGAAATGGACGTCGACGAGCGTGCACGCGCAGGCCTGTTCCTCGCTATGCAGTATCCTAGCGAAATTCCCGGCGTAACGAACGCAGACTTTCTGCGAAGCGCGATCAATGCCCGCCGCGACGAAGGTAACGAAATCTCGCTTATCAAGTTCATCCGCCAAATGGAAGGCAAGATGAAAGAGCTCGAGATGAATCCGGAATTCGCTCACCGTTATTTGAACGAAGGTTTTTCCGGCGGGGAGAAAAAACGGAACGAGATTTTGCAGATGATGCTGCTTGATCCGAAAATCGTCATTCTCGACGAAATCGATTCGGGTCTCGATATCGACGCCCTCAAAATCGTCGCCGCAGGCGTCAACGCCATGCGCAGCCCGGAAAGAGGCTTCCTGATCATTACTCACTATCAGCGCCTGCTGAACTACGTCAAGCCGGATTTCGTACACGTTATGATGCAAGGCCGCATCGTGAAATCGGGCGGACCGGAACTCGCTGAGAAACTCGAAGCGGAAGGCTACGATTGGATCAAGGAAGAGCTTGGGATCGTAGACGAGACGGTCGGACAAAACTAATATTAATTGGAGGAATCGATATGAGCTCTCAAACCGTTCTTCCAATCGACCGGAATTCCGTAGCGGACTTGTCCGCAAGCCGCAGCGAGCCTTCATGGATGACCGAACTTCGCTTGAAAGCTTTGGAATTGGCCGGTTCGTTGGAACTGCCGAAACTGGAAAAAACGAGAATCGACCGTTGGAACCTTACTTCCTACGGAACCTATAAAGCGCCTGCGAGACTTCAAGGGGCGGGAGCGCTGCCGGAGGCGGCCAAACTGCTGCTCGGAGATTCCGGGGAAACGACAAATTTGCTCGTACAGCGTAACTCCGGTATCGTCTGGAGCGAGCTGTCGGGCGAGTTGGCCGAGCAAGGCGTTATTTTCACTGACCTGGAAACGGCTCTTAAAGAGCACGGCGACTTGGTGCAAAAGCATTTCATGACGGTCGTCAAAGCGGACGAGAACCGGCTGACGGCGCTTCACGCTGCTCTTTGGAACGGAGGGGTTTTCCTCTATGTTCCCAAAAACGTAGAAGTGAAAGTTCCGCTGCAAGCGATCTTCATCGCTGACGACGCGGAAGCGACTTTCGCTCCTCACGTGCTGATCATAGCCGAGTCGAACAGCTCTGTCGTATACGTAGATAATTATATCTCCGAAGACGGCAAAGAATTCGTTCATAACGGGATCGTCGAAGTAGTCGCCAAAGCTGGCGCCAACGTACAGTTCGCTTCCGTACACGATTTGGGCAAAGGCTCCACAGGTATTACGTACCGTCGTGCCGTCACGGATAACGATGCCCGCATCGAGTGGATTATCGGCGAGCTGAACAGCGGCAACGCCATGGCCGACACGAGCACGCTGCTAAAAGGCAACGGCTCGAGCTCCGACGCTAAAGTGATTTCCGTCGGTAAATCCGACCAGAAGCTCAACTTGACGACCCGCGCCGTTCATTTCGGCAAGAGCACGCCGAGCGATATGATTACGAGAGCGGTTATGCAGGATGAGGCGACTGCGATCATCAACGGTATTACGAAGATCGAGAAGGGTGCGACAGGAGCGAACGGCGAGCAGACGGAACGCGTGCTTATGCTGAGCCCTAGAGCCCGCGGCGATGCGAACCCGATGCTGCTGATCGACGAGGATGACGTAAAAGCGGGCCATGCGGCCAGCGTAGGCCAAGTGAACCCGGAGCATATGCACTATCTGATGTCCCGCGGAATTACCCGGACCGAAGCGCATAAGCTGGTCGTATACGGATTCCTTGCCCCCGTCATCAGCGAAATTCCGCTTGAGAACGTTCAGAAGCAGCTTCAGGCGCTCGTTGAGAGGAAGCTCGGACAATGAGCAGCCTCGGAGCCGAAATTCGCGAACAGTTTCCGATCCTCCACCAGGAAGTAAACGGTCATCCGCTCGTTTACCTCGATAACGGGGCAAGCTCGCAAAGACCGCGTTCCGTTATCGAAGCTATAAAACGCTACTATGAGCTGGATCATTCGAACGTTCACCGCGGCGTTCATACGCTAGGTTCCCGCGCCACCGACGCATACGAAGGCGCACGCGATAAAGTCGCCGCGTTTTTGAATGCGAAGTTTCGCGAGGAAATCATCTTCACGCGGGGAACGACGACGGCGCTTAATCTGGTCGCCTTCAGCTACGCCCGCTCCGTATGCCGGGAAGGGGACGAGATCGTCCTGACTCCGATGGAGCACCATAGCAATCTCATTCCGTGGCAGCAGGTCGCCAAAGCGACCGGCGCCACGCTCAAATATATTCCGCTTCAGCCCGACGGCTCGATTACGCTGGAAGATGCAGAGAAGACGATTACGGAACGGACCAAAATCGTATCTGTCGTGTATGTGTCCAACGTCCTTGGCGTCACGAACCCGGTTAAGGAGCTTGCGGCCATCGCTCATCGCAACGGTGCGGTTATGGTTGTGGACGGCGCGCAAAGTACGCCTCACCTGAAAGTAGACGTGCAGGACTTGGATTGCGACTTTTATGCCTTCTCCGGGCATAAGATGTGCGGACCGACCGGAATCGGGGCCCTGTATGGGAAAAAAACGCTGCTGGACAACATGGAGCCGATCGAGTTTGGCGGCGAAATGATCGACCGCGTCGACCTGTACGAATCTACGTTTAAGGAGCTGCCTTACAAGTTCGAGGGCGGCACGCCCATTATCGCCGGTGCGGTAGGTCTCGGAGCCGCGATCGATTTTTTGACGGAAGTCGGGATGGACCGGATTCATGCGCACGATACGCATTTGGCCAAGATTGCTTATGAGCAGCTGTCGCAAATCGAAGGGTTGACCATCTACGGACCGCGGGATAATCGAACCGGCCTCGTTACGTTCAACCTGAAGGAAATCCATGCGCACGATGTAGCCACGGTCATCGATCAGGAGGGCATCGCCATCCGCGCCGGACATCATTGCTGCCAGCCGCTGATGAGATGGCTGAATGTGAATGCCACAGCAAGAGCAAGCTTTTATTTGTACAATACCGAGCAGGAAGTGGAACTGCTGGTTCGCGCTTTGCGGAATACAGAGCAGTTTTTTGAGAGCATCGGCTAAGCAGTTCGACGAAAACAACAAGGAGGGATTCGAAGATGGCTAAGCAAATGCCGGAAATGGAAGATTATAAATATGGCTTTCGCGACGAGCACCAGAACGTTTTTCGTTCGGAAAAAGGGCTGACGAAAGAAATCGTCACCGAGATTTCGAAGATGAAAAACGAACCGCAATGGATGCTCGATTTTCGTCTGAAATCGCTGGAGCAGTTCAACAAGATGGCGATGCCGCGTTGGGGCGGCGATCTGGACGATCTCGATTTCAATGACATCACCTACTATGTCAAGCCTTCGGAAAAACAAGGCAAGACGTGGGAGGAAGTGCCGCAGGAAATTAAAAATACGTTCGACAAGCTCGGCATTCCCGAAGCGGAGCAGAAGTTCCTTGCCGGGGTATCGGCTCAGTACGAGTCCGAGGTCGTTTACCACAGCATGCAGGAAGATCTCGAGAAGCAGGGCGTCTTGTTTACCGACATGGATACTGCGCTTCGCGAGCATCCGGAGATTGTCAAGGAGTACTTCTCGACGATCGTTCCGATTACAGATAACAAATTCGCTGCATTGAACAGCGCCGTCTGGTCGGGCGGAAGCTTCATCTACGTTCCGAAGGGCGTCAAATGTGAAATTCCGCTGCAGGCGTATTTCCGGATCAACTCCGAAAATATGGGCCAATTCGAACGGACATTGATTATCGCTGACGAGGACAGCTTCGTCCATTATGTCGAAGGCTGTACGGCTCCGATCTACAGCACGAATTCGCTGCACAGCGCTGTCGTTGAAATCATTTGTAAGAAAAATTCCCGCGTCCGTTACACGACCATCCAGAACTGGGCGCCGAATATTTACAACCTAGTTACGAAACGTGCGGTGGCCGAAGAAAACGCGACAATGGAATGGGTCGACGGCAACATCGGCTCCAAGCTGACGATGAAATACCCGGCGGTTATTCTGAAAGGCCGCGGTGCCAAAGGTATGGTACTCTCGATCGCTGTAGCCGGCAAAGGACAGCACCAGGATGCGGGGGCCAAGATGATTCACCTCGCACCAGAAACGACGTCCACGATCGTATCCAAATCGATCAGCAAACACGGCGGAAAAGTAACGTACCGCGGTTTGGCTTCGTTCGGACGCAATTCCGAAGGGTCGAAGGCGAACATCCAATGCGACACGCTCATTCTCGACAACGAGTCCACGTCGGATACGATCCCGTACAACGAGATCATGAACGATAACATCACGCTAGAGCATGAAGCGACGGTATCCAAAGTGTCTGAGGATCAGCTGTTCTACCTGATGAGCCGCGGTCTGAGCCAGTCGGAAGCGACCCAGATGATCGTTATGGGCTTTATCGAACCGTTCACGAAAGAACTGCCGATGGAGTATGCGGTGGAGATGAACCGGTTGATTAAGTTCGAGATGGAGGGCAGTATCGGATAATACCCGTAAACCCTTTTGCAGCAAGATTTGTAGGATTTATATAATCAGGTAGGCGCAAGTGGAAGGTTATCCTGGTTATCTTCAAGCAGAAATTGAAGATTTAAAGAAAACAATCAAATAAGCCCAATTAAGCCCCGAGCAGTCGGGGCTATTTTATTTGAGAAGACCGACTCAATATCCAGGGCGCTACGGGCGGTTAATCCATTTTAATGGTACAGTAATCCAAAGCAGATGGGATAAATGAAAATGGCAGCCAGAATATACGGTGGATGTGTGTAGGAAATATATGGACAACTTGGAAAGTGTCACTCTTAACGTAACCTTGTAAGATGCAAAAATTCTTCTGGAAACGGCACCCATTTCGCGGTTTGCGCATATAAAATAATAACCGCCGAGATTACGAGGACGAGCACAAGTCGAACAATCCATGGTGAAGGATCAAATGATGTGTCTGTTCGAAGTAACCTGTTTCGTTATTTTCCCGACCCGAATTTCTGGGGTGATAGGCGGAAATGTTAGTTTGTGAAAGGAAGGGTGATGGCGTAATGGCGGATATGATTGCTAGGGCCTTGGCTGAGTCAGCAAAATCAGGCAGCATCAATGTAAAAGATTTTGGAGCGCTCGGAAAATACACTGACGACACAGTCGCCATTCAGAGTGCTATTAATGCCATATCAACTCTTGGTGGTGGCGAAGTCATTGTACCTCCCGGTAATTACAATATTAGCGCAACTATTGAAATTAAATCCAATGTTCATTTGAGATGCAGTCACGGTGTTACACTACGCCCAAAGTCTGATATCCACATGATTAAAATACGCAAAAATGGGCAGTTGTCCGGACCACGTTTGGAGACATATGACTTGGCAGATTTCACGAAAAGTTGTATATATCTAGACGGTTCAGACTTATACGCGTTTGACCATAATACGGTTATTCGAAATGTGGTCATATATGGAAAATATGGTCGTGTTACAACTCCTGAGGACCGTGGAGGTACAGGAATTTATTTTCATGCTACTGGAGACGGAAGTAATATATGCGGTGTTCGTGTGTATGATGTAAGCATTATTTATGTGGGAAAAGGCATACATCTTCACGCAGAAAACGCAGGGGATGGGACATCGCAATGGGTCAATGGAAACCAGTTCAGTATGATTTCGTTTTCTGGCGTCCAGTACGACATTTATATGGAAGGCACAATACATCGTGATCCTGTACACAATGGGACTTATCAAGTATCGGGAAACACATTTGTAGATTTACAAACACAGACGTTCACATCCATAACAAAAAAAGTATATGTTATTAACGGAGCCTATAACAGAATAATTACTAAGGTTTGGGACATTCAAGAAGTTAAAAGTGGTATATTGGCCGAGTTTACAAAGTTTACGCTAGGTAACATTATTACATCAAACCTTGAGAAGAAGCATGTCATCGATGCGGGTAGGCAAAACAAAGTGGATGCCATATATGAATCCAATGATACCTTCACCGGTACCTTCAGCGGAACCATGACTTCCGGAATGCTCATACCACCAGTTACAGATGTGCACCTAATGGCAGGAAATCAGGACAACTTTTTAGCCTTTGCAGACAAGCGGTTTACAGTTACGCAGAAGCAGGGACCAAGTATTGACATGGGAAATCTTCCTAACATTTTCGATCTTATTCCGAATTCTGTTGCACGGTGGGATGTGAGTGTTGATACAACACCTATTGTTATCGAAATCCTCTTTCCCAGTACGATTTCTTATCTTGGTAACTTTGGAATTTCGTATGGCATATATAATGAAAGTCCGAAGAATCTAAAACTAGAAAAACTGCATCAAGGATCGTGGACGACAGAATTTGAATACACTAACTTACCAAGTAAAATACACATAACAAAAGATCGCTTAAATAACTATGTGGATGGCTTGCGTATAACTATGAGCGGAACTAATGCGGCGTCAGGTAAACTACGAATGTATAGAATATTTGCACAGACGTCGGACGCTCCCGGTGCGGCATACTTGCAAGCCGCTGGCGGTCCTGTTTATGGAACTATCGACATGCGCGATAACTTCATTATCATTGGTAATAAAACATCATTACCTACAGCATCAGCGAGGTATCGTGGACATGTTGTGATGTTGCAAGGTTCCAAAGGTGTCGAAGATGCTTTATATATGTGTATTAAGAATTCTTCTGATGCTTATGTGTGGAAGAAGATAAATTAAACAAGAGTAAGCCCAATTCCTTCAGGATATTGGGCTTACTCTTGTTTTTTACCAGCTTGCCTATAAGACAGTCCTACGCCCCTCCCAACAATTACACTTCCCCCCCACCTCAACCCCGCCGCATAATTCATTCCACACTGCCTAAAGCTAATCTCATCACCGAAATTTTATCGTGAGGAGAGCATAGACGATTATGACGAAAAGGCAGCGGAAGGTAGCCCTCACTGTGATCGCGGTTACGCTAATGACCACGACCGCATGCGGGATGAATAACGGAGGAATGAAACGTCAGGCGGGGGAAGCGAGACCGTCGCCGGAGGTGGCAACGCCATCCGCTCCGCAGACGCCTCGGGCGTTGTCCGGTTCCGGTGTGAATATGCTGAATGCCGGTGAGGCCAAAATCCCGATCATGATGGTCGAAGGGAAACGGGTCATTTCCGGGCAAACGTTCGCGGATACGCTGGAGTTTCAGTGGGACTGGGACCCGGCGACCGGTACGCTGCGGATCGGCGACAATGACGCCGTGTATGAGCTCAAAGGCGGGAGCACTCAGGCTGTTGTGGAGGGAAATGCTTTAACGATGGCCGAGGCGCCTTTCGTGTCTGGCGATACGTTGCAGATTCCTTTGTCCGTGGTTGAAGATTTGTTCCGCGATGTCGTTTCCTACGAGGTGCGCGATAACGAGTTGGCCATTAAGCCAAATCCGAACGCGGTCGATAAAGCGATATTAAATTTGCCGCCCGAACCGGAAGGCCAGGAGGATGAGTGGAGCTTCGCCGACGATCCGAACGATCCGAAAAAGAAAAAACCGGCATCTGCCGGTAACATTTCCTCTTTCACGAGAGAGGCGCTAGAAGCGGCTGTATCTGTTCGCGGGCGAGGGGACGCGATTCCGGTACAGGTCGATATCAATACGGACAACCTGATTTCCACCGGTAAAAGATACTTGGGCGTCAAATACAAATTCGGCACAGGTCCGTATCCGCAGACGGGCAAGTTCGACTGTTCGACGTTTACCCAATACCTTTTCGGCAAGGAAGATGTCGAGCTGCCCCGTACCGCAAGAGCGCAAGCCCAGAAAGGACAAAGCGTCAGCCGCAAAATGCTGCGTGAGGGCGATCTGATGTTCTTTTACGTACCCGGCCGCTTCAAAACGGATAAGATCGTCGGGCATGTGGGCATCTACATGGGCAACAACCAGATGATCCACGCTTCGCCGAAACCAAAAGACGGTGTGCAAATTACGAACATCAATCAGCCTTACTGGAAAAAAACGTTTTTAAGCGCCAAACGTCTGGATATGGAATAAACATGCGGTAAAAGAGCATGAATCTGATGTTCTGAATTGCGCGATCCAAGCTGGAAACGACGTTGAACAGCATTGAAAAACACCGAAAAGACCGTTTAAAGCCGTTCCAGGGCTAAAACGGTCTTTTTGCGCCTTAGGTAAAGCCGAATAGATGAATGCTGCCAGAGAGACAGCTGTGAGCAAGATTTTCGTTTCGAAGCTTGGCTGTACGGTCATGTCGTGCGCATCGGATTCCAAGGGCCGGACTGTGGCCCTTTCCATTGCGAGCCGTCTTCCCACACTTCCTTTTTCCAGATAGGCACGATTTCTTTCAGCCTTTCAATCGCATAACGGCTCGCTTCGTAACAGTCCGCACGGTGCGGCGTCGATACGGCAATGACGACACTGGTCTCTCCGACCGGAACTGTCCCGATCCGATGCGAGATGGCCGTGAGAGAACCTGGCCATCGGGAGCGGATCTCGTCCGATATTTGCTGAAGCGTTTTGAGCGCCATCGGGACGTACGCTTCGTATTCCAGCAGAACGGTACGCTGCCCCAGCGTCGTCCGGCGTGTTGTTCCTATGAAAACTAACGACGCACCGTGTTCGTCGTCCGCTACTTTGACAGATACTTCGTCCGCGGTAAGCGGGCTTGTCGTAATACGATGCAGGCCTAGCGATTCATCGACGACGGATGAGCGGAGTGCCGGCTCCTGCTGCCCCCCGGATACGGGAGGAATAACGGCAATTTCATCGGTTACGAATAACAGGTCGCTGTCTGAGGCGTAGGCTTGATTTTTGGCAATGAACGCCGTCCGTATCAAACCGCCCGCTGCCGGATAGGCGCGGCTCAGAAGCTCCTTCAGCTCGGCTCCGGTCAAAGTCTCCCCGTGTATGTCGATCGTAACGGTGGAAGCGCCGAGGGCATCCGATAACCCGGCGAATACGCGAACAACAAGCTGCATAAGCTGGAAACGCACCTCCATAGGGCTAGTTCATCTTCAACAAGTGTACCATTTCCGTTGCATGTCCGGCAAAAAAAAGCATAAAATTAGGAAAAGCCGGCGGCAGGAACTTTTTGGATCGGAATCGAAATGGATAGAGTCTGGACAATCTGTATACGAATGAAGCGGAGGGCGGAGCATGGACGACAAAAAGCTGGTCCTTCTGCATACAAACGATATCCACAGTCACTTCGAACGGATGCCCCAAGTCGGGTCCGCTTTGGAACAGCTGCGAAGCCGTCAAAGGTCCTCGGAGCTGATCGTCATCGACTGCGGAGACCATATGGACCGGATGCGGCCCGAAACCGAGGGCAGCTCCGGCCTTGCCAATATTGCGGTGCTGAATGCAACCGGCTACGATCTCGTCGTTCCCGGCAACAACGAGGGATTGACCTTTACTCCGGAGCAGCTCGGTGTTGCTTATACCCAGAGAAACGGGTTCTCAGTCGTATGCGGCAATTTATCCGATAAAGACACAGGCGAGGCGCCGCCTTGGATGGAGCCGTACCGGATACTGGACAAAAACGGGCTGCGAGTAGGCATCATCGGACTGACCGCCTATTATCCCGACTTTTACACACTGCTGGGCTGGAATATCTCCGATCCCTACGAGACCGCCGTCCGGCTGACGGAGCTGCTGCGTCCCGATGTGGACGTACTGGTCGTCGTCTCCCATCTCGGCCTGATGCACGATAAAGCGATGGCCGAGCAAATCAACGGCATCGATGTCATCCTTGGCAGCCATACTCATCATTTGCTGGAGGAGCCGCTGTTTCTGAACGGTACTTACATCGCCGCCGCAGGCTGCTTCGGTAAACATGTGGGCGAGCTGGAGTTCGCCTACAGGATGGCGGATAAGCAACTGCGTTTAGTCAAAGGGTTGATCTGGGAGACGGATCGGTTTCCGCCTTCGGCCCGGCTCGAGACGATTATCGCCGAGGAGGAGCAGAGAAGCAGCGACAGGCTGACCCTGGCCGTAGCACGCCTCGAACAGCCGCTGTACATACGATGGGAATCGGAATCGCCTCTGGGCAATTTGCTGGCGTCGGGTCTGCGCAACTGGACGGGGGCCGAGATCGGCCTTGTGAATGGGGGCCAGATTTTGCAAAGCTTGGAGGAGGGGACGGTCACGCAATACCGGCTGCTGGAAATATGTCCGCCGCCGATTAATCCGTGCCTGATCCGTCTGCCCGGACACGAGCTGCGCCTTGCGCTGGAAGAAGCTTTGCTGGACGAGTTCATCCTGAAACCGATCAAAGGGTTCGGCTTCCGAGGCAAGCTGCTCGGAACGCTGTGCGTCTCCGGTTTGCGCATCGAATATGCCGCGGAAGCGGAGCCTTACCGGAAAATCCGCAGCGTAACGGTAAACGGCGAATCGCTCGATGAACAGCGAATGTATAACGTCGGCACGATCGATATGTTTACGTTCGGGATCGGCTATATGTCGCTTAGCCGCGGACAAATCGTTCAGTATTATTTGCCGGAGTTTATTCGGGACGTGCTGGGCGACCAGCTTCAAAACGAAGAGGAGCTGCAGCTCTGCTCCGATCGCAGCTGGTTTCCGGTAAGCGATTAACGCTTAGGGGGGATGGCATGTTCAGTTTGTGGGTGGCGTTTATTATCGGGGTGGTGGAAGGGCTGACCGAGTTTTTGCCGGTATCTTCGACGGGGCATATGATTCTGGTTGGCAATATGCTGGAGTTTACCGGGGATAAAGCGGAGACGTTCGAGGTCGTCATCCAGCTCGGCGCGATTCTCGCTGTGGCGATCATTTACTGGAGGCGGGTGCTTCGGCTGTTCGGCTGGCGCGATTCGCAAGCTCCGGCTGCAGGTTCGGGTTCAGCGAGACGGCTCAACCTGCTGCATATAGGGCTGGCGATCGTGCCCGCGCTCGGGCTCGCTTTCGTATTCCGTGACTACATCAAGCTGTTGTTCATGCCGGAGACGGTAGTGATCGGTCTGATCGCCGGCGGGATTTTTATGATGATTGGGGAAAAGCAGCAGCCTGCCATAACTGCGGGCGATATGGACCAGTTGACGTACCGTCAGTCGTTTTTTATCGGGATGGCCCAATGTTTATCGTTATGGCCCGGATTTTCCCGTTCGGGGGCGACGATTGCGGGCGGGATGCTGGCAGGGGCGAGCAGGGCGGCGGCCGCGGACTTTACGTTTCTGATCGCCATCCCTGTCATGTGCGCGGCAACCGGCTACGAGCTGTTGAAAAACGCCGGTACGATGACCGCGGGGGATATCGGCTTTTTGGCGGTCGGCTTCGTCGTAGCGTTTGTCGTTGCGCTTCTGGCCGTCGTTACGTTCATTAAGCTTGTAGGCAAGCTGAAGCTGACTTATTTCTCTTATTACCGGTTTGCGCTCGCTGCAATTGTACTGATATATATGTATACGATCGGTTTTCCCGGTTGAAAAAAGGAAAGAATCGTTAAAATGATGCCAATTTCCTAGTTCTAAAGTCCTTAAATTTTTGTCGAACTGTGAGGTTTCTTGTTGCTCTTTTTACAACAATTCGATACATTAATAAAGGATACAACGAGAAAACGATGAAGAGACGTGGGGAAACAAATGAGGCTTGTACCGATCGAGTGGTGCCGTCCGGGCATGCGGCTTGCAAAAAAAGTGTTCAACGAGGAAGGTCTCGTGCTGCTGGCCGAACATGTGGAGCTGACTCAAAGGATGGTCGAACGTCTCGCCTTGTACGGAATCCCCCATCTGTATATTGAAGACGAACGGACAGACGATGTTGTCATCAGAGACGCGATTACGGTGGAAACGAGACGGATGGCGATGGGTGTCATCCGCACGAATTTTAAGCGTGTGATGTTGGATTCGTTGCCGCGCCGTGCGGCGTACCAGCCTTATATGGGCAAATCGTTTATGGAAGCCTTGAGGATGATCATCGACGATCTCAGTGAAAATCCGGGCGCCATGATAATGCTGACCGACATAAGCATCACGGACATGTATTTGTACCAGCATTCGCTGAACGTATGCATATACGCGACGATGCTCGGTCTGGCGGACGGATATTCCAAAAACGATCTGACGATGCTCGGTCTGGGAGCGCTGCTGCACGATATCGGGAAGACCAAGCTTCCGACGGATATTTTGAAGAAACCCGGGAGGCTGCTGGACTCCGAGTTCGAAACGATGAAGCGTCATACGGAATACGGGTACCGGCTGCTGAAGGACGAACCGAACATTCCGCTGTTATCGGCACATTGCGCCTTGCAGCATCATGAGCGGCTGGACGGCAGCGGATATCCGAGAGGAATCAGAGGGGAAGAAATCCACGATTTCGCCAAGTGGATCGGGCTGGTGGACTCCTATGACGCCATGACGACGAACCGGGTGTACAGAGCGGCGATGCTGCCGCATCAGGCGATGGAAGTGCTGTATACGGGCGCCGATTCGCTTTACGAGAAAAGCAAGGTGGAGCATTTCCGCGATCGGGTGGCGATTTACCCGCTTGGGGCTACCGTTACTTTAAATACGGGCGAGACGGGGGTCGTGGTGGACGTCAACAGCCAATTCGCTCAGCGTCCGATTGTCCGCATCCTGGAAGACCAAGAAGGTCAAACGTTGAAAGAGCCTTATGAAATCGATCTTTCCACCCATTTGTCCGTTATTGTGACAGGCATCGGCAACGTCCAGGTGGCGGAGCCTATCAAATTTACATAAGATCCCGTTACGAATCGCTGCCCATGGGCCGATCGTAGCCCGGGGTTTTCTTTTTTTCACGCTTTCGGGTAAAATGGGAAGGATAAGGAACAGTCAGGTGGGGAAAGGCAAGATGAACGATTACGAACAGGCGGCGATCTTGAAGCCGATTACGCCGGAGTACGATCCTTGGGATCCGATCCGGTCGCTGCGGCAGCATGGACGTCATGTGCTGACAAGCGTTGAATTTACAGTTACCAATTTATGTAATATGCGCTGCGAGCATTGTGCAGTCGGGGATGCTTTGACGATGACCGAAGGAGCCCGTATTCCGATTGCCGATCTGATCCGCAGACTTGATGAAGTGGAGCATCTTGAGACGATCAGCATTACCGGAGGCGAGCCTTCTTACTTGGAGAAGACGGTCAAGGAGTATATCGTTCCGCTGCTGAAATACGCAAGAGAACGCGGCGTGCGGACGCAGATCAACTCGAATGTAACGCTTGACCTGTCCAGATATGAGAGGATGGCGCCTTATCTCGACGTCATGCACATTTCCTTCAACTACACCGATGCGGACGATTTTCATCGCGTCGGCTTCGTGCATGCCGGGCATCCGGTCGGCCGCGACACCGCCGTCAAAATGTACGAGCGGATGATCGATAATGCCAGGGCGCTCAGCAAAGGCGGCATGTTCGTATCGGCGGAGTCGATGATCAATTTCCGGACACATGAGAAAATCGTGGATATTCATCGTCTGATCGGGGAGATGGGCTGCGTGCGTCATGAAGTGCATCCGATGTATCCGAGCGCGTTCGCGGCGAACTTGCCGAAGCTGTCGCTGGAGGAGATTCGCGCTTCGATTCACCGGCTGCTGGACGGGCGCGATCCGGACATGTGGATGCTGTTCGGGACGCTGCCGTTTTTCGCATGCGGCGGCGAAGAAGCCGATCTCGAGCTTGTCCGCAGAATGCGCAGCGAGCCGAAAGTAACTGTGCGCAACGACCCGGACGGACGCAACCGGCTGAACGTGAACATGTTTACCGGGGACGTTTTCGTAACCGACTTCGCGGATTTGTCTTCGCTCGGCAACGTGGCGACCGATTCGCTCGACGGTATTTTCGATAAATGGCTGGAGCATCCGCTTAGCCGGATGGTCAATTGTCACTGCGATGCAGTTGCCTGCTGCGGTCCGAATTTGCTCGTGGCGGACGCTTATTACCGCGATGTCGACTTTATGAAGCGCCGGGCGATCGTTTGAGGCAGGTTCGGTACGGTTAAGTAGTTAAAAAAGCTGTAACCTGAAAGCGTCGTTTAACGTCTAACTATACGGACAGACAGCTGAGCCGCAAAAGGGAGGAATCTCCGGAGCAACCTCGGAGAGTATACAATGGAAACGGAATTTCATTGGAACGAACTGCTTTTGTACATGGTGCTCGTCCTGGTTCTCGTCTTTTTAAACGGTTTTTTCGTAGCGGCCGAGTTTGCCCTGGTTAAAGTACGGCAATCCCGTCTGACGCAGCTTGTGAATGAAGGAAACGGCAAGGCCAAATATGCGCTGGCGGTAACCAAAAAGCTGGACGCCTATTTATCCGCCACACAGCTCGGCATTACGCTGGCGTCACTCGGGCTTGGCTGGGTCGGAGAACCGGCCGTATCCCGGCTGCTCGTCGAGCCGCTGCTCGCCAAGTTCGGCGCAGGCGACGCGGTATGGAGCCACACCGTATCGTTTGCCATCGCCTTTTCCGTTATTACGTTTTTGCATATCGTGCTGGGGGAGCTCGCTCCCAAATCGTTGGCCATTCAAAAGTCGGAAGGCACCTCAATGTGGCTATCCGCTCCGCTTATGCTGTTTTACAAACTGTTCATGCCTGCAATCTGGGTGCTGAACGGTGCGGCCAACAAGCTGCTGAAGCTGTTCGGCGTTCAGCCCGCTTCGGAGCGGGAGGCGGCGCATACGGAGGAAGAAATCCGGATTCTGATGAATCAAAGCGCGAAAAGCGGACATATCGACCAAGACGAGATGGCGCTGTTTGACAATATATTCGAATTTTCCGAGCGGCTGGCGCGCGAAGTGATGGTTCCCCGGACCGATATGGACTGTTTGTATCTCGAACAGCCGTTTAACGAAAGCTTAAAGACCGCTTACGCCTCCAAGCATACGCGTTATCCGGTCGCCAGCGGCGACAAAGACCGGATCGTCGGTTTCGTGCATATTACCGATCTTCTGACAGCCGATCCCGACGAGGAGCATGATCTGAGGACGATCCTCCGCCCGATTCTGACCGTTCCGGAGTCGATGGAAGTGAGCCACGTGCTGCGCCTGATGCAGAAGCAGCGGTCGCAGATTGCAATAGTAATCGACGAATACGGGGGAACGGCGGGGCTTGTGACGATCGAGGATATTCTCGAGGAGATCGTCGGCGAGTTAATGGACGAGTTCGATGAGGGACGTCCGAGCGTGGAAGTGAACGGCCTGGTCACTTCGGTCGACGGGCGCATGCTGCTTGAGGATATTAACGATATGCTGAATACGGCGATCGAGGATGCGGAGGTCGACTCCGTCGGAGGCTGGCTGTTCAAGCAGCTCGAAGGCGTGCCGGTCAAAGGCAGCCGAGTGCAGCATGACGGCTATACGTTCGAAGTGGCGGAAGTAGACCGATTGCGAGTGGTCCGGGTACATATTACACGAGATCCAACCGCCGAACCTGCTGCAAATCTATACGTCGATTAAGGGGAGCGGTGCCTAGTGTCCATCAAAGCGGTCGTCGCCATACTTGCCGGCGCCGTAGTGTTATACGGATTGTTTACGATCGGCATGCCGTTTCTGGCGGCCATCGTTATCGCGATGTTTCTGGACGGGCCGATCCGGGCAATGATGCGGATATTCCGGTTGAACCGGGTAGCGTCGGCTACGATCGTCTGTACGTTGTTTACGCTCCTGCTGTTCGGTCTCGCTTACCTGATCGGGGCGGGCGTCGTCTCCCAACTTGTCGAGCTGTGGACCAAAGCTCCGGTATTTTTGGACGAGTTCAACAAAATGTTCAAGGATGCGACCGAGAGGACCGAGCTGTTCTACAACTCGCTGCCGGCTGATGTCGCCGTACAGGTGCAAACGACGCTGGCGAACAGCGTAGCGACAATTACCTCGACGATCGCGGGCATGATCAAAAGCATATCCGGTTATTTTATCGAAGCGGCCAAAGCGGTTCCGAACCTGTTCGTCGCGTTTATCGTCTTTATGGTCGCCTTGTATTTGGTCAACTACAGCTTGCCGGTATTGAAGACTCAGTTTCTCGGGCTGTTCGAGCAAAAGTCTCGCGGCAAGGTAGATGAAGTGATGGGCAATTTGCGCAGCTCCATATTCGGCTTCCTGAAGGCGCAAATTATATTGAGCGCCCTGACCTATCTCGTCTCGCTGCTGGGACTTCTCATTCTCCGGGTGGAGTACCCGCTAGCGATTGCGCTTCTGATTGTTATCGTCGACGTGCTGCCGATTCTCGGAACGGGCTCGTTCCTCGTGCCTTGGGCGGTCTACGTGCTCATAAAGGGAAATGTGCCGTTGGCGATCGGGTTGGTTGCGTTGTTCCTCGTCATCACGATATTCCGGCGCATCGTGGAACCGAAAATACTCGGCGATTCGATCGGCATCGGCGCTTTGCCTACGCTCGTTGGATTGTACATCGGCTTTAAGCTGGTTGGCGTAGTTGGGTTGTTCCTAGGACCGATCGTCATTATGATCTATAAGGAAATGCGCAAGGTCGGCTTAATCAAGTTTAATATCAAGCTGGAATGAACGACGGGAACGCATGACGGGCCGCCATAGGCGGCTCTTTTCGCGAAATAGCGCGCGCTGGAAACTTTAGGAGAGGTGAGAGTCGGTTTGAGCTTCTGGGACTTTTTTGTAGCGTTAGTATTAGGGATTGTGGAAGGGTTGACCGAGTTTGCGCCCGTATCGTCAACGGGACATATGATTCTGGTGGACGATCTGCTGCTGCATTCGAAGGAGCTGTTCCCGGCTTCGGTAGCCAACTCGTTTAAGGTCGTCATCCAGCTGGGCTCGATTCTCGCCGTGGTGATCGTGTTCAAGGACCGCTTTCTCGACATGTTCGGCTTGCGCAGGAAAAGCGGCGGCGCGGCGAAAGGCGGACCGAGACTGAAGCTGGCGCAAGTCATCGTCGGCCTGATCCCGGCCGGGGTTATCGGCGTTTTGTTCGAAGATTATATCGACACCTACTTGTTCTCCATCAAAACGGTATTGATCGGTCTCGTCGTCGGCGGGGTGCTGATGATTGTCGCCGACCGCTTCCGCCCGCGCGTGCCCAAAGCGGACACGGTCGATAAAGTAACGTACAAGCAGGCGTTCGGCATTGGCCTGTTCCAGTGTCTCGGCATGTGGCCCGGTTTTTCCCGTTCCGGCTCGACCATATCCGGGGGCGTTCTGCTTGGTCTGAGTCACCGCGCCGCTTCCGACTTCACGTTTATTATGGCGGTACCGATCATGATGGGGGCGAGCGTCATCTCGCTGTACAAACATTGGGATTCGTTTACCGCAGAAGCTTTGCCGTTTTTTGCGGTCGGTTTTGTGAGCGCGTTTATTTTTGCCCTGATCTCCATCCGGTTTTTCCTGAAATTGATCCAGCGGATCAAGCTGGTTCCTTTTGCAATCTACCGTTTCGTACTGGCGGCTTTAATTGCACTTGTCTATTTTTAATAAATAAGCCGGTCCGGTGACGCTGATGCCCGAACCAACCCGCCACGATCCTGATGAGCCCCCAAGCGCTCCGGGATCGTGGTTTTTGCTATGCAGCGAAAATAGGGAGATGGCTGGCAATCATGATATAGTGTAAGGGAAGCGCATGTGCCCGATAGTTAACCGAATAAGCTGATTAATAGCGAAAGTCTAAAGTCATGAAACGTGAAAAGGACGGGATGCACGCATGACCACTCACCGATTTGTGCCGGAAGTATACTGGAATACGATCGGTTCTCACGCACCCTCGCTGTACGCTGCTTCGGCGTCGCGCCTGCGCGGGGGCAAGCGATCTCCACCTCTACGTCCGGAGAGCACGGGGGCAATATGGATTACAGAGGGTTCGTTGCCGGCGTAACCGCCTACTTTCCTGTATTCGCTGAAGGGGCGCTGCTTCATCTCGGCGACGGGCATGCGCTGCAGGGGGATGGGGAGATCGCGGGGACGGGGCTGGAAATCTCGATGGCGGTGAAGTTCGAGGTCCGGGTTCTAAAAGGCGGAAGGACCCGCTGGCCGCGGGGCGAGACACCCGACTGCATCTTCACGGTCGGCAACGCAAGGCCACTTGATCAGGCGCTGCAGCATGCTACGACGGAGATGCTCCGCTGGCTGACGGACGGGTACGGGATGACGATGCAGGAAGCGAGTCAACTGCTCGGCCAAGCGGTGGAATACGACGTGGCCAACGTTTATAATCCCGCCTATTCGATGGTGTGCAAGATAAGCAAGCGGTTGCTGCCGGACGTTACAGCCATATAAAGGAATGCCGGGAGGAACTGGTCGCGTTGGCAGGGCGGCTGTCTTCCCGGCTATTTGTTCGTTTCAGCTTTATGGCGTGGGAAAGCGTCAAGCCCCGTTCGGAACCTCTTTCCCCCGTCTTCTAGGCTTCGCCGCTTTGCTTTTTCCGGTATTCCATCGGCGTCACTCCAAACGCCTTTTTGAACACTTTGCTGAAATATTTCTCGTCCTCGTAACCGGTCATCCGGGCGATTTGCACGATCTTCAGATCCGGATGCAGCAGCAGCGTCTTCGCTTGTTCCATCCGATGGCGCAAAATGTAGTCGCTGATCGTTTCTCCGAACTCCTGCTTAAACCGGCGCGACACGTATTCGCGGCTTAAATAAAAGTGCGAGGCGATGTCCTGCACACTGATGTCCCGATCGATCCGCTGCTGCACATAACGGGCGATCTCGTACACCAGATTGTTTTCCTGGTGCGCCGCATGACGGAGAAATTCCGACAAGCGGATCAGGCTCGCGGCAAGTTCACCGCCCCACTTCTCCAGCGACAACAGCCCTTGTTCGTTCAAAGGGACAGGTAGTTCGGCCGATTCGACCGGGAAGCGGGTGTCCGTATCGTCGGCGGGGAACAGCTCCTTGACCCAGCGTGACTTCAGGACATGGAATTCGTGACGCCACAGCTCCAGATGGTCCAAGGTGACGACGCTTCGGCTGGAGACTTCCGTAATCCACGCTTGAACCGCTTCCCTGATCTTCTCCTGACTTGCGCTGCGTATGGCGACTCTCATCAGGTCCTCGAAGTCGCTGAAATGAATCTCGGCTGGACGATGCTTCTCCTTCGGGTCATCCGCATGAATCCACCCTGTACGATTCAACAAATTGCGATGCCGCAGCGCCGATTCCGCCTGTGCGAACGATTCCTTGAGAGCGGAAGGGAAAGGCAGGCTGCCGCCGAGTCCGAATTCGACGCGTGCGCCGAAGGCCCGGTAAATCCCGTCGTTAATCGACTCCAGCAAGCGGGGCGTGCGTTCCGGAGATCCCCAGTGAACGAGAACGACCGGATGACGGCTGCTCCAGTAACGGAAGGCGAAGCCTTGCCTCGGCTGTTCGTTCATCAGCTCGTTGCCGATGTTGGCCAGGCTGAACTGCAGCAGCTCGGTTTGCGCCGCGAACTTGTCCCGCAGCTTGCCGTGCAGCGTATCGAACGCGATCGCAGCCACTCGGCAAGGGGTGCCTTCGCGAAGCTCGGGATATTCCTGCTCGAACCAGGCTTTCTCCGCGTAATAGGAGGTAGTCTCCCCGATCAGGCTGGAAAATAGTTTGTCGGCATACACCGGCAGGAGCGAGTTCATCCGGATCGAACTGAGCTGCAAATTGAGCCGCGCTCTTTCCGCTTCGTTCCAGCTGCGAACCGCCTTCTCGGTAATTTCCAGCAGCTGCTCCGCGTCAATCGGCTTCAGCAAGTAGTCCATGCCGCCGTATTTGACCGCTCCCCGCATAAACTCGAAATCGTCGTGGCCGCTGATCACGATCGTCCGGCAATCCGGAGCGTTGTCCTGAATCCAGCGGAGCAGCGAGATCCCGTCCATATTCGGCATCATCATGTCCGTATAGACGATCTGCGGCTTCTCGGCTTCGATGAGCGCCGCGGCGGATACGCCGTCGGACGCCTCCAGCACGGTGTCGATCCCGTAATCGTTCCAGTCGACGAGCAGCTTGATGGCGTCCCGCACATGTTTCTCGTCATCCACGATCAGCACTTTCATCGTTTGCCTCCTTTCCGTCGCACGGGATCGACAGAGTCACTTTGAAGCCGTGCGGCTTCACATTTTCTATATCCATCGCCGCTTCTTCGCCGTGCAGCAGCTTGAGCCGGGACAAGACGTTCAGCAGCCCGATGCCGCCGCCGTCCTCCTGCTCCGAATCGGCGTCGCTGCCGATTCCGGCTCTGCGCAGCAGTAGCTTTATTTCATTCAGCCGTTCCGTCTCGGCCCCTCTACCGTTGTCTTCGACTGAGACGATCAGCCGTCCATCATCCGCCGTGCGGCTTCGCACGGTAATGATCCCTACTGATACGGACGAAGGCTCGAAGCCGTGCTTGAAATAATTTTCCACGACGGGCTGGATGAGCATCTTGGGCACTTGGATATTCAGCGTCTTGTCGTCAAGCTCCAGCTTGAGCGAAACCTGTCCGTCGAACCGATGGCTCTGCAGGTCCACATACGACCGGATATGGTCGATTTCTTTGGCAAGCGGCACGGAGGTTTCGGTCGTATTCATACTGTACCGCATCATTTTGCCGAGCGAGGAGATCAGCTTGTAGATGTTCGGCGCATTCATCTGCAGGGCGAGCGTTCCGATCGATTGCAGCGAATTGTACAGAAAATGCGGATGGATTTGAGCTTGCAGCGCCTTGAGCTGATTGGTCCGGTTGGCCAGCTCGAGCCGGTATTCCTTGACGATCAGATTGTTGATATGCTCCATCATCGAGCCGAACCGGGCGGCCAATATCCCGAACTCGTCCTTCCGTTTCATATCGATATCGACGTTCATATTTCCCTTCTGGATGACGCTGATATAACCGAGCAGACGTTTGATCGGAGCGGTGAACATAAAGGCGGCTCCTACCGTAACGAGTACCGACAAAACCGAGAAAGCGGCGAGAACGAACGTATTGATCCGGGTCAGGTCGCGCGCCTGCTTATAGAGCAAGTCCTCGGGTATTCGTTTGACGATCGTCCAATCCATATAGCTTGTAGTCATTTTGTCATACACCTGGATGCCCTTGAAGCCGCCCTCATTCCAAGCGAGACTGCCCGAGTCATCCGGCTGTGCCAGCAGATGCGCGATCCAGCCGTCGCCGGGACGCTGCCCCCATGCCCCTTCGTCGGGCCCGTACAGGATGGAGCCCGCCGAATCGAGGATGTATAGCTGCTCGCGAGTCCGGTCGTACATGCTTTCGAGCATCGTGCTCAGGCCTCTCATATTGATGTCGACCGATAAAGTGGCCAGTTCCTCCTCCGTTCCCGGGACGCTCCGGACGCTCCGGTGCATCGTCATGACGACGGCGGGCCCGACGTAAGTAGGGACGGCAAAGCCGTACTGATGGCTGGGGTGCGGCGGTTCGATGACGACTTCGGACTTGGAGAAGTCGGGACGGACCGGGCTCGGCTCGACGGGGACGCGTTGAAACAGCGAATTGATCAACAGATAAGGCTGCTTCGCCTTGTTCAGATACAAGTACACCTGATACATGTCGCTGGCCGCATTGGTCATGTGCATAAGCGCCCGGTACGTTTCCTTGTCGCTCAAATAGTCCGTCGCTCCGGACAAAATGATGCTGTTCAGCTTCTCGTCGTTGTACACCGTCAGGGTAGCCTGGTGCACGGTGTCCATATAGTGTTTGATATTTTCTTTGCCTTGCACGAGCAGGGCCGAGGTGACGCCGATTCGCTCCTGGGTTACCGTCTGTTTCGTATAGCCGTACGTAATCAGAATCGAAGTGGAGAGCGGGACGACGACGGCCGCGAGCAGGATGGCGATTAATTTATTGCGAATACTTGTCCGAAACAAGGCGACACCTCGCTTTTTGTCTCCCGAATGAGCAACACGTCATGAAGTTCCACCAAATGCGTCACGAACTTCCATTTTGCACGGGGCGGTTCGGGTTTAAGATACAAGTATGGGAACAATGAAGTAGAACCACAAGGAGGTCGACCAAGATGAGACGGAACAAAATGCTGCGCGATATGTCGCTGCAAGCCTTCTTTGTCGGTCCGGCGACGCTGGCGTTTGCGGTCATCGTCCTGCTGCCGTTTCTGATGAGCATCTATTATTCCTTTACCGAATGGAACGGCGTCAGCTCAGACATGAAATGGGTCGGGATCGCGAATTATACAACCATCTTAACCGAAGACGACTCGTTTCTCCACTCTTTCGGCTTTACCGCCAGATTCACGGTGGCCAGCGTCGTATTGACGAACGTTTTGGGATTTTTGCTGGCGCTGCTGCTCACTCAGGCATTAAAGACGCGGAACGTGCTGCGTACGATCTTTTTCATGCCGAACGTGATCGGCGGACTGCTGCTCGGATTCATCTGGCAGTTTATTTTTGTCAAAGGGTTCGCTACGATCGGCGAGATGACCGGCATCGGATTTTTTCAACTGCCATGGCTCGGCGATGCGGCTACCGGCTTCTGGGGGCTGATTATCGTCAGCGTCTGGCAAAGCGCCGGGTACCTGATGATCATCTACATTGCCGCCCTGAGCAACGTGCCGAAGGACGTCACCGAAGCGGCGCGGATCGACGGCGCTACCCGGCTGCAGATGCTGCGTCATATTACCGTTCCGCTTATTATGCCTGCTGTAACGGTCTGTTTATTTCTCGCAATCTCGTGGGCGTTTAAAATGTTCGATCTGAACATGTCGCTGACCAAGGGCGGGCCGTTCGGATCGACGGAATCGATCGCGATGAACATTTACCAGGATGCGTTCCGCAACAACCAGCTCGGGCTCGGGTCGGCCAAATCGGTTATTTTCTTCGCTGCGGTAGCGCTTGTCACATTGCTGCAAGTCAGCTTTACGAAAAAACGGGAGGTGGAGGCGTAATGCAAACGAGAGCGTATTCGGGCCGGACGCTGCTGCTGGAGCTGATGGCGCTTGTGCTGGCGCTGCTGTTTCTGGCTCCCTTCTACTTCGTCATCGTCAACTCGTTCAAAAGCTTTGGCGACTTGCTCGTCAATTCGGCCAACCTGCCGAAGTCGCTCCACTTTGAGAATTACAGCCGGGTATGGGAGATTACGCAGTTTCCGAAGGTGTTTACGAATTCGCTGATCATCACGGTGGCGAGCAATATCGGTCTGGTATTGATCAGCTCGATGGCTGCTTACCGGATGGTGCGCGTACCAAGCAGGCTGAACAAGCTGCTGCTGCTCGGCTTCGTATCGGCGATGGTCATTCCGTTCCAGTCGGTGATGATCCCGCTCGTACGCGTAGCGGATTGGCTGAATCTGATGGATAATCGTCTCGGTCTCGTCATTTGTTATTTCGGGTTTGGGGTATCGCTTAACCTGTTTTTGTACCACGGCTTTATCAAGTCGATTCCGCTGGAGGTTGAAGAATCGGCCGTGGTGGACGGCTGCTCGCCGTTCGGCGTGTTTTGGCGGATCGTATTCCCGCTGCTGAAGCCGATGACCGTTACGATCGTGCTGCTCAACAGCCTGTGGATCTGGAACGACTTCCTGCTGCCGCTGCTTATTCTGTCCAGTCCGGATCTGCGCACGATTCCGCTTGCCACGTATTCGTTCTTCGGTCAGTATACGAAGCAGTGGGACTTGGCGCTCGCCGGTCTCGTCCTCAGCGTCACGCCGATCGTGATCTTTTTCCTTGCTATGCAGCGTCACATTATTGAGGGCATCACGGCCGGTTCCGTAAAAGGGTAAGACGCAAGCGGCGACCGGCGGCGGACAGGGGAGGGCAAATCACATTTTTCCCCCTTTTCGTTCATTCGCGTCGGTGTCGGTCTTCGGCTAACCGCTTTACAATGAAGGTAATCCACAACCAATAAACATATACAGAAAAGGGAGGAAATGAACGATGAACAAACGTTTCGCTACATTCGGACTGATTGGCACCTTGCTCCTTTCTGTGGTCGTTGCCGGCTGCGGCCAAAAAGATCAGCCTTCTGCCGGGGGTCAAACCGGGGAAGACGGCAAAAAAAATGTAACGATTAAAATGTTCCAGTTTAAAGTGGAAATTGCCGAACAGCTCGCCAAGCTGGCTAAAGAGTATGAAAGCGCAAACCCTGGGGTGAAAATCCAGATCGATACCGTCGGAGGCGGCGCGGACTATGGGGCGGCGCTCAAAGCGAAGTTCAGCTCCGGCGACAAACCGGATATTTTCAATAACGGCGGCTTTACCGACCTCGATCTGTGGCTGGAGCATCTGGAGGACTTGTCCGACCAGCCTTGGGTGAAGGACGTCGTCGAAGTGGCGAAAGAACCGATGACCAAAGACGGCAAGCTGTATGGTCAACCGCTTAACCTGGAAGGTTACGGATTTCTGTACAACAAAGAGCTGTTCGCCCAGGCGGGCATTACCGAGCTGCCGAAGACGCTTACCCAGCTGGAGGAGGCGGCCAAAAAGCTGCAGGCCAAAAACATTACGCCGTTCGTGAACGGCTACGGGGAATGGTGGGTGCTCGGCAATCATTTCGTCAACCTGCCGTTCGCTTATCAGTCGAACCCGAACAGCTTTATCGACAGCTTGAACAAAGGCACCGGGAAGATGACCGGCAACGAAACGTTTAACAACTGGGTGAAGCTGTTCGATCTCCAATTGAAATACGGCAACGCTAATCCGCTGCAAACGGACTACAACACGCAGGTGACCACCTTCGCAACAGGCAAAGCCGCTATGACGCAGCAGGGCAACTGGACGCAAGTGCAGCTGACGAAGACGAACCCGAACCTGAAGGTCGGCTTCCTGCCGATGCCGATCAGCGACGACGCGACGGCTAACGACAAGCTGCCGGTCGGCGTGCCGAACAACTGGGTCATTAACAAAAACTCGGCTGTGAAGGACGAAGCGAAAAAGTTTTTGAACTGGATGGTTACGTCGGATGTCGGCAAAAAGTATATTACTCAGGAGTTCAAGTTTATCCCGGCATTCAAAACGATTACAGCCGACGAAGCAACCCTCGGACCCTTGGCGGCCGATATTATGAAGTACGTCAAAGACGAAAAAACGCTCACCTGGAACTGGTTCAAATTCCCGAGCGGCGAAGCTTCGAGCAAAAAGTTCGCGGATGCGATGCAGGCGTATGTCGCCAAGCGGATGACGAAGGAACAAATGTTCGACGAGTTCCAGAAGACGTGGGACAGCTTGAAGAAATAAGGTGTTCTAGAGATAGGGATGCGCCCCCGGGAGACTTGATAGGGTCTTTCGGGGGTTTTTGTGTTTGTAGATGTAATGCTTCGGCGGGCATCGGAAGTTTCGGGAAGTCTCAGAAAGCCTCAGAAAGCCTCAGAAAGCCTCAGAAAGCCTCGGAAAGCCTCAGAAAGCCTCAGTCCCACGAAAACCCTGGCCCTTCGGTCCCCTTTAGTACCCTCGGGCCACCTTCGGCAATCTCAGCACCCTCGGTACCCCGCCATCCTCAGCACCCTCGCCACCCTCAGCGCCCCCGGCCCCCTCGTTCCCTTTGGCTCACTTTAGCCCCCTCAGTCCGCCTTGGTCCGCTGATCTTACCTGGGCCTCCCCGGCCCACCTTGGTAACCCCCGCCCCCTCGGCTAACGAATCATGCTGCGCTTATTTGCGGGAAATGCTGGCATTATAGATCTAACGAACCTGTGTAGTCTTATGGAGCGAATCATAGCCGAAATAGAGAAGTATACAGGGAATAACGACTCTGGGGTTCCTAACAACTTCAGATCGCCGTTTTTTGATCCAATAGTAGTTACGGAGTTCGTTAAAGCAACGTCTTAGGGGGCACAGTCCGGGTGTTTCTCCGTTTTTTTAATGGGACTAACAAGTTTTCTGGGCTTTGCTCATAAGGTATATAAGTTTAACACCCCGTTACTCCTTGAAGGAGGCAGATTCCTTTGGAACAGATGCAACCCATGCAACCCATGCAACCCATGCAACAGATGCAACAGATGCAACAGATGCAACAGATGCAACCCATGCAACCCATGCAACCCATGCAACCCATGCAACCCATGCAACCCATGCAACCCATGCATTCCCCGGCGCAGCATTCCCAGTGGCGCGTCTATTATCCGTTCGTGGGGCCGTGCGATCCGTGCCCGCCGATTTTGAAAAAATGGTATGTCATTCCGCCTAACGTCACGATGCCGGTACAGCCGCCCGGTCTTCCGCAGTTTACTCCGCAGGAAGCGCTCAGGGCCGGTACGTTATGGCCCGCTTATTACAGTCCGTATAACGGCAGGAGAGGATAAGCGATGGAAAAGAAACTGGACGATCGTTATTATGAGCTGCTTCGCACCTTGCAGGAGGCCGACTTCGTGCTTATTGAATTGACGCTGTACCTGGATACGCATCCGAACGACTTGCAGGCGATTCAGCAATTCAACCAGATGGCGGTGCATCGCAGGCAAATTGCCTGTGAATACGAGAGCGAGTACGGTCCGCTGCTTCAATACGGCCTAAGCTTCAGCCGGTATCCGTGGGATTGGATAAACACGCCTTGGCCTTGGCAGGTTTAGTGGGGCGAGGGGAAGACGGATGCTGATGCCCGGTTCATGTATCATGAGCCGTAATCGTGCCGCCACGGGAGCAGGTATGACGGTGAAACATAGGGCCGAACAGGCACTTTGCCGGTATCCGAACGGTTCGGTGCCATTTGTAGAGGAGGATGGCGAGGCATGTGGATTTATGAGAAAAAGCTGCAGTATCCCGTCCGGGTAAGCAAGTGTGACCCGCAAATGGCGAAATTCCTGCTGGAGCAGTATGGCGGGGCGGATGGCGAGCTGGCTGCGGCGCTCCGGTATTTGAATCAGCGGTACAGTATTCCTGATAAAGTGATCGGATTACTTACTGATATTGGAACGGAAGAGTTTGCCCATCTCGAAATGATCGCCACCATGGTCTACAAGCTGACGAAGGACGCTACGCCGGAAATGATGAGGGCGGCCGGACTCGGCGATCATTATGTCGCCCACGACAACGCGCTGTTTTATCAGAATGCGTCGGGCGTTCCGTGGACGGCGGCCTACATACAGGCCAAGGGTGATCCGATCGCTGATCTCTACGAAGATATTGCGGCGGAAGAGAAGGCGCGGGCGACGTACCAATGGCTGATCGATATAACGGATGATGTAGATTTGCAGGACGGCTTGAAGTTTTTGCGCGAACGGGAAATCATTCATTCGCTCCGCTTCCGCGAGGCGGTGGAGATTTTGAAGGAGGAGCGGGACGCTCAGAAGGTGTTTTAAGGAGGTGCGGTCGCGGCTCCCGAAAAAGGTCAGGGGCTGCCTCAACATGTTCACATGCATGGGGAGGTCCCCCTCCTCAAAGGAAAAGACCTCAAGTTCCACTGTAATGTGGGGGTTGAGGTCCTTTTCGTGAGGAAAATCAGTGCTAAGTGGGGCACAATACATCGCAAATTGACTGTGGAGACAGCCCCTTTGCCGCAAAGCGATAATCCGGGAGAGCGTTTTTTATAGAAAGATCAATGAGGCCCTTGAGCCTCCGGGAATTCCGATCCGCAAGGGCCGCTTTCTTCGTTCCAGGTCATATCCAGCGCTTCTCCGTCCCGGGTATACAGCGGATTGTAGTATTTGCCGATTTTCGTCGTGGAGATGCCGGTGTAGTGGCATATAAACGAACGTCTGAACCGGTCCTTCGACGTGTTCGGATAAGAGCCGTGGATCAGGCTGCCGTTAAAAAACAACACGTCCCCGGCTTGTAGCCGGGCCGGTATGGCTTGCAGCCCTTCAGGCACGGTAACCTCTTCTTTGGAAAACGATACGGCGGAATCGGCTTCGTGCGGGCATTCGATTCCGAGCGCGTTCGTTTTCGGGACGAGCTGGATGCCCCCGTTCTCCTCGTCGGAAGGGTCGACGGCCGTCCAGGCGGCGATGCAGGTGCCCGGTTCGACCTTCAAATAAAAATTATCCTGATGAAGCGCCTGCCCGCGGGCGCCCGGCGGCTTGAAATAAAACATGCTCTGGGCGGCGTAAGCCTCCTCCCCGAACAATTCGGCGAGAACATCCATCACGCGGGGATCGAGCATGTAGCTTTTGGCCGCTTCGTTGATCCGGTGCGGGTGCATCATCCGCGGATACACTTTCAGCATATCCCCTCCGGCTTCCTCGGGCAGAACGGCACGGAAGCAATTCGGGATCGTACCTTTGGCATGGAGTTCGCTGAAGGTTGCTTTCATTTCCTCGACTTCAGTTGCGCTGAACAATCCCCGGACGATTAAATACCCCTCTTGACCAAACTGCTGTTTTTGCTGTTCGGTAATCGTCATTGCTTGCTGTTGTTTTGACATCGTCATCCCTCCGCGGTTATGATCGGATTAACGTTCCTGTGCTTTTATTGTAGCGGCATGGACCCCCTGGAAGGAATGGTGGAAATGTTCGATTACCTGGACGATCCTGCTATCCGCGATCAGCACGAGCACAAATCCGGCCGGCTCCTGGCCGATCACTTCCGCGTACCGTTCGGTTACAGCACAAGGCGTTCCAAAGGCTCGCAGGATTGGCTGCTCACCTATACGATATCCGGCTCCGGCGTATTCAAAATCGGCGACGACATTCGCCCGTGCGATGCCGGTGCTGCGGTGCTGCTTCCGCCGGGAACGCCCCATTTGTATGCGACGCAGGAGGGCTCCGTCTGGGAGTTCGTATGGGTGCATGTCGTGCCTCCGCCTCATTGGAGCGGACTTTTGCAGCTGCCCCGGTCTTATGGAGGACTGGTCTATATTCCGATTGGGGAAGAGGCGGTAAGGCGGCGGCTCATGGACGCCTTCCATAGAACGATTCGCGACAGCAAGGATCTCCATCCCTATTCCGCCGAGCTTGCGATGACGGGGGTGGAGGAGCTATTGCTGCTGCTGAACCGGGAGCAGCGCCGTACGTCCGCTCCTGCCGTCGATCCGCGGGTATCGGAGGTGCTGCATATCCTGATGCACCGGATGAACGAACCGCATTCCATCGCAGCTCTTGCCCGCGGCGTTAACCTGTCGCCCTCCCGGCTTGCGCATATGTTCAAGGAGCAGGTAGGCGAGTCGATCATCGATACGCTCAATAAGATTCGTTTGCGCCAGGCGTCCCGGCTGCTGCGGTTTACAACGCTTCAAGTGAATGAACTTGCGAGGGAAGTCGGGTTTCAGGACCCGTTTTATTTCACGAAGCAGTTTAAAGCTTTCTACGGGATCAGTCCAAGCGAATATCGGCGGCAGAGCTCTGATCCCGGCTAGTCGTATCCGCATCGCCGCGCCAAATAGGAAAGGGACGTTACCCTCATAGAGGAACGTCCCTTCCTGGCTTATTGATACATCTGCTGCCGATGAAGCCCGGCAGAACCGGATTAAAACTCCGCGCCAAGCGCCTTCAAGTTCCTTGCGCTTACCGCGAGGCAGTCGAACGGATCGCGGCCGTAGCAGTTATCCTGCTCGACGGCGCCCCACTCGACTCCGGTAGCGGTGCAAGCGTCGAGGATGCCGCGGAAGTTCATGTTGCCTTCGCCGACTTCGGCGAAAAGCCGTTCGCTGCTGGCGTTGACGATAAAATCTTTCAGATGGATGACCTGCATCCGTCCGTCCACCTTGCGAATCCATTCGATCGGATCGGCTCCGCCGGCTTGTACCCAGTGAACGTCCAGCTCGAAGCCGAACGCGTTGCTGTCCGACTCGTCGAACAAAATGTCCATGCCGGATTTTCCATCGAATTTGCAAAACTCAAACGCATGGTTATGATAAACGAAGGTGAGTCCGGCTTCTTTCAGACGGCGGGCGATATCCGAAGCTTTTTTAGCGAATTCGACATAACCTTCGGCACTTGTCCGGTATTCCCCGGGTAAACCGCCGATTCCGACATAGCGGCAGTCCCACAGCTTGTGCTGCGCGATAACGGCATCCAGATCGTTCTCCATATTTGCGAACGGAATATGAGTTGCGCAAATATTCAGACCGACCCGGTCGCAAATGTCTTTCAGCGCCTGATCCCCGATCGGGCCGAGACCCGACACTTGCACGGCGTTGTAGCCGATATCCTTCACTTTTTGCAAGGTGACGGCGATATCTTCTTCGGTTTTCAAAAAGTCGCGAAGCGTGTAAAGTTGTGCCGCGATTCTCATGAGCGCGTACCTCCCGGTAATTCCGGTGCGTGTGATCGGCAGATCTGCATCCGGTAAATAGTTCAGTGGCTCTCTGGATGACTGGTGTGCTCTGTCAATGCCTTATTATAACGGCTCCTGTCCGATACGTAAACGATAGGTTTTCCGGCGATTACGGGGTCAGCCGGGTCCGGTCCCGCGGAAATGCCGCCGCTTCGCGCACGTTCGGCAACCCGAGAAGACGGGAGGTGAGCCGTTCGAGTCCAATCGCAAACCCGCCGTGCGGCGGCATCCCGTAACGGAACACGTCGAGGTATCCGGCAAAATGTGTCGGGTCCAGTCCGCGGCTCCGGATCGATTCGCTCAACTGCTCGTAGTCGTGAATGCGCTGGCCGCCTGTCGTGATTTCCAGACCGTTAAAAAGAAGGTCAAACGAAGCGGTTAACGCTGCGTTATCCGAAGCGGGCATCGCGTACATCGGCCGGATCTCTCTCGGATACCGGGTTACGAACACGAACGCCGGCTTGTTTGGCTCCGAGGCGTATTGGCAGATCAGCCGCTCTCCTTCCGGGTCGAGGTCGCCTTTGGGCGACGTTTTGCCGTACTTGCGCTGCAGAATCTGCTGCGCTTCGGCGACCGGAATTCTCGGGATCTCGCCCGGAACCGGAACCTCTACGCCCAATAGGGCAAATTCGGCTTCACACTCCGCAGCGGCCCGCTCGAACATATAGGCGAGCAGATGCTGCTCCAAATCCATCAGTTCCTCTTCGGAACGGATAAACCCCATCTCCGCGTCCAGCGAGACGTATTCGTTCAGGTGGCGGGACGTATTGTGCTCCTCGGCGCGATACACCGGAGCGATTTCGAACACGCGCTCATACCCGGCGCCGACCATCATCTGTTTGTAAAATTGAGGGGACTGCGCCAAATAAGCTTTCTGCTCGAAATAATCGACCGGGAACAGGTTGGAGCCGCCCTCGGTGCCGGACGCGACGATTTTCGGCGTAAAGATTTGCGTGAACTGCCTGCTCGACAAGTAGTCGCGAAACGCGCCCGCCAAAGCGGATTGAATCCGGAACGTAGCGTGAACCTTCGGATGACGCAGCGACAATACGCGATGATCCAGTACGGTGTCGAGCCGCGCGCTAATGTTTTTCTTGTTGATTTCAAAAGGCAGGGGAGCCTCGACTTTGCTGATGCAGGTGACGCCGCTGGCGTGCACCTCGATGCCGCGTGGAGCTTTGGACGAAGCGGCGGCTGTTCCCGTCACCGTTACGACCGACTCCAGACTAAGCGGCGATTCGGCCAGCTGGCCCTCCAGCACACATTGTACGATTCCGCTGCGGTCGCGGACATCTACGAACGCCAGGCCCCCCATTCCGCGAATGGCGTGGACCCAGCCTTGCACCGTAATCGCTTGCCCCGTATGCTCGGAGACCCGGGAGCAAAGCACACGGACAATAGTTGACGAATGAGTTGTCATAGCAAACACTCCTATTCAATTGTGTAGTTTTAAACCTGGACATGAAGTTGAAGTTGTTGTTATCGTCGTTATCATCGTCGCCGTCATCCATGTGATCACCCCCTCAATAGGTCCCCCGAAAACAGCCTCAAAAGTGAAGCGGGCCTTCGCAGCGTATGCCGCCAGCTCCGCAGAAAACACAAAAACCCCGTCCCAACAGGGACGAGGTTATCACTCGCGGTACCACCCAAATTATCGCGCAGCCGCGCGATCGCTCGAATCCCCGTAACGCGGGGAGGCGTCCGCTCCTACTGCGCCGCTTAGGGCGGCCGTTCAGGCGGAACTCTCCGGTGTCGTTCACTCGGACGTCAGCCGCCGTCCTCCCAGCCAAGGGACGGCTCTCTGTGCGCTGCGCGTTCCGGCTACTGCTCCGGATCATCGTTTTGGTCGTTTCACTTATAGTATTCACTTTGGACGGTTTTGTCAAACAGAAAAAAACGGGATCATTCCGATCCCGCTTCTTCCTTCTGCATCGCCACGTAAACAGAGGGGGGATACCCCATAATGCGCGAGAACGCCTTGCTGAACGACTGAATCGTCTCGTAATGCAGCCTCGCCGCCACCTGCTTGATCGACAAATTGCCGTATTTGAGCATCTCCAGCGCCTTCTCGACTTTTTTATGATTGATATACCGCTGCAGGGTCATGCCGGTTTTGTCCTTGAACGTGTGCGACAAGTACGTATAGCTGTATCCCAGATCCTCGGCCAGCGTTTTGATGCTTTTGAGCTCGAAAATGTGGTGCTCGATGTAGCGGATAACCGAATACACCGTGTACCCGACCGAATGGGACGAACGCGCAGGCGCGTATCTCGCCACTTTGCCGCTTTTCTCGATAAAGGAGCGGTACGCCAGAACGATGACTTCTTCCAGATAGTTTTTGATCATCGTGCGCGAATACGGCTTCTGCGAATAAAACTCGTCGATATTGCGAAGGAACGGGATCATCACGTTGTACGTATCCTTCGAATGGTAGTAAGGGGCGGATTGCAGGAAAGCGCGGATGTCCGCAAATTCCCCGTCCGCGTGCTCATTAAACATAAATCCCATGTAGACGAAACGCAGCATGCTGGACTCGTCCGTCTGGATGGAATGAACGTGGCCTACGGAGTTGAAAATAATGTCTCCCGCGCTGACCTTCACGCAGTCGTCCCCGACGTGGAAAAAACCGCTGCCGGACACGATGCAGCTCAGCTCCAGACAGTGCTGCATATGCGGCAAAATCTCGTAGCCGCACTCGCAGCATATTTCCCCGATCTGGTACAGATCGATGCCTCCGTACGCCGACTTCCCTTTGGGAAATACGTTGTCGAAGTGAAACAAACAGCCCGCTTGCCCTCGTTCCTTCATATCGTCTCACGCTCCTGTGAACCGGCCCCGCCTGATATTCACATTATACGCTTTTTGGAAGCTCGATCCACTGGTAAGGCGTCTGTGCCGCCTTAAAGCCGTACTCGATAATCGTAATAATCGCAATCGTCTCTGCGGAATCGACGGTCGGCTTGCCGCTTTCAAAAAACGCGGTCAAGTCTTTAACAAACTCGCCGAAGAAATTCGACTCCGCCTTCAGGATGGACGACTTGCCGGATTCGTAATTGATCGCAAGCGTAAACGGAACGTTGCCGAAATGATGAATCTCCGCCTGGCGTCCTCCCGAGAAGCCGATCAGCAGGGAAGGCGACTTCTCCGTGCCGGTGAACATTACGCGTTCCGCTTCGCTGCCCATCAGCGAGACGATCGGCTCGATCTGATGAATCGAGTAGTTGTCGTATTTGCCCGGTCCGAAGCTAACGATCGTATCGATGCCGCTTCTGTCCACTGCGCTGTATTCGGTAGCGAATCGCAGGGCGGAGGAGGAATAAAGCGGCGTGCCGTGCTTGTGCGCCGTCTCGAACAGAAGCAGCGCGGTTTTGCGGTCCGGAGCGAACGTTTTGTCGACATAGGTCGGCTTGCCCGACTGAAGCGGAATCATCGCCAGCTCTTCGTGGAATTCCGGATAGTCCGGGGAGAGCACGATCAAATAATCGCTTTTCTCCACGACCTCCTCAATCGATCCGAGCAGCTCGATTCCTTTGTTGCGGCACCAGGTTGCGTTGTCGAGTCCCGTGTCGGAATCTTTTTTGCCGTAGGCGTACGCCACTTTCATCGCCCCGCCGGTTGCCGTCTCAATCCACTCCGGATATTTGTTCGCATGCCATTCGTCGAGAAAATAATCGATAAACCCGATCTTTTTCATACGGCGTCCACCTCCGTCTTAAGTAAACGAAATTTCCGAGCGTTTGTCGGACGAATCGTAGATCCCCTGAATGATTTTGGAAGACAGGATGACGGTATCGATATGGGCAGGCGACTTCTCGCCGGTCCGGACGCAGTTGATGAAGGCGTCGATTTCGTTCTGGAACATGTCGCGGGACGTGTACTTCGGCGTCGTTTCCAGCAATGCGCCGTTTTTCGCGCTGTACAGGACGAACTCTTTGCCGTATTGCAGACGGATTCCCGCTTTGTCGCCGAGGAAGTCGATGTACATTTCACCGACGCCGATATTTTGCGCCCATGCGCCGTTCAGCGTAATCGTAGGTCCTTCCGTACGGATCATCGCGGTAACGGAATCGTCAACGTCGTAAGTGCCTTCGTAGTTTGGAGGTCCGGCCCACATGCTGGTGTACGCGTAGTTTTCCATATCTTTGCCCAGCTTGCAGAACGCTTGGCCGGATACGGTCAGCGGCTTCGGATCGCCCGAGCAGTACATGACGATATCGAGGAAATGGACGCCCCAGTCGATCAGCGCGCCGCCGCCGGCAATCGCCTTCGTCGTAAACGCTCCGCCGAGCCCCGGAATCGAACGGTGTGCGCGGAAGCTGACATACACGTGATACAGCTCGCCCAGCTCGCCGCTTTGGATCATGTCCTTAATGATATTGACGCCGGTGTTGAAACGGTTCACGACGCCGATATTGAGCACTTTGCCAGTCTCATGCTGAACTTTCTGCATCTCGAGCGCTTCTTCGTACGTTCTTGCGGCCGGCTTCTCGCACAATACGTTTTTACCTGCGCGGAGGCAGTCGATCGAGATCGTGGAGTGGCCGTTGTTCGGCGTGCAGACGGAAACCGCTTCGACTTCAGGATCTTCCAGAATGACGCGATAGTCTTCAATCGCGATGCCGCAGCCGTAATCCGCAACGGCCTTCTCGGCTTTTTCCTTAATAATGTCGCAGAAATATTTGATTTCCGCATCCGGATTGGCCAGGTAGGCTTTGATGTGGGAGCTGTTCGCAATCGTACCGCATCCGATAATGGCTACTTTCGTTTTGCTCATGGGTTATCCCTCCAATGGTTGGTGCGTTTCCACATTAATTGTAGCCTCTTGTCCCAAATAAACAATCTTTTTTTTCAACTATGCGCTTATCCCAATTTGTCTTTTTGAATGTCGATCCTGATACGACATTTTATGTCGTACCGGCTGGTTTACAATGAAATAGCCAGCGGAGCCGGACGGTTCGGCGTACGAATCGTTTCCGTTAGGCGTATGCCCGCGTCCTGACGGCCCGGGTGACGGCATAACCCATAGGGAAAAGAGGCATGAACGGCAATGGCCAAAACAAAAAGAGGACGAGTATTATGGAATCTTCCTTCCCGGGGACGGGGCACGTGCACCCTGTGCGGCAGTACGAGAATCAAGCTGCTGTATCCGCGGACGAGATCCGACGGTTCTACGGTGAAAGTATGCAAGCGGTGCGCCAAGGCCCCTCAAATGAAGGTAGATCTATCGACCGGCTAGCTCAGCGGTTAACCGGATAGGGGGGGGGGACGACCGGAGTATCGGCGAATAGCCGGACATTCCGGCATCAAGGAGCCGCTCCGATATTGTATCTGCGATCCGGCAACAACAACCGGTCCCGGACCCGGGTCCCCGTCTGGTCGCAGGCGGATACCCGGGGTTTGCCTCTTGCGGACGGTCCGTCCGGGTGGTGTAATAGCAATAGGCCAGCTCGACAGATTAGGAGCAGGGGGTGCAGATCATGAGCAGCATTCACCGGATTCAATGGTTCGATCAGCAGATCAGGGAAGAACGGTACCCGAACAGCGGGCAGTTGGCGAGCCGATTCGAGATCTCGAGGCGGCAAGCCCAGCGGGACATCGAATATATGGAATCGACTTTGCGCGCGCCGTTGTATTACGATGCGAAGCGGCGGGGATACCGGTACGAGGATAAAACGTACGCCCTGCCGCTTCTTTATATGACGGAAGAAGAGAAGTCGGTGTTGAAATTTCTCGCGCATCGATACCGGCAATACAATTACGAAAATGCGGAAGCCGTCAAGCGCGTCGCTCATTTGCTGGACCGATTTACGGATGAGCGGGAGCCCGCTATGCCGGGGCGCGGACTGCCGGTTTTCGAAGCGAACCCGAAGCTGATTCAGACGGTAGAACGGCTCGGCGCAGCGATCCGGGAACGGGCGATCGTCCTTATTCAATATAGAGACATAGAAAAAGAAACCCGGTCGGAGCATCGCATAGCTCCCCTGAAGCTCGAATCGTTTTATAATGCGGACTACGTGGCAGCCTATTGCGAGCGGGAGGGTGTCCGGAAAAGCTTCCGGCTGGACCGGATCACGCAGCTTTCCGTTACCGGGGAGAAGTTCCGGCTTTCGGAAGCGGAGGAGATGGAGAAGCCGGACAGCGGGCTTCCCGTGCGGAAGCCTTTTACCGCCGAGGTATGGCTGGAGCGGCCGCTGGAGGGAACGGCGTGGAACGGGTATGCCGCACGTCCAGGCGCCGATCCGCTGTTGTATACGATCGAGTTTTACGATCCGGATGCGTTTATGCAGCATCTGCTAGTTGCGCAGTGGCGGGAGCTCGCGTCACCCAAATGGCTGAAGGCGAAGCTCCGGGAGAAGTGCCGGGATGTGCTCGGACGCCTGGAGCCTCCGCCGAATCAATAGTTTAATCCGAGAGGAGGGGGGAGGATGTCCTCCGTTTGTTTGAACATCCCGATGAAACGGGAGTCGAAGTCGTTTACCGACAGTCTGCATGCGATATTGACGGCGTCGGGACGGTTTGACGGCTCCAAAGCGATGCTGTCCGGCCTTTCCGGCATGGCCTTCAAATTATCGGTTCACGAGAAGCTGCTGCCGATGTCGGTGACCGCTTACGGGCAGTGGGGCGTGGAGCACAAACCGGCCGTCGACAATTTGGGGGTGCTCACGGAATCGGACGGAGGGAGAACGAGACACCCGACGTTCCGGCACTACCGGCAGGAGGCGGTAAAGTGGATCAAGGGCAGTCTGGACCGGGGAGTGGGCGTCATCTATTGGATTCCCGAGTTTGGGGTGATACACGGATACGACGACGAGGACCGGATCTTTTATATTCAGGACGGCCGTACGACGGAAGATCAGGTCGTGCTGTACGATAACCTCGGACTGAACGTGACCGATTTCTGGTACTGCCGGCTGTTCGGCGACAAGGTGGACGTACCGCTGGAAGCGATGGTTCTCGAATCGATGCGGCTTGCCCTGCAGGACTGGGATACACCGCACAAAACGATGCCGGACACGAAGATCGCCTCCGGCAAGCTTGCTTATTCGTTCCTCATACGGGGGCTTGAGCAGGGGGAGTTCAACGAAGGCGGGGCGGCGTATATCTTGCACTCGTATTCCGTTTCCCGCCGTGAGATCGTCGACTATTTGCGCGAAGTCCGAGGGTTGTGGCCGGAGCTGGATGAAGCGTATGCCTGTTATGCCGGTCTGATTGAGGCGATATCGGTCATACCGGATGGTTTGAAGGAGCAGGAACGCGGAGGCGGGAAAAGGGTGAACCAGGCGGACATTCCGCTGCTCGCGGATCGGCTTCGCAAGGCCGAAAGGCTGGAAGACGAGGCGATGGAGCTGTTTCGCGCCGTATCGCGGAACTATCCGGACCCGAAGCGTTCCACGATCCCGAGGTGGGGGACGCATTCGCCGCGATAGCCGGTATCCGGGATAAAGAGAAGGAGGCGAATGCATGGGATGGGAGCTGTAATTGTGCCGGGGGTGCAACTGGCGAACGAATCGGAGTCGTACATCGATGCGATGCACGCTGTTCTTTCCCATAAAGGGTGGATGGCGCATCCGAAGCCGATGTTGTCCGGCATGACGGTGGCAGGGTTCCGCTTCACGGTCAACCGGCGGTTAACGGCGGAATCGGTTACGGCCTACAACTGGATCGCCGAAAACTTTTTGGCGGCCGACTTCATCGGCGTGAGCTCGTCGCAGAACGCCGGTTTTACGTTTGACGCGACGTTTCCGTTATATCAGCGGCAGGCCGTATCCGACATCAAGGCGTCGATCGGCCGGGGGACGGCCGCGATTATATGGAAAGATCAATTCGTAGTTGCCGCCGGATATGACGATGACGACGAGGTGCTATATATAGCGGATGGCAAGAGCAGCGGATATGTCACGGTCCCTTACGGACAGTTTGGCCGAAACGATTCGCCGTACTGGTACTATCAGCTGTTGGAAGACCGGATCGAGATCGAGGAATCGGCGATTTTCCAGGAATCGTTCGTGCAAGCCGTTTACAAATGGGAGTCTCACGATCCGATGCTTCCCGAAGCGGAGTACGCATGCGGCAGGCGGGCCTATGACGCGATCGTCGAGGCGCTGCGGAGCGGCGATTACGACAGCGGGCAATCGCGCTACGTATTCCGCTGTTATGCCGCCGCCAAGCGGGATATCGGGGAATACGCGCGGAGGCTGGAGCCTGTCTGGCCGGAGATACGAACGGCAGCGGCGCATTATTCGCGGGTATCCGGTCTGTTCCGGCGTATAGCCGACCAGGCTTGCGCTCCGGATTCCGGCGGCGGGCCGTACGGCCCGGAGACGGTGCGGGAGCTCACCGAGCTGTTTCGCGAAGCGCAGCATGAGGAGGAACGGGCGATCGGGGAGATCCGGGCGCTTTTGAACGAAACGATTGACAACCGGTTCCACGATATCGGGCTAAGGTAAGGGTAATCTTGAAGGGATTCACCTTGGTTGATTGCAGATCGGGTTGAACGGAGACGGTATACAAGAAAACGGACGCTAATCGCCGCGAGGCTGTTCCCAAGGGTCCGCATGACTGGCAACGTCCCGGCTCCCAACGGAAAAGGAAAGGACCTCAAATTCCACTGGAAAGTGGTGGCTGAGGTCTTTTTTCTCGAGGAAAACCGGTTTGAAGTGAGGTTCGTAAAATCGCAATAGCTTTTTGGGACACTCCCGTTGCCGCCCGGCAAAGGCCGCAAGCATGGAGCTGATCCAAGGGCAGAGACTGAAGTGCAAGTGCGGCGGATACATCGTTTGCGGCTGAATTATTATTACAAGGACTGCTAGAAAAAGCGGGAGAAGATATGGTATGATAAATGATAGATTTTGATCTTTTTTGCTCGTTTTGTTTCATTTTACTTTTCAAGATTTGTGTGAAACATGTTAATCCGCTTCGAAAGCTGAGGCTCGTTAGCGCTCTAGCCGTCTGTGATCGTTTGGGATCGTTTTCAAACTGCTATCAGGAGCATGGAACCACATACCTGTATCTGAAGGAGGATTCCCGCATGTCTACCGCCGATTTTACATTTGCTACCCGGCTGCTCAGCTCGCTGGAGAAAGTATTCGCCGACGAGGAATTGCAAGCCGCTCCTCTCAGCCGGGCCACGGCACTTCAAGATGAGACGTTCTCGTATCAAGTCGCGTACCGCGCGTCCAAGCTGATCAAGCACATCGAAGCCCGCGTCGAGTCGCCGCTCGGAAGGTCCGTAACGTTTCGTACGGTGGGACTGGTACCGGCCGAGATGCCGGCATACGCCGACCATGACGCACATTTGCTTCGCTCTACTCCGGGCTTGTACCCCGATCCGCTTTTTCCAGTGAAGGAATCGGAAGGGCTGACGGGTTTGCCGAACCAATGGCGCTCGATCTGGGTTACCGTCGATTTGAAATCGGGAGTTAGGCCCGGTACGTACCCGATTACCGTTATTTTCGAGGCGAAGGACGGGCAGGAGCTGGCGCGGGAGACGTTCGAACTGGACGTGCTGGCGGCGGCTCTTCCGGAGCAAAAGCTCATTCATACAGAATGGTTTCACACCGATTGTCTGGCTACTTACTACGGCCTGGACGTATTCAGCGAGCGTCACTGGGAGATCGTCGAACAGTTTGCGAAGTCGGCTGTCGCTCATGGCATCAATATGCTGCTGACCCCGCTGTTCACCCCGCCGCTCGATACGGAGGTGGGCGGAGAACGGCCGACCGTGCAGCTTGTCGACGTAGAGAAGACGGAGGCCGGATACAAGTTCGGCTTCGGGAAGCTGAAGCGCTGGGTGGACATGTGCGACCGCTGCGGAGTCCGTTATTTCGAGCTGTCCCATCTGTTCACGCAGTGGGGGGCGAAGCATGCGCCGAAGATTGTCGCGGACGTGAACGGGGAGACAAAACGGATATTCGGCTGGGATACCGATTCGACGGGCGAGGAATACAAGACGTTTCTGGCGCAGTTTTTGCCGGAGCTGGTCGGTTTCATTAAGGAGCACGGGCTGGAGAAACGGGTGTACTTCCACGTCTCCGACGAGCCGCGGCTTGATCATATCCCTTGGTACGAAAGCGCAAGCAACTGGCTGCGCAAATTTACAGCCGAATTCCCGACGATCGACGCGCTGTCGAACTACGAGTTCTACGAGAAAGGCATCGTGCCTACGCCGATTCCGGCGAGCAATCATATGCAGCCTTTCCTGGACAACGAGGTAGGGAACTTGTGGACCTATTACTGCTGCTCGCAGTATATCGATGTCGCCAACCGGTTCATCAGTATGCCGTCCGCCCGCAACCGCGTACTTGGTTTGCAATTGTACAAATTTAAAATTGCCGGCTTTCTGCATTGGGGCTATAACTTCTGGTACGCCCAGTATTCGAGATTCCCGATCGACCCGTACCGCTGTACGGATGCGAACAATGCTTTCCCGGCCGGGGACCCGTTCGTTGTATATCCAGGCGAAGACGGCACGCCGGTCGAGTCGCTCCGGTTCGAGGTGTTCCGCGAGGCGCTGCAGGATCTGCGCGCGCTTGAGCTGCTGGAGTCGCTTGTCGGACGCGAGCGGACGATGGAGCTGTTGGAGGAAGGGGCCGGTGCGCCGATTACGTTCGAGGAATATCCGAGAGATGCCGCATGGCTGCTCGCTTGCCGGGAACGGATTAACGAAGAGATCCGGAAACATTCATAATAGCCAGATTCGCCAACTTTTTGGCTTATCCTGCATGGACTTCGGACCGCCGCTTATGATTAGATGGAGTCGAATGACATTAATGGATAATGAGGTGTCCGGATATGAGTGCCTTGAAAGTCGGGGTTCAAATGTATACGCTTCGCGAGGAAACGGCGAAGGATTTTGTCGGCGCGCTCCGTAAGGTAGCGGCTGAAGGGTTTGCGGGAGTCGAGTTCGCCGGATACGGCGGCATGCAGGCGGACGAACTGAAGGCGCTGCTGGACGAGCTCGGTCTCGTCTCGATCGCCAGCCACGTCGGCATCGGTCGTTTGCGCGACGCGCTCGACGAAGAGATCGCCTTCAACAAAGCGATCGGCAGCCAATATATCATCTGTCCGGGACTCGGCAAGGAATACCGGGACAGCGAGCAAGCCTGGAAAAATACGTTCGCGCTGCTGGAAGAGATCGGCCGCAAGTGCGTGGAGCAAGGGATCGGCTTCGGCTACCACAACCATTCCTTCGAATTCGACGAGAAGGTAAACGGCGCGACAGCGTTCGACGGGTTGTTCGGCACAGCTAGCGCGGATGCGGTCAAGGTCGAGCTGGACGCTTGCTGGGCGTATGTCGCCGGCTACGATCCGGTGGCGTATCTGGACAAGTACAACGGCCGGGTTCCGCTTGTTCACTTCAAGGACGTCCGCCGTACGGAAGAAGACAAGTGGCTGACGGTCGAGCTGGGTACAGGCGACGTGGACCTGAATGCGATTGCCGAAGCGTCGGCCGCTGCCGGGGTGGAGTGGCTCATCTACGAGCAGGACAATACGCAAAATCCGCCGTTCGTCGCGCTGGCGAACAGCATGCGCTGGATCAAGGAAAACGGGTTGGCTTAACCGGAGGTTGATGGCGGTTGTACGGCCGTCATCGGGTATCGAATACGAAAGACCGTTACAGCCTGTAAAGGGACTGTAACGGTCTTTTCTTTGAAGGTAAAGAAAGGGAGAGCGTTCAATGGTGAAGCTGGATACTTCCTGCTCGGAGGGCGGGCTATCGCTTACGCATAGAAGGGGACATTCGACGCGGGAAAGGCTTCCGCTTGTATATGAATATTCATATAAATTTTACCTTGCAGCAAGTAGAATGGATGAATAAGCATGATATGAAAAATCGAACACATCAACCGGTGAAAGCTTACAATTACGTAGCGTCCCTTATGATTCCGCAAGGCGATCAAGGATGGGCAAGCAGATCCATGTTGTAGGACTGACTCTGCTGGGCCCGAAGTTGTGATGAGCTGTTGGGAAGTCGGCCTGTCAACTTTTCATATAATCGTCGAGCGTCCGGACTCCTTACGGCTGCCGGAGGAGAGCGCTGCCGCTGCAGAGCTTCGTTCGTCCGGTTGTTCGGTTTTGGTCAGCTGCTCGAGCTGATACTTTTTGGGCGATACGCCGTAATGGGCCCGGAACATCCGGTGGAAATACGAATAGCTGCTGAACCCGGACGACTCGGCGATCTGCTCGAGCGACATCGGGCTGTACAGCATGCGTTCCCTGGCAACCGCTAGCCTGATCTGCAGCGCGTATTTCATAATACTGCTTCCGTAACAAACCTTGAACAGATGGACGGCCCGGGACAAGCTGAGTCCGGCGCTTCTGGCGACGTCCTCCAGCTTGAACGACTCGAGCGCATGCTCCTCTACATAATTCCGCATTCTCTGCGCCAGAAACGACTGGCCGGTTTCCGTTCCTACTCCGTGCTCCTTCATCTCCCGGTCAATCGTCAAGCAGAAAATACGCAAGTAATAGTCGGTAATCTCCTTGTATTGGCGTTTGCCGCGGTAATGCTCGATGACAATTTGCCGGCATAAGGCGAGCAGGCTGTCCTGCAGCGGGAGGCTCAGCTTCTGCGGGCGTTTCCGTTCATTCCACCAGGCGTCTACCCATTCTCCGCGGCATATGAAGTAATAATCGCCGCTGGCGACGGGCGTATCGCCGGATGCTTCCGGCTCCGCTTCGATCCGCAGCTCGTAGGGCTCTCCCGGCTTGTACAGCAGCAAATCGCCCGGACCTACAGGGACAAGCTTGCCGCCCACCAACGCCTTGGCGCTGCCTTCCGACTGAAACCGGAACAAATAATAGCCGACACCCGGGTATGCTTCTGTACGGAACGGCTTCGTATGATAAGAATAACCTGCCGCGAGCACTTCGCAGAACAAACGCATTCACTTCCTCTAGGCTTTCCGAATATGATTTTATTGTAAGCGGTGAGGGGAAGAAGGGCAAATAGGAAAAGTTCCGGTAATGAGGGCGTGCAGGTGAAGTGTCATTGATGGTGGAAGGCAGTTTGCTCTCGGCTTGGGAGTGGGGAAGGGAATGGGAAAGGGAAGGGGACTTTCGGTAGTATTCCTTTAGTGCTTTATCGCAGTAATCGAGGTTGAGCCGGACTTCCGTAGGATTGTAGCGATGAAGGGATGAATGATACTGAGTTAGGCGAAGTCTGATTCGGGGATGATTCCGTTTCTTCGCGCAAGCAATACTTATAATTAAGATCAAGCGTTGAAGGACTAAAAGCGATACGGTTTCGTCTCATTGAATTATAAGCTTTCCTTATCAAAGAACCCCGCCAAACGCATAAAGAGGGACGGGAGTTCGAATTTAGCCATTTTTCGGAAATAAAATCCTTTACAGCCGAAAGATAAAACCATATAATCCTAGTATAATAATCGGAATTACTGGACGGACGGTGGAAATCAGCGTGGAGATGGACTGGGGTATTTCGTTTTTGGGTTTGATGGTCGGTTTTCTTGTCGGGCTGACCGGAGTAGGCGGGGCGTCGCTGCTTACGCCGATTCTGGTGCTGGTCGGCGTTAATCCGACACTGGCGGTAGGGACCGATTTGTTTTACAATTCGATCACGAAGCTGTTTGGCACGATCCAGCATATGCGGCAAAAAACAGTGGAATATCGCATCGTATTTTTGTTTGCGGCCGGCAGCATTCCGGGAGCTGTCGTATCGATCGTGCTGCTGCATTGGTTCGGGGCGTTTTTCGATAACCAGGAGCATATCGTGAAAATGGCGCTGGGCATTATGCTTATTGTGGTGGCGGTGCTGACGATCGCAAAACAGCTGTTTGACCGGAAGACCAAAGAAAACCGGTGGCAGGAAAAACCGCTGGAGCAAAAACGGGTGCTGACGATTACGATCGGCTTCGTGTTGGGTTTTATCGTCGGGCTGACCTCGATCGGCTCGGGATCGTTATTTGCCATTGCGCTGCTTTATTTGTTTCGGATCTCCGCCTCCAAGCTGGTTGGCACCGACATCGCTCATGCGCTGCTGCTGGTTACGGCAGCCGGGCTGCTTCATGCCGGTTACGGCAACGTCGATTTCGGGCTGGCGTTTCAATTGCTGATCGGGTCCGTTCCCGGGGTGTGGATCGGGAGCTCCTTGAGCTCCAAAGTACCGGCAAAGCCGCTGCGCACGCTTGTGGCATCGCTTATCCTGATCAGCGGGATTAAGCTCATATGAGGGGCAATGAGCAAAGAAAATAAAATTCAAAATCCCCTGTGCCGCTGTGTGCGAACACAAGGGATTTTTTTGTTGTTTCAGTCCGCATAATCCGTATATACAATGAGGACGTTGCTGCATAACCGTCCCCTCAAGCATTCCGGGATGGTCCGGGTTTACTTGCGGGGTAAAACGATGGAAGCCACGATCTCGTCGGCAAGAGGTACTAGAACGGCATTGTCCGGTTTCGGCAGCTGATCGAACAGCAGAGACTCGCCGACTTCCATCTGGCTGACGTCTACTGCAATCGTGGCAGGAATGTCGCCGGGCAACCCTTCCACTTCCATGTGCGTCTCTTGAACGGACAGTACGCCGCCCCTAGTAACTCCGGCCGGAGTGCCGACGAATTCCAACGGCACTTTCATCCGGATGATCTCGTCCATTCGGACGCGAAGGAAATCGGCATGCACCCAGTCCCGTGTAACCGGGTCCCGCTGCACGTGCTTTAGCATAACCGGTACCTTCTGGTTGCCGTCGATATTCAGATCGACGATCTCGGAACGTCCGGTTCTGATCCACTTTCCAAACTGCTTGGAGGAGATTTGAATCATATCGGAAGCGGCCTCCAGGCCGAATACGACGCACGGAAGATTGCCGGCTTGACGCAGTTGCTTCAAGCGGGAACGGTTCATGGATACTCTCGATTGTGCTTCAAAACATAGTCTCATGGTTGTACAACTCCTCGATTAATAGGTTATAGGCGGCTAGGGCTCGTGTATGCCCACATTGCCGGAATCGGTCTTGTAAACGACTAAAATATAACTTCTTTGTTCGGCTGTATCATGGTACTGCTGCAAACCGGTGCAGTATTTGATATCCACCACTTGTTCCTCCCGCAGCTTCGCCAAAAACTCATTGGCCCGCTTCTCCGCGGAGATGTGGTTGCTATCCAGAAATTCTTTCACTTGAATCATACGCATTCCTCCCTTATGTTCCGCCGGCCGCCCGGGCTAACGGACATTCGCCAACTATCGGCAATTCCATTCGGAAAGCCGTCCGGCCGTGCTTCCACGACGCCGAAAACTAACCATTAAATGTCAACTGCCTCGTATATGCACGAAGGCACCTCGCCCTGATGAGCGAAATGCCTTTGTTAGATGAATTGTACCATAACAGGTACAGCATATCAACTTTGCCTGATATTAACATTAAATGTTAAGCCGTTCAATAAAAGGGTTCGCGGCGGGAGGGATTTCTGAAATGTGCGTATGCAAACGGCAGGTTTGATGGGATCTTTGGTACTAGTATGAAATGGCATGTACGAATTGGTGGCCGGATGATCCGTAAAGAATAACGACTTTTGAAGCGGTTCAGTGTAATCTCCCAAAATTGTAGATTAAGGGGAGGGACGTAAAAGTGAGAAGTGCGTGCTGAGGGTGATTGTCGGCTGGTAATTACTTCTGCTGTCTGGATAGTGGTTGTTATCTCGTACCAATTCCTGTAAGATAGTACTAATCTGACTTCTGACCGGTCGTAAAGCATACGCCGCCTCATTCCGTAACATGTACGGGGTGAAGCGGTTTTTTGCATTTTTCGGACTAGAGAGAAGTGTGAAAGGAGGAGGAGCATGGTTTTTGACAAACAATTTGCTGCATTTGTTGACTACCATGTACGCTGTGAAAACGCTGAAGAAAGAAAGCGGAGGATCGCCGGGCTTGGACACGCGGAACGGTTATTTTTACAGGAGGTATGGTGGCCTGCGGTCGGCAGCTTTGAATACGTGCATCCGGAGTATGAAGTGTCCGATTTTAAGGACGGCACGCGATTTCTCGACTTTGCGTATATCCGTTTCCCGCTGAGGATATGCTTCGAAATCGATGGATACGGTCCGCACTCGCGGGACCTATCCAGATGGCAGTTTGCCGATCAGTTGATGCGGCAAAATCATTTGATATTCGACGGATGGCGTGTCATCCGGTTCTCCTACGACGATATAGCGGAGAAGCCGAGGCGCTGCCAGCAGCTCATTCAGCAACTGATCGGGAGTTGGTTCGGCAGCGGCAGACAGCCGGCAGCTTTGACCGCCACGGAGCACAAAATCGTCCGGTATGCGATCGGCAGGCAAGCCCCGTTCTCCCCGGCCGAGGCCAGCGCAGCGGCGGGTGTCAGCGAACGGCAAACCAGAACATTGCTCCACCGTCTATTGGGCAACGGAGTTCTGGTGCCGGTATCCGGCGGTAAGCGGATTCGCACCTACATGCTGAATGAGGACAGCAAGAAACTATTTTTGTAGGGGGGATGGGATTACCGGAAGAGAGACTTCCGCTATTGTGACTGAAACCGTCGGGAGTAGCGGATAGCGGAACTTTTAATTCCGTTATTTGCGGAGATTGGGAGGGAATATGGGGATTTCGTCAATTTAAAGGAACTAAAACTTCCGCTATTAACCATAAAAAAGCTCCGCTGATGATTTAACGGAAGTAAAACTTCCTCTAACCAATTTGTGGGAAGAACTAAACAAGGAAATAGCAATAAATGTGAGGGGGAAGGAACAAAATGGGGAGGGAGGGTAGAAGCGTCAGTGCTAGGCGTCAATGACGTGGCGAGAGGACCCATGAGGCCGCGGATTCGATCGCCCAGGGCGGACAGAAGATGTCCCGTAAAAAAGAACCTTCCCCCACCAAAAGTGGGAGCAGGTTCCGTTTCGGTTTATGCGGTAAACCGGCGGTTATTCGATTGCTAGCGATTGATTCGATTACTGGATTAATGGATTACTTGATTTCTTTCGACCTGCTGGAATGGCTTGAAATTAGTTTGCAGTGACTTGCGTTAAATCGCAATGCTTGCTAAATCGCAATTTAACGCGGCCTAACCATTAACCATTAACCCCTCATTCGCCCCGGCCTGTCGGCTGGACGGCGCCGCGGACGAATCCGCCGCTTTGCTCGAGGAGCGCAGCCGCTCCATCCTTGTCCACGCCGGCGAGGATCATGACGATGGCCTTCTTCACATGGCCGCCGGACAAGCGATACGCTTCGTCGATCTCATCCTGCGTCGCCTGCGTCGCCATGCCGATAATCCGCTTCGCGCGGTAGACGAGCTTCTCGTTGGACGGCTGCAGATCGACCATCAGGTTGCCGTATACTTTGCCGATCCGGATCATCGCCGTCGTCGTCAGCGTGTTCAGGACGAGCTTCTGGGCCGTTCCCGCCTTCAGCCGGGTGGAACCGAGAATAACTTCCGGTCCGACGACCGCTTCAATCATCAGATCGGCGATATCGACCATCGGCGTATGGTGGTTGTTGCACAAGCCTACGACGGAAGCGCCCAGCGCTTTGGCCCGTTTCATGGCGCCCAGCACATAAGGCGTCCGGCCGCTGGCGGCGATGCCTACGACGGTGTCGTTAGGCCCGACTCCGTGTTCGTCCATATCGGAAGCGCCCAGCTCCACATTGTCCTCGGCGCCTTCCACCGCAGTTTGGATCGCGGCGGACCCGCCGGCGATAATACCTACGACGAGCGAAGGATCGGTGCCGAACGTCGGCGGACATTCGCTGGCGTCCAGGATACCGAGCCTTCCGCTCGTCCCTGCTCCGACGTAGAGAAGTCTGCCGCCGCTGCGGAACGATTGAATGATCAGGTCGGCCGCCGCAGCGATTTGCGGAGTCAACTGACGAAGCGCCTCCGCGATCAAGCGATCTTCCTGATTGATCAGCTTGACGATGTCTTCCGTCGGCAGCCGGTCGATTTCTCTCGTCCGCTCATTCGCTTGTTCGGTTGTCAGTTCGTTCAGCAAATTGCTCATGAAGATGGCCCCTTTTATTGGTTTTGTCCCAGCTGCCGCCAGGCTAGAAGCGCAGCGCCGTAAGCCGGCTTCCTGGCGGACGGATGGAGCGATACGTGCGGATAAAATCGGCCGAGGCCGTCCCGGAACGTACCAGCAAACCGCTTGGAATAAGTAAAGATCGATCCTGTGGTGACGAGATCGCACCGCTCGAACCATGGATCTTTTCGCACAAGCGCTGCAGCCGACACAGAAAGATCCATAGCTGCGGCATCCAGAATGCTGCCCGCCGTCACATCGCCCGCTTCGTCGGCCCGGATACAGAGCTCGGCGAATTTGGCGATATCGTGCTTTTTCAGATGCGGCTGGTAAATGTACGTCCGCAGATCGGTGATCGCGCTTAGCCCGTATGCTTGAACGATGCTCTCGGTCAGCAAGGTCGGAGGTTCAATTCCGTCATGACTCCGCATGGCCGCGCGCAGTGTGCGAATCCCGATATCATAGCCGCTGCCTTCGTCGCCCAGCAGATGCCCCCAGCCGCCCACGCGGAATTTCCGGCGGTCTCCGGTGAGGCCGAAAACGATCGACCCGGTGCCGGATATAACGATAATGCCGCGATCGTCCTGAAGCGTCGCCATTAACGCAATTTGCGCGTCATTGTTCATAAAGGTGCTGAACGACAATTGATTTTCATTCCGGTACGATTCCATAAAGGAAAGAAACCGTCCGCGTTCTTCCTCCGTATCCACGCCTGCGAGGCCGAGGCAGACGGCGGCACATTCCATGCCCTTCGTCTCGCGGAGGGAAAATACCCGATCCAGCAGCAAGCCCATATTACGCGTGGCCTGCTCGAAGGAAACGGCGTGGGGATTGGTCGATTCCACCGTTAAGTTTCTCCATTCCTGACCTTGCTCGGTCAGAACGACCGCTTCTGTTTTGGTGCCTCCACCGTCGATTCCTATTACGTACCGCACCGTGCTCACCCGCTTACATAAAGGTTGTAAGGTTGTTCTCTAAAGAAAAGGTTATGCGGTTATCCGCAAAAATAGAGAGGAATAAGTTCCGCTCCCGGTGCAGCCGGATCAGCCGGCCGTCGAAGTTGCTGCGATTGGATTTGCGTTACATGTAGTATGGTCCGGCTTCATAGGAAACATGATTTCCTGACTGTTAAGCGTCTCCTGATCGGAGTTATAGACAAACACTCCCCTGTATATCCAGCGGAATAGTTCAAGTATAAGAGAATGTCATGATTTTGTAAATAAAATTTATCGTATATTAAAAAATTGTTGAAATATTATTTCCTAGGCGATATAATAAAAAATGTGGAAGCGATAACATCCATATGGCAGCAATGACCCGCTGAAAGCGTCCAGCATGGACGTACGCGCAAGCCGGCATAGAAGTCTCCGAGATCGATTTTAAGAAGAGCGGTTCGATCGGCCGTTATCTTTAGGATGCCCGGGAAACATTTATGAATAACATGCCGAGTGCGATGCAAACTACAACGGAGGCTGCCAAAGCTAATACTACGACCATTTTACAAGGGGGAACGTGAAATGAAGTTCAACAAGTGGCTTTCCATCGCGATGATTTTCGTATTCGTCATCGTAGCTGCTGCATGCGGCAAAAAAGAAGAGCCGGCTCCCGGGGCGGGCGGTAACACAGAGCAGAAGCAGGATACAACGCCGGATACCGTTAAGGTATGGACATATCCCGTTCACGGCAAATATGAAGACGACATAAAAGTGCTGATTTCCGAATTCAATAAAACATATCCTCACATCAAAGTGGAGTACGAAGTACTGTCTTGGGCGGAAGGTCCGAAGAAATTCGACGTCGCTCTTAATGCGGGGAACCCGCCCGATCTGTACTTCGGCGGTATGAACGGCCAATACGTAAATACAGGTCTCGCGCTGCCGATCGACAGCTACTTGACCGACGAGATCAAGAAGGACTTCCTCCCGGGCACGCTGGACACGATGAAGTTCGGCGGCAAACAATACGGCTTGCCGTTGTACCAGTCGCTGTGGGGATGGGGCGCGAACAAGCGCATTCTGGACGAAGCGGGCATCGATTACAAGAAAATTCAGGACAACGGCTGGACGTGGGAAGAGTTCCTGAGCGTTTCCAAAAAATTAAACAAAACGCTGCCTGACGGCACTCAGCAATATGCGCTTGTAACGGACGGAACGTCCCTGGACTTCCTCGACATGGTTACTCGCAATGCAGGACTGGTTGATGCTGTTGACGAGAAGGGCAACTTCATCTGGAACGACAATAAAATTACCGATGCTTTGAAATTCATCAACACGCTCGTAAAAGACGGCTATATGCCGAAAGAAACCGTGGCGCTCGCTCCTGCGAAACGTACGGAAATGTTCTACGCGGGTCAAGCCGCTATTATTTCCAAAGCGATCCCGTATTACGACGTGATGATCGCCAACCGCAACAAAGATATCGACGCCGGCAAAGTAAAAGGCGAGAAAATCGAGTACATCCAGCTTCCGGTTCCTCATTCCCCGGCCGTTTCCGGCTATGGCGTGACAACAGGCGGCGGAGAAGGCTACATCGCATTTACGCAAAAAGGACAAACCAACGAGCAGCACAAGAAAAATACGTTCCTTGTTCTGGATTCCTTGACCGGCGCGCTGGCGGGCAACTCCGCTAACGAATTGTGCCTGCCGTTCGTACGGACGTCCCAAGCCAAAGCGTTCGAAGGCAAAGGACTGGCGAAAGAAGTCAACTTTAACGTATCCAAAAAAATGCGTGAAACGCTTGCTCCGCAAGTAGCGCTCACCATCGACGTGGACAAAGCGGCCAAGCTGAAGCAATACCGTGAGCAAGTGCAAAAGCCGAACTTCCAGGCGCTGCTGGCCGGCGAGAAAACGCCTGAAGCGGTAGCGGAAGATCTGAAAACGAAAGGGCAGCAAATGCTGCGATAAGACTCGCAAACCGCAAACGAGCGTTAACAGTTGGAACGCCCTGTATGGCAGCATATGGGGCGTTCCGTTTAACGCCTCGCGAACCATCATTGGTAAAACCGCCCGCTCTCGGCAGGGCGAACGTATGCTTTTTGCAGTCAGGAGGACAGCGATGGATAACCATTCGGCTCAAGCGATTCCGGGTCCAAAGCCGCCAAATACAAAGTTCGTTCAGTTCTGGAAAGATTACGGCTGGGCGTACTTATTCATTTTGGCCCCGGTGCTGTTGTTTTTGGTGTTTACGTTATACCCGGTTTTCTCGGCGTTTCTGATGAGTTTCCAGAAGTATAACGTCATGCAGTCCAAGTGGATCGGCTTCGACAACTATTCGTACATGATCTCGGACAACGTGTTCTGGAAATCGATCAAAAACACCGTCATTTTCACAATCGGGACAGTTCCGATCAATATCATCATCACATTTGTGCTCGCGTTTTTTATTTTCCAGATGAAAAACTCGTGGCAGACGTTTTTTAAAGCTTCCTTGTATTTGCCGGCCGTTGCGTCGGGCGTTACGATCTCGCTCGTCTGGCTGGCGATTTTCGATCCGACCGCATCCGGTCTTATGAACCGGGTCATCGGTCTGTTCGGGCTCGATCCGGTCGTTTGGCTCGGCCAATCGAACAAAGCGCTGTTCTCGCTTATGCTGATGAGTTATCTCGGTGCGCACGGCAGCGGCATTATTTTATACCTCGCCGCGATGGGCGGCATTCCGAAATCGCTGTACGAAGCGGCGGATATCGACCATGCAAGCGGCTGGGCGAAGTTCAGCAAAATCACGTGGCCGCTGCTGAAGCCGACGACGCTTTATTTGGCGGTTACCGGCGTCATTACGTCGTTCCAGGTGTTTATCAGCGTATACTTGATGACATCCGGCGGACCGAATTTCGCCACGACGACGATCGCGTATTTGATCTATGAATCGGCCTTCGTCTTCTACGACTTCGGACTCGCTTCCGCGCAGTCGTTCGTGCTTGCCGGTCTGATCATTATCGTATCGGTCATTCAGTTCAAATACTTCTCGTCGGACATCGAATATTAAGGAGGCGGTCGCTATGTCCAAGCAAGCTAAGGTCATATTCATTAGCATCGCGGCGGCCGTTCTGATGCTCTGGGTGCTGATTACGGTGATCCCGTTATATTGGATGATTATCGGTTCGTTCCAGGATTCGCAGGCTTCCGCATCGTTCCGTCCGCAGATGTGGCCGGAAATTTGGTCCACGGCCCCTTATGAGCGGTTTTTCCTCAAAACGAAAGCTTTGCGCTGGCTGTTTAACTCGCTGCTCGTATCGGCTGTCATTACCGTAACCAACCTGTTCTTCGCATCGCTGGCCGGATATGCGTTCGCGAAGCTGAAGTTCCCGGGCCGCAACTCGATTTTCTGGGTGCTGCTCAGCACGATGATGATTCCGGCTCAAGTTACGCTTATTCCTTTGTACGTCCTGGTAATCAACGTGTTCGACCTGGCCGATACGTATACGGCCATCATTCTTCCGTCTATCGTGACCGTCGGTAACATTTTCTTGATGAAGCAGTACATGTCGACGCTACCTACTTCGCTTATTCATGCCGCTCGGATCGACGCTTGCAGCGAGTTCGGCATTTTCACGAAAATTATACTGCCTATGGCTAAGCCGGGCTTGGCGGTTTTGGCGATCTTCACGTTCGTGGCCAACTGGAACGATTTCTTCTGGCCGCTGCTTGTTACGCAATCGAACGAAATGCGCACGATCCAGGTGGGACTGGCCAGCTTCCGTTTCGCGGAGGCGACGGATTACGGCGCGATTATGGCCGGAGCTACGGTCGGCGCGCTGCCGATGATGATTTTGTTCTTCGCGCTTCAGAAATATTTCCTGCAAGGAATTACGATTGGCGCTGTCAAAGGGTAATGCAAGCTTAGGAGGTTCAGGAGGGAACACATATGGCACGAGTCGAATTCAAACATGTGGTCAAAGAATATCACGACGAAAAACGGGGGACGTTCACGGCGGTATCCGATTCCAATTTCGTCATTGAAGATAAAGAATTCGTCGTATTCGTCGGTCCGTCCGGCTGCGGCAAAACGACTTCGCTGCGCATGATCGCAGGTCTGGAGCGGCAATCGAGCGGCGACATCGTCATCGGCGACAAAATCGTCAACAGCCTTCATCCGAAAGACCGCGACATCGCGATGGTATTTCAGGACTACGCGTTGTATCCGCATATGACGATCAAGGAAAATTTGTCGTTCGGACTCAAAAACCTGAAGCGTCCAAAAGAGGAAATCGAGAAAAAGGTGCAGGACGCCTCGAACATTCTCGGCCTCTCCGAAATGCTCGACCGCAAGCCGCGCGAGCTTAGCGGCGGCCAGCGTCAGCGTGTGGCCGTAGGGCGAGCGATCGTGCGCGACCCGCAGGTATTCCTGTTTGACGAGCCGCTCTCGAACCTGGACGCCAAGCTGCGCGTACAGATGCGCGTCGAGCTGTCCGAGCTGCACAAGCGGCTGGGCGCTACGATCGTATACGTGACGCACGACCAGGTGGAAGCGATGACGCTCGGCGAGCGAATCGTCGTGATGAACAAAGGCAGCATCCAGCAGATCGCCTCCCCGGCCAAGCTGTACAACGAGCCGCAAAATATGTTCGTGGCCGGTTTCATCGGCTCCCCGGCGATGAACTTCATGGACGCCCGGATCGCAGGCGGCAAAGCCCAACTCGAAGGGGTCGCCTTCTCGCTGAGCGACGCGATGGCGAAGGCGCTGCAGCCTTACGAAGGCCAAGAATTAACGCTTGGCATCCGTCCGGAGCACATCTATGACGAATACTATGCAGAGAAGATGGGAGTATCCAAAGAAAATACGATGCAGGCTACCGTTCAAGTGATCGAAAACTTGGGTGCGGAGACGCTGCTTTATTTCCGGGTCGGCTCTAGAATGGTAACCGCGCGGGTGAATCCGGAGACGGACGTCCGCCTCGGACAAATGATGACGTTCGTCTTCGACAGAAGCAAGATGCATTTCTTCGATCCGAAGACCGAGCAGCGCATTGTATTCTGATCCGGTTGCTCTTAGATGAAAGACGTATAGAAGAAAAGAAACCGATGCGAAAATAAGGGTGGATCTCCGTAACTACTTAGGTACAAAAAAGTGAAAGGTAAAGAAACTGGAATTAAAAGAGGAATTTACCTTGAAGAGACAAGGAGAGGGAAGAGA
>NZ_JACXJA010000055.1 GCF_014705615.1 Paenibacillus oceani
GTTCCCATCCCGAACACGACCGTTAAGCCCTCCAGCGCCGATGGTACTTGGACCGCAGGGTCCTGGGAGAGTAGGACGTTGCCAAGCGGCAAAAGCCTTTAAAGGTTTTACACCTTGAAGGCTTTTTTTGTTTATGCGGAGGCATGCTCTTCTACGCCAATCGATGCGAGGGAGCCCGGGAGACTCCTACGATTTCTTCGGCAGAGACGATTCAACCCATTCAGGAAGAAACCGGCGCTACCCCATCATGGATGGTTTCGATACAAGGTTTAATTCAACGACTCATTTCGCCATTTTCAAACTACCGTAAAACCTCATCGGCTATACCCTCGCTTCCTCTATCAAACAGCGTCATTCGCTCCAGGCTGCCCACATGCAGGTACACGATAAAAATTTCCAAACAGCACGTAACTTTTTGTATCGCCATGCAGTCTTTTATATGGGTAGAATCTGTGACTCGGTACCTGCTTGAAAATACGATAGACACCCCTTACAGAGGAGTACGAACAATGAACCGGTTCTTACCCGAAAGGTATGGAAGCATCCCCCAAGAGAAGCCATCCAGTAAAGCCGCTGAGATCCAGCTTGCTGTACCGCAATCAAATCATCCCCGGCGGGTATCCAATTCCGCCTTCTCCATACGCGAATCTAGATGGATTTCGTTAATGGGTCTAGCCGTTATAATCCTTTTGTTGGTTTATGGCTGGGCGCAAATGACGACAGACGGTAAAAATCGCCGGGAGCCTTCACCGGTACTGTCCCCCGTCCAATTAACGAGCAATGAGAAGCATGACCCGGATGAGGATAGGATGGAAAATGCGGCCGACATCCGCCTCGTCAAAAGCGCCCGTGAAGTAGGAAAAGGACCTGTGTCCCGAATCGACACGACGATAGGCGGTATCCGGCTTGGCGATACGCAGGAACAAGTACGGGCCATGCTGGGTGAACCGACGGAGCGTTCCCAGGCGGGAGGTACGCCCTATCCCCAGTGGTATTATCGCGATCAGGACATGTATGTTCTGTTTTATCGCACGGGCGAGAATGAAGTTCCGGGAGGGGCCGTCTCGATCCGCATCCACGAACGCTCGCCTTCCGTGCTGAGCGACAGACGAACCGCGCCGAAGCTGGCGATCGGAGATAACCTGGAACAACTGCTGAAGGTATACCGCCCGGTAGACGGCACTTCTGCTGAAGGAACGGTAAGGAACTTTTGGATCAGGGGCTCTGAACAGACAGGAAGCGGATTTTACAAACCGGTTGTACAGATTAGGATGAAAGAAGGGCGGGTCGTAAGCATTGGGCTGGAGAACGAAGACGAGGACCCGAATCCGGGGAAGCGGGGGCTGCTGATTACAGAAAAAACGCCTCGCGCTCGCGCCGAGGGGGATTCCCGCTACGGTCGATTGGTCGTGCTGCCTGACGAGACAGAGCATATTGAGCCGCTGGGCTCCTACTCGTGCTTGGGAAGGGAGAGCGATTACCGGTTTGAGGCCTCGTATCGCGCTTATTTTCTTCCTGACGGAGGAGGGCAAACGTCGTTGTCTGCCGAGCCGATTCCGTCGCTGGTTTATCCTTCTTTGGAACCGATTCCGCTGGGGGTATTGGAATTCGATGATTTTGAAGGCTTTTACTTGATCCCGGCTTATGCCGATTGTCATGGAGTGTCCTTTTATATGTATGGGGTTGATGAAGAAGGGGCGTTTCCGTTCCGGTTCGAGCTGAACGATGGCAATACTTCGAATACGTTTTACGTGCTCCCCTCCACCAAACCGATCGTGGAGAATAACTACCTGATTACGTACGGCGGAGGGGGAGGCGGGCACGACGGTTATTTGCGGTATACGTTCAAGCCCGATCTGCAATCACAGACGATGATCTTGGTGCATACGGAAGCAGTTGGGGACGGGGAGCCGTTTGAATAGTCTCCCGCTCCAGACAGCTTGAGTCTAAGCCATAAACGAATATCCGTTGAAAAATCCGATCGTCGTAATGACATTGAGACAGGCAAAGAGGATTTGATAGGCGAACAGCACATTTTCCCGATTCGCAGTAAGTTTGACCAGATACAGATAAAACGGAATACATACCATCATGTACCGGACGACGCTGGCCAAGTACCAGGGCTGGCTCGAAAACGGAATAACGATCAGCAAAGCGCCGTATACCCATAACAGCAGACGATGAGGTTGCCGGATCATGTTCTTCCCATTAACGCCCAGGTACGTCAAATACACGATAAACACGGCGGTAGATACCACGAAAGCGATGAGACCGTTGTCCCAGCCGCCCGGCGCCATAAAGTAAGGCTTCTCAAAGTAATTCGCGTAATTGGTAAACGGGGCGGCGGTGTACCGGTACCAGCTCAAGCTTTGTTCGTGGAACGGGGCCAGGAAATCGCCGGTCAAGTATTTCATATACAACAAGTACAAGCCCATTGGCACTAAAGAGAGCAGGGCGTACAGCACCGGCTTGATGTACCGTTTCGTCAACGGAAATCCTTCATGCAGGACGACGGTTCCAACTACGAAAAATAAGTTGATAAAGCCGGGAACCCGGGTGACGGTAGATAAACTTGCCGCCAAAAAGGCAAGAGCATACCGCTTGTCCGTTGCATAATAAATAGAAGCCGCAGACAGAAGGAGAAATAAGCTTTCCGTATAAGGCAGCGAGTAAAATACGGATGTTGGATACAGCAGCATCAAAATCAAGACCGTTCGCGCCTGTCGTTCGTTCAGGCCGTGTTTGAGGCTAAGGGCGTACACGTAAATGAGACTTAGGCAAAACAGCAGATTCGAAAGCAGCATGCCCAATATAGCCGAATCGACTTTAGCAAATAACCCGACAATCGCTCCCGATGCATAAAGAAGCAGAGGAAATAACGGGAAGAAAACCCAGTTCGCAGGCGGATGCGGCTCGTCTATGGGATACTTGTCGTAGCCTTGGGTTGCAATTTTCAAATAGAGATAACTGTCAAACGTGGCGATATGCGACAACTTAAATCCTTCCGTCTCCTTCAACAGATGTGGAAGTTTCATTGCCGTTTCGTGAATAACGCCCGGGGCCTGGTTCTCGTATACAGCCGGCTCGGTGTAGGAGGCGAATAAGTTGATGCCTATGTATCCGGTGAAGGCTAAAGCAGCCCGGCTTATAATAACAAGTAAGAAGATCGATATAATCGCCTTTCGGGTCAATCCGGTTTCCATGATGATTAGGCTCCTTTCCTGCTTCCTTACTCCTGTTCGCTCTGTTCGAAACCCCGCTGCCAGTCTATATTATACCATTGAGCCCGATTGAGGCCGAATTTCCCAAGTGAAGATTTGGTTAATGCATGGAAAAAAAGCATCAATTGGAGCGTTCTTCAACGGTATTTATGTATATACTTATAATCAGAAACGGGAATGAAGCGATCGACACCGCAGCCCCGCTAATCCGCTGGCGCGAACTAAGCCTTCGTCAATTTGACGTATGCATCGAATGGTTTTCTAATAGTATTTGTAATCCGGATACTTGGCAAACGTGGGAAAACCGTATATAATGTTGTTAAAGTCAAAGAAAGTCAAAGTCAATGAGACGAAACTTTCAGACTTTTCAGTTTTGGCTTCGACTGCACAACTTTCATTTGGAGGTTCTTTAGATGCGTAATGTCTCTGATATCATCGAACAATATCTGAAGAACATTTTGCAGCAAAGCCCGGATGGAGTCGTGGAGCTGCAGCGGAGCGAGCTGGCCGAACGGTTCCAATGCGTTCCTTCGCAGATCAACTACGTGATTAGTACCCGGTTTACGCTTGAGAAGGGGTACGTGGTCGAGAGCAAGAGGGGCGGCGGAGGATATATCCGCATACAGAAGGTGGAGCTGCCGTCCAAGGAAGCGATCCATGCGCACATTTTTCGCACAGTGGGCATTCAGATCGATCAAGCTTCCGCCGAAGGCATCGTATACCAGTTGGAGGAAGGCTGTTTCATTACGGCCAGGGAGGCGGACATGCTGAAGGCTGCCGTATCCCGGGACGTGCTGAATTTGAAGCTTCCGCTGCGCGACGAGGTTCGGGCAAGGCTGCTTAAGGCCATGCTGATCACTTTGCTTAGCAAATAAAGAACCATTCGGTTTGATACGGCGATACCAAAGGAGGGACTCCTGTGCTCTGCCAAGAATGTAATAAGAGACCGGCAACGCTGCATTTTACGAAAATTGTGAATGGGGAAAAAACCGAATTTCACATCTGCGAATCGTGCGCCCGGGAAAAAGGCGAGCTGATTCCGGGAACGCCAAATGGCTTCTCCATCCATAATCTGCTGTCAGGACTGCTCGATTTCGATCCCGCTCAGGCAATCGGGGCCAAGCAGCAGCACCAGCTACGCTGTGAGCAATGCGGACTGACGTACAGCCAGTTCAGTAAAATCGGACGTTTTGGATGCAGCTCCTGCTACGAGCAATTTTCCGGCAGGCTGGACCCGTTGTTCAAGAGAGTGCACGGCAACACGGTACATGTAGGCAAAGTGCCTAAGCGCACCGGAGGCCTGATTCAATATAAGCGGGAAATCGACAAGCTGAAGCAAGAGATGCAGATGAGCATTACCCGCGAAGAATTCGAGCAAGCGGCCAAGATCCGGGATCAGATCCGCGAACTCGAGACGAAGCTTAACGGTTCAAACGTGTAGGGACAAGGAGGCATACCATCGTGGATCGGACGAATATATTCGAGAATGCGCTCAGCGATTGGATGAAGGGAAGAGGCCCGGAATCGGACGTGGTCATCAGTACCCGAATCCGGCTCGCCCGCAACTTGCGTTCCCTCCCTTTCCCGATGCTGGCGACCAACCAGCAATCCGGGGAGGTGCTGGAGAAGATCGTACGCGTTCTGGACAGCGACGAGCTTAGTACGGTAAGCGGATTTGCTCTATACAAGCTGGATTCGCTCGATGAGCTTCAGAAACGGGTGCTGGTGGAAAAACATCTGATCAGTCCCGCGCTGGCGGACGAATCGCGTAACGGCGCCGTGATGATTAACGATAACGAATCGGTCAGCATTATGATCAATGAAGAAGATCATCTGCGGATTCAATGTCTCAGCCCAGGCTTCCAGATTCGCGAGGCTTGGGATCTGGCCAATCAGATCGACGATATTTTCGAGTCGGAGGTCGACTACGCTTTTGACGAGCAGCGAGGATTTTTGACAAGCTGTCCGACGAACGTAGGTACCGGCATTCGCGCATCCGTGATGATGCATTTGCCCGCGCTTGTGCTCACCCAGCAGATGAACCGGATTTTGCAGGCAATCAATCAGGTGGGGCTTGCGGTACGGGGACTGTACGGCGAGGGCAGCGAGGCAATCGGCAACCTTTTTCAGATCTCCAACCAGATTACGCTGGGACAGTCGGAGCAAGAAATTATCGACAATCTGTACGGAGTCGCAAAGCAGATCATCGAGCATGAACGGGCGGCCCGCCAGAAGCTGCTGGCTGAATCGCGCATGCGTATATCCGACCGGGTGAACCGTTCTTACGGCATCTTGTCCTATGCTTCCATTATGGATTCCAAGGAGGCCGCACAGCGGTTGTCAGACGTTCGGCTTGGTGTCGACCTCGGGTTGCTTGCGCATGTATCGCCGAATATACTGAACGAGTTAATGGTGATGACTCAGCCCGGATTTTTGCAGCAATACGCCGGGGCAAAGTTATCGGCCGATGACCGGGATGTTCGCAGGGCGGAATTGATCCGCGATAAAATTACCGGCTCGGAATGAATCGTTCAAGTATACGGTGTTTAATAAAGAATAGCGAAGTTTAATGTTCCTATCCGTTTCGTACATGTTTCCTATAGAATCCGTTGGAGGTGCTTTCCATGATGTTTGGGAGATTTACTGAACGCGCTCAAAAGGTGCTCGCTCTCGCTCAAGAAGAAGCGGTAAGACTGGGCCACAACAACATCGGCACGGAGCATATTTTGCTCGGCCTGATCCGTGAAGGAGAAGGCATCGCCGCCAAGGCGCTCGTCGCTTTGGGTCTGAGTCTGGAGAAAATTCAGGATGAAGTGGAGTCCTTGATCGGCAGAGGACAGGAGCAGCCGAGCAGTATCGCCTACACGCCGCGAGCCAAGAAGGTAATCGAGCTGTCTATGGACGAAGCGCGCAAATTGGGTCATACGTATGTGGGCACCGAACATATCCTGCTCGGTCTCATCCGTGAAGGAGAAGGCGTAGCGGCACGCGTGCTGAACAATCTCGGCGTCAGCCTGAATAAGGCGCGCCAGCAAGTGCTCCAGCTGCTGGGCAGCAGCGAGGCCGTTTCATCAAGCCATTCGACGGCGGTGAACGTTAATACGCCGACCCTGGACGGCCTGGCCCGCGATTTGACGGCATATGCCAAAGAAGGCAACCTGGATCCGGTCATCGGACGTAGCAAAGAAATCGAGCGCGTGATCCAAGTGCTTAGCCGCCGGACCAAAAACAACCCGGTACTGATCGGGGAGCCCGGCGTCGGGAAAACGGCGATTGCAGAAGGGCTCGCCCAAAAAATCATCAATAACGAAATTCCTGAGACGCTGCGCGATAAGCGCGTGATGACGCTGGATATGGGGTCGGTCGTAGCCGGCACGAAATATCGCGGCGAATTCGAAGACCGGTTGAAAAAAATTATGGATGAAATTCGTGCGGCCGGCAACATTATCCTGTTCATTGACGAGCTGCATACGCTAATCGGAGCAGGCGGTGCCGAGGGAGCGATCGATGCCTCCAATATTTTGAAGCCGGCTCTGGCTAGAGGCGAGCTGCAATGCATCGGGGCGACCACGTTGGACGAATACCGCAAATATATCGAGAAAGACGCAGCCTTGGAGCGCAGATTCCAGCCGATCACGGTCGATCAGCCTACGCCGGAGGAAGCGATTCAGATCTTGCACGGGCTGCGCGACCGCTATGAGGCGCATCATCGCGTGAAAATTACGGATGAAGCGATCGAGCAGGCGGTGAAGCTGTCCGACCGTTACATTACCGACCGGTTCCTGCCGGATAAAGCGATCGACCTGATCGACGAAGCCAGCTCAAAAGTGCGGCTTCGCTCGTACACCGTACCGCCGAACTTGAAGCAGCTGGAAGTTCAGCTGGAGAACGTCCGTAAGGAAAAAGACGCGGCGGTGCAAAGCCAGGAGTTCGAGAAAGCGGCCTCGCTCCGCGATACCGAACAGAAAATGCGCGACGAGCTCGATTTGACCAAAAACGAGTGGAAAGAAAAGCAAGGGCGCACCGATTCCGAAGTGACTCCTGAAGATATCGCTCAGGTGGTAGGCAGCTGGACCGGTATTCCGGTCAGCAAGCTGGCGGAAGAGGAAACCGAGCGGCTGCTCAAGATGGAGAGCATCCTGCACAACCGCGTGATCGGCCAGGAAGAAGCGGTTAAGGCGGTCAGCCGGGCGATCCGCCGCGCCAGAGCCGGGCTTAAAGATCCCAAGCGTCCGATGGGCTCCTTCATTTTCCTGGGTCCGACCGGAGTAGGTAAAACCGAGCTGGCCCGTGCGCTTGCGGAGTCGCTGTTCGGTGATGAGAATGCGGTGATCCGCATCGATATGTCCGAATATATGGAGAAGCACTCGACTTCCCGCCTCGTCGGAGCGCCTCCGGGATATGTCGGCTATGAAGAAGGCGGCCAACTGACCGAGAAAGTGCGCCGCAAGCCGTACTCGGTCGTCCTGCTTGACGAGATAGAGAAGGCGCATCCGGAAGTATTCAACATCTTGCTGCAAGTGCTGGAAGACGGCCGCTTGACCGACTCCAAAGGACGTACGGTTGACTTCCGCAATACGCTGATCATCATGACGTCGAACGTCGGGGCTGAAATGATTAAGAAAAACTCGACGCTCGGCTTCATGGCGGCAGCAGATAGCGGACGCGATTACTCGAACATGAAGGACAAAGTGATGGGCGAGTTGAAGAAAAGCTTCCGTCCGGAGTTCTTGAACCGGATCGATGAGATCATCGTGTTCCATTCGCTCGAAGAATCGCATATCGCCGAGATTGTCAGCCTGATGTCCGACGAGCTGGCCAAGCGGCTGCGCGAGCAGGAAGTGGAATTTACGCTCACGGATAAAGGCAAGGCGTTTCTCGCCAAGGAAGGATTCGACCCGACCTACGGCGCGAGACCGCTGCGCAGAGCGATCCAGAAGCATATCGAGGACCGTCTGTCCGAAGAGCTGCTGAAAGGCAACATCGCCAAAGGCGATTCGCTGACGATCGACGAAGTAGATGGGGAACTAGTCGTCCAGAAACACTAACGACAAATCCGACCCCAAATCAAACCTAAGCAATCCGATTATCGGCAGTGCCCGTAAGGGGCTCCTGCTTCCCTGGGCTGGGGAAGCAGGGGCTCTTTATTGCGTCTGGCGAGCTATAAGGCGGTAATCCACAACGGCTGAAAGGAATTGATGAAAGCAGGGTTTTCATTGGTTCCTGGTAATGGTACACTTTGGATAATATGAGGCAGTGAGGGGATGAATAATGTCGAAAACGAAAACGAAATTTTGCTGCCAGGAATGCGGAACCGAATCCCCGAAATGGCTTGGCAAATGTCCCGGCTGTAACTCCTGGAACACGATGGTGGAAGAAATCGAGATCACCGGAAAAGCAAAAGGATTCCAGTCCTCGCTGACCCAGACGAAAGAAAAGGCGACCTCGATCATACATATAGAAAGTAGCCACGAAAAGCGGATTTTGACGGAAATGAACGAGCTCAACCGGGTGCTCGGTGGAGGTGTCGTTCCCGGTTCGCTCATTCTGGTCGGGGGCGACCCCGGAATCGGGAAGTCGACGCTGCTGCTGCAGACTTCGAACCAGCTGGCCGCCATGGGGCTCAAGGTGCTGTATATATCCGGAGAGGAATCGACCCGGCAGATCAAGCTCCGGGCGGATCGTCTGGGAGCTTTGTCGGAACATTTGTTCGTGTTATGCGAAACGAATGTGGAGATGATCGGAGAAGCGATCGAGAACGTACAGCCCGATTTTATGGTTGTCGACTCGATCCAGACCGTGTTCCATCCGACCGTGACGTCAGCTCCGGGCAGCGTTGCGCAAGTTCGGGAATGCACCGGGCACTTTATGCGAATAGCTAAAATAAGAGGAATCGCTACCGTCCTGGTCGGTCATGTGACTAAGGAAGGGGCGATCGCGGGCCCCCGGCTGCTCGAACATATGGTCGACAGCGTGCTTTATTTCGAAGGGGAGCGCCACCATTCGTACCGGCTGCTGCGGGCGGTCAAAAACCGGTTCGGATCGACGAACGAGATGGGTATTTTCGAGATGGTCGAGACCGGCCTGCGTGAAGTGACCAATCCGTCCGAACTGTTTTTGTCCGAACGGCCTCTCGGCGTATCCGGTTCCACTGTCGTGGCCAGTATGGAAGGGACGCGTCCTGTGCTCGTCGAGCTGCAGGCGCTCGTCTCCAGCACGAACTTTCCGAGCCCGCGCCGGATGTCCGCGGGTATTGATCATAACCGGCTCTCTCTGATTATCGCTGTATTGGAGAAGCGGGTAGGTATGTTTCTGCAAAATCAGGACGTTTACTTGAACCTGGCCGGTGGCGTCAAGCTGGATGAGCCTGCGGTTGATCTGGCTGCTGCGGTGGCGATCGCCTCCAGCTTCCGGGACCGTCCCACCCAGCCGTACGACGTCGTGTTCGGCGAGATCGGCCTGACCGGGGAGGTTCGGGGCGTTTCGCGGATCGACCAGCGGGTGAAAGAGGCGCAAAAGCTCGGCTTCAAGCGGGTTATTATGCCACGCAAGAGCATGAAGGGCTGGACGCCTCCCCAAGGGCTGGAAATTATAGGCGTGGATACGGTGTCCGAAGCTTTGAAGGCGGCACTGGAATGAACGGGTGCGATAGGGGGTTACTGAGGTGAAGGAAGACACGAAGCGGGACGTCATGACGCAAATTTTGCAGCTGGTCGCTCCCGGCACTCCGTTCCGCGAGGGACTTGAGAACGTGCTCCGGGCGAAGACCGGGGCTTTGCTTGTCGTCGGGTACAGTCCGGAAGTGATGGAGATTGTGGACGGCGGCTTTTCGATCAACTGCGATTTTTCCCCGAACTATTTATACGAGCTGGCCAAAATGGACGGTGCGATTATCCTGAGCGAGGATATCAAACGCATTCTGTATGCCAACACGCAGCTTATACCGGATTCGTCCATTCCTTCGATCGAGACCGGGATTCGCCACCGGACGGCCGAGAGGGTTGCGAAGCAGACGGGCAAACTGGTTGTCTCGATTTCCCAGCGGCGGAACGTGATCACCGTCTATCAGGGGAATCTCCGGTATTCGCTGAAAGATATCGGCGTCATTCTGACGAAGGCGAACCAGGCGATTCAAACTTTGGAGAAATATAAAACGGTGCTCGATCAGGCGTTCACCAACTTGGGTGCGTCCGAGTTCGAGGAGCTTGTCACGCTGCATGAGGTAGCGAACGTTATCCAGCGGTTGGAGATGGTACTTCGCGTTAAAAACGAAATCAAAAGGTATATCAACGAGCTGGGCACCGAAGGGCGGCTGATCAGCATGCAGCTGGAAGAGCTGGTCGGTAATACCGACGCCGAGGCGCTGCTGCTGATCAAAGATTACTGCCGCGAAAACACGGAAGAAAAGGTGCGCGAGATATCGGCTACGCTCAAGAGGATGAGCTCCGAGGAGCTTCTCGACCAACAGCATATAATCCGGCTGCTCGGTTACCCCTATACCAATACGATGATGGAGGAGACGGTATCTCCCAGAGGGTACCGGATGCTGCATAAGCTGCCTCGGCTGCCGGCTGTCATTATCCATAATTTGGTGGAACGGTTTGAGCGGCTGCCCCACATGGTTATGGCCACCATCGAGGAGCTGGACGAGGTGGACGGGATCGGAGAAGTACGCGCTCGGGCTATCAAGGAAGGGCTGAAGCGGATCCAAGAGCAATTGTTCATTGACAGACATATCTAAATTGCCTACAATCAGAAGATAGGTTCGCGATCCCCAAGGGGCTTGCAGCATGCTCTGCGAACGATTGGGGCATAGTATGATTTAGAGGTGGAGCCTTTCATGATAAGAAATTCGATTCCCAGCATGTTTACGGTAGGTAATCTGTTTCTGGGGATTATCGCAATTATTTTGGCGTTTAATTCGGGTGCGGATAACAGCAATGCGGAACTGGCCGCTATTTTTGTTATCGTAGCCATGCTTCTGGACGGTTTGGACGGACGTGTGGCGCGCGCGTTAAATGCTCAAAGCGAGTTTGGCAAAGAGCTGGATTCGTTGTCAGATGTCATTTCGTTCGGCGTTGCGCCGGCTTTTATTATGTACGTCGTTGCTTTTCAACAGATGGAGACTTCAGCTTTGGCGTGGATCGTCACCGCGATCTTCCCGATCTGCGGAGCGCTGCGTCTGGCCCGCTTTAATGTCGTATCCAGCATGCCCGGCTACTTTATCGGGTTGCCCATTCCGGCCGCAGGCAGCATTCTTAGCACGCTTGCACTGTTCCACAACGAAATTCCGTCGGCCGTACTGCTTGCGAGCACACTGGTATTGTCGTTCCTGATGGTGAGCACCGTCAAGTACCCGAACTTCAAAAAGGTAGGCATTCCCAAAACCGCTATATGGCTGACGCCGATCATTGTCGCAGGTGCTGTCGCGCTTGCCGTGATTTATCCGGGACTTCTGTCGAAGCTTATTTTTATCCCGCTGGTTATCTACGCCTTGTACGGACTGAACGGTCTAAAAAAAAACGCTAGAAGGTTATTCCGCCGCCGCAAGCGGATGAAGAACATGGACGAACCGACGAAAAACGAAACGCACGGGTAACTATCCCGTTCGCTTACAGAAGACCATATCGAAGAAAAAAAGCATTTATTTTCCGGATCACCGAGAAAATAAATGCTTTTTTTGTTGCACAGTGGCGGGAAGTAACTGCTGTCAGGACAAATTAAACAACCCGAGCGTGGAGCATTTTTTCGATTCCTTGTCGAGGATGTCGTCCAAATCCAGCTCCAGCAAATTGCATAAGGCCGACAAATAGAACAGTTGCTTGCCAAGCTGTACCGTAATGGCATCGGCGCAGTTCTCACACAGCTCGCCGTTAATATGGGTCTGGATGAGAGCCTTCGCATCTTCAAGCGACAGGTCCTCGGGATAAGGTTGTTTGTTGGCTTGCAGTGTGATGCATCCGCATTCGGTGACGGACTTGATGACACTGCGATTAACGGATGCGCTTGACTGCTGCGATTTGGACAGGACGTCCAGTACACTTCGGTGACGGAGTAGCAATTCGGATACTTGCTCTTGAAACTGCTTTAATGTTAAGCCGCTCATTCCATTCACCCCGAGTTTCCATAATATCACTAAGGTTCATTATAAAAGAAACATAAACAAAGTTCAATTTGTACCCGAAAGTTACCGGGACGGCAGGATGCGCGGAATTAGGAAGAGCCCCCCAACTGCCTAGCCTTTCTCTATACGGGAGGCCATAAAGCAGATTCGTTTGGACAAATATACCAATCATTCCGTATAGCGCCGCCCAAATTGGATCATAATTGGTAATGGGAAACATGAATTGGAATTTGGAGGTGAAACCAGGTATGACGAAACAACGGCTTCAACTACTATTGACCGTGATCGGAGGGTTACTTGGATATCGGTGGAATGAAGCGATCGGGCAATTTTTGTTAGGTATTGGAAGTCCTTTGTTCGGAATTGAACAATTACGGGGCCAGCCGTACTGGTCGGCAGCCATCGGCGCTCTTCTGATTCTCGGGCTGTCCGGCTGGTTGCTGGGGTCCGGAGCGTCGCGCATGCAGAGCTGGGAAGACCGCTTGGCCAATGCGCCGTCGCTTGAACTGCTGTCAGGGATAACCGGACTTATTCTCGGATTGGTCATCTCCGTGCTGCTCGTTCCGGTATTGACCGGAGCAGGATGGGTCGGCACAGTGGCCGCTTGGGCGCTTACCGGAGTGCTTGGCGTATACGGATTTCGCATCGGGTACAAAAAGCGGGAAGATTTAGTTCATTTCATGTCGTCTTTGTTCGGAGATAAGAAGAAAAAGGGCGGCCCGCAAAAGGACGAGCACAAAATATTGGACACGAGCGTCATTATTGACGGCCGTATCGCCGACATTTGCAAAACCGGATTTATTGAAGGAACGCTGGTTATCCCGGAATTCGTATTGGAGGAGCTTCAGCATATCGCCGATTCGTCGGACTTGCTCAAGCGCAACCGCGGGCGGCGCGGCCTGGATATTTTGAACAAAATCCAGAAAGAGCTGGACGTAAAGGTACTTATCTACGAAGGCGACTTCGAGGAAATATCCGAAGTGGACAGCAAGCTGGTGCGGCTGGCCAAAGCTCTTCAGGGCAAAGTGATCACCAATGACTTCAACCTGAACAAAGTATGCGAGCTGCAGGGCGTGTCGGTGCTTAATATTAACGATCTGGCCAATGCGGTCAAGCCGGTCGTGCTGCCCGGGGAAGAAATTATGGTGCAGGTGATTAAAGACGGCAAGGAGCACGGACAAGGCGTCGCTTATTTGGACGACGGCACGATGATCGTGGTGGAAGGCGGCAGAGACTACATCGGGGCTACGATTGAGGTGCTCGTGACGAGTGTGCTGCAAACCTCCGCGGGCCGGATGATCTTTGCCAAGCCGAAACTGTTGGAAAAAGCGCTGTAAAACGATTATGATAGGAATGGGAAGTATCGATCATTACGTAAACAGCGGGGTAGGGAGATCATGATAAGGTGCGGCGTCGTCGTGGTGGCGGCGGGAAGAGGGACCCGGATGGGCACCTCGGAGAGCAAACAGTTTTTGCAGCTTCGCGGCAAGCCGATTCTCGTGTATACGCTGGAACTGTTCCAGCGGATGCCTCTCGTCGAATCGATCGTGCTGGTGACGGGAGCGGACGAGATCGCAAGATGCGAAGCGTACGTTCGCGACTATTCGCTTGCGAAGGTGTGCGCCGTCGTAGCGGGCGGATCGGAGCGCCAGCATTCGGTGCGGATCGGCATGGACAAGCTGCCGGCTGGCATTGACGTGGCGGCGGTTCATGACGGGGTTCGTCCTTTCGTGACCGAAGCCGAAGCCGAGCGATGCTTACATAAAGGGTATGAGGCCGGAGGAGCGGTGTTGGCGGTGCCGGTCAAAGATACGATAAAAGTCGTCGGATCGTCCGGAAGGATCGAATCTACGCCGGATCGGAAGAGCTTGTGGGCGGTGCAGACCCCACAGGCTTTTCGTCTTGATCTGCTGCGGGAAGCCCATCGGCAGGCGGAACGCGACGGCTTCGTGGGCACCGACGATGCGATGCTGCTGGAGCGGCTCGGTCACGAGGTGTACGTTGTCGAGGGCGCCTACACGAACATTAAGATTACGACGCCCGACGATTTGATATGGGCGGAACGACTGCTGCAACAACAAATGGAGAGGACGGATCGTTCATGATACGGATCGGACAAGGCTTTGACGTGCATCAACTGGTGGAAGGGCGCAAGTGCATCATCGGTGGAATCGATATCCCTTACCAGAAAGGGCTGCTTGGTCATTCGGACGCCGACGTTCTGCTGCATGCGATTAGCGATGCGATTTTGGGAGCGCTCGGGCAAGGGGATATCGGCAAACATTTTCCCGATACCGACCCGGCTTATCTCGATGCGGACAGTGTAAAGCTGCTGGAACACGTCTGGGAAATCGCGAAGTCGATGGGCTATCGTCTCGGCAACATCGATTCCACGATTATCGCCCAGAAGCCGAAGATGGCGCCATACATTCCGCAGATGGTCGAGCTGATCGCCCGTGTGCTGGAAGCCGACCCGTCCCAGGTCAACGTCAAGGCGACGACGACGGAGAAGCTCGGGTTTACGGGCCGTGGGGAAGGCGTTGCGGCACAATCGGTAGTTTGTTTGCAGAAGGCTGCACTTTAACCGTTACGGATTAGAGAGCAGGCAGTTCACACATTGAGAGGGGATCATCCATGACCAGACCTATTCGTGTCCGCTACGCGCCGAGCCCTACAGGGCATCTGCACATCGGCAACGCCCGGACCGCACTTTTTAACTATTTGTTCGCCCGTCATCATAACGGTAAATTTATTATCCGCATCGAGGATACCGATGTGAAGCGAAACGTAGCAGGCGGGGAGGAAAATCAGCTCACCTATTTGAAATGGCTGGGCATCGACTGGGACGAGAGCATCGACGTCGGCGGCCCGTTCGGCCCGTATCGGCAGACGGAGCGTCTCGATCTGTACCGGAAGTACGCCGAGCAGCTTATAGCCGAAGGTCGCGCTTACTTGTGCTACTGCACGGAGGAAGAGCTGGAGCGGGAGCGGGAGGAACAGACGGCCCGCGGAGAGACGCCCCGGTATTCCGGCAAGCACCGCCATTTGACGGAGGAGCAGCGCAAAGCTTATGAAGCCGAAGGACGGGTGCCGAGCATCCGGTTCCGGGTGCAGGAAGGCAAGTCGTATACGTTCCACGATTTGGTTAAAGGGGACATTACGTTCGAATCGGACGGCATCGGCGATTTTGTAATTGTGAAGAAAGACGGGATTGCCACTTACAATTTCGCTGTTGTGATCGATGATTACTTGATGGAGATTTCGCACGTGCTGCGGGGCGAGGATCATATCTCCAATACGCCGCGCCAGCTGATGATCTACGAAGCGCTGGGCTGGGAGCCTCCGCAGTTCGCGCACATGACGCTGATCGTGAATGAGCAGCGCAAGAAGCTGAGCAAGCGCGACGAGTCAATCATCCAGTTCATCGAGCAGTATGACCAGCTTGGCTTCCTTCCCGAAGCGATGTTTAACTTTATCGCGCTCCTCGGCTGGTCGCCTGAAGGCGAGAATGAACTATTCTCGAAGGAGGAACTGATCGCGGTATTCGATGCGGACCGGCTGTCCAAAAGTCCGGCTGCTTTCGATACGAACAAGCTGAACTGGATGAACAACCAGTACATCAAAAAAGCCGATAGCGGCCGTATCGCCGAGATGGCGATTCCTCACCTACAAAAGGCGGGGCGCCTTCCGGCCGAGCTGGATGGCGGGCAGCGGGAATGGGCGGCGGCGCTGGTGGCGCTTTATCAGGAGCAGATGAACTGCGCGTCGGACATCGTGCCGCTGACCGAAGTCTTTTTCCGCGATGAGCCGGAAGACGATGACGAAGGCCGCGCTTTGCTCGGCGAAGAACACGTTCCGGCCGTGCTGCGCGCTTTCCTGGCTCAGATCGAGCAGGCTTCGGCATTTACGCCGGAGACGATCGGCGGGCTGCTCAAGGCGGTTCAGAAGGAAACGGGGTATAAAGGGAAGCAGTTGTTCATGCCCGTGCGAGTTGCCCTGACGGGACAAATGCATGGACGCGACTTGAACCAGACGCTCGCGCTCCTGGGACAAAGCCGTGTGGTGGAGCGGCTTCAAAAGCGGTTGTCAGAAAGAAGCTGATCATGTATACTTGGTGTACTTTCAAGTTACGCTGTAATTATCAAGCTTGTGATAATTGTCAACATACACCATAAAGGCTTTGATCGGGAAAGTACGTGTCGGCCCGGGTTTTACAGAGAGGGCAATCGGCGGATAGGTCGCCGGCTGCAAGTTGCCCATTCCCGCCTTCATCGGAAATGCACCCGTGAGCCGCACATCCGAGCTGTCATCCGGCAGGGTAGGGGGTGCCGTCCGTCCGCGTTAAGGACATGAAGAGGGATAGCGAACACATCCGGGTCCGCGCCGCATGTAACGTGCGTGCGTGTATCAAGAGGCGCTGTCCAAGCAGAGTGGAACCGCGTGTCGACGTCTCTGCAGCCTAGGCTGCAGGGGCTTTTTTGTTTGGATGGGCGAATATCGGAAGTATAAAACCAGGGGTCCGCGCATACGGTCAAGCGGCTTCAGCTGCTGCCGTTTCCGTTACGGGGGCGACTAAAAGCAGGTGACGACATGTTCCGCACCATGAAATCGGACATTCAGGCCGTTTTCGACAACGATCCGGCCGCGCGCAGCGTATTTGAGGTCGTGCTGACCTACTCGGGTTTGCACGCCATATGGGCACATCGGGTGGCGCATTGGTTTTATGTCCGCAGATGGTTTATGATCGCCCGAATCATTTCCCAATTCAGCCGGTTTATGACCGGCGTCGAGATTCATCCCGGCGCCAGGATCGGCCAGAGGCTGTTCATCGACCATGGCATGGGGGTTGTGATCGGAGAGACTTGCGAGATCGGCGACGACGTTCTGCTGTTCCAGGGAGTTACACTCGGTGGAACGGGCAAGGAAAGCGGGAAGCGCCATCCGACGATCGGAAATCATGTCGTCATCTCCTCCGGCGCCAAAGTGCTGGGTTCGTTCACGGTGGGCGACAACTCCAAGATCGGAGCGAATGCGATCGTCCTAAGCGAAGTCCCGCCGAACAGCACCGTCGTCGGATTGAAAGCGCGCGTCGTCAAGCGCGATGGCGTCAGCCTGAACAAGCTCGATCACGACAAGCTGCCGGACCCGCTCATCGATCTGTTTCAGCAGATGGAGACGCGGATACAAGAGCTCAAACACGAAGTCGAGCAGCTAAAAACAGAGATGCGTAACCAAAACGGAGGGGTTCAACCTTATGAGTCTAAAAGTGTATAACACCATGACTCGGGCTAAAGAAACGTTCGTACCGCTTAACCCAGGCAAAGTGAATATGTATGTGTGCGGTCCGACGGTATACGATTATATCCATATCGGCAACGCCAGGCCGGCTATTTTCTTCGATGTAGTCCGAAGATATCTGCAATTGACCGGTTATGAGGTCAACTATGTAGTGAACTTTACTGACGTCGACGACAAGCTGATCCGCAAATCGGAGCAAACCGGACAACCGGTGCCGGAAATTGCAGATACGTTCATTGCCGCTTATCATGAGGACATCGAGGCGCTCGGGATTCGCAAGGCGGATATAAATCCGCGGGTAACCGAGAATATCCCGGAGATCGTACGGCTTATCGAAGAGCTGGTCAAGGGAGGATTCGCTTACGAGAGCGAAGGAGACGTGTACTTCCGCACCGAGAAGTTTGAAGAGTACGGGAAGCTGTCCCATCAAAATCTGGGCGAACTGCAGTTCGGGATTCGCGTCGAGGTCGACTCGCGCAAAGAAAACCCCCAGGACTTCGTCCTGTGGAAAGGCGCCAAGCCGGGCGAGATCCGCTGGTCCAGTCCTTGGGGCGACGGGCGTCCGGGCTGGCATATTGAATGTTCGGCAATGGCCCGCAAATATTTGGGCGTTACGCTCGACATTCACGGCGGAGGCCAGGACTTGCAGTTCCCGCATCATGAGTGCGAGGTGGCGCAATCGGAGTGTGCGAACGGGCATCCGCTCGCCAAATATTGGATGCACAACGGATACATCCATATCGATAACGAGAAGATGTCCAAGTCGCTCGGCAACGGGATCAACGTCAGGAAGCTGCTGGAACGGGTGAAGCCTCAAGCTCTTCGTTTCCTGTTTTTGTCGACGCACTACCGCAATCCGCTTAACTTCAGCGAAGAGGGGCTGGAGCAGGCGGCCAACGGGCTTGCAAGAATCGAGAACGGAGTTGCCAATTTAAAGCATCGACTCAAAAGCGCGGAAAAAGGTGCGGTGAATGAGCAGGTGTCGGAAGCGGTGGAACGGATTAAACGGACGTTTCACGAGAAAATGGACGACGATTTCAACACGGCCGATGCGATCACAGCTGTATTTGACCTGATCTCGGAAGGCAATGCCTACCTCGCCAAGGCGGATGCTAACGCAGAGACGATCGGACTTCTGCTCCAGGTGCTGCAGGAGTGGGATTCGGTATTGGGCATACTAGCGGAAGAGAAAGAAGAATTGCTGGATGACGAAATCGAGCAGTTGATCGCAGAACGGACGGAAGCCCGCAAAGCCAAAAACTGGGCGCGTTCCGACGAAATCCGCGATTTGCTGACGGTTAAAGGTATTGTGCTGGAGGATACGCCTCAAGGCCTCCGCTGGCGGCGGAAATGACGGGGCGGCGCTGATGGATGTCAATCTGTTCCGATTCGATCCCGCAAAGGCCCCGTCCCAGTTAAACCCGCTGGTTCTGGCGTATATCGGAGATGCGGTATTTGAAGTATACATCAGGCAATACGTCATATCGAGACCGAACCATAAGCCGAACCACCTGCACAGGGAATCGGTAAAATTCGTCTCGGCCAAGGCGCAGGCGAAAACGCTGAGATTGTGGCTGCCTCTGTTGACTGAAGAAGAAACGGATATTGTGAAGCGCGGCCGAAACGCCAAGTCCGGAACGATGCCGAAAAATGCGGACGTACTGGATTACCGGCACAGCACCGCCTTCGAATGTCTGATCGGATATTTGTACTATAAGAAACGGTTCGATCGGCTGGAGCAGCTGCTCGAGCTCATGTTGGAAGAACCGGGAGGATAACGATGGAAGAAGAATTTATTGCAGGCAAACATTCCGTGCTGGAGGCGCTGCGCTCCGGCCGGACGATTCATAAAATCTGGATTGCCGAGCAGGCGCAGAAGCATCATACGCAGCCGGTTATCGCAGAAGCAAAAAAACAGAGCGTCGTCGTTACACAAGCCGACAAGCGCAAGTTGGATCAGCTCGTACCCGGCGTGCAGCATCAGGGTGTAGTCGCCCAAGTGGCCGCCCACGATTATGTGGAAGTGGAAGATTTGCTGGAGAGGGCCAGATTCCGGGGCGAGGTGCCGTTCCTGATCCTGCTTGATGAGATCGAAGACCCGCATAACCTCGGCTCGATCCTGCGCACGGCCGATTGCACGGGCGTTCATGGAGTCGTCATTCCGAAGCGGCGTTCTGTCGGCCTGACCGCAACCGTCTCGAAAACTTCGGCCGGAGCCGTGGAATACGTTCCAGTCGCACGCGTGACCAACATGGCCCAGACGATCGATTCGCTCAAAAAAGAAGGGATCTGGGTCGCGGGCGCAGACGTCGAGGCGAGCCGTCTTGTCTATGATTTTGACTTTAAAATCCCGCTGGCGATCGTCATCGGCAACGAGAATCAAGGGATCGGCAGACTGATCAAAGAAAAATGCGATTTTCTCGTCAAGCTGCCGATGGCCGGGCAGATCAATTCGCTTAACGCTTCCGTGGCCGCATCCGTATTGATGTACGAGGTCGTCCGCCAGCGCGGCGCGGCGATCTCGTAACCGTCCGCCCCCCGGGAGAGCATGAAACAAGTTGTCATCGTAGACGGCTATAACATTATCGGAGCTTGGCCGGAGCTGCAGAAGCTGAAGGACATCAGTCTGGAAGAGGCGAGAGACAGGCTGATCGACATGCTCGCCGATTATCAGGCTTACAAGGGAAGCAAAGTATATGTCGTGTTTGACGCCTACCAGGTGCCGGGCCTTGGGGGAATCTACCGGCAGCATCAAATCGAGGTGCTGTACACGCGCGAGAAAGAAACAGCCGACGAACGGATTGAGCGGCTGGTAACGGATCTGAGAGGAAGAAGAACGCAGATCTATGTCGCGACATCCGACTCGGTCGAGCAGAACGTGACGTTTGGACAAGGCGCTCTTCGCCTTCCGGCGAGGGAACTGCGCCTGGCGATCCGGGAGATCCGCAAGGAAATCCGTGTCAAGATCGACGAGTCGGCGGCACCGGCCAAAAACACGTTCGAAAGTAAATTAAGCGGCGAGCAGCGGGATTTGTTCGAGAAGTGGCGCAGAGGCAAATAAGGAACCCGGAGCCTAGTACTCTAGCGGGGCTTTCGGTTGACGATGTTAGATTACATAATGTATACTAGTCCTATCTTTTGTAGCAACGTCGCCAGGTTTAGCTTGCAGCCGGAGGGATATTGGGTGAGCATCGACCTCAAAGAACTGAGAATGCACGATTTCGACTTGAAGTCCGACGAAGAAGTCGTCGAATCGGTCCGCGATGGCAGCAGCGAAGCGCTGGAGTACTTGATCAACAAGTACAAAAACTTTGTTCGTGCTAAAGCCCGTTCTTATTTCCTGATCGGAGCCGATCGTGAAGACATCGTCCAGGAGGGCATGATCGGCCTGTACAAGTCGATCCGCGATTTTCGCGAGGACAAGCTCGCCACGTTCAAAGCTTTCGCCGAACTGTGTATAACCCGCCAGATTATTACCGCTATCAAAACCGCCACCCGGCAAAAGCATATTCCTTTAAACTCTTATGTGTCGCTGGACAAGCCCATATATGACGAGGATTCGGACCGAACCCTTCTCGATGTGATATGCGGCACCCGTGTCACCGATCCCGAAGAGTTGATTATCAACCAGGAAGAATTTAGCGGTCTGGAAGACAAGATGGGCGAGATCCTTAGCGATCTGGAACGCAAAGTGCTTATGCTGTACTTGGACGGCCGGTCGTATCAGGAAATTGCTGTCGATTTGGACCGTCACGTCAAGTCGATCGACAATGCGTTGCAGCGTGTCAAGCGCAAGCTTGAGCGTTATTTGGAAGTGCGCAACATCTAGGAGGACATTCTTCACTCCGTCCCGGAGGTAAGGATGTCCTTGTTGTTTTGCAGCCCATTGCTCTTGGCAGGGTGTAAACCTCTTGTTTCATGACAGGTTTGCATAGGGGCGACTTGGGCCAAACTGTAGAAAAAGCCGACAGGCGCGGCACACACGAGCGCGTTTTCTTGACACGCTTGGAAGACTGTGATAAAGTAGTTCAGGTAGCCCTATTTCCGGGGGTTTTTTGTTATGGACCGGTAAATGGCTAGCCGTAGGTTTGGAGGGGTAATCGTGACGTTTGTGCAAAGAATGAAGCGAGGTTTCGGCTCTACGTTTTCGTTTCTTACCGACAGTTGGTCGGAGCTTAAGAAAGTCAAATGGCCGAGCCGTAAAGAGCTCATCAGTTACACCCTTGTGGTGCTTGTGACGTGCACGTTCATGACCATCTACTTTTGGCTGATTGACCTCGGACTGAGCGAAATCCTGCGCCTGTTCGAATGATGGGAGCCGGGTGACGATAATGGAGAAAAGATGGTACGTCGTACATACCTATTCCGGGTATGAGAACAAAGTTAAAGCCAACTTGGAAAAACGCGTCGAATCGATGAACATGCAGGACAAAATTTTCCGTGTGCTCGTTCCGATGGAAGAAGAAATCGTGAACAAGGACGGCAAGAAAAAAACCGTCATGCGGAAAGTGTATCCGGGCTATGTGCTCGTCGAGATGATTCAGACGGACGATTCCTGGTATGTGGTGCGCAATACGCCGGGTGTAACCGGCTTTGTCGGATCGACCGGTTCCGGTTCGAAACCGACGGCGCTGCTGCCTGAGGAAGTCGATGCGATCCTGAAGCATATGGGGATCGAAGAGCCGAAGCCGAAGATCGACTTCGAGCTTAAGGAAACCGTACGCGTCAAGGTGGGACCGTTCGCGAACTTTGTCGGCACGGTAGAAGATATTTTGACCGACAAGGCCAAGCTCAAAGTGCATGTCAACATGTTTGGACGGGAAACCCCGCTTGAGTTGGAATATACCCAAGTGGAGAAGATATAAGGATTTTTTCGTGATCGGATTTCCGGTCATGCTGGAATCTGTCTGGTTTCTGGGCTTATTCCGCTAGAGTAAGCCTTCAATCGTGGGAGGGTGCCGCAGGGTCCCGCTCGCACCACATTATGCGCAAGGAGGTGTGTCGCATGGCTAAAAAGGTAATTAAACTGGTTAAGCTGCAAGTTCCAGCTGGTAAAGCGAATCCGGCTCCGCCAATCGGTCCGGCACTCGGTCAAGCAGGGGTCAACATCATGGCTTTCTGTAAAGAGTTCAACGCGCGTACCGCTGATCAAGCAGGCTTGATTATTCCGGTTGTCATCACAGTATTCGAGGACCGCTCTTTCACTTTCGAGACGAAAACTCCTCCGGCTGCTGTTTTGCTTCGCGTAGCCGCCAAGATCGAAAAAGGATCCGGCGAACCGAACAAAAAGAAAGTTGCAACTGTGAAGCGTGACGTTGTTCGTCAAATCGCCGAACAAAAAATGCAGGACCTCAATGCAGCATCAGTGGAAGCTGCAATGCGGATGGTTGAAGGAACAGCCCGCAGCATGGGCGTTGTTATTCAAGACTAATGGTTTTGGGTGCGGAGTTCATCCGCACAAGTGGGAGGATTTTCCGCTAACACCACAAAAGGAGGAATACGAACATGGCAAAACGCGGTAAGAAGTACCAGGAAGTTGCCAAGCTGGTCAATCCGGACGCTAGCTACGAGCCGGCGGAAGCGATTGAACTTGTTAAAAAAGCAGCTCCTGCTAAGTTCGACGAAACCGTCGAAGTAGCCGTTCGTCTCGGGGTTGACCCGAAAAAGCAAGACCAAGCCGTACGCGGTGTAGTCGTGCTTCCGAACGGAACAGGTAAAACAAAGCGCGTCCTCGTGTTCGCAAAAGGCGACAAGGCGAAAGAAGCCGAAGCGGCCGGAGCGGATTTCGTAGGCGATCAAGATTTGATTACAAAAATCCAGCAAGGCTGGTTCGATTTCGACGTCTGCGTCGCTACGCCGGACATGATGAGCGAAGTCGGTAAACTCGGCCGTCTGCTTGGGGGCAAAGGCTTGATGCCGAACCCGAAAGCCGGTACGGTAACGTTTGATGTAGCTAACGCCGTGAAAGAAATCAAAGCCGGTAAAATTGAGTACCGTCTCGACCGTGCTGGACAAATTCACGCGCCGATCGGCAAAGTATCGTTTGGTGCCGAGCAACTGCAAGAAAACTTCCGCGCACTGGTGGAAGCTCTTGTCCGTGCTAAGCCGGCAGCAGCCAAAGGCGTATACTTGCGCAACATCGCCGTTTCGTCCACGATGGGTCCGAGCGTACGCGTAAACGCCCAAACCTTCAGATAAACCGTGCTGGCGAACTTCGCCATTTGCATTTTGCAAACGGACATGGTAATCTGTTAAAGGTTCTTAAAACGAATATAGTTGACCGTAGACAGTAGGTGCCGCGAGGCTTAATTTCCTACCGAGGTGTTACGATACAATGCAGCGTGCTTTTTCTGTCTAAGAGAAAGTTGCAGTGGAACGTTATGCCTCCGTCTAACCCGCGGAGGCTTTTCTATTGGCTGCTCGTCTTCATCGCTCTGATGAGGACGGACTCCGAAGTCTCTCGGTCAACGATAGGTTGAAAGTAAGTTCTCAGGAGGTGTAACATATGCCAAACGCAAAAGTACTTCAAGAAAAACAACAAGCGGTTACCGAAGTATCGGCAAAGCTGCGCGAGAGCGCAAGCACAGTCGTAGCGGATTACCGGGGATTGAACGTCGCGCAAGTGACGGAACTCCGTAAACGTCTTCGCGAAGCTGGTGTTGATTTTCAAGTATTGAAAAACACATTGGTACGCCGTGCGACTTCTGATGCCGGACTGACGGAGCTCGACAGCGCTCTGACTGGACCGACAGCAGTTGCGTTCAGCAAAGACGATGTAGTGGTAGCTGCAAAGATTTTGTCGGAATTCGCGAAGAAAAACGATGCGCTGAAAGTAAAAGGCGGCGTCGTTGAAGGTCGCGTTGTAGACGCAGCTCAAATCAAGGCGCTGGCGGATCTTCCTTCCCGCGAAGGACTTCTGTCCATGCTTCTCAGCGTCCTTCAAGCACCGATCCGCAACTTCGCGCTTGCGGTTAAAGCGGTATCGGAAAAGCAAGAAGGCGGAGCACAAGCTTAATCGGATTTTCAACGTACAACAACATATTTCCTAATTGGAGGGTTAACTCATGAGCAAAGAGCAAATCTTGGAAGCCATCAAAGGCATGTCCGTTCTTGAACTGAACGATCTCGTGAAAGCAATCGAAGAAGAATTTGGCGTAACTGCAGCAGCGCCTGTAGCAATGGTAGCTGGCGGCGGCGCTGCAGCTGAAGTTGAAGAGCAAACCGAATTCGACGTTATCCTCGTCGAAGCTGGCGCTTCCAAAATCAACGTTATCAAAGTCGTTCGCGAAATTACAGGTCTTGGCCTGAAAGAAGCGAAAGACGTAGTAGACGGCGCGCCGAAGCCGATCAAAGAAAAAGTATCCAAAGAAGATGCGGATGCGGTTAAAGCGAAGCTTGAAGAAGCTGGCGCAAAAGTAGAAGTGAAGTAATTCGGATCACAGATCCCCTTTGGAGCCTAACCGCTTCAAGGGGGATTGTTTTTCGTAACCGAAGTGGCGGAGGGATCTTATGGCGGACCATTATTATTCGAGAAAACCTACGGCGGCCAGCGACAGACATACGATTCAGTGCGAGCTTCGAGGGCGCGAATTTGTCTTCGTAACCGACGCCGGGGTGTTTTCCAAGGAAGGGATTGACTTTGGCAGCAGGCTTCTGATCGATACGATGGATATCGCCCTTACGGATGAAGTGCTGGACGTAGGCTGCGGGTACGGTCCTATCGGGCTTTCGGCTGCGGCGCTTGCCGAGCAAGGCCGGGTTACAATGGTAGATATTAATGAAAGAGCGGTGGAACTGGCCAAAGAAAATGCGGTCCGCAACGGAATCGGGAATGCGGATATCGTTCAGGGCGATTTGTTTGAGGCGGTTCAGGGCAGGACGTTTACGAAAATTTTATCCAATCCCCCGATCCGGGCGGGCAAGCAGGTGGTGCATCGTATTTTTGAAGAAGCTTACCATCATCTGACCGAAGGAGGACAATTGTGGATCGTGATCCAGAAGAAGCAGGGTGCTCCGTCGGCGCTCGCCAAGCTGGAATCGCTTTTTGAAAATGTGCGGGAAGCGGATAAGGACAAGGGCTACCGGATTTACTGCGCGACGAAATAAGGTTAAGGGTTGACGAACGCCCGAGTAAGTTGTATTTGACTCGCGTTGCTGGTTGTGTTAATATTATAAAATGTCAGTATTAGGATGGGTGTTATGTCTTTAATTCGCTAAAATGTCAAGTCCTTTTTTTACAGAGGCATGAATAAAAATTAGCGAATGAAGTATAATGTTTACATTTTGGGGAAAATCTACTTAAATGTGAACATTGGGAAAGGCTGCCACGTTACCGCAGAAAAAAGGTCTCATGCAATGCCGTTAAGTGTGAGTTCAAAAAGTCCGGTTTTCAGCACCGAGAAGATTGGATGAAGTTAGGAAACGAGGAGCGGAGCGTAGTGGGAGCTACGTGAGCACCGGAAGTTCCGGCTGAATTCCATATTCGATGTCGAGTAAGCTTCCTGATCTGCTTCGTGATCAAAAGTGGACTTTTTGAACAACCTCGTTAAGGCTAACCAATCGAGGCTTTTCTTCTTTTTTGTTTGCAGTATTTTTTGAGTCGATGTGAGGGGTGAAGGAAAGTTGGCGGGTCATACTGTTCAATACGGACGTCGCGAGCGAAGAACGTACGCGCGGATTAACGAGGTACTGGAAGTCCCGAACCTGATCGAGATCCAGCAGAAATCGTACCAGTGGTTTTTGGACGAAGGCTTGCGCGAAATGTTCCAGGATATTTCGCCGATTCAGGATTTCACGGGTAACTTGGTGCTGGAATTTATCGATTACAGCCTGGGAGAGCCGAAATATTCCGTCGATGATTCAAAGGAACGTGATGTCACGTACGCAGCTCCGCTGCGCGTCAAGGTACGTTTAATCAATAAAGAGACCGGAGAAGTAAAGGAGCAGGAAGTGTTCATGGGCGATTTCCCGCTCATGACCGAGACCGGAACCTTTATTATTAATGGTGCCGAACGGGTTATCGTCAGTCAGCTCGTTCGTTCCCCCAGTGTTTATTTTAGCACAAAAGTCGACAAAAACGGCAAAAAAAGTTACACCGCAACCGTTATACCGAATCGGGGAGCTTGGCTGGAGCTGGAGACGGACGCTAAGGACATTATCTACGTACGGATCGACCGGACGCGGAAAATTCCTGTAACCGTGCTTCTTCGCGCACTCGGATTCGGAACCGACGCAGAGATTATCGATCTGCTCGGTGATGACGAGTATATCCGCAATACGCTGGATAAAGACAATACCGATACGACCGAGAAGGCGTTGATCGAGATTTACGAGCGGCTCCGCCCAGGCGAACCGCCTACGCTCGATAATGCCAAAAGCTTGCTGATCGCCCGCTTCTTCGATCCGAAGCGATACGATCTGGCGAACGTCGGCCGCTACAAAATCAATAAAAAGCTGCACATCAAAAATCGTCTGTTCAACCAAAGATTGGCGGAAACGCTGGTCAATCCAGAAACGGGCGAGATTATTGCGGAAACGGGTCAAGTGCTGGACCGCCGTCTGCTGGATGAAGTGCTGCCTTATCTGGAGAAAAACGTAGGCTTCATCGAGTATGGCGTCAGCAACGGCGTCCTGGATGCGGACCGCATCCCGATGCAAGCTATTAATGTATACTCGCCGGTGGAAGATGGCAAAGTCGTCAAAGTCATCTCTAACGGGATCATCGATAAATCGGTCAAGAACATTACGCCGGCGGATATTATTTCGTCGATCAACTATTTCATCAACTTGCTGCATGGCATTGGCAGCACGGACGATATCGACCATCTCGGCAACCGTAGACTGCGTTCCGTAGGGGAACTGCTGCAAAATCAGTTCCGTATCGGTTTGTCCCGGATGGAACGCGTTGTACGCGAGCGGATGTCGATTCAGGACGCAAACGTCATCACGCCGCAGGCGCTGATTAACATTCGTCCGGTTATCGCATCGATTAAAGAGTTTTTCGGCAGCTCGCAGCTGTCCCAGTTTATGGATCAGACGAACCCGCTTGCGGAACTTACGCACAAGCGCCGTCTGTCCGCTCTCGGCCCTGGCGGTCTGACCCGGGAACGCGCTGGCTTCGAAGTCCGCGACGTTCACCATTCCCACTATGGACGGATGTGTCCGATCGAGACGCCGGAGGGACCGAACATCGGTCTGATCAACTCGTTGTCGTCGTTTGCCCGCATCAACGAGTACGGCTTTATCGAAGCTCCATATCGTTGGGTCGACCCGAAAACCGGTCAAGTAACGGAGCAGATCGCGTACTTGACGGCCGACGAGGAAGACAACTACGTGATCGCTCAGGCGAACGCCGAGCTGAACGAGGACGGAACGTTTACGAATGATTCGGTTATCGTTCGTTACAAGGACGATATATTGACTCTTCAAAAAGAACGTGTCGACTATATGGACGTATCTCCGAAGCAGGTCGTTTCAGTTGCTACCGCGCTTATTCCGTTCCTGGAGAACGACGACTCGAACCGTGCTCTCATGGGATCGAACATGCAACGGCAGGCGGTTCCGCTTCTTATACCAAAGTCACCTCTCGTAGGTACCGGAATGGAGCACAAAAGTGCAAAAGACTCAGGGGTGTGCGTCGTCAGCAAGCATGACGGTTATGTAGAACGCGTATCCGCCAACGAAGTTTGGGTACGCCGCCGTCAGGTGGTAGACGGACGTATGGTAGAAGGAGACTTGATCAAGCACCGTCTGCATAAGTTTATCCGTTCCAACCAAGGGACTTGCATTAACCAGCGTCCTATCGTGCGTAAAGGACAGCCTGTCAAAGTCGGCGATATTCTGGCCGACGGTCCGTCGACCGAGCTGGGCGAACTGGCTCTTGGCCGCAACGTCGTCGTAGCGTTCATGACTTGGGAAGGCTACAACTACGAGGATGCGATCCTGCTTAGCGAGAAGCTCGTGAAGGAAGACGTCTATACGTCCATTCACATTGAAGAATACGAGTCCGAAGCCCGTGATACGAAGCTTGGACCTGAAGAAATTACACGCGATATTCCGAACGTGGGCGAAGACGCCCTGCGCAACCTTGACGAGCGCGGTATTATCCGCGTAGGCGCCGAGATCAGCGCGGGAGACATTCTCGTCGGCAAAGTTACGCCAAAAGGCGTTACCGAGCTGACAGCGGAAGAACGTTTGCTTCATGCGATTTTCGGTGAAAAAGCGCGTGAAGTCCGCGATACGTCGCTGCGAGTACCGCACGGTACGGACGGGATCGTCGTGGATGTCAAAGTATTTACCCGGGAGAACGGTGACGAACTGCCTCCTGGCGTTAACCAACTCGTTCGTGTTTATATTGCCCAAAAACGTAAAATATCCGAAGGCGACAAAATGGCAGGCCGTCACGGCAACAAAGGGGTTATCGCCCGCATTTTGCCGGAAGAGGATATGCCGTTCCTGCCGGACGGTACGCCGGTACAAGTCGTGCTGAACCCGCTTGGGGTTCCGTCGCGGATGAATATCGGTCAGGTGCTTGAAGTGCATCTTGGCATGGCCTCGCTGCGGCTTGGTATTCATACTGCCACTCCGGTATTCGACGGAGCGCGCGAGTATGACGTGTTCGATACGATGGAAGAAGCCGGCATGCAGCGCAACGGCAAGACGATTTTGTACGATGGACGCACAGGCGAACCGTTCGAGCGTGAAGTAACAGTCGGCGTCATGTACATGATCAAGCTGGCGCACATGGTCGACGATAAGATCCATGCCCGTTCCACCGGACCATACTCGCTCGTTACGCAGCAGCCTCTCGGCGGTAAAGCCCAGTTCGGCGGCCAGCGTTTCGGGGAGATGGAAGTTTGGGCGCTTGAAGCATACGGCGCAGCTTATACGCTGCAAGAGATATTGACAGTCAAATCCGATGACGTCGTCGGACGCGTCAAAACGTACGAGTCGATCGTCAAAGGCGAAAACGTACCTGAACCGGGTGTTCCGGAGTCGTTCAAAGTTTTGATCAAAGAGCTGCAAAGCTTGGGTATGGACGTCAAGATTTTGTCGGAGAACGAAGAAGAAATCGAGATGAAGGAACTGGACGACGAGGACGATGTGTCCGGCGACAAGCTCAATCTCAACTTGGAAGGCACCGAAGTCGGGATGGAATAATCGTGCGGATGGCGCGATAGCAGTACACACTAGAGGAGGGTTGCTCCTTGTTGGATGTAAACAATTTTGAGTACATGAAGATCGGCCTTGCTTCGCCCGATAAAATCCGTTCCTGGTCCCGAGGGGAAGTTAAAAAACCGGAAACAATCAACTATCGTACGCTCAAACCGGAGAAAGAAGGTTTGTTCTGCGAGAAAATTTTCGGACCGACCAAAGACTGGGAATGTCATTGCGGCAAGTACAAGCGTGTCCGTTACAAAGGCGTCGTCTGCGACCGCTGCGGCGTCGAAGTGACCCGCGCCAAAGTGCGCCGCGAGCGTATGGGCCATATCGAGCTGGCTGCTCCGGTCTCGCATATTTGGTACTTTAAAGGAATTCCGAGCCGTATGGGGCTTGCGCTCGATATGTCTCCCCGTTCGCTCGAAGAGATTATCTACTTCGCATCCTATGTGGTTACCGATCCGGGCGACACGCCGCTTGAGAAAAAGCAGCTGTTGTCCGAGAAGGAATACCGCAGCTACCGCGAAAAGTACGGGTATGCCTTCCAGGCGGGAATGGGTGCGGAAGCGGTCAAGAAGCTGCTGCAGGATATCGATATCGATAAAGAAGTCGATCAACTGAAGGAAGAGCTTCGTACGGCCCAAGGCCAGCGCCGTAACCGTGCAATTAAGCGTCTTGAAGTCATGGAGGCGTTCCGGAATTCGGGTAACGAGCCGGAGTGGATGGTACTGGACGTGCTTCCAGTCATCCCGCCGGAGCTTCGTCCTATGGTACAGCTGGACGGCGGACGTTTTGCAACGTCGGACCTGAACGACTTGTACCGCCGCGTTATTAACCGGAACAACCGGTTGAAGCGGCTGCTCGATCTCGGGGCGCCGGACATTATCGTGCAGAACGAGAAACGGATGCTTCAAGAAGCAGTGGACGCGCTGATCGATAACGGCCGCCGCGGTCGTCCGGTCACTGGACCGGGTAATCGCCCTCTGAAGTCGCTCAGCCACATGCTGAAAGGGAAGCAAGGACGGTTCCGCCAAAACCTGCTCGGAAAGCGCGTTGACTATTCCGGACGTTCGGTTATCGTCGTAGGACCGAGCCTGAAGATGTACCAGTGCGGACTTCCGAAGGAAATGGCGCTTGAGCTGTTCAAACCTTTCGTCATGAAAGAACTGGTTAATAAAGGGCTTGCCCATAACATCAAGAGCGCGAAGCGTAAAGTGGAGCGCATCAGTCCCGAAGTATGGGACGTGCTCGAAGAAGTCATCAAGGAGCATCCGGTTCTGCTGAACCGTGCCCCTACGCTTCACCGTCTCGGGATTCAGGCGTTCGAGCCGATTCTCGTAGAAGGTCGCGCGATCAAGCTTCATCCGCTCGTATGTACGGCTTACAACGCCGACTTCGACGGTGACCAGATGGCCGTACACGTTCCGTTGTCCGCCGAGGCTCAGGCGGAAGCCCGCATCCTGATGCTGGCATCCGGCAACATCCTGAACCCGAAAGACGGCAAGCCGGTCGTGACGCCGTCGCAGGATATGGTACTCGGAAGCTTCTATTTGACTATGGATAATGTGGAAGCTCCGGGATCGGGTACGATTTTCCGCAACGTTCATGAAGCTGTGTCGTCGTATCATCGCGGAGCCGCTACCTTGCACTCGCGCGTAGCTATACCGGCTAGAGCGCTCGGCAAAACGAGCTTTACCGAAAAACAGCAAAATTCGCTTATTGTTACGACGGTAGGGAAAATCATCTTCAATGAAATTTTCCCGGCCGACTTCCCGTATATTAACGAAGCGACCAAGGCGAACTTGTTCAACGGTACGCCGGACGAGTATTTCATCTCCGAAAAAGGCGCTAACGTACAGGAAATCCTTCGCGGGTTGCCGTCGCGCGGCGCAGTAGGCAAAGACTACCTCGGAACGATTATCGGAGAATGTTTCCGCCGTTATCATACGATGGAGACATCCGTTATATTGGATAAAATCAAGCAAAACGGCTTTACGTATTCGACGCGCGCAGGAATTACCGTCGCTGTCGCGGACGTTATCGTCCCGCAGGAGAAAGAAGTTGTCCTGAGTGAATCCGAAGAAAAAGTAAAAGTCGTGATGCAGCAATATCGCCGGGGACTTATTACCGACGACGAACGTTACGACCGCGTTATAACCATCTGGGGTCAAGCGAAGGACCGGATTACCGAGGTTCTTATGAAATCGCTCGACAAGTTCAATTCGATCAACATGATGGTCGAATCGAAAGCGCGCGGTAACAAATCGCAGATTACCCAGCTGGGCGGTATGCGGGGTCTGATGGCCACGCCGTCCGGACGGATTTACGAGTTGCCGATTAAATCGAACTTCCGCGAAGGCCTGACTGTACTGGAGTACTTTATCTCCACGCACGGCGCGCGTAAAGGTTTGGCGGATACCGCGCTTCGTACGGCGGACTCCGGTTATTTGACCCGCCGTCTCGTAGACGTCGCTCAAGACGTCATTGTCCGTGAAGACGACTGCGGAACCGATAAAGGGTTTGTCGTCAGCCGGATTCAGGACGGTAAGGAAGTAATCGAGGATCTGTTCGACCGGATCGAAGGCCGTTATTCGTTCGAAACGATTCGTCATCCTCAAACGGGCGAATTGATCGTTGGACGCAACGAACTCATCGAGTCGAAAATTGCCGATGCGATTATCGATGCCGGAATCAAAAAGCTGCAAATCCGTTCCGTGCTGAGCTGCCGTTCGCGTCATGGCGTCTGCAAGAAGTGCTATGGCCGTAACCTGGCGACAGGTACGCATGTAGAGATCGGCGAAGCGGTCGGTATTATCGCGGCGCAATCGATCGGAGAGCCGGGAACCCAGCTCACGATGCGTACGTTCCATACCGGGGGCGTTGCCGGAGACGATATTACGCAAGGTTTGCCGCGTATCCAGGAGCTCTTCGAAGCGCGTAACCCGAAAGGGCAGGCGACGATCTCCGAGATCGACGGTAAAGTTAAAGATATTCGCGAGGGCAAGGACCGCCGCGAGATCGAGATCGAAGGCGAAGCCGAGTCGAAGACGTACGCCGTCACCTACGGTTCCCGTATCCGCGTAGCGGTAGGGCATCAGGTAGAGGCAGGCGACGAGCTGACCGACGGTTCGATCGACCCGAAAGAGATGCTGCGAATCAAAGGCATTCGCGGCGTTCAAAACTATATTTTGCAAGAAGTACAGCGCGTTTACCGGAACCAGGGCGTTGAGATTAACGACAAGCATATCGAGGTTATGATCCGTCAGATGCTGAGGAAGATTCGCATCGTGGACAGCGGTAATACCGTTCTGCTCCCGGGTGCATTCGTAGATATGCACGAGTACGAGGAAGCGAACCGCCAAGTGTTGTTGTCTGGTGAGGAGCCGGCGGTTGCCAAACCGGTACTTCTCGGGATTACAAAGGCGTCGCTGGAGACGGATTCGTTCTTGTCAGCCGCTTCTTTCCAAGAGACGACCCGTGTCCTGACCGATGCGGCAATCAAAGGCAAAGTGGATCAACTGCTCGGTCTGAAGGAAAACGTCATTATTGGGAAACTCATTCCGGCCGGTACGGGAATGAACCGTTACCGCAGCATTCGGGTCATCGATCCGAATGAGGAAGAGGAAGTAGAGGGCGAAGAAACGAAGGAAACGGTAGCAGTCGAATCTTAAGTTTTCGTCCTTGACACGTGTTTTTCGAAGTGCTAAACTAGCAAAGTGTGTGTCGGATGCTCATTTTCACTCCTGTTCCTTTGGAGGATGCGCAATGTCTTATGATAAAGTTAAGCAGGCGGAGAAAATAGCGATAGGCACGAAGCAAACGACAAAAATGGTAGAGCAAGGTATGGCTGCCGAAGTGTTTGTCGCCAGTGATGCAGATCCTAGAATTACGGCCAAGATCGTGAACCTTTGCAAGAAGATGGGGGTTCAAGTGACATATGTCGATTCGATGAAGCAGCTTGGCAAAGCTTGCGGAATCGAAGTGGGTGCGGCGATGGCCGCAGCGGGGAACGAATAACGAAGCATTGCGGATAGATCGCAGCTCATAACATGTTTTTGCCGCCAGTTTAAGCTGGAAGCAGCTGAAGGCGGGCGGCAAAAACTTTTCGTTTGCCAATACGCGAACCACCTGGATCTGTGGACTTGAATAAAGACGACGCTAGCACGTCTTAGAAATGGGAAGGAGGTGGCGACATGCCAACTATCAATCAATTGGTTCGTAAAGGCCGCACGGCTAAAATCACCAAGTCGAAGTCCCCTGCTTTGCAAAGAGGCTTTAATGCTCTTAAGCGGGAAGCTACCGATATCAGCGCTCCACAAAAGCGTGGTGTTTGCACTCGTGTAGGTACGATGACGCCGAAAAAACCGAACTCCGCACTGCGGAAATATGCCCGCGTACGCTTGACCAACCGCGTCGAGGTAACGGCTTATATCCCGGGGATCGGACACAACCTGCAAGAGCACAGCGTGGTACTCATTCGCGGAGGCCGGGTTAAAGACCTTCCAGGGGTACGTTATCACATCGTGCGCGGCGCATTGGATACTTCCGGTGTAAACAACCGGAAACAAGCCCGTTCCAAATACGGAACGAAGCGTCCAAAAGTGAAGAAATAAGATTAACGGTCATTCTATGACCGATTACTTGGATGAAACTCGCAAGAAAGGGGGATAACTATGCCTCGTAAAGGTCCAGTACCGAAAAGAGATGTTTTGCCGGATCCGATTTACAGCAGCAAGCTCGTTACCCGACTGATCAACCGGATTATGATTGATGGAAAGCGCGGAGTTGCTCAGACAATTCTGTACAATTCGTTCAATTTGATCAAGGAACGTTCCGGTAAAGAGCCTATGGAAGTATTCGAGCAGGCTATCAAAAATATTATGCCTGTACTCGAAGTAAAAGCTCGCCGCGTCGGCGGTTCGAACTATCAGGTGCCGATCGAAGTTAAGCCGGAGCGCCGTACAGCGCTTGGTCTTCGCTGGTTGGTACACTACTCGCGTCTTCGCGGCGAGAAAACGATGGAAGAGCGTTTGGCGGCTGAAATTTTGGACGCCAGCAACAACACCGGTGCTTCCGTTAAAAAACGCGAAGACACTCACAAAATGGCGGAAGCCAACAAAGCGTTTGCACACTATCGCTGGTAGGAATGTGAGAAAGGCTTCTTGAAGGAAGTCTTTCTACATACAGCCCAGGGACATCTTGAAAGGAGACGGTTATATGGCAAGAGAGTTCTCCTTAGAAAAGACGCGTAATATCGGGATCATGGCGCATATCGATGCCGGCAAAACCACCACGACTGAACGGATTCTGTTCTTTACAGGCCGTACCCACAAAATCGGCGAAGTGCATGAAGGTGCCGCGACGATGGACTGGATGGAGCAAGAGCAGGAGCGCGGAATTACGATTACTTCCGCCGCTACGACTTGCCAGTGGAAAAACCACCGGGTTAATATTATCGATACGCCAGGACACGTAGACTTCACGGTTGAAGTTGAACGTTCCCTGCGCGTTCTTGACGGAGCGGTTGGCGTATTCAGTGCCAAAGAAGGCGTTGAACCCCAATCCGAGACCGTTTGGAGACAAGCGGATCGCTATGGAGTACCGCGGGTTGCGTATGTCAATAAGATGGATATCATCGGCGCCGACTTCCTTGGCGTTATTGGCCAAATGCGCGATCGTTTGCGTGCTAATGCTGTAGCTATCCAGCTTCCGATTGGAGCGGAATCCGACTTTGCCGGAGTTATCGATCTGGTCGAGCAAGTCGCTTACATGTTTAAAGACGATCAAGGCAAGTTCGAAAAAGAAGAGATCCCGGCAGAGTTCCTTCCGAAAGTTGCCGAGCTTCGCACCGAGCTTGTTGAGAAAGTTGCCGAGTTGGACGAAGAGCTTACGATGAAGTACTTGGAGGGAGAAGAAATCTCCGTCGAGGAAATCAAAGCGGCTCTGCGCAAAGGCGTATGTGAAGTGAAAATCTTCCCTGTCTTCTGCGGTTCGTCTTACAAAAACAAAGGTATCCAAATGATGTTGGATGCCGTCATCGATTACTTGCCGGCGCCGGTCGACGTTCCAGACATTCGCGGAACGCTGGAAGACGGTTCGGAAGTAATTCGTAAATCGAGCGACAATGAGCCGTTCTCGGCGCTTGCGTTCAAAATCGCGACTGACCCTTATGTAGGTAGATTGACATTCTTCCGCGTATACTCCGGTATTCTTGCATCCGGCTCTTACGTATTGAATGCTACCAAAGGCAAGCGCGAGCGGATCGGACGTATTCTGCAGATGCACGCCAACAGCCGTCAAGAAATCAGCGAGGTATACTCAGGTGATATCGCGGCTGCGGTAGGTCTGAAAGATACGACTACCGGTGACACGCTTTGCGACGAGAAACACCCGGTCATTCTGGAGTCGATGAACTTCCCGGAGCCGGTTATCTCCATCGCCGTCGAGCCGAAAACGAAAGCCGACCAGGACAAGATGGGCGTTGCTCTCTCCAAGCTGGCTGAAGAAGATCCGACTTTCCGTTACTTTACGGATGAAGAAACGGGCCAAACGATCATTCAGGGTATGGGCGAGCTCCACCTCGAGATTATCGTTGACCGTATGCTTCGCGAATTTAAAGTGGAAACAAACGTGGGTAAGCCGCAAGTTGCTTACCGCGAGAGATTCCGCAGCCCGGCGAGAGTCGAAGGCAAGTTCGTGCGTCAGTCCGGCGGACGCGGTCAATACGGTCACGTATGGATCGAATTCGAACCGCTTGAGCCAGGCACGGGTTTTGTTTTCGAAAACAAAATTGTCGGTGGCGTAGTACCAAGAGAATACGTTCCTGCCGTTCAGGCCGGTATCGAAGAATCGATGAAAAACGGCGTACTTGCCGGATATCCGCTCGTGGATCTGAAAGCTACTATTGTAGACGGATCTTACCACGATGTCGACTCCAGTGAGATGGCGTTTAAAATCGCAGGATCGATGGCTCTGAAAGCAGCGAAAGATAAATGTAACCCGGCCATCCTAGAGCCGATTATGAAAGTCGAAGTTACCGTTCCGGACGAGTACATGGGCGATGTTATGGGTGACTTGAACTCCCGCCGCGGCCGCATCGAAGGTATGGATGCCCGTGCAGGCGCACAAGTAATCCGCTCCAAAGTGCCGCTCTCCGAAATGTTCGGCTACTCCACGACTCTTCGCTCGCGTACACAAGGCCGCGGCGTTTATTCGATGGAAATATCCCATTATGAAGAAGTGCCTAAGAGTATTGCAGACGAAATTATTGCAAAGAACAAGGGCGCATAATCATACTCTCTTATTAGAGGAGGAATTGTTGTCATGGCAAAAGCGAAATTTGAACGCACCAAACCGCACGTTAACATCGGTACCATCGGTCACGTTGACCATGGTAAAACTACGCTGACGGCGGCAATTACTACGGTTTTGGCGAAAAAATACGGAGGAACTGCCTTCGCATTCGACCAAATCGACAAAGCTCCAGAAGAGCGCGAGCGCGGTATTACGATCTCGACGTCCCACGTTGAGTACGAAACTCCTAACCGCCACTACGCACACGTTGACTGCCCAGGGCACGCCGACTATGTTAAAAACATGATCACCGGTGCTGCTCAAATGGACGGCGCAATCCTGGTTGTATCCGCAGCTGACGGCCCTATGCCGCAAACTCGCGAGCACATCCTGTTGTCCCGTAACGTAGGCGTTCCTTACATCGTCGTATTCTTGAACAAATGCGACATGGTTGAAGACGAAGAACTCCTTGAGCTTGTTGAGATGGAAGTTCGCGACCTTCTGAACGAGTATGAGTTCCCAGGCGACGACACTCCAATCATCCGTGGTTCCGCTCGTGAAGCTCTGCAAAACCCGGATGGCGAGTGGGCTAACAAAATCGTTGAGCTGTTCGAGCATGTTGACAGCTACATCCCTGAACCAACTCGTGACACTGACAAGCCTTTCTTGATGCCTGTCGAGGACGTGTTCACGATCACGGGTCGCGGTACAGTTGCTACCGGACGCGTAGAGCGCGGCGTTGTCAAAGTCGGCGACGAGATCGAAATCGTTGGTCTTGCTGAAGAAACTCGCAAATCCATCGTTACTGGCGTTGAAATGTTCCGTAAGTTGCTCGATTCCGCTCAAGCGGGCGACAACATCGGCGCATTGCTCCGCGGCGTAGAGCGTAAAGACATCGAGCGTGGACAAGTTCTGGCTAAACCGGGTTCGGTTAAGCCTCATATGAACTTCACTGCACAAATTTACGTTCTGACCAAAGAAGAGGGTGGCCGTCACAAGCCTTTCTTCACAGGCTACCGTCCACAGTTCTACTTCCGTACAACTGACGTTACAGGCATCATCAACCTGCCAGAAGGTACAGAGATGGTTATGCCAGGCGACAACATCGAAGTTACGGTTGAACTGATCTCCTCTATCGCTATCGAAGAAGGTACTCGCTTCTCGATCCGCGAAGGTGGACGTACAGTTGGATCAGGCGCTGTTGTAACAATCACGAAGTAAGCTGCTGTGGGCGTTCGCCCGCAAAGCTGAAGGCGGCTCTTTTACGGAGGCGCTATATAATAGAAGAAACAGTCCCTGACGATTTCGTCAGGGACTTTCTTTTTGCTTTTTGCTCCAGAAAAGGCAAAAACGGTTTCATGCACAGGGTTCCATTTTGGTATCCAAGAGGACTGAATTTGCCTCGTGAAAATTCTTTGAAAAATTTCTTGCTTTCCGTCCCGGTTTTTTATATAATAGTGAACGTTGGTCTGTGACGTTGCGATGATGCGAGAGGTTGCTGACACACCCGGCCCCTTTGCCATGGTAGGTGGTCAGGAGATTTTCGCGGAGTATGTCCGATAATCAAATTGGGCGATAAAAGGAGGGAACAATATGGCAAAGCAAAAGATTCGTATCCGCTTGAAGGCATACGATCACAGAGTGCTCGATCAATCCGCAGAGAAAATCGTCGAAACGGCGAAACGTTCCGGTGCAGGTGTATCTGGTCCGATTCCGTTGCCGACTGAGAAGCAAATCATTACGATTTTGCGCGCGGTGCACAAGTACAAGGATTCCAGAGAGCAGTTCGAAATGCGCACGCACAAGCGTTTGATCGACATCGTGAATCCGACTCCGCAAACGGTCGATGCTTTGATGCGCCTGGATCTGCCATCTGGTGTAGATATCGAAATCAAGCTGTAAAGAATTAAACGCAAAAGAAATGAGGTGTCAACATGAAGGGTATCTTAGGAAAAAAACTGGGTATGACTCAGGTGTTCGCCGCTGACGGTACAGTAATTCCTGTAACAGTAATCCAAGCGGGTCCATGCGTTGTTCTTCAGAAGAAAGACCAAGATAACGACGGATACGAAGCGATCCAAATCGGCTTCGACGACAAAAAAGAAAAGAACGCAACAAAACCTGCGATTGGCCATGCTAAGAAAGCCAATGCCGCACCTAAGCGCTACATTAAAGAGATTCGCGGAGTAAACCTTGGCGAGTACGAAGTTGGCCAGGAGCTCAAAGCAGATCTTTTCGCCGAAGGCGAATATGTTGACGTGACAGGTACTTCCAAAGGTAAAGGAACAGCCGGTGCGATCAAACGTTGGGGCTTCTCCCGCGGACCGATGTCTCACGGCTCCAAATATCATCGTGGTGCAGGTTCTCTTGCCATCGCCCGTACTAGTAACAAAGTACCGAAGGGTAAGAAAAATGCTGGCCGCATGGGCAACGAAACGATTACGATTCAAAAATTGCAAGTTGTTAAAGTCGACACAGAGCGCAACGTGATTCTGGTGAAAGGCTCCATTCCGGGACCTAGAAACAGCTACGTCAGCGTAAAAGCGACTATAAAGCAGTAAGGTAGCGAGAAAGGAGGAACACACATGCCAAAAGTAGCACTGTATAACGTGAGTGGTGCGCAGGTGGGCGAAGTGGAGCTTGCGGAATCCGTTTTCGGAATTGAGCCGAACAAGCACGTCGTTCATTCTGCAGTCGTTCTGCAACAAGCGTCTCAGCGTCTCGGTACGCACAAGACCAAAGGGCGTTCGGAAGTGCGTGGCGGCGGCCGTAAACCTTGGAAGCAAAAAGGAACAGGGCGCGCTCGTCAAGGAAGCATCCGTTCTCCGCAATGGAAAGGCGGCGGCGTCGTATTCGGACCTACACCTCGGAGCTACGGTTTCAAACTGCCGAGAAAAGTTCGACGTCTTGCGATCAAATCCGTGCTCTCCGCAAAAGTGATTGACAGTGAAATCATCGTGCTTGATCAATTGTCTTTGGCACAACCGAAGACGAAAGAATTCGCAGCGATCCTGAACAACTTGAAAGTAGAGCGCAAAGCTCTGGTTGTTACCGGCAGCTACGATGACAACGTGGCATTGTCCACACGCAACATCCCAGGCGTGAAATTCGTTTCCGCAGACGGAATCAGCGTGCTTGACGTTCTTGCTCATGACAAGTTGATCATTACGAAGGAAGCTATTCAGAAAGTAGAGGAGGTGCTTGCGTAATGAAGAACCCACGCGATATTATCAAGCGCCCGATCATTTCTGAGAAATCCAGCGACTTGATGGGTAACAACACGTACGTGTTCGAAGTCGACAAGCGTGCGAACAAGACAGAGATTAAGCTCGCGATCCAAGAAATCTTCAAAACGAAGGTTGAGAAGGTCAATACGATGATCGTTCCTGCCAAGCCGAAGCGTTACGGCCGTTACAACGGTTATACGTCGGAATGGAAAAAAGCGATCGTATCGCTCGATAAAGACAGCAAGCCGTTGGAATTTTTTGAGAGTGTCTAATTTCGTAAAGTAAGGAGGGAAACATAGTGCCTATCAAATCGTTTAAGCCGACAACTCCGTCCAAACGCGAGATGACGGTTTCTACTTTCGAAGAGATTACGGCGTCTAAGCCGGAGAAGTCTTTGCTTGCTCCGCTTATGAACAAAGCCGGTCGCAACAACCAAGGTAAAATTACGGTTCGTCACCAAGGTGGCGGTCATAAGCGTAAATACCGGATCATCGATTTCAAACGCAACAAAGATGGAATACCAGGACGCGTTGCTTCAATCGAGTACGATCCGAACCGTACGGCGAACATCGCACTGATCAACTATGCGGACGGTGAGAAGCGTTACATCATCGCTCCTAAAGGGTTGAAAGTCGGAGATGCGGTCGTTTCCGGTCCGGATGCGGATATCAAAATCGGTAATGCACTCCCGCTGGAGAACATTCCGGTCGGTTCCGTTATTCACAACATCGAGCTGAGACCAGGCAAAGGCGGGCAAATGGTTCGCGCAGCCGGTACGGAAGCTCAATTGCTCGGTAAAGAAGGCGAATATGCAACGATTCGTTTGTCTTCCGGTGAAATGCGCCGCATCTTGAAAGTTTGCCGCGCTACAATCGGTTCCGTTGGTAACGAAGACCACGAGCTGATTAACATCGGTAAAGCTGGACGTAATCGCTGGCTCGGCAAGCGCCCTGAAGTACGCGGGGTCGTTATGAACCCGGTTGATCACCCTCACGGTGGTGGTGAAGGCCGCGCGCCAATCGGACGCAAATCGCCAATGTCCCCATGGGGCAAGCCTACACTCGGTTACAAAACGCGCAAGAAGAAAAAAGCGTCCAACCAATACATCGTCCGTCGCCGCACGAAGTAAGACGGGATCTAGCAGGTTGGATGAAAGGAGGATTTCGTAAATGGGCCGCAGTTTGAAAAAAGGACCTTTTGTGGACGATCACTTGATGAAGAAAGTCGAGGCTATTGGCCAAGGCAAGAAAGTAGTCATTAAGACCTGGTCTCGCCGCTCCACCATCTTCCCGCAATTCGTTGGACATACATTTGCCGTTTATGATGGCAGAAAGCATGTGCCAGTATACGTAACCGAAGACATGGTCGGACACAAGCTTGGCGAATTCGCGCCAACTCGTACGTACAAAGGTCACGACGATGACAAGAAAACCGGCAAACGGTAATTAGATACACCTTTTTTTGAGAGGAGGTACTCCCTATGCAAGCAAAGGCACACGCAAATCACATTCGTATCGCTCCTCGTAAAGTTCGTCTCGTGATCGACCTGATCCGTGGCAAACAAGTAGGCGATGCGATCGCTATTTTGCGCAATACGCCGCGTTCCGCATCTCCGGTCGTGGAAAAGTTGTTGAATTCGGCTATTGCAAACGCCGAGCACAATCATTCGCTCGAAGCTAACAATCTGGTTGTTAGCGAAGCTTATGTTAACCAAGGGCCGACCTTGAAGCGGATCCGTCCGCGTTCCCAAGGCCGCGCGTTCAAAATCTTGAAAAGAACCAGCCACATTACTTTGGTGGTATCTGAGAAATAAGGAGGGAATACGTGTGGGTCAAAAGGTAAGCCCGGTTGGGTTAAGAATCGGTGTTATCCGTGATTGGGAATCCAAGTGGTATGCCGACAAAGAATTCGGCACACTGCTGATGGAAGACGTCAAAATTCGTGAATACCTGAAAAACAAGCTGAAAGATTCGGCTGTTTCCCATATCGACATCGAGCGTGCCGCTAATCGCGTTAACGTTACGATTCATACTGCTAAGCCTGGTATGGTTATCGGTAAAGGCGGCTCCGAAGTCGAAGTTATTCGTAACCATATCTCCAAAATGTCGGGCAAAAAAGTCCACATTAACATCGCGGAGATCAAAAATCCGGAACTCGACGCAATCCTGGTCGCAGAAAGCATTGCCCAGCAGCTGGAACGCCGCATTTCGTTCCGTCGTGCAATGAAACAAGCGATTCAACGGACGATGAGAGCCGGCGCGAAAGGAATCAAAACTGGAGTAAGCGGTCGTCTCGGCGGTGCAGAGATTGCACGGAGCGAAGGCTACAGCGAAGGTACGGTTCCTCTTCACACGCTGCGTGCGGATATCGATTACGGTACAGCGGAAGCTCATACGACTTACGGACGGATCGGCGTGAAAGTGTGGATCTACCGTGGTGAAGTTCTTCCAACAGCGAAGAAAAAGGATGTCCAGGAAGGAGGAAACTAATCATGTTGTTGCCTAAACGTGTCAAGCACCGCAAAGAACAACGCGGAAGCATGAAGGGTCGCGCAAAGGGCGGCACTGAGGTTGCGTTTGGCGAATACGGACTGCAGGCGCTCGAACCGGCTTGGGTCACCAACCGTCAAATCGAAGCTGCACGTATCGCAATGACCCGTTATATCAAACGGGGCGGTAAAGTGTGGATTAAAATATTCCCTTCCAAGCCGATTACGCAAAAGCCGCTTGAGGTTCGGATGGGTAGCGGTAAAGGTAATGTGGAGAAGTGGGTAGCGGTCGTGAAACCCGGCAAGATTTTGTTTGAGCTGGCTGGGGTGAGTGAAGAAATCGCACGCGAAGCAATGCGTCTTGCTTCTCACAAGCTCCCAATCAAGACGAAGTTTGTGAAAAGAGAAGAAGTGGGTGGTGAAGCAAATGAAAGCCAGTGAATTTCGCAACTTGACCACTGCTGAAATCGAGCAAAAAATTTCCGGATTCAAAGAAGAACTGTTTAACCTCCGTTTTCAATTGGCGACGGGCCAACTGGATAACCCGGTTCGACTTCGTGAGCTTCGCAAGGAAATTGCCCGTGCGAAAACCGTGATACGGCAAAGAGAACTCGGGATCAGCTGACGAATTTAGAGAGGAGGGCATTCGATGCAACGCAACGAACGCAAAGTGCAGATCGGCAAAGTCGTAAGCGACAAAATGGACAAAACGATCGTTGTCGCCGTTGAGACTTACAAGAAGCACAGCTTGTACCACAAGCGTATCAAATATACGAAAAAGTTTAAGGCGCACGACGAAAACAATGAAGCTAAAATCGGCGATACTGTAGAGATCATGGAGACTCGTCCATTGTCGAAAGACAAGCGGTACAGACTCGTGAAAATCGTTGAAAGAGCAGTTCTCGTGTAATTGGACTTAACTCACAGCTGAAAGGAGGGCATACAAAATGATCCAACCATTTACTCGACTGATCTCGGCCGACAACTCCGGCGCTAAACAACTGATGTGCATTCGTGTTCTTGGCGGTACTGGCAGACGTGTTGGCAGCATCGGGGATTTGATCATTTGCTCTGTGAAAGAAGCAACACCAGGCGGCGTTGTCAAGAAAGGCGACGTAGTCAAAGCGGTTATCGTGCGCACGAAGCGTTCCACTCGTCGTAAAGACGGTTCCTATATTCGTTTTGATGAAAATGCGGCTGTAATCGTTAAGGATGACAAAAGCCCGCGCGGAACCCGTATTTTCGGACCAGTTGCTCGTGAGCTTCGCGATAAAGACTTTATGAAGATCGTTTCGCTGGCGCCGGAAGTTATTTAATTTCGGATGTAAGCCAGTCTGAATTATCGGGGTTCCCATTGGAGGTGTACAATAATGCCGAAAACGAAAAAACAACTTGAGTCCCACAACAACACGCTTCATGTTAAAAAGGACGATACGGTAATGGTCATTACCGGTAAAGATAAAGGTAAAAAAGGCCGCGTTATCGCAGCTTATCCTCGTGAAAACCGCGTTCTCGTCGAAGGCGTGAACATGGTGAAGAAGCATCAAAAGCCGAATCAGCAAAACCCGCAAGGCGGCATCCTGAACCAGGAAGCAAAAATTCACGTTTCGAACGTGATGCTGCTCGATCCGAAGAGCGGAGAGCCGACTCGCGTTGGGTACAAAATGCTGGATAACGGCAAAAAAGTGCGCGTAGCAAAAAAATCGGGCGAAGTGATCAACTAATTCATTTGGCTTAGAAAGGAGGTCCACTCATCAATGGCAACTAGAATGAAAGACCGTTTCTTGAACGAAGTAACTCCTGCTTTGATGCAGAAGTTTAACTATACGACTGTCATGCAAGTTCCAAAGATCGAGAAGGTTGTAATTAACATGGGTGTTGGTGACGCTGTTAGCAACTCCAAAGTGATCGACACGGCAGTAAACGATTTGCAAATCATCGCAGGTCAAAAGCCGGTTGTAACTCGTGCAAAAAAATCGATCGCGGGCTTCAAACTTCGTGAAAACATGCCGATCGGCGTTAAAGTTACGCTGCGTGGCGACCGGATGTACTATTTCCTCGACAAGTTGTTCAACATTGCACTGCCACGTGTACGTGACTTCCGCGGCGTATCGACGAAAGCATTCGACGGACGCGGCAACTACACGCTCGGCGTTAAGGAACAACTGATGTTCCCGGAAATCGAGTATGACAAAGTGGATAAAGTGCGCGGCATGGACATCGTTATCGTAACGACTGCGAAGTCGGACGAAGAGTCCCGCGAATTGTTGGAACAACTCGGAATGCCTTTCACGAAGTAAGAACGGAAATATGAAGAGAATTCGGAGGTGTAACAGTGGCAAAAACTTCGATGATTATTAAGCAGCAGCGGAAACCGAAGTTCAAAGTTCAGGCATACACGCGCTGCGAGCGTTGTGGTCGGCCGCATTCCGTACTGCGCAAATTCAAAATTTGCCGTATCTGTTTCCGTGAATTGGCTTATAAAGGTCAAATTCCTGGCGTGAAGAAAGCAAGCTGGTAATAAACCCGTCTCTAGGAAGGAGGTTCGCTACTATGGTTATGTCAGATCCGATTGCAGATATGCTTACACGCATCCGCAACGCAAATGTCGTACGTCACGAAACGGTAGAAGTGCCCGCTTCGAAAATCAAGAAGGAAATCGCCGAGATTTTGAAGAAAGAGGGCTTCATCCGCGACGCTGAATATGTCGAAGATAGCAAACAAGGGATCATCCGTATTTTCCTGAAATACGGCCCGAATCAAGAACGCGTCATCACCGGCCTGAAACGCATCAGCAAACCGGGATTGCGTGTTTACGCGAAAAGCCAGGAAGTGCCGAAGGTTCTCGGCGGACTCGGAATCGCCATCCTGTCCACTTCCAAAGGCGTTATGAGCGACAAAGACGCTCGCCAGGCTAAGTCCGGCGGGGAAGTTATCTGCTACGTGTGGTAATTTACATCGCGTAAGAATGGAGGTGCAATGAATGTCTCGTATTGGTCGTAAACCCATTGCGATCCCATCAGGGGTTAATGTTTCTTTAGATAATACACTAATTACGGTTAAAGGCCCGAAAGGGACGCTGAGCCGTGAACTGCATAAAGATATGAAAGTAGTTGTAGAAGACAGCGTCATTAACGTGGAGCGTCCTTCTGACAACAAACTGCACCGCTCTCTGCACGGTACGACCCGCAGCATCATTTTCAACATGGTGAGCGGCGTAACGGAAGGTTACTCCAAAACACTCGACCTCGTAGGCGTCGGTTACCGCGCTAACAAGAGCGGCACGAAGCTGGTCTTGAACGTAGGTTACTCCCATCCGGTTGAAATCGTACCGGAAAACGGAATCGAGTTCGATGTTCCATCCAACACGAAAATTATCGTGAAGGGTATCGATAAGGAGCTCGTAGGAGCAACGGCTGCAAAAGTTCGTTCCGTACGTGAGCCTGAGCCTTACAAAGGTAAAGGGATTAAGTACGAAGGCGAGCGGATCCTTCGCAAAGAAGGTAAAGCTGGTAAGAAGAAATAAGACGTATAATCCACTAAGAAGCCGAATGAGCTTCTTGGCATAAGGGAAGGAGTGAACACCCGATGATTACAAAAGGCGATAAAAATAAAGCCCGTCAGAAGAGACACCTTCGTGTACGTAAGAAAATTCAGGGCACTCAAAGTCGTCCACGTTTGAACATTTTCCGTTCCTCCAAGCACATGTACGCTCAGCTGATCGATGATGTGACTGGAGTAACGATCGCGTCCGCATCGACTCAAGATAAGGAATTGAAAGGTCAAATCTCGAACGGCGGCAACAGCGAGGCAGCTCAGAAAGTAGGCCAATTGGTTGCTGAGCGCGCTAAAGCGAAAGGTATCAAAACCGTAGTTTTCGACCGTGGCGGATACTTGTATCATGGACGCGTTCAGGCGCTTGCTGATGCAGCCCGCGAGACGGGACTTGAGTTCTAAACGAAATCTTTAACAAGGAGGTAAGAAACTTGCGCGTAGATCCCAATACATTGGACCTTAAAGAGAAGTTGGTTAACCTGAACCGCGTTGCCAAGGTCGTTAAAGGCGGTCGTCGGTTCAGCTTCAGCGCACTCGTCGTCGTTGGAGACGGCAACGGTTGGGTAGGCGCCGGCATCGGTAAAGCAGGCGAAGTACCAGACGCGATCCGCAAAGGCATCGAGGACGCGAAGAAAAACCTGATCCACGTTCCAATCGTCGGCACGACGATCCCGCATCAAGTTATCGGTCATTTCGGAGCAGGCCGCGTACTCTTGAAGCCGGCATCGAAAGGTACAGGAGTTATCGCTGGTGGCCCGGTTCGCGCCGTATTGGAACTGGCTGGCATCGGCGACATTTTGACAAAGTCGCTCGGATCTTCCAACTCCATTAATATGGTTCATGCAACTTTGGAAGGTTTGCAACGTTTGAAGCGAGCTGAGGAAGTAGCCAAGCTTCGCGGCAAAACGGTTGAAGAGCTTCTAGGTTAAGGAGGGAAACGGAATGTCCAAGCAATTGCAAATTACCCTCAAGCGCAGCTTGATCGGCCGCCCGGAGACTCAACGCGTTACTGTTAGAACGCTTGGTTTGCGCAAGCTTCACCAAACGGTCGTACACAACGATGTGGCGTCGATCCGTGGCATGATCAACCAAGTCAGCCACTTGGTTGAAGTCAAAGAAGTATAATTCGGACATTACGGTCCGGTTTGTTTTTTAACCAACATGTTGAGGAGGTGCACCGATGAAGTTACACGAACTGACACCTGCACCGGGTTCGAAAAAAACTCGCAACCGTGTAGGTCGCGGGATCGGAAGCGGAAACGGAAAAACTTCAGGTAAAGGTCACAAAGGTCAAAACGCACGCTCCGGCGGCGGCGTTCGCCCAGGATTCGAGGGCGGGCAAAACCCTCTGTATCGCCGTTTGCCGAAGCGCGGCTTCAACAATCGCTTCCGTACGGAATACGCGATTGTAAACCTGGATGAATTGAGCCAGTTTTCCGCAGGAACGGAAGTTACTCCGGAACTGCTTTTGCAATCGGGTGTAGTTAAGAACCCGAAAGACGGTATCAAGATTTTGGGTAACGGCGAGCTTACTGTACAACTGACAGTAAAAGCGAATAAGTTCTCTCAATCTGCCGTCGAAAAGATCCAAGCTGCCGGCGGTAAAACCGAGGTGATTTGATGTTCAAGACGTTGTCCAACATCATGAAGGTACAAGATCTGAGAAGAAGAATTATATTCACGCTTCTCGTTTTGATCGTGTACCGGATCGGTGCTTTTATCCCGGTACCGAACATCGACGCGGATATCTTGAAGAGCATCGATCAATCTTCGAGCGGAGGCGTATTCGGCTTGCTGAATACTTTTTCCGGTGGCGCTTTGTTCCAGTTCTCGATCTTCGCACTCGGGATTATGCCTTACATCACGTCTTCCATCATCGTGCAGCTTCTGTCGATGGACGTTGTACCACGATTCGCCCAATGGGCGAAGGAAGGCGAAGTGGGCAGGAAAAAACTGGCGCAAATCACTCGATACGGCACAATCGTGCTTGGATTAATTCAGGCATACAGCGTTGCATTCGGATTTAACCGTCTGTACGGCATGCAGCTTGTGCTTGATCCTGGTTTCACCACTTATTTGCTTATCGCGATCGTATTAACCGCGGGTACCGCGTTCTTAATGTGGCTCGGTGAGCAAATTACCGAATACGGTATCGGAAACGGCATCTCGATTATCATCTTCGCCGGGATTATCGCTTCGATTCCGAACGGAATCAACATGATTTACTTGCGTTTGTTTGCAGAGTCTGCGGACAGCGCCCTGTTCCTGAACATCCTGAAGGTTGTCATTATCGTATTGGTCGTAGTCGCGATCATCGTTGGTGTCATCTTCGTTCAGCAAGGCGTACGCAAAATTCCGGTGCAATATACGAAACGCGTTGTGGGACGTAAAATGTACGGCGGTCAATCGACGCACATTCCGCTCAAAGTAAACGCAGCCGGTGTTATCCCGGTTATCTTCGCATCGTCCTTGCTCGTGTTTCCTCCGACGATCGCCCAGTTCTGGCGCGGTAACGTGGTGGCCGACTGGATTATCAACAACTTGGCGTTCACTGCCGCTTTGGGCATGGTGCTTTACGTTCTGTTGATTATCGGTTTCACGTACTTCTACACGTTCGTGCAAATCAATCCGGTCCAAATGGCTGAGCAGATGAAGAAGAACGGCGGCTATATCCCGGGCATCCGCCCTGGTAAGACGACGGCGACTTACTTGACGCGTGTCATGACACGTATCACTTTGTCCGGTGCGATCTTCCTGGCTGTTATCTCGATCCTTCCGGTGTTTTTCACCAACCTGGCCGGCTTGCCTCAGCAAGTTACGATCGGCGGTACATCGCTGCTTATCGTGGTCGGCGTTGCTCTGGAGACGATGAAACAGATCGAAAGCCAACTGATTAAGCGCCACTACAAAGGGTTCATCAACAAATAACGCATGAGGGAAGTTTTCGCTCGCGGAAACCTCCAGGGAGGGTGCGTAAATTGAACATTCTTTTCATGGGTCCTCCGGGAGCCGGTAAAGGAACGCAAGCCGAACGAATCGTCGATGGATTTCGTGTACCGCACATATCCACCGGAGACGCGTTCCGGCTCGCGATGAGCCAAGGGACTCCGCTCGGTGTTCAGGCCAAAAGCTTTGTCGATCAAGGCTTGCTGGTACCCGACGAGATTACGAACGGAATCGTTAAGGAGCGTCTGGAGAAGCCGGATTGCGACGAAGGATTTCTGCTCGACGGTTTTCCAAGAACACTCGCTCAAGCGGAAGCTCTGGACGAGATGCTCGCTTCCATGGGGAAGAAGATCGATCACGTTGTCAATTTGAAAGTGGATCGGGATTTGCTGCTCGGACGGCTGACCGGCCGGCGCATCTGCAAATCTTGTGGAGCCACTTATCACGTTATGTTTAATCCTCCAAAATCCGAAGGCGTCTGTGACAAATGCTCCGGTGAGCTGTACCAGCGTTCCGACGATACGGAGGAGAAGGTAGGGACCCGGTTGGACGAATACTCAAACAAAACGGCACCTTTGCTCACTTATTATTCGAACAAAGGGCTGCTGCGTGAAGTAGACGGACAACAGGACATCGATGCAGTAACGGCTGAGATTTCTTCCTTGCTGCGAGGTCAAGCCTGATGATCATTTGTAAGTCCGAAGCTGAACTGGAATTCATGCGGGAAGCTGGCCGGATCGTCGCCAAGACGCACCGGTTGATGGCCAAAGCTGTTCAGCCTGGCATTACAACTAAGGAATTGGATCAGATCGCTGAAACTTTCATTCGAAGTCAGGGCGCTACACCATCTTTTAAAGGCTATAACGGTTTTCCTGCCAGCATCTGTGCTTCGGTCAACGAGGAACTGGTTCACGGTTTTCCCAGTGACAGAAAGCTGAAGGAAGGCGACATCATCAGCATCGATATCGGAGCGCAGTACAAAGGATACCATGGCGATTCCGCCTGGACGTATCCGGTGGGCGAAGTTTCGGAAACGGCCCGTAAGCTGCTCGAAGTATCGGAGCGATCGCTATATGCAGGCCTCGCGTTAGCGGGACCGGATGTACGCCTGTTTACTATCTCGCACGCGATTCAAACTTGCGTGGAAGAAGAAGGTTTCTCTATCGTGCGCGAGTATGCGGGGCACGGAATTGGTAAAGACTTGCATGAGGAACCGGAGATACCCAACTACGGACTTCCGAACCGCGGCCCCCGGCTCAAACCGGGCATGGCGCTAGCCATTGAACCAATGGTTAACGTTGGCGAACGGTACGTAAGAACGCTGGAGGACGACTGGACGGTCGTAACTGTCGACGGTTCGCTCTGTGCGCATTTCGAGCATACGATCGTCATCACTCCGGATGGATACGAGATTTTAACGATCGACGGATCTGGTGACGAATGATGAATGATGCGAACCAAGGGCATCTAGTATCTACCTCCGATCATACGGTTATCCCGGAGATCGGGCGGATCGTGAAAGTGCTGCGCGGCAGGGAGCAAGATCAATACGCGGTTATTGTCGGCTTGCTGGATGACCGGTTCGTATGGATTGCCGACGGCGACAAGCGCAAGTTCGCTGGGCCGAAGAAGAAAAACCTGCTTCATCTGCGATTGTTTGATTTTGTCAGCAGCGAGGTAGCCGGCAGCATTTCGGAGACGGGATGCGTAACCAACGGCAAACTTCGTTACGCAATCTGCAAGTTTATGGAAAGCGGACAATCCGAAGCGCATGAGAAAGGAGAATGACCGTGGCCAAAGAAGATGTAATTGAGGTAGAAGGTAAAGTAATCGAGCCGCTTCCGAACGCGATGTTCAAAGTGGAGCTCGAGAACGGACACCAGGTGCTGGCCCATGTATCGGGTAAGATTCGGATGCACTTTATCCGTATATTGCCGGGGGATAAAGTCACTGTCGAGTTGTCGCCTTACGATTTGAGCAGAGGTCGGATCACGTACCGATTTAAATAAATACTTTGCTCCGGCAAAGTTCGGCAATGCTTAAGCAGCTTTGCAGCGCAGAGCTCATTGATTTCTTAAGATGTCAACTTTGGGGCTTCGCCATGGCAAAGTTCTCAGGAGGTAATAAACATGAAGGTAAGACCGTCGGTCAAACCGATTTGCGAAAAATGCAAAGTCATCCGTCGCAAGGGCGCCGTCATGATCATTTGCGAAAATCCGAAGCATAAGCAAAAACAAGGTTAAAAGGAGGTGCACGATCTCTAATGGCTCGTATAGCTGGAGTAGACTTGCCCCGTGACAAACGGTTGGAAATCGCGCTGACGTACATTTTCGGTATCGGCAAAACGACTTCCCAAAAAATTATCGCCCAAACTGGCGTTAACGGGAACACTCGTGTACGCGAACTGACGGAAGACGAAGTAAACAAAGTCCGTGAAGCGATCGACAAAACGTTGAAAGTGGAAGGCGACCTTCGTCGTGAGATTGCCCTTAACATCAAGCGACTTGTGGAAATCGGCTGCTATCGTGGCATTCGCCATCGTCGCGGTTTGCCGGTTCGCGGTCAACGCACCAAAACAAACGCCCGTACGCGTAAAGGACCTCGTCGTACAGTAGCGAATAAGAAGAAATAATAAGGGGGGATAACTCTCATGGCTAAACCGAAAAAGGCAGTAGCACGGACTAAACGTCGTGACCGTAAAAATATCGAATCTGGTGTCGCTCACATCCGTTCGACATTCAACAACACGATCGTAACGATCACGGATCCGCATGGTAACGCAATTTCTTGGGCGAGCTCCGGAAACCTCGGTTTCAAAGGTTCGCGTAAAAGCACTCCGTTCGCAGCTCAAATGGCTGCTGAATCTGCAGCGAAAGCCGCTATGGAGCATGGAATGAAAGTTGTTGAGGTAGTCGTTAAAGGACCAGGCGCAGGACGCGAAGCTGCAATCCGTTCGCTCCAGGCAGCAGGCCTTGAAGTCAACCTCATCAAAGACGTAACTCCGGTACCTCATAACGGTTGCCGTCCGCCGAAACGTCGTCGTGTCTGATTATGGTTCCTATAGTATATTTATCGGAAACATGTGAATAATGGATGTGGACGATAGGCATACTATTCCTTTTTGCGCTTGCAGGGAATCCGGAGGGAAACGACGTTTTTAAGGAGGGTTAAGTTCATGATCGAAATTGAAAAGCCAAAAATCGAAACCGTTGAACTGAGCGATGACGGCAAATACGGCAAGTTCGTGATCGAACCGCTGGAGCGCGGATACGGCACAACGCTCGGGAACTCCTTGCGCCGCATCTTGCTTTCCTCATTGCCGGGAGCTGCGGTCAATTCCGTTCAAATTGACGGCGTTCTGCACGAGTTTTCGACGGTGCCCGGCGTGATGGAGGATGTTACGGAGATTATCCTGAATTTGAAGGGATTGTCTTTGAAGATCCACTCCGACGAGGAGAAGGTACTGGAAATTGACGCTGAGGGCGAAGGCAATGTAGTCGCCGGCGATATTCGCGCGGATAGCGATGTAGAAATCCTTAATCCGGACTTGCACATTGCAACGCTTGCTGCAGACGCTCGTTTGCACATGCGTATTCACGCGGGTCGCGGCAGAGGCTATGTTGCTGCAGATCGGAACAAAAGAGAGGATCAGCCGATTGGAGTTATCCCGGTAGATTCCATCTATACCCCGATCACTCGTGTCAATTACAGTGTCGAGAATACTCGTGTCGGTCAAGTCACGAATTACGACAAACTTACCCTCGAAGTGTGGACCGATGGAAGCATTCGACCGGAAGAAGCCGTCAGCCTTGGCGCGAAAATTTTGACCGAGCATCTAATGTTGTTCGTCGGTTTGACCGATGAGGCGAAAGATGCGGAAATTATGGTCGAAAAAGAAGAAGACAAGAAAGAAAAAGTGTTGGAGATGACGATCGAAGAGCTCGATCTTTCGGTTCGTTCCTACAACTGCTTGAAACGTGCGGGTATCAACACCGTGCAAGAGCTTATTACGAAAACCGAAGAAGATATGATGAAGGTCCGCAACCTGGGCCGCAAATCTTTGGAGGAAGTTCAAGAGAAGCTGGAAGAGCTCGGACTCGGCTTGCGCGCGGAAGATTGATCGACGGACGGAACTCCTGCGCGGCTGTTCCTGAGGTTCTACCGTACGATTACAGAAGGAGGGGAAACAGATGGCATACCAAAAATTGGGTCGTGACTCCAGCGCCCGGAAGGCTTTGTTCAGGGATCTGGTAACCGATCTGTTCTTATACGAACGCATTCAGACGACGGAAGGTAAAGCGAAAGAAGTTCGTTCCATTGCGGAAAAGCTGATTACGCTGGCTAAGCGCGGAGATTTGCACGCGCGTCGTCAAGCAGCCGCTTTTGTTCGTCGCGAACAGTTGGAAGGATCGGATCAAGACGCGATCCAGAAGCTGTTCACGGAACTTGCAACTCGCTACTCCGAGCGTCCAGGCGGATACACGCGTATCCTCAAGCTGGGACCTCGTCGCGGCGACTCTGCACCGATGGTATATTTGGAACTGGTTGACCGAGCTTAATTAACCGGATGAAAGGGTGGACAGAATCATTGATTCTGCTGAAGCCCTTTTTTTGTAAGCAGATAGTACAAGGAACGAATTCGGCGAGGAGCATTCGTGTCTGACACGGTATAACCATACCAGACCGCATGCGCCTTGTACGAATGACTTCCGGCAGACGCGGAAACAGCCTTTGTCTCTTTGGGGTGGTCTACCTGAGAAACCTGGTCATGACCGTAAGCTATGAAGGGACCCGTTATTTCGGTTTTCAATCTCAGCTGCAAGGCAACACGATTCAAGACCGAATCGAAGAGGCCATTGAGAAGCTTATGGGCGAGAAAATTCACATTACAGCTTCGGGGCGTACGGATGCTGGGGTACATGCGCGCGCGCAAATATTCAACTTTATTACCTCGTCCTCCATACCGATTCAACGGTTGGCTCTTGCGCTCAATTCGCGCCTGCCTCCGGACATTCGCATCCTGGAGGCGCGTATGGCGGATCCGGATTTCCACGCGCGTAGATCGGCCAAGAGGAAGACGTACCGGTATACGATCAATTGCAATCGCGTGCCGGACGTATTTCAGCGACATATGCAATTTCACCATCCGACTCCGCTAAACGTGGAAGCGATGCGCCATGCGCTCCAGGCGCTGATCGGCGAACACGATTTCACCTCGTATTGTTCCGTGAAGTCGACGAAACCCTCTCATGTCCGCACCATTTATGACGCTTATATCGAGACAGTGGATGCGGAGACGGGAAGCGGTCCGGGTCTCATTCACGTATGGGTAACTGGTAACGGTTTTTTGCAGCATATGGTACGAATCATCGTGGGTACGCTTATGCAGGTCGGCGAGGGCAAGCGCACAGCTGCGAACATGGGAGACGTGTTAAGAGCCCAAAATCGCAGACTTGCAGGACCGACAGCGATGGCTCACGGATTGATGCTGTGGGAAGTGGTGTATTAGCCGGTTTGTACGGTTTAAAATGTAAGAAATGACTTGCGCCACACCCGGAAATGTTGTAATATATTAAATGGTATTTCATAACTGGCCTCCCACGCCCCGCGTTATGAGAGCACCAACCAATGAGGATGTTTTTTCTACCCTAAACAATTGTTTTCGATGTAGATTTATTTAGGAGGACATTGCGAATGCGTACCACATATATGGCTAAGCCACAAGAAGTTGAAAAGAAATGGTACATTATCGATGCAGCCGGACAAACGCTCGGACGTATGGCAAGCGAAGCTGCTTCCATTCTGCGCGGTAAGTTGAAGCCTGAATTTACACCGCATGTCGATACGGGTGACTTCGTGATCATTATCAATGCTGACAAAGTCGTATTGACCGGTAAAAAATTGCTGCAGAAAAAATACTATCGCCATTCTCAATATCAAGGCGGATTGAAGACGGCGACAGCTCAAGAGATGCTGAACAAAAAAGCAGATCGCATGGTTGAACTGGCTGTTTACGGCATGCTCCCGAAAAACCGTCTGGGCGACTCGCTGAAAACGAAGCTTAAAGTGTACACTGGCTCGGAGCACCCACACGAAGCACAAAAACCTGAAGTTTGGCAACTTCGCGGATAATTAAGAGGAGGACCTGTTCATGGCACAAGTTCAATATTATGGAACCGGCCGTCGGAAGCACTCGGTAGCACGTGTACGTCTTGTACCGGGAGAAGGACGGATTGTTATTAATAATCGTCCATTGGACGAATACTTCGGTCTGGAGACGTTGAAGCTGATCGTGAAACAACCGCTCACTTTGACTGAAACGACTGGCCGTTACGACGTACTGGTCATCGCGAACGGTGGCGGTACTACAGGACAAGCTGGCGCGATCCGTCACGGTATTTCCCGCGCATTGCTCAAGGCAGATCCGGATTTCCGCGGTTCCTTGAAGCGCGCAGGCTTCCTGACTCGCGACCCGCGTATGAAAGAACGTAAGAAGTACGGCTTGAAAGCTGCTCGTCGTGCTCCTCAGTTCTCCAAACGTTAAGTTCGAACCAACAACAACGAACCTTTTCCGCTACGGCGGAAAAGGTTTTTTTGTCGTGCACCAAACATTTCCGGCGCCATACTATGATGGTGTGCCTAAAATGAGTCGGAAGGTTCATAAGGAAACTATTGACACTCGATCATTTACCCTTATAATGAATATATACAATAAAACACATAGATAAACTCGGAATTAGTCTTAAGGAGGATCATTCGTATGAACTTGCTGGAAAAAGAAGCGCTCATCCTCGAAGCAGCCCAAACGTTGGAAACTCAATCCGCGGATGCGGTAGTAGAGTGGGCGGTCGCGACCTTCCCGAATATAACGTTTGCTTGCAGCTTTGGCGCGGAAGACGTCGTTCTGGTCGATATTTTGCAAAAGGTTTCGCCTTCAACCGATATTTTTTATTTGGACACGGATCTCCATTTTAGAGAAACTTATGAGACTAAGGCACGCCTGGAGGAGCACTATGGGATGTCCTTCGTACGGGTCATTCCTAAACTGACTTTGCAGGAGCAAGAAGCTCTTCATGGGGCGGAACTGTGGAAGTCGAATCCGACTTCATGCTGCAATATCCGTAAAGTCGATCCGCTTACGAACATCTTGGGCAAATACGAAGCTTGGATCACCGGTATTCGCAGAGATCAGGCTCCGACACGGGCAAACGCCAAGAAGATCGAATATGACGTAAAATTCGGTCTCGTCAAATTCAATCCGATAGCAGATTGGACATCTGAGGATGTCTGGAACTATATTCGTGAACATGATTTGATTTACAATCCGCTCCATGACCAGTATTATCCTAGTATCGGCTGTGAAAAATGCACACGCCAAGTATTACCTGGCGAAGATCCGCGCGCAGGACGTTGGGCAGGCTTCGAGAAGACAGAGTGCGGGTTGCACAAATAAGCAGCCGCTAGCCAGGCAAGCAGAACGAAAGCGCAGTTACGCTTTCGAAGATAAGCTTTGCTAGCGCAAAGCTCAGTAACCTGAGGAGGAACCAACATGTCGGAAACGATTAAGCCACACGGCGGTACCCTGATCAACCGTTTGGTCACTGGCGGACAGCGCGACGCTTTGCTGCTGGAGGCCGAACAACTGCAACAGATTCCTGTTAACTCCTGGACGATATCGGATCTGGATCTGATCGCGATCGGAGCTTTTTCTCCGCTTACAGGGTTCATGACTCAAGAAGATTATAGATCGGTTCTGGATCGTATGCGTCTGGCTGACGGGGCGGTATGGAGCATTCCCATCGTCCTTCCGGTCGAGGAGACGTTGGCGGAGCGGCTGTTGATTGGCGAGCGTATAGCTCTTGTAGGAGAAGAGGATCAGGTTGTATATGCGCTGCTGGAAGTCAGAAGCGTGTATACGGTCGACCAACGCGAAGAAGCGGTAAAAGTATTCAAGACGGACGATCGCGAACATCCTGGCGTGCAGAAGCTGTTCTCACGGCCTAAAGTATACGTAGGCGGGCCGGTACAGGTGCTGAACCGTCCGAAACCGTCGAAGTTTCAGGACTTTTACTTCGACCCGGCAGAAACACGCAAACGTTTCGTACAGAATGGCTGGAAAACCGTCGTTGGATTTCAGACCCGCAATCCGGTTCACCGGGCGCACGAATATATTCAGAAGACGGCGATGGAAATCGTCGACGGTTTGTTCCTGAATCCTCTCGTAGGCGAGACGAAATCCGACGACATTTCTGCAGACGTGCGGATGAAAAGTTACCTGGTGCTGCTGGACAATTATTATCCGAAGCAGCGAACGTTCCTTGGCGTCTTCCCGGCGGCCATGCGTTATGCGGGTCCCCGTGAAGCAGTCTTCCATGCGATGGTGCGCAAAAACTATGGCTGCACTCATTTCATAGTGGGCCGTGACCACGCCGGTGTCGGGGATTATTACGGCACTTATGAAGCGCAGGAAATATTCCGGAACTTTACGGCTGAGGAATTAGGAATAACTCCGCTATTTTTCGAACATAGCTTCTTCTGCACCAAATGTGGCAACATGGGCACGAGCAAAACTTGCCCGCATGACAAATCGCATCATATGCATTTATCCGGCACCAAAGTACGCGCGATGCTTCGGGAAGGAATCTGCCCTCCGGCTGAATTCACCCGTCCGGAGGTCGCTCAGGTGCTGATTGAAGGAATGTCCGATCAATTGGTTCCATCGAACAACCTATAGGTATATTTGTCCACCCCGATCCATATAGATTTCTAAGGAGTCTATCGGACAGGGGTGGATTTTCTATGCGGAGAAGAAGGGCCAGTATCGTCGTCTGGCTGAATCTAAACGGGAAACTGAAACTAATTATGTCATCAGCGCTCGTGATTCTTATGATTTTTTTATTCACCTACGAGCTGCCTACAAGCCGGACCTGGTCGTATTGGACGATGCCTTTATCGGGGAAAGTCATTGCGATCGACGCCGGTCACGGCGGGCCGGATGGAGGGGCGAGCAGCAGCGCCGGCTTGGTCGAGAAAGAAGTGAATCTGGCCATCTCGCTTTATTTGCGTGATTACTTGCAGCAAAGCGGCGCAGTAGTCGTGATGACCCGGGAAGATGACCGGGATTTGGCGAACGACGCGACGAGAGGGTACAGCAAGCGGAAAACGGAAGATTTGCACAACCGGGTCGCCTTGATCGAGAATGCAAAAGCCGACATTCTTGTCAGTGTTCATTTGAATAGCATCCCCTCAGCCAAGTGGAAGGGGGCGCAAACCTTTTATAACTCTGCCAATGAGGAAGGGAAAAAGCTGGCCGGATTCATCCAAAGCGAGATTCGCACGAATTTGAGCAACACCGACCGTGTGCCTAAAACCGAGAATACGTTTTACTTGCTGAAAGCGCTGACCATACCCGGAGCACTTGTGGAGGTCGGGTTTTTGTCCAACCCGGAAGAAGCGCGGCTGATGGCGGACGCCAAGTACCAGCGGAAGGTGGCCGAGTCGATTTATCGGGGCATTTTGCGTTACGTCACCGAATAAGAGGTCATGACCCTTCGGAGGATAACCATTTCAATCCCGAGCCGAACATGTGCTATAATGAGCGGAGAACGAACGATTACGGTAACGGGGGGCTATCACGATGACTCGGGAACAAGTACTGGAAACGCTGCGTCACCTGCAGGATCCGGTATACGGCAAAAGCTTGGTCGAGCTTAATTTGATCAAGGACATTATGGTCAAACCATCCGGCGTCGCCTTGAGCGTCGTCCTTTCGTCGAATGAGGAAGCCCGCAAGGAAGAGCTCCGCACGCAAATAACGGAGTCGCTCCAGAAATCCGGAGTCTCCGACGTACATATTCGGTTCCGGGAAATGTCGGATTTCGATCGCTCCGAAATCGGCAAGATGGCCGAAGCGAAAGAGCCAGCGAAGGCAAATCCGACCAACTTGCTGGACGAAGGCTCCAAGACGACGTTTATTGCGGTAGCCAGCGGCAAAGGCGGCGTAGGCAAATCGACGGTTTCGGTGAATCTTGCAGTTGCTTTGGCACGTAAAGGAAAACGGGTCGGAATTATCGATGCTGACATATACGGCTTCAGCGTACCGGATATGATGGGCATCGAGGAACGCCCGGAGCTCGTCGATCAGTTGATCCGCCCGACCGAACGTTTTGGCGTGAAAGTGATCTCGATGGGTTTTTTCGTACAGGATAACGCTCCGGTCATCTGGCGCGGTCCGATGCTTGGCAAGATGCTGAGGAACTTCTTCTCCGAAGTGGAGTGGGGAGAACTCGATTACATGATCCTCGATTTGCCGCCGGGAACGGGCGATGTCGCGCTTGACGTGCATCAAATGATTCCCCACAGCAAGGAGATCATCGTGACGACTCCACACGCTACTGCGGCTTTTGTAGCGGCACGCGCGGGGGCGATGGCGGTGCATACGAACCATGAGATTATTGGCATCGTGGAAAATATGGCCTACTACAGCTGCGGCCAATGCGGACAGAAAGATTATGTCTTTGGCCGGGGTGGAGGAGCGAAGCTGGCGGAAGAGTTGCATACGAAGCTGCTCGCTCAAATTCCGCTTGGCGCTCCGGACAACCATATCTCGGAACCGGACTATTCGCCATCCGTGTACAAGGAAGATACCGAGATCGGGCAAATGTATCTGGAGGTCGCAGAAGCGGTTATCCGCCATGGCGAATAAGTGTTCGCAAACAAGAAAGTACTGGCCGAGAGGCCAGTACTTTCTTTGGCATTTGTACTAACCTGCGGACACGAACCGACCGGGTAACAGCTCGTCCCTTATTGCGCGCCGCCGCCGTCTTCTTTTTTCTCGTCTTCCTTCTTCTCGCCGCCTTTTTTCTCCCCTTGCTGCTTGCCTCCCTGGGCTTTGGGCTGCGATTCCTCTTCCATAACCTTCTTCAACAATTGCATCAGTTCCAGACGATATAGAGGGCTTTGGAGAGCTTCCTGCATGATCGTCATGACTTGCTGCCGATATTGGGTGCCTTTCATCGTATCCAGCATGATTTTTTCGTAATCCGGATTTTTCATCAGATCGATCATCTGCTTTTGATATTCGGGGTCCTTTAACAAATCCTTCTGCAGTTGTTTGTTTTCTTTCTGCAGCGCCTTGGCGAAATCGCCGGCAAATTTCGGATCGGTCATCATCGTTTTGATCATTTTGTCGCTGCCGTCAGAGGTAAGCACGTCTTTAACGACCAATTGAAGCTGCTGGGCGTCTTGTGCCGACAACATCTGGATTTTGCCGTCCTTGGCCGATTGGGCTTGGATCATACCGGCAGCAGAGTTGTCGCTTTCCTTGGACGCTTCCTTAATGGCTTTTTTCCCGTCCGACGATTTCAATATGTCGAGTACCATCGACTTCGTATCCTTGTAGCTTTGAGAACCGCTTCCTTGGGCAGAACCTCCGCCCCCGCCTCCGCATGAAATCAATAATGGCAACAGAAGCAAAGCGGAAATTCCGCGCAGTTTTTTCCAATGCATGGGACATGCTGCTCCCTTCTTGGCTGAATCTCCGGCATGCAAGCACCGAAGAACTTGGCCTTGTTGTGGTTATATCGTAGTATTTGTAGATTTGGCCGCATTATGTTCGGAGAAGATTGGTCGTGAAGGATTCGCTTTTTTGGGCCAGGGTTGATACAATTGAATGGACGGTATGGGATTATTCTGTAGGAAGCAACAAAAGTCGGAGGGGTCGAAGTTGACGCTGAGAAAATGGAACTATTTATTCTGGACAACCTTGCTGATCGGTACGGTGGCGGGGATGATCATCAGTATTATCATTAAGCTGACTGTAAAGGATTTCAGCTTCCTTGGCGTGTCGGTGGGCTGGTACGAGTGGCTGTTCATGATATTCGGGGCGAGCATGATTGCGGTACTTAGCCAGATGGGTTTTTTTGCTTACTTGACGGTAAGGTATGTGGCTTTAAGTCTTTTTCGTGGGAAAATGCTGTATTGGGACATTTTACAGGTCATCATTATTGTCGTAGCGCTGTTTGATATCGTGTATTTGAGGTTCAATGCTTCAACTGGCAGCGGCGGCTGGATGCAATATATCGTTTTGCCGATAGTGATTGTGGCGGCTTCCGTTGGTGTCACGCTCCAGAAAGTCAAGGAAACGAATAAGAAGGCATGGATACCGACGATGTTTTTTATGTCCGTAGTCACGATTTTAGAGGCGATTCCAGCTTTTAATCTCGAGGACTGGACGTACATGTTCATTATGATTGTGCCTCTGCTCGTTTGTAATGCGTGGCAAATTCTGATGCTTCACAAAATCGTACCGGCAAAAAACAACCCCGGAACTCCGGTAAAAGCGTAACCCGCTTTTTATGTGGAATTCCAGGGAATACCGGTGGAGAAGAGCCTGCAAGGGCTCTTTTTGCGTTATATATACTACTTTCTGCGGAACCGTTCTTTGCAAAGCAGCCCGCCTAAAAAAGATTGCCGATCGTTTGACGCTCCGCTTCTTTCTGGACAACGTTCGTTTGCTGAAGCATCTCGCTGACCGTAACGAATTCGTATCCTTTGGCCCGGAGCTGATCGATAATAGTGGGCAGCGCTTCATGAGTTTGCTTGCAGGTATCGCTTGCGTGCATCAGTACGATATCGCCGGGATGGGCTTTGGTCAGCACACGGTTAATAATGTTGTCCACGCCTTTGTTCATCCAGTCTAGCGAGTCAGTATCCCACTGGATCACTTTATAATCCAGCTCGCCGGCAATACGCAGTACTCTTTTGTCAAAATCGCCGTTCGGAAGCCGGATCAGGTTCGGATTTTGACCGGTAGTCTGCTGCAGAATCCCATGAGCAGTCTGGATCTGGGTGCGGATTTCCTCGTCGCTCAGCTTGCTGTAATTGACGTGCTTATGTCCGTGACTGCCGATTTCCCAGCCGCCTTTGACAATTTTTTGAACGATATCGGAATGCTGCTGGCTCCAGGGAGAAGATAAAAAGAAGGTTGCTTTCTTTACGCCCTTTTCCTCCAAAATTTTGAGGATCGGTTCGGCCCGTGTGTCCCCCCAGCTGATGTCGAACGTGAGCGCAATGACCTTCTTGTCCGTCTCCACGCTGTAGATGGCTGCCGGTTCCCCTTGGGAGAAGACGGTGATGTTGTCGCTTTCGGAATATACGATTCCGATGGCAAATAAAACGGCGACGAAGACGATAAGATACCGTTTCAGTTTTTTGCCGTTCATGACATAGAAGAAGTTCACAGCAATTCGAAGCCTCCTTTGAACCTTTCGCAGCTGACGGGGGCGTGCGCAAAAGGCTTGTATATAGTCTATAATAAAGGGTATGCTCGTACCGCTATCTTATGCTTGTCTAGTTGGATTCCTGTAAATAAACATATTGAGGAGAGGGGAACATTGGGATGAGATTTAAAGCATTATTTATCCATTTCAGAGAAATGAACAAATATTTCATCGTCTCGATGCTTATCTTTGCAACCGGCATCGTGCTTGGCTACGGGTATTCGGAGCAATTTGACAACATGCTGCAAAGCCAGATCAAAGGACTCGAAAGCCTGGCGCGTTCCATTTCGGAGAAGGAGAATTCGGTGCTTTGGCTATTCGGGTTTATTTTTCTTAACAATGCAATCAAGTCGGTGCTTATCATTTTTGCGGGAATTTTCTTTGGCGTGCTTCCTATCGGTTTTCTGCTGATTAACGGCATGGTCGTCGGCTATTTGGCGGAGCTTCAAGCGAATGCCGGAGAGCTCGGCTTTTTCTTCAAAGCGATTGTTCCTCACGGAATCATTGAAATCCCGGCTATTATTGTCGCATGTGCTTACGGGATTAAATTCGGGGCAATTATGGCCAAAGGGATGCTCCGGTTATTCAGCAGCCAAGGGCGGAATGCGTTTGCGGCGGATTTGGAGCAGTTTCTGAAAATAACGGTGCCTCTCGTCATTCTTCTCGTTGGTTCGCTGCTAGCCGCTGCAATTATCGAGAGCACCATTACGCCTTGGATTGTTCAACTATAGAAAATCAAAATATTATTGCGCCTCCATCATAAAATTGGCAAATTGTGAGCATAACAGTAAGGCGGTTGTAAACGGCCTGCTGAAACGGCCTGCAGCCACTTCCCATTTCAGAACGGAGGCGCATGATTCGCTTATGCTCGGATTTTTATTTAATCAAAGAGAATGCAAGGAACTCGGATATGTACTTCGCAAAGAATTGGATGAAATGCTGTTCGATCTGAAAGACAACCGTCTCGACGGCGAAGTGAAACGTGCGATCGAATCGAGATATACCGTTATATTCCGCATGTATGCCCGGCTGGCGACTCCTAAAGATTTGTCTCGGTATGCCCGGAATCGTAATTATCAATAAGAGATTGTTTTTTTGTCGAATGAAGGCTTGACTTTAACAAAGCGGATGTGTTAAATTATGTTTCGCAACATCGCTAAGTCATGGATCAGACGAGCCTCTCGAATATTTATTAGAAAAAATGCTTGCATTGATTCCGGATGTTGTGTTATATTAAAGGGGTCGTCGCAAAAAGTTACTCGATGAAAAAAGAGTTGCATTACGATGATTCCAAGTAAGGGATTTGCTCCTTGAAAACTGAACAACGAGCGTGCAAGTGATGATCTCGCAAGAGATCAAAACAAGTCGAGTTATCGACACAAGTCAGTAC
>NZ_JACXJA010000056.1 GCF_014705615.1 Paenibacillus oceani
CTGCGTCTGCCTGCTAGCTACGGGGCGGCTTGGCCCCTACCCCGGCTGAACTTTCATCAGCTAGTTGTGCCTAGCTTGGCTAGGCGCGCAGAGGTGCAAACCACCCTTATCCGGCAACACTTCCCGCAGCAAGGCACTTCCATCGGTTAGATCACCCGCACACGCTGGCGGCCCCCATCCTCCCCGCGCCACCCTGCAACAAAACAAAGCGCTGCCCCTACTTACGGAGCAGCACTTTGCGAATTTCGTGATTCGAGCCCTTCTGCAGCAGCAGTTGGGCCCGCCCTTTGGTCGGGGATATATTTTGGCGGAGGTTAACGGCGTTAATCTCTTCCCAAATCTGCGTAGCGGTCTGGACCGACTCTTCCTCCGTTAAGGTGGAGTACCGGTGAAAGTACGAGTCGGGATTGCGGAACGCCGAATCCCGCAGCATCCGGAACCGCTCGATGTACCACCGCTTGATGTCGCTCTCTTCCGCATCGAGATAGATCGAGAAATCGAAAAAGTCGCTGACGAACACTTGCGACTCCTTGTTCACCTGAAGCACGTTAATGCCTTCCACGATGAGAATGTCCGGAGCGCGGACGACCTGCGCCCGATCCGGCACGATATCGTATACAAGATGGGAGTAAACCGGGGCCGTCACCTCCGGCTTGCCGCCCTTCACTTCGGTCAAAAATTGCAGCAGCCGCTTAATATCGTAGCTCTCGGGAAACCCTTTTTTCTTCATCAGCCCGCGTTCCTGCAACACCCGGTTCGGGTGCAAAAAGCCGTCCGTTGTAATCAGGTCCACATTGCGATGATTCGTCCACCGGGACAGCAGCAGCTGGAGCAGACGAGCCGCCGTGCTTTTTCCGACTGCGACGCTTCCGGCGATCCCGATAATGTATGGCGACTTCGCTTCCTGGCTGCCTGTAAAATAAGCGGCCGACTTGTACAACTGCTGCGAGGCAGCCACGTACAAATTAATCAACCGGGTAATGGGATGGTAGATTTGCTCCGCTTCCTGGAACGGAATCTGGTCGTTCAACCCTTTCAGCTTCTCGAATTCTTCCTTCGTGAGCGGAAGCGGCGTATGGTCCCGGATCGCCGACCACTCCTCCCGGCTAAACTCCATGTACAACGAATGGCGATTCATGTATGCGCTCTCCACCGATCTGTAGTAACTGAAAAAAGTATGCACGAGGCGGAGCGGCACGTCAAGCAAAACTTAACCTCGCCAATCGGCCGCCAGAACGCAAGACCCGGCGTTCCCCCCCCGCGATTTTGCGGGCGGCAGGAGCGGTGAGGAGCGGTAACCGCCACGATCGCGTATAAAAGATCCGCTGAATCCGCTGAAATACGGCCCGCCGGGGACGCCTCCCGGCTGCAGGCCAACCCGCTGCGCCTTACCATCTGCCGCAGCTCAAGGCCCCGCCCTGCTACCGGTACCCGCATGCTTCGGTCGCCCAAGCCGCTTCATCGGCCAGTATGGACGAAACGGCCCGACTTCAAACCGGCCGCGGAAGCGCACACCGCACGCTCACGGCCCGGCACGTTGGCGCCGGGAGCGCGGCCGGCCGACCAGCCGCTGGCGCTCACGCGGTCGCCACGGTCTCCATTCCGGGGAAACGCATCGTCATCTCGGCCCCTCCCTCCGGAATGTTCCTCGCCGCGATCCGGCCGCCGCAACGCTCGACGATCGCCCGGGATATCGCCAGCCCGAGCCCGGTTTCCCCGTCCTTTCCTTTCACGAACCGGTGGAACAGGTGCGGGAGCAGCTTGTCCGGTATCCCCCGCCCGTCGTCGACGACGGCGATGATGATCTGTTTATGCTGAATCCGCACCTGAATCCGGATTCGTTGGCTCGCATACCGGGCCGCGTTGCCCACGACGTTGATCAAAGCTTGCAGCAGCTTGTCCCGGTCGGCCCGAACCGCCAGCCGCTCTTTGTCGTTTGCGTCCAGCTCCGTCTCAATCGTGATCCCGTTTTGCACCAGTATCGGATTCAGCCGCTCCACCGTCTCCTCGATCAGCTCGGGGATCGCAACGGTGCCGAACCGGAAGCTGTTCTCCTCGCCGTCGAGCTTGGCAAGCAGCGTCATCTCCGTCACGATGTTCCGCAGTCTGGCGCTCTCGCTGATGATGACGTTCAGCCCTTTCCCGGCTTGCTCGCCTTCGAATACGCCGTCGCGGATTCCTTCCGCATAACCGGCGATCGACATGAGCGGCGTCTTCAGTTCATGGGACGCATTTTGAATAAACTGCTTCTGAATGCGGTTATATTTCTCCAGTTCCCCGGCCAGGTTGTATACCGTCTGCGCAACATCGCCGATCTCTCCTCCGGCCTGAATGAGCCGGACTTCCGAGAACCTGCGGTTCTCCACCTTCTGAAGCTCGCCCTGCAATTGCAGCAGCGGACGAATCAGTCTCCTTGTAATGAAGAGGCTCAGCAAAAACACAAGCCCTGCGCCGACGAACAACACGATCAGCAGCCGGCCCAGCAGCGACAGCTCGATCTCTTTTATTTTACTCATCGGCGTAAAAAGCGTAAGCGTCCCTTGCGGAATTGAGCTTTTGGAAACCAGGTACTGGATATCCTCGGCTTCCCGCAGTTTCTGGATACTCACCACTCCGGGGGCGGCCGCCGCCGCAGCCGTGCCGAACGTAGAAGTCCAGACCGGAACCGCGTCCACCGTGCTGAACACTACGTTTTCGGTGGAATCCGTGATGACCGCCCCGACACCCGTAACCGGCGCAGCCGTAATGGTAGCGGCCATGGAGGCGACGGCATTGTCCCCGCCTGACTCGACGAAGGTCAGATCGCTGATCGCAATCGTAGACGTGATCGACCGTTCGATCGCCGTCATATCTTTTTTCTGAACCTCGATAAAGTGATCCATTAACACATAGTGGAAAATAACGGCCGTCACGCTCAGCACCAACACAAGCATCAAGCCGAACGCCAAATTAATCTGGTGCAGCAGCTTCATTCCCCCGCCACCTCCGCTTCCATGCGCAGCCGGTAGCCGTGTCCCCATACCGCTTCCACGGGAAGCTGCTCGATTTTTTTGCGAAGCCGCTTCACCAGATGATCGACGGCCCGGTCGCTGCCGAAATAGTCGTCCCCCCACACCAGGGTGAGCAGCTCGTCCCTGGCGAAGGCGCGGTTCGGACGTTCTGCGAACGCTTGAAGCAGCGCGAATTCCTTAAACGTCACGTCGACCTCGTCCCCGCACCAGAACGCCCGCCGCTCTTCCTGCACGAGCTGCAGCTGGCCGGCTCCGAGCTGAAGCACCAGCGCCTCGCCCTGCTTCATGTCTTCCGGAGTTTTCAGCTTATGCGTGCGCTGCAGCTGCCTCTTGATCCGGGCGACCAGCTCGCGTGGGCTGAACGGCTTGACCATATAATCGTCGCTCCCCAGCTCCAAACCTAATATTTTGTCAACGTCGGTATCCCGGGCCGAAATCATAATGATCGGCACCTCCGCCTCCCGGCGGATTCGCCTGCAAAACTCGTAACCGTCCATGCCGGGCAGCATAATATCGAGCACCCACATATCCGGGGGAGCCGTCTTCCACTGCTCCCAGGCTTCCTCGGCGGAGGCGAGCGCGGCCGTGCGGTACTGCTCCTTTTTCAAGTAGGCTTCCACCAGTTCGCGTATATGAGGATCGTCGTCTACGATTGCGATTAAGTAGTTGTTCATCCATCCAGCCTCCTGCAGTTCCTTTCGTATTAATATTGTAGCAAAACCGCAGCCGCAGTAGCGTTCTGCCATCGTTTTTCCACAATTTCTCGGACGATTTGCCACAGACGGCCGGTACACTGAAGCCTGTAACCACCCATCAACCTTAAAGGAGTGCTGTACCGATGAACTACAAACAAATGTTGAAAACCGCCGCTTTGTCCACCTTGCTGTTGTCTGCCGTGGGAGCCCCGGCCGCCATGGCCGAAACTGCCGATCAAACGAACGCCAAGCCGGTGCAAATGACCGAAACGGTCATTGCCAAAAAGCTGCTGGACCCGCTCAAGCTGGCCGAAACGTATGCGCCGGAAACGGTCGAAGACTGGAAACAGACGCTGGACGCGTATACGTCGCTCACCCCGAAAATGTTGTTCTGGGCGAAAAGTGCCGACGGCCAGCCGCTGAACATTCAAACGGTGCCGCTTAGCGAGGCTGTGGCGGTCGAAGGCCAGTTCGCCGTGAAAGCCGACGTGAAGTTTGAGGAGATGAAGCCGCTTGACGGAAACGAATTTTTCAAAACGGTTACGATGGTGAAGCGGGTTAATGACGATACCTTCGCCATAGAGCCGGCAACTGCGGATTCCAACGGGGACGAAGCAGAAGCCGGAGGCTTGAACGAGGCAGCCGTTACCATCTCGGTAACTGCCGTTCCGGCCCTCAAGGTTTCCGCCGAAGCCGGTGATACAATCACTGATCCAAGCGCCGAAGCAATCGCTGCCGATACGGTCAGCTTCTCGATCGCGTCTGCAGGCGTCGTGGACTCGACCATCGGCGCCAGCGCTTTCGCCGAAGGCTGGAAGCAGCTTGAAGAAGCCGTCCAATCCGATGACGGACAAGCCATCAAGCAGGCGTTAGCTACTCAGTTGGAGTTGTACAAGCAGAGAATTACGGAGCTGCAAGAGGCGAAGGCGAACGTGACTACGCTGCAAGCAATTCCGGCAGTTCCCTCTGCTCCGGCCGCATCCGCAGACAAAGAATAAAGGATGCGCTTGTGCGGGGAGACGTCGTCTAAGCGCAGCCTGAACCGTACTTCGGTCCCAAACTCGTGCAACCGGGACGGCTCTGCCATCGGGACCGCTCACGCTCAACATCCCTGCCGCCCGAGCCCTGCTTGACGACCGCCCCCGCGTGATACCAAAAGGGTTGCCCCTAAGTCTTATGCAGACTTTAGAGGCAACCCTTATACGGCTTCCAGCCGGCGAGCCGAAGCCGACAGAGCCTAACAAACTGCCGAGGCTACGCTTTCGCCTCCCATAAAAGGGCGGTATCCGCCGTCGGAATCTGGGAGCAGCGCACCGTAAAATGCGTAGCCGTCATGTCCGTTACCCAGATATGTCCCGTATTACCGAGAGGGGTTGGAGAAATGTAGGATGGGACGACTCCCAGATTGTGCTCAATGTAGACAGAATCGGTGTTCGCATTTATAGAGGCCGTTCCGTTCTTAACTGCACCGATATAGCCGAACGGAGCCCACGTCCCCGGTTCGCCTCCCTCGATGCAGACGTAACCGAGCGGCTTGCCTCTTCCTACATCTTTATTCCATATAACGGACATCGGCGAATAGGCGCCGGCTGCGGGAACGGCGGTATCGTAACGCTGAACGGAGCTGCCGAGCGTAAAGTCGCCGCTTAGTTTCCCTTTGCCTTTCGGCGTCACGGCCGGTTCGTAAGCTATCTTTTCCCCGGTATTGGGGCAATCGTAGCTGTTGTTCGCCCTCGCCCGCTGTTACGTCCTCGACCGTATTGCCCGTGATCGAGCTTTCGCCGCCCGGGTTGCGCGAAGGATTGTTAACCGAGGAGTTGTCCATACGAATCCCGGCCATTTTGACATGTTGGATCGTATTGCCGGATATCGTAAAGTTCGTCACGCTAGAGAGGCCGATCCCGTAACGCAAATTTTTGAACGTATTGCCGCTAATGACCAGATTGTGGATGTTGCGCTCGGCCGTTCCCGACACTTCCTCATTCGAAGTGACGCCGCCGCCAATCGTAGAGGTAAGTCCGAACGTATTTACCCCGTCGTACAGGAAGTTGCCTATAATTTCCCCGTTATACATGCCTTCCGGGTTGCCGGCATGCTTCAGCAGGATACCGTCGCCGTTATGATGGTGGATTCTGTTGTTCGAGACCCGCCAGTTCCGGCTTCCGCCGATCCTGATCCCTTCTTCGCCCAGGAAGTAAACGTCGTTGCCCTCCAACGTGAAGTTGTCGCAAAAATGGATATGAATCGCATCGGTCCGGTAAGAGATGTCCAGCTTCGACAGTCTGAATTTGCCCGAATCTTTGATATAGATCCCGAAGGCTTGCTTGGAATGCAGCTTCGATGTTTTCGAGCTGGATATTTTCAGACTTTCCACGAAAAAGTCGGAGCAGCCCAGAAACGAAAGCACCGTTACGGTGTCGGACGTGTTGTCCAGGAAAATCTCCGCTTTGACTCCAAGAAAGCTGACTTTCTGTCCCGTAAGCGAGAACCCCTCTGTCACTCTGTATTTTCCATTCGGGAAGTAGAGTATGCCCCCTTGCGGAAAAGCGGCGGACACATAGCCGATCGCGCCGCGAATCGCCGCCGTATCGTCTGTCGTTCCGTCTCCCTTCGCCCCGAACCACCGGACATCGACGGAATCGTCAGCCATCAATCGCTTGAACCGGGCACCGGATGCGGCTGCGAGTATCGTCCCCGTATTGTCTGCCGAAGTCGTGTCCGCCGGGTCGTAGGCGAAATGTCCCTCTTGCCCTTCATCCCGTACAAAATAGAGCAGTCTCGAATCGGGACGAGTATGGGCCCGAAGCTCGGCAACCGTAGCCGTAACGACCAAACCCGCCGTTCTAAGCTCGGGCCATATGCTTCTGCCGTCCGGCCCGTCATAGACGGAACCGCCGACCGACTGTTCGCCCTTGCCGAATGCCGTCGAGGGTCCAGGAAGCATACTGCCCGCGGCTATCGCCGCTCCCGCCATCCCGATCGCCGTCAGCAGCTTTCTGCGGCTTACCTGGACACCCGGTTCCTCCGGCCGGTCTTGCACCTTGCTCATTTCCGCGCGCTGTCCCATCTTTTCATTAGACATCCAAATCCCTCCTTCATGTACTCACACGTACAGCCGGACTGAATCTCTGTCTCTTCCTGCAAACAACTGCCGTCCGTGCGTCCCAGGCCAACCGGTTAACCGCTCCACTTCCCTATTTAGCCTGCAACTTCGCCTTTTCGGCCTGAATCGCTTTATTGATCTCTTCGTCGAAGTTTCGCAAGATCGTGTTCGTATCGTCGGGACTTTCCAACAGCTTGGTGAAATTGACGCCCACGTTCGTCAACTGTTCGGCCCGCGGCGGGAATGCCGGCGCATCGGGATAGTAGTAAAGCGCCTGAACGTTTTTGCCTTTCCATTGCGGCAAATCTTGGCCGAACGCTTTGCGGACCTCCGGATCGGCGAGCGGCGTTCCGACCGCCTGCCTCGTCAGCTTGGCCTGAAATTCCGACGACACCAGAAAAGCCATCACCCGAAACGCCTCATCCTTATGCTGCGACGTCGACGACAGGAACAAGGAGAGCGTGGCCGGCTTGAACCCGGTCTTCGGCTTTTGCGGCAGCTCCGGCACCGACGCCACATCCCAATCGAGATCGGGGCCCGCTTGGCTGATCGCTCCCGAATCGAGCACCATCGCCACCGTGCCTTTGACCGATTCGGTGACGGGTACGAATTTGTTGTTCGGGATTTCGCCGAACCGGCGCAAATTGTTCAGCAGCAGCTTCCAGCCGTCCGTATTCATCGCCGCCTTGTCTTCCTTCGGGTCCAGCGGGCTAAGCGACAGCTGATTATTCAGCATGATATTGTTCGGCACGGCGGTAAATCCGTAGTAGGTCGTGCCGGCGTCGGTCCGTGTCAGCCTTTTCGCCAAATCATACACTTCGTCCCAGGTCAACCCGTCCTTCGGATAAGCCGCCCCGAAACGGTCGAACAAGTTTTTGTTGTAGAAGAGTCCATACCGGTTCATCGTAAACGGAAGTCCGTACAGCTTCCCTTCGCTGTTGGTCGACATGGCGTGAGCCAGCACGTTCGGCTCGAACGTATCCAGCTTGAAGTTATGCAGCTTGATCTGCTCCTGCAGGTCGACGTGCAGACCGTTCTGCTTGATCGAGCTGACCGTAAAGGCCGTCGAGTCGTAAATGATGTCGACTGCGGTTTGGGCGGTGATCCAGTCCGTGTATTCCATGCCTTTCTCTCTTTTGAACAATTGAAGCGTAATGTGAGGGAACTTCTTCTTTACCGCTTCCAGAATGCCCATCTTCTCAAAATCTACCGCCCCGGGCTGCGCATTGTACAAGGTCAGCGTCACCGGCTTAAGCGCTTCCCCACCGTTTGGCTGTACCTGTCCTCCTAGTTCTCCCTTTCCTCCGTCTCCACTTCCTCCGCAACCGCTTACAATAGTGGCCGATACTAACAAGCACACGGCGGGTTTTCCCCATTTTATCGTCATGCCTTGCCCCTCCTCTGCTTCCTATATGGTGCGGAGACACGGTTGATCATTCATCTGATACTCATTATAAGCGTCTTCCGGAGCGCTTCCAGTTCCATTTTAGTGGGAGCAAAAAGGCGGTTACGGAGCGGTTTCGCGAATTGCTGTAAGCCCTTTCTTTCGGGTCTGTTCGATGTTACGATGAGGGTATACCATTTTCCGTTGACGAGGTGCTTCCATGCCTATTATTAAGTCGGTTACGCTTCGCACGATTGCCAATGAGCTCGGACTGACCGTCAACACCGTCTCCAAAGCATTGAAGGGAAGACCAGGCATGTCCGAGCAGACCCGTCACCTGATCGTTCAGACGGCGGAACGGCTCGGCTATTTTACCAAAGAGCAGATTCGCAGCTTGAAAGCCGAACATATCCTCCCGTATCCGCTCGAGAGGAAACGATTTTTCCTCGTACAAACGACGCAATCCGTCAGCTACTACAAGCTGCTGCTGGAAGGGCTTTACGAGCGCTTCGCTTCGTTCGGCCATCATATCGAGGTGCTGCTGCTGCCTTCCTCCGTCAAGGAAAAAGAGATGGACGGCTGGTTGGATCAGCGCGGTCTCGCCTATACCGACGGCTTGTTCATCGCTCCCAGCATCATGCCGAGGGAGTGGGAGCCGAAGCTGCTCCGCCTGCCGGTTCCGAAAATACTGCTCAACTTCCCCCCTCTCGGAACCCGGGTGGACAGCGTCATCTGGGACATCTACGAAGCAACCTATCAGGCTGTCGCCTATTTGCGTTCGATCGGCCATACTAACATTATGTATGTGGGAGATACGACTCAGCAAAGGGGATATATTTTGCGCTGGCAAGCGTTTCTTCACGCCATGAACGAATTCGGCGCCCGTGTCGATCCGGACGCCCATTCGATCCGCGTGCGGACAAGCCAGGCTTTGTGGAAGGGAGAGCTGTCCGAGAAGCTTGCCCGGTATGCCCCGACCGCCATTTTATGCGGAATCGAAGGTGAAGTTCCTGAAGTGTACCGTCTCTGCTCCGAGCAGCTGGGATTGCGCATTCCCGAGGATCTGTCGATCATCGGCCTGCTGAATCAGCAGCCGGATTCGCTGCCGCCCTTCACGATGCCTCTGCTGGCCATTCGCGAGACCGGTTACCGGGCCGCCGACCGGATGCTTTGGCGGATCGCCAATCCTTCGCTGCCTTATGAGCATATTCGTATCCAAGGGGAGCTGAAGATCGGCAGTACGACGGCGAGTTTGGAGGATAGGGCGGCGACCGTGGAGTAGGTTGGCAGTGCTTGGCGGTGGAATGAAATGCGGCGATTCACGTGGAATGCGGGGATTTACTGTGAAAAAACCGCGGGGCTTTGCGGTGGAATGAAAATAAGAGTGGTTTGCAGCTCTTAATCGACAGCTTTTGTCCGGATTTTGCGGGATAGAAGCGATTTGCACCCCTTATTTCTGCGGTTCTGGTGGGAACTGGGACGATCACGGGGAATTAAGAGCTGCAAACCGCTTCTATTTCCAGCCAAGACCCGATTACAGACAAAATAAGTGGTACAAATCGCTCTTAAAGCGTGGGCTCGAGGGACCCGAAGGCTGGAGCAGGGGATTGGGTTCTTGGGTTCTTGGGTTCTTGGGTTCTTGGGTTCTTGGGCTCCACGGGTCCACAGCTCTACGGAACATCCGTCAGGGAGCGAACCTTCTTCCCCCTACGAAGAGCGTCTCATCCAAGCCCCCCTGCGATTGTCTCTGCAGAAGTAGCAGCTTTTCTTGCCGCAAAACGATTCGGATTCGCTGAACCCATCTGCTTTCCATAAAAAAGACGCTTCCGGCACCGCCTCAACAGCGGTATAGGAAGCGCCTGTCCCCGTTCGGCAGGTGGCTCATTAAGAACGCCGATCCGCCGGATAAACGAGCCCCATCTGCCGTCTCGCCTCGTCCATAATCTCCATCGTCCACAACGAGCGGGTCAGCGAATTAACCGGCGATTCCTTGTCCCCGTTCCGAATCAAGCCGATAAAATGTTCCACCTCATACATCATCGAGTGGTCCGCCTGCTCACGGGTGACGTCCTCCGAAGCTCCGCCCCGATAGCGGATCTCCACCTTCTCGGGCTGGCTGATCTTGCTGATGAGCATGTTGCCCGATTCTCCCTGAATTTCCGAAGGCAGGGCGGAGTCGGTAATTTTGGAATATTGAATGACGGCATCCATCTCGGGATAACCAAGCAGCAGGCTCCCTTCCCCGTCAATGCCGGATTCCAGCAGCAGGCCGTTCGCCTGAATCCGCTCCGGCTTGCCGAACAGGACGACGAGCGGGTACAGGCAGTAGATGCCCAGATCCATCAAGCCTCCATTGGAGAAGGCCGGGTTAAACGCGTTCAGCACCGTCCCCTGCTTATACGCATCGTAACGCGAGGAGTATTGGCAGTAGCTCGAGAAAAACCGGCGCACTCGGCCCAGCTTGGGCAGGTTGTCCTGAATCGCCTGGAAATTCGGCATCAGCGTCGATTTCAACGCCTCCATCAGGACGACGCCGTTGCGGCGGGCCGCGTCGATCATCTCCTGCAGCTCCGCCCTGTTCGAAGCGAACGGCTTCTCGCACAACACATGGATGCCCCGGTTCATGCAGCGGACGGCTTGTCCGGCGTGAAACGAGTTGGGGCTCGCAATATAAACCGCGTCGATCTCGCCGCTTGCGGCCATCTCCTCTACATCCGTATACGTAAATGCGGCGCCATGCTTCACGGCAAATTCCTTCGCCTTCTCCTCCGTCCGCGAATAAACCGCAGTCAACCTGAAATGCTCCACTTGCCGCGCCGCCTGCAAAAACGACTCCGTAATCCAATTGGTACCGATAATGCCGAATCTGATCATGGGGAAACTCCTTCGTATCCGTATGTATAGTCCAATCCCCTCTCTCCGCCGGGAGGAGGGGATCGGCTTCTCGTTCTCTACTTCCTTGCGACGATCAGGAACCGGTGCGCATTCGTTCGTATCCCCTGCTCCGTCCGGTTATCCTCTATAAACTGCCGAAGCACTTCAAAGTCGCTTTCCGCCTGTCCGAAGTCCGGGATAATCGGCGCATGCTTGAGCAGGAAGATCAAATCTTCCGCCGACCGATAATACTCCGTTGCATCGTAGCTGGACGACCGGATGTCGGTAAAGCCCGCATCGTTTAACTCCGTTATATATTGATCCTGCAAACAATCGATAGACGCGCCGGACGACTGCCCTCTTCCGAACGCTTCGATCAGATTGATTTTATCTCTCCCGCCCACTTGCTGGGTGATGAAGACACCATCGTCCGCCAATACCCTCGCCACTTCCTTCGCTTCGAAAGGGGCTTGCCGGCATATGACGATCTGGAAGGAACGGTCGGGAAAATCAAGCGCCTCCGCATCCATCTCGAGAAACGCGACGTCCGGCTGATTCGCCTTCCGCCCGTTGCTGCGGGCCGTCTCGATCATCGCCGCAGAGTTGTCGATGCCTACCGCCTGCAGGACGAATCCGGCGATCTTCAACAGCTGTTCTCCGCCGCCTGTACCGATATCCAGCAGCGCCTCCGTGCCGGTGCACACCCGGGTCACTTCGCTTCCGTAATCCCATGCGACTCCTTCGGACAGGCACTTCACCTTGCTGAAATCCCATCCGTTTATCGCACCAACCTGGTCGTACAAACGTTTGTAATCGGTCTCTTTCATATCGTTTCCACCTTCCCGTGTGATGATCCTGCTTGAACGTTCCGCTAGTTCTGAGGTTTTGCCGATCCGGTCCGGACGCTAGACCTCCAAAAGGGCGGACTTCCCCCTTGGCGGCTGGTACGCGTTTTAAATCCAGCCCGGACTTTATCTACCTCGAACGATACGGCTCAGCATCCGGTTCACCCCGATTGGAAAGATTCTCTCCATTATAAATCCAGAACCTGCTTGGGATCAAATAGGCGGTCTGCAGCGCTTTCGGTCCGAAGCTCCCGGACGGCTTTGCAGCGCCGATTCACGTCATCAATTATTTACCAAATAAAACGAAAACCGCGTCGCCGTTAATTAAAATTATTTTAATAAAATATTTATTTCAAAAAGTCATTGATTTTAAAAACGGGAGTATTTATAGTAATAGTCAATACCACATTAGGGGTGAATAGACGATGACCACGAATAAAAACAAGCTGACGACAAGCTGGGGCGCTCCCGTAGGGGACAACCAGAACTCCATGACCGCCGGTTCGCGCGGCCCGACTCTGATTCAGGACGTCCACTTGCTGGAGAAGCTGGCGCATTTCAACCGGGAACGCGTCCCGGAGCGCGTCGTGCATGCCAAAGGCGCCGGGGCGCATGGCTATTTCGAAGTGACGAACGATTTATCCGCTTATACGAAAGCCGACTTTTTGTCCGAGGTCGGAAAACGCACTCCTATGTTTATTCGCTTCTCTACGGTCGCCGGCGAGCTCGGCTCGGCCGATACGGTCCGCGACCCGCGCGGATTCGCTGTAAAATTTTATACGGATGAGGGCAACTATGACCTCGTCGGCAATAATACTCCGGTCTTTTTCATCCGGGATGCGATCAAATTCCCGGACTTTATCCATACGCAGAAGCGCCACCCGCAAACTCACCTGAAAAACCCGAACGCGGTATGGGATTTCTGGTCGCTCTCTCCCGAGTCGCTGCACCAGGTTACGATTCTGATGTCCGACCGCGGCATCCCGGCTACGCTGAGACATATGCACGGCTTCGGAAGCCATACGTTCAAGTGGGTGAATGCTGAAGGCAAAGCCGTTTGGGTAAAATATCATTTCAAAACCGAGCAGGGCATTCAAAATCTGGATGTCGGCCTTGCCGCCAAGCTGGCAGGCGAAAATCCGGACTACCATACGGAAGATTTGTTCAATGCGATCGATCAAGGGGACTTCCCTTCCTGGAAGCTGTGCGTGCAAATTATGCCGCTGGAGGATGCCGATACGTACCGGTTCGATCCGTTCGACGTGACGAAGGTATGGTCGCAGAAAGATTACCCGCTCATTGAAGTAGGCCGGATGGTGCTGGACCGCAATCCGGACAACTATTTCGCGGAAGTCGAGCAGGCGACGTTCTCCCCCGGCTCGTTCGTACCCGGCATCGAGGCTTCGCCGGACAAAATGCTGCAAGGACGTCTGTTCGCTTATTCCGACGCGCACCGGTACCGGGTCGGCGCCAATCACAATACGCTGCCGATCAACCGTCCGAAATCGGAAGTGAACCATTACCAGCGCGACGGCCAGATGCGCTCCGACAACAACGGCGGCGGCTCCGTCTACTACGAGCCGAACAGCTACGGCGGACCGACCGAGTCGCCGGAGCATAAACCAGCGGCCTATGCCGTATCCGGTCAGGCCGACAGCGTCGCCTACGATCACAACGATCACTACACGCAGCCGGGCGACCTGTACCGCCTGATGAGCGAAGAAGAACGCACGCGCCTCGTAGCCAACATCGTAGCCGCGATGAAGCCGGTCGAGAGAGAAGAGATCAAGCTTCGCCAGATCGCCCACTTTACAAAAGCCGACCCGGAATACGGCCGCCGCGTGGCCGAGGGACTGGGACTGACCGGACAATAAGCGCAGGTCTATACGAACCGACCGGGTAGCAGGCATGCTTGATCCGGCCCGTCCGGGACTGCATCGCGTAACGACAAAAAACCTCCATCACTGCGGAAGGCAGCGGACTGGAGGTTTTTGGTTGTCTCGGGCAGGAAATTTTCTTACGAGCGTGCAACCTTGATAACGAGCAGTTCCGCATCCCCGTCCGCCGCATGCACACTGTGTGCTTCCCCGGGCAGGATATGCAGCAGCGTACGCGGATCAAGCGTCACCTGACGGTCCTGAAAGACGAAAACGGCTTGGCCCGACTGGACGACGATCAGCACGTCAGCCTCCGTCCGATGTTCCGGGATCGTCTCTCCCGCCCGCAATTGCAGCTGCATAACCACCGCCTTCCCAAACTCCGCCAATTTGCCGATATGTTTAGGGACGGACCCCAGGTGACTTTCGAGCTTTATCGTCTCCATCATGATCGCTCCTTTGCGATTTTATTGCTGTTAATTGATAATAGTTATCAACAATTCTTATTATATCCTATCCTGCAGAGCCCGCGTGTGATTGCACTCACATCTCCGGTCCAATCTTTGCCTAAACCTCTGACGTCTTTCCTGCCCGCTCCGGGCGGCCAATCCCGTTTGGCCCCGCAATTCGCGGCTTCCTGTCCCGCTTCTGACGAAGTATGTCGCGCGGGAACTCCTGCATAATTGACTCCATAAAGGGGACCCTACCATTTAATGTATAACACTGAAACTTGGAGGCATGGGAGTGGAGAGTTCCTTTTCGAGACTGCAACTTGTTTTTTTGCTGCTGCTGTCACTTGGAATATCGAACCATGTGCTGATTATTCCGCATCTCCTCCAAGCCGCTGGACGCGATGCCTGGATCAGTATCGGGATGGCTTATGCAGTGCTGGTCGTCTGGAGCCTGCTCCTGTATGTAATCCTGAAGTCGATGCGGAGTTCGCCGTTCGACCGCTGGCTGGAAAGCCGGATCGGGGCGATCGGATGCTGGATCGTTGTCGGCGTTTTCGCCATTTATTTGCTGGTCGCGGGAACGATGATTATATTCGATACGGTCAAAAACATAAGCATCTTCTTCCTTCCCCGGACGCCTAATATTTTTATTATCGCCACTTTTATAGGTCTTTGTTTCGGTGCGGCCCGGTCGGGACTGAAAACGCTCGTATACTTATCCGCCATGCTGCTTCCCATCGTATGGATGCTGGGGATAGGCGTGTCGATCATGACGATGGGCAACAAAGACTACGGCATGCTGTTTCCCGCCTTTACCGAAGGGATAGACTCCAGTATTCGGGGCGGAGCTTTGGTGTTTGGCGGGAGTATGGACCTGCTCGTCCTGCTGCTGCTTCAGCACAAAGCGGACAAGCCGTTAAACTACGGCACCGTTTTCGTGCTTCTGACCCTATTGGTCGGCTTGATTATGGGTCCGACTGTAGGAGCTACCGCCGCCTTCGGTCCTTCCCAGGCCGGAAACATGCGCTTTCCCGCTTTTGAGCAATGGAGACTGGTCATGATCGGCAAACAAATCTCCCATGTCGATTTTTTGGCAGCGTTCCAATTGATGGCTGGAAGCATGACAAGAACGGCGCTCGTTATTCATTTGCTGGCTGCACTGCTCGGAGGCCGGTTCCCGAAATTCCGCATGGCGATTGCCCTTCTCTGCACGATCCTCATGTCCTTGCCGTCCCTGCTGAGTGTGAGCGATATCCGGATGCAAGAGCTGATTCACACGTACTTTTACACCGGCTCGCTTTGGTTCGGCCTGGCGCTGACGGCCGTGCTGCTTGCCGCCGTTTTTATGCCACCGAAAGAAAGGAGGATGAACCGTTCATGAAGCCGATTCCCGAAGAAATCGCACTTTATGCCGATTTGGACGCCGTCCTGCGGGACGGAGGCTTGACGATTGCTCAATTAAAAGATGCGTTCGCCCGCTATGCGGATCTTCGCTTTCCGGCCAGCGAGCAGTTCGATAGCAATGAGAAGCTGACGGCCGTTTATTGCGACGGAATGATCGACAAGTTCCAGCTGAACAAATATTTGGCGAAAATGTGCCGGTTCGTCGCCCATCTGCCGTCCTCCAGCCAAAGCACGCATTTGGAATATTCGGACGAGCTGCCGCTGTTCGAGATCAAGCATACGATAGATGACATGCTCACCGAGCTGTTTACCGGCAGCCTGATTATTTATCGGGAAGGGGACGCTTTTTTCTGGACGGCCGATATTTCCGACGTTCCTCAGCGTTCGCTGCAGGAATCCAATACGGAAATTTCGATCAAAGGCCCGAAGGACGCGTTTACGGAAGATTTGTTTACGAACATCTCGCTTATCCGCAAACGGATGCAGACGGGCTTGCTGTTCAGCGAGCAGTTTTTTATCGGAAACTTGAGCAAAACTTGCGTTGTTTTGCTTTATTTGAGCCATAAAGCGAATCCGGACATGGTCGCGGAGGCACGCCGGCGACTGTCCTCGTTCCGGACGGAAAGCATCATAAGCAGCGGGCAGCTTGAAAAATGGCTATCTGACCGGACGTTCTCGCTGTTTCCGCTGATCGATTATATCGGTCGTCCCGACTTCGTCAACGAAACACTGCTGCGCGGACGGCTTGCGATCGTGGTAGACGGGTCGCCAATGGTGCTGATCGGGCCGAGCAATTTCCTTGAGCTGCTGAAAACGCCCGAGGACGTTCACTTTCCTTATCATTACGTCATGTTTCAGCGGGCTTTGCGGATTCTCGGCCTGCTTCTCAGCATTTTCCTGCCGGGCTTCTGGATCGCCATCGCAACGGTAAATCTGGACCAGATTCCGTTTGCGCTGCTGTCGACTGTCGTTATCTCGCGCGAGGGTATCCCGCTTCCTACGTTCCTCGAAGCGTTGCTGCTGCTGTTTCAGTTCGAACTGCTCCGGGAGGCAGGCATCCGGCTGCCCAAGGCGGTCGGGCAAACGATCGGCATCGTCGGCGGGCTGATTATCGGCGATTCGCTGATCCGGGCGGGCCTTGCCTCCCCTACGCTGCTCGTCGTGATCGCGATCTCGGCGGTCGCCACGTTCACTCTGGTCAATCAGTCGCTGTCGGGCACCGTCAGCCTGCTTCGGGTGTTTATTTTAATCGTGTCCTCCTTCCTCGGTATATACGGGTTCTTTTTAAGCATGTTCACGATCCTGATCTACCTGTGCCGGCTCGATTCCTTCGGGCTTGCTTTTCTGGAGCCGATCGTCTCCTTGCGGTTCAAGGAGTGGCTGGACGGGTTTCTCATCAATCCGTTCCGGAGATCCCGCTTCTCTTCCGCGATGATCAACAAGCGAAAAGGGGAGTGACGCCGATGCGAAAATCGGTATTCTCGCTTTTGGCCGCTGTGGCGCTGGCGTTCAGCTCCGGCTGCGCCACCGATGTGAAAGATATCGAAAAGCTGAATTATGCGTCGGCCCTCGGTGTCGACTACAAGGACGGCCACTATTACGGCTACATCCAGTTTATCGATTTTCAGTCGGTGGCCAAGACGGACAACCAGAAACCGGCCGCAAAAATATGGGTCGGCGAAGGGATCGGAAAGTCTTTCGAGGAGGCATTCTTCGACCTGTACCGGTCGGCTCAGGAACGGATCTACTGGGGGCATGTGACCGCTGTTCTGATCAGCGAATCGGCGTTCAAGCAAGGCTTCACGGGGATCTCCGACAGCATTAGCCGGTATTACGAATTTCGGCTGACGCCTTGGGTGTTCGGCACGAGGGATTCTATCAAGGAAATTTTTACGGCTGCGGGATTTTTCGGGCAATCCCCGCTCAGCACGATCCTTCACGAGCCGGAGGGAACTTATTCGCAGGCGTCGCTGATCAAATCGGTCCAGCTTCACCGGCTGATCGGCCAAATCTACGAACCGGGCTACACGTCGTGCATCCCGACGATCGCGCTGAACCGGACCGTTTGGCAGGAGAAACAAAAAAAAGAGCCGAAGCTGATGCTCGACGGCGCGATTTTCCTCAAAAACGAGAAGTTTCGCAGTTATATCCCGCTGAAGGAGCTGGAAGGGCTTCGCTGGGTCCAGCACGGTACCGTGCGCGCAGCCATTCCGGTACCGAACAAGTCGGACTCGACGGCGCAGATCGTCTTCGACGAACCGAAAACGAAGCTGACGCCCGCTTCCGCCGGAGAACAACTTCGTTTTAACATTACCATGAAAGCGGCCGGTTACGTCGTAAACCGGATCAATAACCGGACGCGCGGACTCGGACCGTTAACCGCCCAGGCCAAAGAGGCGATCGAGCGGGAAATCCGGCAAACGTACGAGAACGGACGGAAACATCAGACGGACGTGTTCAATCTGGAGCACACCCTCTACCGCCATCGTTACCGCCAGTGGAAAGCTATGTCGCAGCAGGAGGAACCTCTTCTGACCGAGGATGCGATCCGGCATATCGAGCTCGATCTCAATATAACCCATTCCAGCTCGCAAAAAAACAAACGGATTACGCGCAACGAGTAGCGGTTTTACGGGACAACTCTCGGTCGGTTTCCCGGACACTGCCGAATGCTTCGCACCGCCCGCAGCTCCCGGCCCGCCGTTATGCGGCGCGGCACGGGGGCCGGTCCCAGAAACGGCGCGCCGGATTCAGGCGCCGAACCTTTTCCGGTATCCGCACTTGCGGCACAGCTCCTCGACCGCTTCTCTGCGGGAAAACCCGTAAAACAGATTGTTCGCCCGCTCGCTCTCCACAATGTCCGAGAACGGCGTCTCGTTCACGTTGCCCAGATTAATGACGCCTTCCCCGTCGAGACAACAAGGCACGACGGTTCCGTCGACCAGGATCGCCGCCTGGCTGCGAAGCGCATGGCAGAACCCTTTGCCGTCGTCTTCCGGCGCGCTCAGGCTCGGCCACTCGAACTCGTACTCCTGGTTCAAATAAATATTCGGAGCGATCTTGATTCCGCCGCCCGGTATGACCTTCTCCTCGATCCGGTAGTCGAGGCTAAATTCCTTCTCCAGCATCTCCAGCGTCTCACGGTTCCGGTTGCGCTGCCGGTTGATCTCATTGTCCTGCGTCAGGTTCCACAGCCTGAACGAGATGATGACGCCATGCTGCACCGCTTCGCGGACGAACGAAAATACGGTGCCGAGATACTTCTCCCGGTTCTCCGATCCTTCATGCCCGTCGAAGCTGTGAAGCGAGAAGTTCATTTGCCGCAAGGCCGGCTTGCCGAGCAGTTTCGGCGCCGCTTTGTGCAGAAGCGTACCGTTGGACGTAATATTCACCTTGAACCCTTTGGCATGGCTCGCGTCCAGCAGCTCGTCCAGCTTCGGGTGCAGCAGCGGCTCGCCTTTGACATGCAGGTAAATGTGCTTCGTATGCGGGCGGAGCTGGTCGAGAATCCGGTTGAACGTTTCCGGCTTGATGAAGTTGGCCTTCCGCTCCGTCTGCGGGCAAAAGCTGCAAGCAAGGTTGCATACGCTCGTAATCTCGATATATACTTTTTTGAATGTTTTCAAGTTGCTGCTCCCCACTCCCATATCCATCGGTTTTTAAATTACCAGTATTTGTATCCCTGTTCGGTGTGCATATGAATCTATCTTCGCTCACAACGGACTACTCGTCAAATTGTTAATAGTCCCAGCCTCGGAAGCTCGCTTCCCTGTCGCAGCAGATCAGGGTATATAGCGCTGCTCCTGGCACCAGTAACCATGAAACAAAAACTCTAACGGACACAGTGGCCGTTATTGTGATGCATTTCGATCATTTTGATTTCTAACGGACATAGATGCAGCTATTTGGTGAGAAGCGTCACTTTTGGAGGTGCTCCAGAGTAAATAAGCGCTGTGGTGACCGTTACATTCTAAAACACTGTTTTTTAGCGAAATAGCCTCCACCATGTCCGTTAGAGTCTGGTTGGACGCCTACTGGCGTATTTTGACGCTGGCGTTTACCCAGATGTAGAGCCACTCCCACGATATACTCTCTGGCCATAAAACAAGCCCGCTCTTCCCGTAGGAAGCGCAGGCTTCTTCATTTCGCGCACGGCCGGCGCGCTTCCGCCAGAGCAGACGATGCAAGCTTACACATCGTACTCCAGCTGTCTTTTCGCTTGGGCGATAAAGTCGAGCGGAGACTCGATCGTCTGGGCGTTATACTCCAACGCGCCCATCTTCAGCCCCAGCTCCACCTTGTATTTGGCGGAGAACTGGTTAGAATTAAACTCCACCAGACTGTGGCGAATCCGGTCCATGACCACCTTCGCTCCCTCCTGGTCGGTAAAAAGCAGCAGTCCCCACGTAGCCTCTCCCCGGTCGAGCAAATAAAGCGAGTCGTTCGTGCGGATGCTGGCCTGACTGATTCTGGACAAGTCGATGATCGCCTCGGCCAACTGGTCTTCCCCGATCATACGCCTCAGTTCCTTCCAGTACTTGACCTTCAGCACGAGCAGCGTAAGCGGAATCTGGTACCGGGTCGAGATGCCGGCGAACACCGTGACGTCTTTGGTGAACGAGATCGTGTTTTTCAGATCGGTATTTTCGTCGAGGGTGGCCAGTCTGGCTTTCTGCTTCTGCAGCTCCGCGTTCTCGGTTTGCAGCCGCCGGGTCCCCGACGTAAACAACCAGGTTACGATCGTCAGAAGCGGCGTGACCAGCAGCCAGAAATACGTATCGGCCCCGATCGTTTCGCCTTTCGATACGGTCTCGTACATCATATAGGCGCCGTAGCCGAAGATGAAGATCACGTTAAGGACAAGCCCTGTCGTAACCGTCGTAAAATAAGTGACGATGGCAAAAAAGAACGTCAGGTTCAGCAGGATCAGGTTTTGAAAATACGCATTCGGGTTCCCTGCCGTAAACGTCACGCAAATCATGCAAAGCCCCAGAAAAACCAGGAAAGCGACGTCCGACACCAAGCTGTTGCGATTCAAATTCATCGTCTTCGGCCTCATTTCTTCCGGTATTTGCGGATGAGCAGCGCGAGCGAGACGAGCGCGAGACAGGCAGCCAGTCCTACCGCGGCCAGGAAGCCCAGCACATCACTTCGTTTGGCTATATCGGCAAAAACCGAATCTGTTTTTTCTCCGGCTTGCTTTTTGAATCGGTACGCGTTTACGTTGCCGTCCTTGTCGGCCGTCACCCCGTCGCCGTACACGCTCCACTTCGCTTTCTCCGTCGCCAGCAGCTTGGACGCCAGATAGTAGCTTTCCGAGCGGGCTCCCGTTACGACCAGCATCCCGGTACTGGAGGAGAACGGAGAAGGAAGAAGCTGCAGCGTGCCGATCCGAGCGCCGTATTCGGAATCGATGCTTTTTTTCTCGTTGGACTTGATGGCCGTCCCTTTGTCGTCGTACTGAAAGTACAGGTTCTTGTTCTGGTCGCGAATCCATTTATTGTCCTGATACGTCCCGATGGCGATAATGTTGCGGTCCTTCAGCTCGCTCTCCTGGGCCGTATCCGGATATACCTTGACGTCCCCGGTATTGGCCACGGCGTAACGCCCGAGCAGATTGAACAAATTGGAGAACGTCCGGTACGTATACGCATCGCGCTCCTGAGGAAGCACGACCGCCACTTGATTGTAGGCGCCGTCGCGAAGGAACGGATACGGATAGTGGTTGAACAGCAGCTCGGTCCGGTCCTTCGTCTTGAAATCGATCATCGATTCGTTGGAGATGTACGCCCACGGCGTCTGCTCTTCGTTCTGCGTACAAGCCGCGTCGATCATCTCCAGATCAAATCCGACGGTAACCGCGAAGTTGCCGGATACGTTCAGATCGGTCGGGATGGCAAAGGTCGCGCGGTCGCCGTTCGCCATTTCTTTCGTCAGCTTCTTGCTTCCGATCGGCGTATCGTTGATCGATACGGTGACCAGCGAGCGGTTGAAGTCGAGGTTTTGCGAATAGCGGTAATCCAGGCTGATCCGTCCGCTATCGGCAATCGAGCGGTTCGCGGGCAGGTTGATGTAGTAGGACCGCTCCTGATGGTGCGGCCCTTTCAGCTCGTCCCCGTTCTCGGTGAAGCTGACCCGGGAGCTGAAGGAAACCGACGGCGTAGAGACGTCCGTGCTCTCGTCCACCGCCTTGGCCTCGCCCGCGATCTGGCTCATCAGCTCGGGATTCGCCGTCAGCCGGGCCGCTTTCTTCAGCAGCTCCGCATTCTGGGAAGTGACGACCAGCATCGGCTGGCCCTCCTGATTCAGAAGGCGGAGCCACGCCTTGCCGCTCATCTCGTCGGAGCCGATAAGGCTTCGGATCTCCTCCGGCAGCCGGTCGTACAAGCCGACCAGCACGACGAGTTCTTTCTCCTTCAAGGCTTCCGCGCTGTAAGGAAGCAGCGGAATGTCCTTGTCGTCCCACGAATTCAGCTTGGCGAATCCGGATAGGACGTGCACAGCCGCTTCGAGCTCGGCCGTCTCGCTGCGGTCGGGTACGGTGATGACGCTGCCGCCCGCATAGACGGTGTCCGGACCGGCGAACCGTTTGGCGAAATCGGCGATCGTCCCTTCCATAGGCAAGCTCGTATAGCGTACGTCGATGCTGGACGTGTTGTGCAGCTGCAGCCATTGGTCCGGCGCCTCGACAATCGAGCAAGCCTGCTGGTCCTCCGTCCGGACATAACCTTGAATCTCGATCGTATTGTCGCCCTGCTTCAGCCACTCCTTCGGAACGGCGATCGTCAGCTGCTGCAAGCCCTTCTCCCCGGTTCCCGGCCTGAACGAATGGAACGGCTTGCCGTTAATCCACAACGTAACGCTGGATATCAGTTCCTTCGCCAGCGGCGTGACGACGTAATCGAGTTTCAGATTCACTTCCTGCACGTTCCAATAGTCGGGGATCTGGAACAGCTTTTGTTTGGAGCTCCTCATGCCCGTAAGGCTGGTCTCGTTGTCGGTAAATACCGTTTGCAGCAGCCGCGTCCCGTCCGCGTCCGGGGCAGCCGACGCCGCCTGCCCGGCCGACAGGAGGCAGAAGGAGAGGAGCGTGAGGAGTGCGATCGTTTTTTTCATGATAGTGGCCTTCTCCCGTTATCAGTTTTGAAGCTACCGCCTGGAATCGCCGGCGTTTGATTAGAACCTTTCGGTTTTGTACCACTTGACTTCCCGCGCTCCGACGACGTCCCGGATGTAGTGATACATCCCGTAAGCGACGACCACGAGCCACATTTGGCAGTACGAAACGTACATCAGCAAGATGATCCACAGGTTGGAGACGTTCATTTCACCTTTTTCGGTCGTGAGCGTGACGTAGATGCCGACTACGAACAAAACGATGGCGAGCAGCCACAGGAAGGTACTCAAGCCCGCAATGGTCGTATATACGTAGCCGAGCGCATGCAGGATCAGCAGCAAGTCGGACGTGACCAGCGAGATCAGCAGCAGGAAGTAGATCGATAAGTAATACAGGATGTCGAACCGGATCGTTTTGGCCGAAGGATGGAACAGCAGCTTGCAATATTTGACGATAACGTAGATATTCCCTTTCGCCCATCGGGTGCGCTGCTTGAACCAGACTTTAACGGTCTGCGGCTCCTGCTCCCAGGTGACGGCGCGCGGCTGGAATTTGATCTTGTAGCCCATCATGTAGATCCGGAAGCTGATCTCGGTATCCTCGGCGATCGCTTTGACGTCCCAGCCCCCGATCGTCTCGACAATATGCCGCCGCATAATAAAGTTGGTGCCGGGTATGGTGCACAGCTTGAACAATTTCCACCGCCCCGCCTGGGCCATCCACTGGAACGAAAGCGTCTCGATATTAATGAATCGGGTCAGCAGGTTGACGTCCCGGTTGCGGGTGCGGAACTTGCCGATGACCGCGCCGAGCGACGAATCGTTCGTAATCTCGGCGACGAGATAGCGCAGCGCCGTTTTCTCGGGCGTATTGTCCGCATCGTAGATGGCGATCAGTTCGCCTTTGCTTTGAGCGAAGCCGATATTCAGCGCGTTCGACTTTCCTTTGCCGCCGGTAACGGAATCGGTATTGATCACGATCAGATTGCGGCCCGGATACCTGGCCTGGATTCCGGCTAGCAGTTCGGCGCTGCGGTCGGACGAATTATCGTTAATGACGATAATCTCGTACCGGTCGTGCGGATAATCGAGGGCGAGCAGCGACTCGACCGTTTTGCCTATGACTTTCCCTTCATTATGCGCCGGCACCATAATCGTCACGAACGGAGCCTCGCCCCGGATGTCCGGCACCGGCTTGTTCTCGCCCTCGATGTAATACAAATATCCGGCAATAATAAGGACCACGTTGACTAGAAGCAAGGACCAGATACAGATGACGGCGATAACCATCAAGACGTCGGGAAGCGTCATGCGAGTCTCCTTATTTCATAAATTTTCGTTTATACAACCGGCGACCCGCCACCAGAAAAACGCCGAATACGATCAGAGCCGCTCCGATCACGACGATAAAAAACCGGTTCTGCACCTGAAACATGCGCGTAAAGCTTTTGCGGGTTTCTTCCTGATATTTGTAGTCTTCGCTGACGATGGATGGAGCGTAGTCCGCCTGCAGCCGGTTTCCGTCGATCGTGATCACTCCGTCTTCCGAAGCGATGCGATGGGCGTCCGTACGAACCTCATGACGGCCGTCCCTGTAGTCGGCGAACGGAATTCTCGAATCGATCAGCGTCTGAACGGCTGCCGCGAGCTGACGCTCGTCCTCTACGAAAGCAATCGTGACGGCCGTATCCATCGGGAATGCCGGCATCGCTCCGCTGTACCGCTCCATCCGGTGGAGATCGCTGACCGGCATACTGTACAAAGCCGAGGCGAACGCTTTGGACGTATCCGCCGGCTCGATCGGAAGAGGCTTCTCGTCCGGGAACAATACCGCGGAGCTGAAGAACCCCATTCCTCCCTCCGCATAAGCCTTGTCATACGACCAATACAGCTCGGCGCCTATGCCGAGCGGGGCCACTTGATACCCGGCCAGGACGGCGATGAACTCCTCCATCCTGCTGTGCAGCAGTTGCCCGCTCCGGCTGACGCCGTCCAGGACGACCGGCGCCTGGATCAGAATAGCGCCGTTGCGCGACTGTACGTACTTGAGCGCTTCGACATACCGTTTCATAGCCGGGTAGTCGGTATTGCTGATCACGGGACGTATGCTGCCCGCAAACGGTATCCCCGCCTCGTACAGCCGGTCGGTGACAGCCTCCAACAGCTTGAAATCGGAGAACGGGGTAATGTCTTTAATCACCGCATACGTGCGCCCCGCCGTCTCCACCTGCAGCCACCGTTTCAGAACGTGCGCTGCGGCCAGTTCGCTGAGATTGCCTTTCTCCATAAAAGGAAGATACGTATTCCGCCCTTCACGGACGCCGTAAGGAAATCGTTCGGCGCTTCCCTCCACGGTGATCGTGCCGTATATTCCGCTCTCCGGTGCCGCAATCAACGTCAAGGGTCCGGGATGAATGGAGGACTGGCTGTCGGGGCCCGCTTCCAGCCGGATCGACCGTCCGTCCGTCCGCACCAGGGCTCCTTGTCCGATATCCGCGATCCGTCCCGGCAGGTTGCCTCCGATATGCATATACTCGCCCGGATAAGCAGCGAGATCGGTCTTGTATGCCTCATTGGCAATATCCAGGTCCGCAGCGTTAATCACGGTAATCACTTTCCCGTAAGATTGCATCGTCCCTTGCCGGTAACGGTCCAGACTCAACGTCGTAACCTGTACCCGGTATGCCGCCAGCTGCTGCTGCAAGACCGCCACATTCCCTTCCCTGGACGTGCCTTTCGCCAAGCTGTCGTACAACAGCAGCACGTTATCCGGCTGACTCTCGGCGGCGGCTGCGGCCGAAGCCGGCTGCCACCGGACCGAGCAGAAGCATACAAGCAGTACTACGGTCAGCAGCAGGCCGGGCTTGAACGCTTTATGGCGCAGCAAACGGCGTCACCCCCTTGCCTCCGGACGCATATGGCGGCTTCCGTGCGATCGTCGCCGGCGCATCGCGGAACAACCTCCGGCTGATCAGATCCGCCGCGATTATATAGGTCACGACGTCAAACGCCGCCGTAAACAGAAATTGGTGCTTCGCCAGATCCGCATCCCCCGCCCCGATAATCGAGGCGAGGACGCCAGCCAGCCCGATGAGCATCATCGTCACGATCATGATCAGCCTCTGCGCTTGTCTGAAGTCGCGCGCTCTTACCGCGGCGACGAAGGAAGGCATGTACAACCCTGTTACGACGGCGATCCAGATGACGATAAAACCGAACGTCTTGGGCGCCAGCTTCACCTTCAGCCAGCTGTACAAGGAGAAAAACGGGGTGTGTGCTCCGAACGGCTTGCCGGCCGAAGCTTCGTAATTGCCCATCGCCTGCGGCCGGATCGAGAAAGCGTCCTTGGCCGCTATGTTCAATATCGATCCGAGCTTGTCCGGATGAGTGGCGTAATACTGCAGAATCGATACGAAGCTGTACTTGCTGTAAAACTGCCGCTCAAGCTCCGCCGAGTTGACGTCGATCGTGGCGAACGGCTCATAGTAGATCGTTCCTTTGAGCAGCGCATACTGCTCGTCGATATCGAACTTCCTTAGCGTCTCCTCGGGATTCTCCGACTGCATCAGAACACCGCGGGTCATCGCGTGATACTGGTTGATGTTGACGAACTCCTTGGAGATCATCACATACGTCGCAAGACCGGTCACGAACATCAGGACGAGCGATCCGGCGGTCCAGATCCGGAACGATTTCCCTTTGCGCATCCACAACAGGCTGATTCCCATCACCGCGACGATTACGCCGACGGGCGCATTCTGCTGCTTCGAGGTCGTGAGAATCAGCGCGCTGACGACGAACAGCGCCAGCATGGCGTAGTCGTTATACCGCCTCCGGTACATCAGCAGCCAGGACGCCGACAGGAGCAGCACCATGACGAACACGATGCTTTCGCCGTAAAACGAATTAAAATACGCCGTGTACCCGGTGTCGCCGAAGATGAATATCGCGATCGCCGCGATGAGGTAGCCGAGCTTCTTCGGCACTCCCCAAGTAATGGCCTCCACCAGCAAGTAGATCGCTGCCGTCAGCAGCAACGTGAAGATCGCCGCCTGAAAACGGATATCGAAAACGACCGGATCAAACAGCAGCTGATTCAGCCCAATCGCGGCTTTAATAAACAAAGTCTGGGACGAGGCGATCGTCGAGCCGTTTTCGTTGAAATATTGAAAGATACCGTATTGCTTGACGAAATGCCCGAACCGCAAACCGTCATTCCCCGGTTCGCTGAAGTACAGGCCGGTGCTGTAAATGCTTCGGAAAAAGTCTCCGTTATCCGCCATCCCGACGTAGGGAGGGACGAACAAAGCTATTGCCGTTACGAGCAGAACCCCGATGGCGGCTAACGAGGCCGGCGATATATATCGGCCCGCCCGCGCGAGTCCGCCGCGAATCCATTTAGCTATCCCTTTGTCTGTCATCCGGGTTCACCTTCATTTCTTTAATACGAGTAAGCGAGCAGCGCCATCAGGTTATCGAACGAGTACGCTTGATTCGTATGTACGTCTCCAAAGCCCCCGTACAGCGGACTGTCCTGCTGCTTGACCTGGAACGCATTCATCCGCCCGATGCTGTCCAGATACAGCGGATAATCCCCGATCTCGGAGCCGATCATCGCCGTCAGGGCATAAATCGCGGTCGACCGGATCGAATTGGCCGGTTCGCCTGCTCTCGTATATTGGCCGAACAACGTTCCCGCCATCACGTGCTCCTTCAGGTAGCGGATGCTCGCCGGCTTCGCCTCCTTCACCTCGGCCAGATGCAGAATCGTCAGCAGCGACTCCACCGTGTTGATATTTTCGGAGGAATATGCGCTTCGATCGTAGTGGTACCGGGTTTCATAGAACGGAAACTCGTCGCCCAAATATCCGTCCTGAACGATGGCCTGCATGGTGGACTGCAGCGTCTGCCGGGCTTTGGACGGAGCCGGAAGCAGTTGCAGCGTTCTGAGATCCGCATAACACAACGTGACGAACGAGTTGGTCTTGTTATACTTCTCGTCATAGAAGTCGTAGAGCCGGCCGTCCTTGACATTGTATTGATAAAACCGTTCCCCGTACCGGTTCGCTTCCTTCGTATACGAACCGTCCCCGAACGCTTGTCCGGCCTCGTAGAGCGCCCGGATCATCCGGAGGTCGTCAACGGCCGCATTGATCGGATAGCTTTTCTGCTGCTTGGGGCTGTACCGGTAGCTGAACCCTTTTTGCAGATCGAAGGTACGCTTCGCAAGCGCCCACTCCTTGTCGAAGGACTGCTTATCCTTTGCAAGGGCGCTGATTCTCATCCGGAGGGAAGCCGACTCGCTGAGCACTTCGTGCCCGGTCGCCAGTTCCCTGGACTGGTCGGTATCCAGATAGTTGGTGTACACCCCGTGTGGCCCGGTCAGCTTGGTTTGGATAAACGTCTCCAGCTCGTCCCGCTCCTTCTGAACGTTCGCCCGGGCGCCATACGTAGGGTCCGGCAAGGAAAGCAGCGGAGGGTCGGCAGGACCGCCGGTTTGTTTATAAATAAAAAACAGCGTTAACCCTGCGAGAACGCCGATCAGCAGCAAGCTCTTTTTTCTCACGGCAGCACTTCCTTACATCCCGCTTCAGCTTCTTACAATCAGATTACTAAAGAATCAATTCCTTACTATTGATTTGAACATAACTTAATGGAATAATAAATGAGCATTATTTACCTACTGGTGCGCCCCCGTCTTTTAACCTGTATTTACCCCTAAAATCATTATATCTAACATCTCTCGACAAAAACTTACACACTTCTTACATTTCATATAAAATTCCTGAAAATCGGTTGTTTTAGCGGTCAAACCTTGACTTCGGGGAGCGGGTTGCAAGGAGTGGAGCGGGAGCGGCAAATGGAAAGGACCCCAAGTCCGCGGCAAAGTGGAGGTGTGAGGTCCATTTTTTATAGAAGAATCGATTCGAAGTAAAGCCCGTTGGATTTCGTGCCGGGCCGGCCAGCCCGATCAAGCGCCGGTTCCGTTAACCGCCTCCATTGTGATCCGCCGGCTCCGTTCCCAGCCGGATATCCGCCGCCTTCCTATGGCCCGGCAGCTGCTCGTAGCCGCTCATCTCCCGAATTGCCGGCGCCAGTTCCCGAAGCGCCTCCGGGGTCAGCCGCCCGGTCGTCGACACTTTCACCATATCTTTGCACGTGACGCCCGAGAACGCCTTGGCAAACCGGTTCGTCGGCAGCACGGCCGTAATGCCGATCGCATAGTTCCCGGCGGAGAACGGGGTGTAGCCGCCGATCAGAATCTCGCCTGCATGGCGGACCAGCTCAAGTACGCGCTGCTCCGTCTGCGGTTCGCCTACCACCATCAGATGCTCCGGCGCGAATCCGTTGATACAGTCGCAAGCGTCCTCGATCGTTGGCGTGACGACGATGGCTCCTTTCCCGGCCGGACCGAACACCTGCTGCAAATAACGGCGCCTGTCCTCCGGCATCTCCCCGATCCGGAGCCCGAGCCGCTCTTCGATCTGACGGGCCAAAGCGGCGGAAGTGGTGACGAGAACAGCGGACGAGTCCGGGCCGTGCTCCGCTTCATTGATCAAGTCGCAAGCGGCTCTCTCCGGATCGGCGCTTCCGTCCGCGATAATCGCGCATTCGGTCGGGCCGAGTCCGAGCGCGGCCTTCTTGCCGTACATCATGGCCGCGCTCATCGCGGCGGCGATCCCCCCGGGACCGGGGCCGAAGATGCCGTCCACCTCGGGCACCGACTCCGTCCCTTGCGCGAACGCGGCGATGATCGAGACGCCGTTGCCGATGACAATCCGGTCCGCTCCCGCCAACTTGGCTGCGGCTACCGTCCCCGGGTCGCCGGCGCCGTCCTTCAGAGGCGGCATTCCGACTACGATCGTTGGCACTCCGGCGGCTTTGGCGGCAACGACGAGCATGATCGCAGTCGAGAGGAGCGGCCCTTTTCTCGCTGGAATCCAGATTCCGACCGAATCGAGCGGCCGCACGATTTCCCCGACTACGGTACCCGGCCGGATCTCTTTCTCCCAGGACCGGGGCCGCAGCTCCATATTCACCTCGTGCACATGGCGAATCGCCTGCCCGATCGCCGAACGTAGGGAAGGCGGCAATCCGTTGATGCAGGCCGCCGTGCAGGTTTCCGTGAGCTCCAGCCGGTCCAGTTCCACCTGATCGAACTTCCGGGTCGCACTTCTTATACCCTCGTCCCCACTGCGGGCCACCTCGTCGAAAATCGCCAGCACTCCTGTCAGCACCTCGCGGTCAAACAGCTTGTTATGCGATCTGAACCGTTCATCCAGCTGTTCCTGATCTTGCGGCAAATTAAAAATCATCGTGGACATCGTAATTTCCTCCCTCGGAAACTGTTTTTGGCGACAACAAAAGAGCCATACAGGTAAAAAAATACCCGCATGACTCTCTCTAACAAGTCCGCAGGTATAACGCCAATAGGCGCTTGTACCTGCGGACGCGAAGACCGCAATACAAACGCCTAACTGTGATGATGGCTGTGGCTATACGATTGGGCGAAGCTTTGGAAGTTAACGTTCATCGATCTAGCCTCCTCGACAGGTTGGGCTAATTATATAAGGACCGACGGACGTTGTAAAGGCGGCTTTAACAAGTTAAAGGAGTCTTTCATTGGGCGGAAACTTTGGAGCAGGGACTATGAACCAATCCTATTCAGCGTTTCTCGCGAAAAACCGTCCAGTTAAACCAAACGGGTCCATAAACGCCAAGGCCGGTCCAGCTCTACCTTGTCCTTATTCCGCGTAATACATAAAACCGATCGCCCCGGGTCCCGTATGCGCCGTGATGACAGGGGTAGCCGGACAGATTCGGACGGGTACGCTAGTAATCAGCTCGATCTTCTGGCGCAGCTTCTCCGCGATCGACATGTTGTCGGCATGCGAGATCCCGATGCCGCGGATCACTTTTCCTTTCGTATCCTCCTCAAAATGGTCCATCAACGTTTTGACGACATGAGAGAACGACCTTACTCTCGCAACCGGAGTGACTACGCCGTTCTGCAGTCTGGATATCGGCTTAATATTCAGCAGCGTGCCGATCCATCCGGTCGCTTTGCCGATCCTGCCGCCCTTGACCAAATATTCGAGCGTATCGACCACGACGAACAGCGTCGTCCGTTCGAGAACATGCTTCAGCCGGTCCACGATCGACGACACCGCAAGCCCTTCGTCCGCCATTCGCGCAGCCTCTATCACCTGAAAGCCGAGCGCTTGCGAGATCATCTGGGAATCGACTACCTGCACATGACTGGTTGTCATCTCCGCAGCCATGCAGGCCGCCTGGTACGTCCCGCTCATCCCGCTGGACATATGAACGGACAAGATCAGATCCCCGTCCGCGCCGAGCCGGTTATACGCTTCCAAAAAAACTCCGACCGCAGGCTGCGACGTTTTCGGCAATTCCTTCGCTTCCCTCATCCGGTCTATGAACGAAAGCGGCGATATCGTGACATTGTCCAAGTAACTCTCTCCGTCAATATCCACCTGCAGAGGAATGACCTCGATCCGAAATTGCTCGAGCAGTTCCTTGGGCAAATCTGTCGTGGAATCGGTAACAATTTTAATCGTATGCATGAATCTCTCCCGTTCGTCGCGTTGTCGAATGCATTGTCGTTTCTTGTCGTTCCCCCGATAAACGATTACAAAAGTACTGCGTGCTTCCTCCTATTATATGTCGCCGGACTAGCAGAATACAAAGGGTATGAAACGTTTCCCCCAAGGTTAAAATATGCCAGATCGAAACCGGGTCTTTCGCTGCGGGGAGATCATTACACTTCTTTCAATTTCACTCCCACTATATAGAAAATATTAGTTAATATTAGTAATTTTTCGACATTTTTCTCACCCTTTATAATCCATATATGGAGTTAAAAATAGTGTATCCACTTATGCCCCTATCCAGAAAAAGGGCTTCGAGGGTAATCATTACAACGATTCCTGCGTTTCGCTTTAGCGCGTTAGCGGGGTTAAACTTTCCTTTTCACGAGCTACGGCTTCATTTCGCACCCCGCATCACTTACGGCGCGTAGTATGCTGTCCCGCTCCCCCCCCAACCCGCCAATTACACCGCCCACAACAGGCCGCGGCGCGTGACAACGACCACCAACCAGTTGCCTGCCGCCCAACCTTCAGACAGGATGGCCCCTCCCTCCAAAACATGGTAGGATGAAAGGAATACAAGCTGGAGGTGGAGTTTCTCCGATGGTACCTGTCGCCAACATTATGGGCATCCCTTTTCCCAAACTTACGATGGACCAAACTTTAAGCAAGCTTAGCGAGATCGTGGAGCAAAACCGCTCTTCCCTCTTTCACGTCATTACGGGAAACCCGGAAATCGTAATGAGATGCCAGCATGATGCCGGGCTGCGCTCGATCGTGGACGAAGCCGGGCTGGTTACCGCTGACGGGATCGGGATCGTGCTGGTATCCCGGATGAAGGGCGGGCATCTTCCGGAACGGGTCACCGGCTGCGATCTGCTGATTCGGCTGCTCGAGACCGGGAACCGGAATCGGAAAAACTGGTCGTTTTACTTACTCGGTGCGGATGAAGAGACAAGCCTCAAGGCGGCGGAGGCCATCGGCCGGACGTATCCGAACGTTACGATCGCAGGCCGCCACCACGGCTATTTCACCCCGGAGGAAGACGAGAAGATTGTGGAGGATATCCGCCGGGCGGCTCCCGACTTCCTAATCGTGGCGCTGGGAGCTCCGCAAGCCGAATTGTGGATTCATACCTACCGGTCGCGTCTGAACGCCAAAATTGCGATGGGAGTCGGAGGAAGTCTGGATATTATCGGCGGGAAAGTGAAGCGCGCCCCCAAAGTATGGCAGGATATGCATGCCGAATGGTTATTCCGGTTAATCAATCAGCCCTCGAGATGGCGCAGACAGCTCATTCTACCCCGGTTTGCGGTCAGTGCGCTACTGTACCGGGAACGTTAATGGTACTAACGATCGTTCGCGAATAATTGGAAAGGCCGTCTGGAGCATGATCCAGGCGGGCTTTTCGTTTGCCCGGTACTGCCGTCACGCCAAACAAAACGTTGAATATTAATCCATTATAATGCATAATAATTCTCAACTATTTTGTACTTGGGGGAAATGAGCCATGAACCGGATCCGGGAGTCCAGCCGACTGGACGATTATTTGGAGCACACCGAAGAAGTAGACTTCCGCCACCATACGATACAAGAGAAAATCACCGAATTGCATGGCCGCTCCCCGGACGATATCGCCTATGTAAAAGCCGCTTTTGAATTTGTCCGGGACGGCATCTCCCATTCGTGGGATATCCGAAGTTCGCGCATTACACGTACAGCCTCTGAAGTTCTTCTGTATCGCGAAGGGATCTGTTATGCCAAATCCAATCTGCTGTGCGCTTTATTACGGGGGCGGGGCATACCTGCCGGCTTCTGTTACCAGCGCTTGACATTAGGCGACACGCCCGACACGGGCTATGCGGTCCATGCATTAAATGCCTGCTATATCCGCTCCGTCGGCAAATGGATTCGTCTGGATGCCCGCGGCAACAAGGATGGAGTAGACGCCCAGTTTTCCCTGAACGAAGAGCGGCTGGCCTTTCCCATACGCCATCATTATGGAGAGAAGGATTACCCGCTCCTTTACAAGGCGCCTCACCCGAAAACGATGGACGTGCTCCTTCACCATACCGATTGCAAACAAATGTACCTGCACGGCCTGCCAACGGAGCTATAAACGCAAACTCGCGTCACAGCCGCGGGCGCCCTGCCTATCCCCATACTCCGACCGTTATGACACCGAGTGTTATCAGAAGCGTCGTTAGGATACGTCTGGCGCCCTGCTGCTCCCGCAGGATCAGGACCCCCAGGATCGTCCCGAATACGGTCCCGATCTCTCTCATGGGAGCGAGCTGTGCGACCGGCGCAATCGACAAGGCGAACAGAAACAGCAAGTACCCTCCGGGCGCAATTACTCCGCCGAGCAGGATAACCTTCCCGTTCGCCCGAAGCTCCTCCCTCATCCTTCCTGAACGCAGCGCAGCCCATGACAGAGCCAGCAGGTTGCCGATATTGGTCGCTTCATTCAGCACGACGGCCGGGACATACTCCAGAGCCGCCTTATCCACCGCAATATAACCGGCGATACAAACTCCCACGGCCAATGCCAGAAGCGGCGCCTTCCACGACGCAGGCGCCCGTGCCGAAGCTTCTCTCCCCGGCTTGACGCTGCTCAGCAGCGCAATCCCGACGACGATCAAGCCTATCCCTGCCCACCCCCCGGCCGATAACGATTCGCCGTACAACGTCACACCAAGCACTGGCACGAGCAGCGGACTCGTCCCCCTCATGATCGGATATACCTGTGACAGATCACCAGCCGAATAAGCGGCTGCGAGCAGCACGACATACAGCCCGTGCAGCGCCATCGAGACCAGCACAATCACCAGTCCTTCGCCGGACAGCCGGCTGCTGTCCCATTCGAGGATCGTCCACGGCAAGAAGAGAACGATCGCGACAAGCTGGCAATACCAGAGGAACACATTTTTGTCGATACTTTTCTTCGTGTACAGATTCCAGAGCGAATGCATGAACCCCGAACCGAGTACGAGCACTACTGCTGTTCCAACCATCCCCTAACCCCCCATGGCCGGTCGATCATCGTCTCTTCAACATGTATGGCGTGTAGGGGCTTTAAGCTTTAAACTTTCTGCCTCATTCAGCCGCACGGCTTATGTACAGCTTGAACATCGAGCACCTGCTACACCTTACGGTTCTCCATCAGCCAGCGCCCCGCATAATCCACTGCTTCCCTCATCCCGAAAAGTCGGCAATAGGCACGGCCGATATAACCAGTCCGCACTTCGCCCTGTTCGTCAAACCGACGTCCGATCTCGGCGAAATTGCCGGAATCGTAGTCATAGTCCTCGAACTGCTGCCAGACGCGCTCGCCCTTCACTGCGATCGGCGCCCCCATCGATTTTCGCGGCATCCCCTCCAGCAACGTCTCGGCCAGATGGAAACTCGTGCAGGAGTCATAGCCTACTCCGAGCAGGAGCACTTTCGCTTTCGAAGGCCAAGCGTACAGCTTGCCCAGCGGCGAATCCGGGCCGAACTGCGGCGTCAGCGGATGATCCGCCACGATCGAAGCCGCAAAAGCGCCATTCGCGCAGAAGGACACCTGCGGGTGGTTCGACCGGTACGTCCCCGGGAACGTTCGAAACAGCTCGGCGATCCGCCCCATTCCCCGCGTCGGCGTTATGGCCGGGTCGAAAGCGGGCCATTCCTCGTAGATGACTTTCCTCCATGTCTCGGGTACCGGAGGATTTTCCCATTCGGCCGGATCGCTCCAATCGCTGCTCTGTGCAGGCATCACCAGCGTACCGCCCTCTCCGACTGCTGTCAGCAGCGCCTGAACGACCGCCTGCGGGCCGCCGCAAACCCAGCCGATGCTCGATAAGGAGGAATGCACCAGCAGCATGTCGCTCCTGCTTATGCCAAGATGTCCGGCATCCTCGATGATTTGGTTTATCGTGATAGGGCTGCGGGTTGTTCCGATCACATCTTTCTCCTTCATAAGCCGCCCCTTCCATTAATTACTAGGCTACATAGAGAATAGTACCATACCAAAGCCCCTCCATGAAGGAGGGGCTGGCTTCAATCCTTTATCGGCAGACCGGGTGACTGCCAGGTAAAGCTTGTCCCGAATCCAGCCGAAGGCTGACCGGAATCCAACGACTAGAATCGGGCGACATAAAATTCGCGATCGGCCGGGACGTTAGATTGGAATAACTGTTCGTTGTCCGCATTTCTGATTCGCAGCGTATAGGAAAAGTTCGTCAGCGTATTGAGGTTATCGAATCTGGCTGCGCCGAAATCGTCGAATTGAGCCGTCAGCGTAGTGCCGTTTCTAGTTAACACAGCCGTCCAGCCGGAAGTAGCTTTGGGCGTGTTGCCCGCATTGGCGTTAACTGCGAACACATGGAACCGGTTCAGCGTTTGTCTGATTCTTCTTCTTTTTTTCGTTGCCGCCGCTTTGGCCTTTCGCAGCAAAATCGCTTTTTTAAGCATAAGAGCTTTCGTCCTGCTCATAGTCTTCATTCCGGGTTCACCGCTTTCTCTTAGGATGATAATAGTAAATGCAGGAACCTGTCAGCTTGTAACGCACGATAACCTACTTGCTAGAAAAAGAGGTTATCTCCCAGAAAGCGAGAGACGTACCCGCCAAGGCCGCCCGCGCATACAATGCACCGAAGAGGTGAAAGACCCGTATGGACGGACCAAGCTGGCTGCAAACCTATTCAGCGAAAATGAATCGTCCCTTAAGAAACAAAGTTCGGCACATCCATGCGAGCGGCAATCCTTCCGCCGCCATCCGAGTCATCATCCAATTGAAAGGCCGCGTCACTCCAGCCCGGCTGAACGCTCTGCAGCAGCATATAGGCTCTCTCCCCCTCCCGATCATCCGGCGTCTTCCGCTGATCCGCTCCGTGGCGTCCAACGTCTCGATGCCGTGTCTGGAACGGATGTGCAGTTGGAACGGGATCGGAAAAATTTATTTGGACGGGATCAAAAAAACGTCGCTGTATATTGCAACGCCCTCCATCGGCGCAACGGCCGTCCGAAGGAAGACGGGGCTTACCGGCAAAGGGATCAACATTGCGGTGATCGACACAGGCGTATACCCGCATCCGGATCTGACCCGGCCGGTGAACCGGATTGTGGCTTTCAAGGATTGGATTCATGGGCGAAAAAAGCCGTATGACGATAACGGTCACGGAACCCATATCGCCGGCGACTGTGCAGGAAACGGACGGGAGAGCAAGGGGAAATACAGGGGGCCCGCACCCGAAGCGGGAATTGTCGGAGTTAAAGTGCTGGATCGGCAAGGGAGCGGCTACGACTCCACGATTATCAAAGGAATCGAGTGGTGCATCCTTCATCGGAGACGGTTAAAGCTGCGCATTCTGTCCATGTCGTTGGGCGGCCCGGTGAATACCGTCTGCAGCGACGACCCTCTCTGCCAGGCCGTGGAAAAAGCAGTCCGGGCCGGACTCGTCGCCGTCATTGCCGCCGGGAACAGCGGGCCTAGACGCCGGACGATCGAGTCGCCGGGGAGCGCCCCATCGGCCATCACGGTCGGGGCGGTGGACGATCATCGCAGCATCCGGCAAGCCGACGACAACGTGATGTGGTATTCCAGCCGCGGTCCCGCGCGAGGCGGGCGGAGCAAGCCGGACCTCGTAGCGCCGGGCGAAACGATCGTCTCGCTGCGGGCTCCCGGCTCCGTGCTGGATCGCGAATACCCATACCTGCGGGTTGGTACCGACTATTTCATCCTGTCCGGCACCAGCATCTCGACGCCCCTGGTTTCCGGCACAGCCGCCCAGCTGCTGCAGCGTGATCCGTCTCTATCTCCCCGACAAGTGAAGGAAGCTTTGAAAAAAAACGCCTTCCGTCTAGGTCTTGGACCCAATATAGCGGGGAGCGGCATTGTGAATGTGAGGTTTTTGCTAAAGCGGAGAAATCCTCGCAGCAAGCGGAAACTGTCTAAAGGATGAGTTCCCAGGTAGAGGTTGTGTTTCCATAGCGGCTGATCCAGCCGCTTTTTTGGCATGGGCATATCGTGCATCTTACTTTGCAATCTAATTATCTAAGCAGGTGTAACAATAAAGCTTTCTGAACGTGCATTCTGTTCTCAGCCTGTTGATAGATGATCGAACGTTCGGATTCTATCAACTCTTCTTCTATCTCGAATCCGGGATGGATGGGGGACAATTGATCGACCTTCTCCACGTATCCGCTTCGATACGCGGTCTGCATCAGTTCTTCATCCCAGGAGGGAGAGTTAAGGATTGGGGTCACTAGCAGCAGCTTGATCCCTAATGTCATGCATCCCGCAACCAGCGAATTCGCTACATTATTGTGGACCCCGACATAAGCAAGACATAGTCCCGAGAATGTGCCGGACACTTCGTAAATCGTCATCAAGTCCGCCAACGCCTGGCAGGGGTGATACTTGTCGCAGCATCCATTAATAACCGGAACTGTGGAGTACCTGGCCAGTTCAAGCAAATCGGCATGTTTTTTTAATCTCGCCATGATGACATCGCAGTTCCTGGACGCGTACCGGGCTTCATACCGGATAGGCGAAAGGCTGAAATTGCTCGAGTCCCAGTCCATAACAACCGAATACCCGCCCATCTGATTTATTCCGGACTGAAACGACAAGCTTGTTCTCGTCGACGTTTTCTGAAACAGCATAAGCAGTCCCTTTCTTCTGCACGCCTCGTAAAACTGTTCCGGGCTTTTCTTGATGACCAGTCCTAGCGAGGGGACATTTGTCAATCCGAATCTTCCGCTGAGCCAGGCGTATACCAAAACCAAAGCCCCCACCTTGTCGCCAAAGTGAGGGCCTGAACCGTTAATAGAGCACTGAACTAAACCAGGTTTAGCTGCGTTTCCAAGCAGTCAATATGCTTCCGCACTTCCATCCAGTTGGCAGCACGGTATATCCGATCGCCGGCAACGGACAAGTTGTAGGGCTGTTCGTACAAAATAACAGGCCGGTTCGCCCTGCCAAACTGCTCCGCATAATGAGGGCCGTCATCGATCATCACGTCCACCTTCGCATCCATGCATGCCTGAAGCTTGTTTTCAACAAACGCTATGTGATGATACGAAATGTCATGGCGCTTCAGCCAGTCCATCGTAACCTCGCGGAAACAGGGCGGCCGGGCCGTAATAATGGATAGCTGGTGCCTGCCGTACAGCTCCTGCAAGATATCGACGGCCATCGGCAGCGGGGAGGAATTCCAATGAATATCGTGGCCATACTTGATATAAACCGCATCGATTTCATCCTGATTCCACCCGTACAACCGGTACAAATAAAAGTCGTTAACATCATCCGGAGTAAACGATAATCCGGACGCTATATTGTAATAGTGCAAGTGGGCGGAGGTCGCGTCGAGAATCGTGTTGTCCAAGTCGATGCCGATATGCATTAGCGCAGCGCTCCAAACTCGCGGAGCAAATCGGCCACGTTGTTGTTGCCTTGACGAAGCGCAAGAGACAGCGCCGTCTCTCCGCCTTCGCTGCCCGCGTTAACGTCGGCACCATACCTGACGAGCAGCCGGATGATCTCCAGATTGTCTTCATGGAAGGCGGCCGTATGCAATGCGGTATGGCCATTGCTGTCGAAGCTATCGGTCTGCGCCCCGGAAGCCAGAAGCAGCTCGATGACTTCCATCTTCCGCGCCCCCGCTATAGCGGCGTGCAGCGCGGTATTCGACGGGATGAACGAAAGTTTGGAATGCGACATAGCATTCGCCTCCGCACCGTTATCTAGCAGCACTTGCACAGCCTCCCGGCTGCCGAAATGCGCCGCATAGCCCAAAGGCGTAAGCCCGTCTTCATTTTCCTCGTTCGCAAGCTGCGGATGAGCCGCCAAAATCGTTTGCAGACGCGAAGCATCATTGGACTGCGCTGCCTGGAAAACTTCCTTCGTAAGCCGGGTTGATTCCATTCCGTTCTCCTCCGATTCGGTATGATCAGATCCAGGTGACCAAGTAGTGGTATAGGGTTACGTCTACTATATAAAAAAAGCCGGATAAAGGAAACGCCGCTAGACATTCGAACATACGTTTGGGATAATGAAATCAATCAGACGCCCGGAGCAAACAACCCCGTATTGCAAAAAAAAGGACAAGGGGGACCCGTGAGATGAAGCCGAAAATCGAGGCACCGAAAATTCCCGACAACTTGACGCCATGGGATCGTGACGTATTCCCGCTTCAGCCGAAGGACGAGTTTCGTCTCTTCTCTATTAGCGATATGGTCCTGGAGGGTCAGGAGGCGGCGAAAGTTTCGTTCGAGAAGGCGGTGTTCAAGAATGTAACCGTTACGGACTCCTCCCTGACCGGGCTCGAACTGACGGACGTCGTTTTTGACAAATGCGATCTGTCGAACGTGTGCCTGACCGATTCGTTTTTTCACCGTACGGAATTCAGGCATTGCAAGCTGATCGGGACGGACTTTACAAGGAGCCGGTTCCAGAACATCCGATTTGCCGGCTGTTCGGGGGATTACGCCTCATTCCGGTTTTGCAAGTTTAAGCAGGCCGCTTTTGAGAACAGCTCCTTAATCAGCGCCGACTACTCTCACTCCGCCTTGCCCAAGACTTGGTTCACCGCGTGTCGGATCGACCAGGCCAATCTGTCCGGCTGCAAACTGGAAGGGATTGATCTCAGCGACTGCGACTTCGGCGGGCTGATGGTCGAAATCGAGGATTTGAACGGCTGTATCATCGCGCCGCATCAAGCCTCCTCGTTCGCAGGTCTTTTGGGTTTGATCATTAAATAATCGAACGGAGGATACTGGATGATGGTTCAACAGATGGACCGGCATTTTGATGCGGTCAGTTTCAGCGGGGAGGATCTCAGGGAAAGCGAATTTACCCGCTGCACGTTTGAACGCTGCACATTCACCCATACTTCCTTGGAGGAAATCAACACGTTAGGGTGCCGGTTCGTACATTGCAACTTCCAAGGGGCGACGATGAACGGTTCGATTCATACGGAATCGGCTTTTGAAAACTGCAGCTTTATGGAAGCCAACCTTTTTGTAGCCAAATTCGTAGATTGCAAAATGATGGGCTCCGACTTTACGAAGGCGAGGATCGACGGCATTACGCTAACGAAGGGCGACTGGTCGTATACGAATCTTCGGCAGGCCAGGCTGGTCAAGCAAGATTTGAGAAACATCCGTTTTTTTGAAGCGGATCTGTATGAGGCCAATCTGGAGAAATGCGACCTGAGGGGCTGCGACCTGACCCGGACCAATCTGGCCAAGGCGAAGCTGCAAGGGGCGGATTTGCGGGGGGCCGTCATGGACGGCGTCGATTTTAAGTCGTTTGACGTCAAGGGAGCCCGCATGGATACCGCTCAAGCCGTCGTTTTCTTGCGCTCCTTCGGGGCGAAGGTTGACTGAGTTGTAACGGACAAGCCCTTCTAATCCGGAAGGGCTTTCTGGATGCAGTCTTTCGAATCCTCCGAATAACCACAAAGACTCCATGCCGACAACGAGCATTGCGCAGCTGAGCCCCGCCGTTCCGCTGATCCCAATCAGCCCTCTTTTATGCCCCCCGATTCTGCGATCCGGTAGACCGGACTCCATAACCTAAGATTTCAGCACGGCTCCTCCCCTGCGATAGCCGATACTCGGTACGAAAGATATAGGAATGAAATCTGTTGGTTGGCAGAGGGCTCGTAGTTACGTAAACATGCGATCTGAAGGGTTTTGCCAAAAGAGGAATTCCACTCATTATTTCACTTTTCTTCCAATTCAGGTATCGAATCAAGTCCTTCGACGTAGAGAATTGTGGTATTATGAGTTGGAACAGCTAGATGAAGAATCAAAAGGAGAGAATTGATATGAATTTTCTTAAAAAGTTATTTGGAGGTATTAACAACGGAGAGAAGTCCAAAGACGGCACTACGATCTATAAATATGAGGAACAAGAGACAAATGATTTTACGCCGCCGGCCCAAATGAAATATGCGGAAGAAATCGTAGCCCATTTCGATAATGTGTTTCCGGATAGAAACAGCAGCGTATTTCATGAGATTGTGTCCGATCTCGTACATATCGATGTAAACATTATGGAACCGACGGAAAAAGAACCGTTTTGGGTCTTATACACGACCGGTATGAGCGACTTGCCTATGACTTTGCCGAAAGAGATGCAGGAACAGCTTGAAGAGAAGTTCGATCGGGCCGAAGTGATGATGTTTCTTCCGGCTTCCTGGGAGTTGACTGAGGAATCTGTTAAAGATGACAATAACTTTTGGCCGATTCGACTGATGAAACAAATGGCCCGATTCCCCCATCAGTACAATACGTGGCTGAGCTTTGGCCATACCTTGCCCAATTACCAGCATTATGAGCCTTATGCCGACAGCACGGGTTTAAATGGAGTGGTCATCTATCAGCTAAATGAGAGAATTAGCGAAATTGCAACCAAAGACGGCAATAAGATCAACGTTTATTTCCTGCTCCCGGTGTACAAAGAGGAGATGGAATACAAATTGGAACACGGCATGGATGCGCTGATGGATCAATTATTGGAGCTGGGAAATGATGCGCTGGTTCTAAATCCGAACCGGATCAATACTTGCAAGCAGTAAGGTGCCAGTTCACTAGCGATTGCCATTGCTTGTCATCGATTCATCTCGAAGAGGGGAGACTCCCCTCTTTGCTATTTTCTCCCCGCTCTGCTGCACGCCCGCTCTGGACGATCCCAGGCCGCCCGTCGGCCGCCCGCCTTTCCTCTACGCTTTCTTGTCTTCCGCCATTTCGTTTGATAACGCAGCCAGCTTGTTGATCGTTTTCCAGTTTCGCACGGTCGTCGGCACGCCCAGCTTGTCTGCCTGAATCGCCAGCTTCGAATTACGGATGCTGGGGTTGAACAAGAGGTACATATTGTTGCCGATCAAATGAAACATCTCGCCATCGGTCTCGAACGCCTTCAGCCTCTCCACGCGGTCGGCAGGCGGCTCCTCGAGCAGCATCGACACATACAATACCTCGCCAACCGAGTCTTTCCCCGCCTTGGCGATCTGCTCCTCCGTGAATGGACAGCTCGAGGCGATTGCATTCATTTCCTCCGCCGTTCGTAGAATCGTCCGAATCGAGAGACCGAACTCGTCCGTGATGACCTGTTCGATCCGCTGACGCAGATCAGCCTCGTCCTCATCCGACTCGAACAAAATATTGCCGCTCTGGATGTACGTCTGGACCCGGGCCAAGCCGATCCGGTTCAAAGCTTCCCGGAGGTCCGCCATCTTGATTTTATTGTTCCCGCCTACGTTGATACCTCTGAGCAGCGCGATATGTATCGTCATACGATTTCCCCCGCTTTCCATTTTTTATTACTGGAAACTTATTCACTTTGCGCTCCAAAGTCGCTAAACGCAAACTCGTTCAAAAACGGATGATTCGTCAAGAGTTTCTTCATCCTCTCCACCGTTTTAGACCCCTTCGGCGCACCGCCTCGTCTAGCCAGAAGCATCCATCGGAGGCAAGCAAGCGCTACAAACGCCTCCAGCTCTTCCGGCTTCACATCCTGCTCTGATACATAGGCGGTGCGAAAGGCGTGCGCGCTCCGTTCGGTACCATACAGAACTAACAAAATAAACGACCAGGCGAAGTCATATCTGAAATCCCCGGCTTGCCCGTTCGTCCAATCGATCACAGATAACCGGTGATCCGCTTCCACAATGTTGCCTAGATGGTAATCGCCATGGATCAGCCGCTCCTGCTTGATGTCCGTCAGTTGCAGCAGAGCCGCAAGCGCATTGGCCAGATCGGCATGTTCGCTTACTCCAGGGAAGAAGTATTCTGCGAAATCGTATTTCGGAATCGGCACATGTCCGATCTCTTCCATCTTAATAGGATGAATCTTCGTTAAAAGTTTCGCGAGCTCGATTATTTTCTGGGCAGGCAGCTTTTTAACGGGCATGCCGTCATAGGTCGTCAGCAGCACCTGATCTCCATTTGCATCGATTCCCCATCCTACCGGTGCAGGAACGGGCACCCCGCGCTCGAGAAGAGCGTTCAGCAAATGATATTGAAAACGGACGTCCGGCTTGGAACTTTTGTTCCATACTTTCAGAACATAGCTCGCCTGACCCGAACCCAGCTTCGTAACCTCCGCTTCAAAGCCTTGATTGATCGGATGTTCCATCAAGCTGTCCGGCTGATTCAGCAATGGGTCGAGGATTTCCTTTTTTTCGATCCATTTCATTTTGGTTATTGGCGAACCCAATCTGATCTTCCTTTCGCGTGGCGAATCTATCATTTTCTTTCCATCGCTTTTTTGAGCATCGGTTCTTTCATCGTCAGCACCTCCCAGTTCGATTATTATAACACTTTTGACGGATGAGATAGAAAAGCGTTGCCGCGGGAATCCCCCCTCGGGAGAACGATTTGGCGCAAAAATCACCCAAAAACCGATGAATCGTCCGCAACAGTCCGCCTAAACTTTTTGTACCCAAACCTAAAGATCATATTGACGCCTCCCCATCCGATTCGGTATAATCCGTTAAGTAAATCGTAATATTTACTATTTATAATTTTCTACATAACGAGGAGGACCGAATATGAAACGAACCTTAACGGCTTGGCTGGCGGGGTCGATGGGGGCTCTGCTTTTGCTCGCAGGCTGCAACGGAGACAAAGCGGAAACCGCAGGGACGCCAAAGTCGGCACAGTCGCTCGTGTATGCTACGGCCAAAGACATCTATGACATGAACCCTCATCTGTACACAGGCTCCATGCCGGCGCAAGGAATGGTATACGAATCGCTGGTCGAAAACACGAAGGACGGCATCAAGCCGCTGCTCGCCGAATCCTGGGAGATTTCCCCGGATGGAAAGACGTACACGTTCCGCCTGCGAAAAGGCGTAACGTTCCATGACGGGGAACCGTTCAACGCGGAAGCGGTAAAAGCCAATATCGAAGCGGTTCAAAGCAACGCCGGCAAGCATGCCTGGATCAAGCTGTCGACTAAGATCGTAAGCGTCGCCGCCGTCGATGAACATACTGTACGACTGGCACTGACCGAACCGTACGATCCGACCTTGCTCGAATTGTCGATGACCCGCCCCTATGTCTTCCTGTCCCCCAAAGATTTCGGAAACGGCGGCACCAAGGATGGCGTCAAAGGCTACAACGGTACGGGGCCTTACAAGCTCGCCGAACATAAAACCGATCAATACGCCACATTTACCGCGAATGAGACATACTGGGGCGGCGCGCCGAAATTGAAGCAAATTACGGCCAAAGTGCTGCCGGCGGGTGAAACGACGTTATTGGCGCTGCAAAAAGGCGAGGTGAACTTCGTGTTCACGGACGACCGCGGCGCGGACAGCATCGATGTGGACGCGATGAATCAGCTGGTGCAATCGGGCAAATACCGGCTGATCCGGAGCGAGCCGATGAATACGAAGATGATCGTCGCCAACTCCAGCAAGGCGGGTAGTCCCGCACAAGAGACGGCTGTGCGTGATGCGCTCTGGCATTCAATCGACAGGGAGACGATCGGCAAGCATATTTTCAGCGGCACGGAGACGCCCGCCTTTGCGTTATTCTCCTCCAACGTTAACTACGCCAATGTTGACTTGAAGAAACGGAACTACGACCTGGAGACCGCCAAGAAGCTATTGGATCAAGCGGGCTGGAAGACCGAAAGCGGCAGCGAAACTCGCGCCAAAGCGGGCAGCAAGCTAACGATGAAGCTGATCTACGACGTCAACTCCAACTCCCAGAAGACGCAAGCCGAATTCATTCAAAGCACCGCCAAACAAATCGGGATCGCGCTGGAGCTGATCGGCGAACAATCGTCCTCCATCGCTCAGAGAAGATCGTCGGGCGATTATGAGCTGATGTTCAACCAAACCTGGGGACTCGCATACGATCCGCAAAGCACCATAGCCGCCTTCACCTCCGAATCTGCGTATTACCACGCGACCCGGGGCATCGCGAAAGCCTCCGAGCTGTACGGCAAAATAAACGCGGTCACCATAGCCGCCGAGGAGAAAACACGTAAAGCGTTGTACGCCGACATCCTTCGGATCGTACACGACGAGGCCGTCTTCATCCCGATTACGAACGGCAGCGTCACAGTCGTCGCCCCCAAAGACCTGCAGGGCGTCTCCTTTAAGCAAACGCAATTCGAGCTGCCGTTTGAGCGTTTGTATTTCGAATAAGCAGCGGAGGGGAATTCCGTTCCCCTTCGGTTCGCTTGAAAGAAGGGAAATGCGATGGGACGATATATCGCCAAAAGGCTGCTGATCTCGGTTCCTCTGCTCGTCATGATTTCCTTGATCACGTTCGCCCTCAATCACCTGTCCGCCTTGGACCCGGTCGAGATTGTGCTGCACGCGCAAGGCGTACCGAGCATTACGGACGAACTGATCGCCGAGACGAAAGCCGCGCTCGGCATGGACCGGCCGTTCCTTACCCGGTATCTGGACTGGCTGGTCTCTTGCCTCCAGCTGGAATTCGGTTCCTCGTACGTCACGGGCAAGCCCGTATGGGCACTGCTGGGACCGGCCTTTCTCCATACGCTGAAGCTCACTCTGGTATCCGCAGCGGCCATTCTGATCGTATCCGTAACACTCGGCGTCGTATGCGCCCTCCGGGAAGGAACCGCGCTGGACCGGTCGATCCGGGGCGTCTCTTTTTTGCTGACCTCCATGCCTCCCTACTGGCTGGCCGCCCTGTTGGTCTGGTATTTCGCCGTCAAGCTGGACCTGCTGCCGACAAGCGGGATGGATTCCTATGCCAGTTATATTTTACCGGTCGCGATAATCACGATCGGCTTCGCCGGCATCTACTTCCGCACGATCCGAAGCTCGATGCTTAGCAACCTGAACGAAGACTATGTGCTGTACGGCCGGGCATGCGGTCTCCCGGAATCCAGGATTACGCTGCACGTACTCCGAAACTCGCTGCAAGTGGCTATCTCGATGTTCGGCATGGCGATTCCGATCCTTCTGGGAAGCACGGTCGTCGTGGAAAATCTGTTCGCATGGCCCGGACTGGGTACGCTCAGCGTGCAAGCCGTCCTGAGCCGGGATTTCCCGGTCATCCAGGCGTACGTGCTGGTGCTCGCTTCGGCCTTTGTCTTCTTTAATGCCGTCTCCGATATCGTTCAAGCGGCGGCGAACCCCAAGCTAAGGAATGATCTGTAGATGAACCTGCTGAAACAACTATGGAGCGACAAGCTGGCCGCCCTGTCCCTGTTTATCGTCGCAGGCACTCTTGCCGCCGGGATATTCGCTCCCCTGCTTGCTCCGCACGACCCTAACGAGGTCCATATGGAGCTTCGCTTTGCAGCGGCATCCGGGGAATACTGGCTGGGCAACGATCATCTCGGAAGGTGCGTCTTATCCCGCCTCCTGTACGGTATCCGTCCGAGCGTCCTTTGGGTGCTGGCAACGCTTGCCGCTTCGGTAGGGTTCGGGGCGGCAGTCGGCCTGATTGCCGGGTATTTCAGAGGCAAAACGGACGCCGTCCTGATGAGAATATGCGACTGCATGCTTTCGTTTCCCGGATATGTGATGGTGCTCGCGATCATCGGGGTGCTGGGGGTCGGCCTCGAAACGATCCTGCTCGCCTTCGTGTTGATGAAATGGGCCTGGTTCGCCCGCATCGTCCGGACGTCGGTTTTGCAGTACGCGGAATCCGACTATGTGAAATTCGCCAAAGCGGTCGGCGCCGGCCATTTCCATATCATCACTAGGCATATCGTCCCGGTTGCGCTCCCGGATATCGCTGTCGTCTCCAGCAGCTCGTTCGGCTCCATGATCCTGCAGATCTCGGGCTTTTCCTTTCTCGGGCTTGGCATCCAAGCGCCGAATGCGGAATGGGGCATGATGCTGAACGAAGCGCGAGCCGTCATGTTCTCCAGGCCGGAGCAGATGCTGGCTCCCGGTATTGCGATCATCGTTATCGTGTCGGCGGTCAACTTTTTGGCCGACGCGCTTCAAGTGGTCTGGGACCCGAAGTTACGAGCTTCCCGGCAACAACAACGACCGGCTGCAGCCGCTGCGGCCAAGCTTCAAGGGAAAGAGGTGGCGTGATGACGGCCGCGAACGGCTTGATCGTATCCAATTTAAAAGTATGGGACAGCCGGACGGGCAACGTGCTGATTCCGGGCAGTTCGTTTGAAGTCAAACCCGGGAGCTGTCTGGCCATCGTCGGGGAGAGCGGCAGCGGTAAGTCTCTGACCTGCCGGGCCGTCATGAGGCTGAACAAAGCTGGGACCGGTCAATCGGGAGATATCGTGCTGGGCGGAGTCAACTTAAGCGGGCTGCCGGAGAAAGAAATGCGGAAAAGGCGGGGAAAGCAGCTGTGCATGATCGTGCAAAACGGGATGCGTGCCTTCGATCCGTCTTGTGTGATCGGAGTTCACTTCAAGGAAACGCTGGGCAGGCATCTCGGCTGGAGCCGCGAAGAGATCACCGCCAACATGAAACAAGCGATGGAAAGCGTCATGCTCAAAGACCCGATCGCCGTCATGAACAGTTATCCGCACCAGCTGTCGGGCGGCATGCTGCAGCGGGTGATGATCGCGCTGGCGCTCGCGCTCGAGCCGGAGGTCGTGATCGCCGATGAGCCGACGACCGCGCTGGACGCCGTATCGCAGTACGAGGTGGTCGAGCAGCTCGCTTTATTGCGGGGCCGGATCGGTTGCTCGATGATTTTCGTGTCCCATGACCTCGGCGTTGTCCGGCGGCTCTCGGACGAGGTTCTCGTGATGAAGGACGGGGAGATCGTGGAAAGCGGCGCGACCCGGGACATGTTCTCCGGCGCCCGGCATGCGTACACCCGATATCTCGTATCGGCGAAGCAGGCGCTGAATAGCCAATTCCAGCTTGTGATGGGAGGGTCCGGCATTGCTGAAGGTTGAACAGGTCGAGAAGTCGTACCGGACCGGCGGCTTGTTCTCCAGAGAACGCCGGCAAGTACTGACCGGCATCAGCTTCGAGTGGAAGCAGGGAGAGTGTCTCGGCATCATCGGGGAAAGCGGCAGCGGCAAATCGACTTTGGGCCGGCTGCTGCTCGGGATCGAGAAACCGGATCGCGGAGCCATATTGTGGGAGGGGGAACGAGCGCATAACCGCCGGGCCCGATCGGGGAAATTAAGCGCCGTGTTCCAGGATTACACGTCCTCGATCCATCCGTTTTATACCGTGGAGAAAGCGCTGATGGAGCCCTGGTTGCTTCAAAACAAGCGCCAAGGCAAGCTTCGGGACGAATATAACCGCAAAATCGACGTCCTGCTGCATCAAGTCGGACTGGACCCGTCCTACCGGACCAAATATCCGCACGAGCTATCCGGCGGGGAAGCCCAGCGGGTATGTATCGCCAGAGCCGTCTCGACCGAACCTCGGTGCATCTTATTGGACGAAGCCGTCAGCTCGCTGGACGGGTCGGTTCAGCTTCAGGTGCTTGATCTGCTGAAAAGCTTGAAAGCTCTGTACAACGTCGGCTATATCTTCATCACTCACGATCTGCAGGCCGCCGCCTACATCTGCGACAGAATCATGATCATCCGCGACGGCCGCATCGAGGAAGTCGTCCCGATCGGGCAATTAAAGGACGTTCAGTCCCCGTATGCCCGAAACCTGCTGCGCATGGTTTTGACTTGACCCATGGGCTATCAAGAAACTTAGAGAGGAGCGGACGTTTTGAAAGGAGCGCTGTCATGGCCTTTTCTGCGGTTATACGGATTGACGCTTCTCTACTTTAGCGCGAATGCGATCCTGAACGTCATCCTTCCTTTGCAGGGACAATTTCTTGGGGCGACCAATTCGACGATTGGCGTCATCATGGGCGCGTATTTGTTCACCACGATGCTGTTTCGCCCATGGGCGGGCCTGGTGATCCAGAAATACGGCCCCATCCGGGTGCTGCGCACCATTCTTGCGGTCAACGGCTTGGCGCTGCTTCTATATACGTTTACCGGGCTGGAAGGATACTTCATCGCCCGCATGCTGCAAGGGGTATGCACCGCGTTTTTCTCGATGGCTCTACAACTCGGCATTATTGACGCTTTGCCGGACAAGGACCGTTCCCAGGGCATCTCGATGTACTCCCTTTGCGCCTCGATGCCGGGCATCATCGGCCCCCTGCTCGCTTTAGGCATGTGGCAGGCGGGCGAGATGCACGTGTTCACTGCGGCGATGATCGCTATCTCGGTGCTTACGGGTGTCGTGGGCTACAGCGCCAAAATGGATAAAAAAATCCGCCGCGCCCGCCGCCGAATCGGCCAAGCAAGGCGGGACGATGATGAGTTCATTCGGACAGCTCGTCCGAAACCCGCATTTATTCAAATGCAGCGTCCTGATGCTTGCCGCTTCACTCGTCTTCGGCGCGGTAACCACCTTTATTCCGTTGTACGCCGGGCAGATTCAGGGCGGCAATGCCGCCGTTTACTTGATGCTCCAAGCCGCGACTGTCGTGTTGGCCCGGTTTCTTTTCAGGAAAAGCATCCCTTCCGACGGCAAATGGCATTCCATGTTTGTGATGGGCATCATGCTCCTGCTCTCCGTTTCCGCTTTTTGTGTGAGTTATGCTATTACGGGCGGAATGCTTTTCTTTTACACCGGCGCGGTATTGATGGGGATCGCCCAGGCGCTTCTCTATCCGACGCTGACGACCTATTTGACTTTTGTGCTGCCGCAGGCAAGGCGCAACGTGCTGGTCGGGCTGTTCATCGCCATGGCCGATTTGGGGGTATCGCTGGGCGGAATGGTGATGGGCCCGATCGCGGATTTTTCTTCGTACTCGCTCATGTATACGCTGTGCGCAATCTTAGGCGCGTTAATGATTTTGTTCGCATACGGAAGGCGCAGGCCGCTTGCCGAGTCAAGCTAAACCAACCCCAAATAGGCGCTAAACGTTCCGTGTCAGAGGAACGAGCGCCTTTCCCGGTTGATTTGCCTGTCAGCTGCTAATACGTCTCATAAACGAGTTCGCCGTTCATCTCCAGCTTCTTATCAAATTCCACGAAAATATACAGCTGTCCGGCCGGGGAATCGCCCGCATCGTAACCCAATCGAAAGTTGCCGTCCCGGTCGAAGCCCAGCTCGGACAACACCAGTTCGGTCACGTCTTCGTCCGGATGCGCTTCGGCAATCAGCCCCAGCGCTTGCTCGGCAAGCTCGTCCAACCGCTCCCACGCCTTCCTGATCAGAGGCGACAGACGCTTCATATCCGCCTTGGCAGACGCATCCGTCGTAACCGGCAGCTCCTTCCCCTTGTAGCCGAGCACCGCGCTGTAGGTAGACAACGAGACATCGTACTGAAAGGTCCCGACTCCCTGGACCGTATGATCCGGCTCCACCATGCAATTATTGGCATAATCCACCCGTCCCAGCTTCGGATTGCCGCTCGTGTCCAGCTTCGCGAGTTTGTTCTCCGAGCAATAAAGCACAGTCAATTGGGAATTACGGCTAATATCCAATCCGGTGATGTGGTTGTTGAAGCACCGTAGGCTATGCAAAGCCGGGTTGCCGGTTACGTCCAACTTCGTAAGATGATTATGATTGCAGCGGAGTTCAACCAAGTTCGGGCAACCAGCCATATCCAACCCGATCAAATAATTGTTTCCGCAATCGAGATGAATTAGCCGACTGTTGTGCTCCACATTCAACTGGAACATGGAATTGTAACCGCAGTTCAGCTTTTCCAAATTCACATTCCGGTCTACGTGCAGTTCCGATAAGAGATTCCAATAACAATCCAGCTTGGCGAGCATGGCATTGCGGCTGACATCCAGATCCCGAATCCGGTTAAATCCGCAGTCCAACATCTCCAGCTCGGCGTTATTCGCCAAATCGAGCGAATGAATCCCGTTTTTGTTGCAGTCCAGCTCTTTCAACAACGGATTGCGGCTGACATCCAGATGAATCAGCTTGTTGTAGGAGCAGATCAGCCTTTCCAAATTCGGTTGGTTCCCCGTATCCAGAACGGTTAGCTTGTTCACTCTGCATTCCAAAGCTCGCAGCTTTACATTCTTACTGACATCGAGCTCCATCAGCTGATTGTACGAGCAATCCAGCTCCTCCAAAGACGAGAAATGCTCGATCCCCTTCAGGCTTGAATAGTTCTGGTTCGCCAGCTTCAGCGATACAATCCGCTCCACATCGCCCGTCTGAATCGATTCGCGATTGCCGCAAAAGTTCTCCAGCACAAAAGCTTTGAAACGTTCATCTATAAAATCTTGGGTAATATCCATGGCGCTCCTCCTGCCGATTGCCGGCGGCTTGTCCAGTCCCGGTAACGCTCCGTAATGATCGGCTCGATCCTGCGATAGTTTTCAATCGAATCTTCCACATGATACTTCACGCAACTTTCATTCTAGGTTGTCGTGAGCAAAAGGTCAGCGGACTTTGTTCCTGCTTGCTTGGGCGATAATGGGAATATGGGCTCAATTTGTTAACCCTCTCCACTATTCGCCCTCTTAATCATTCCGGCCAGACCCGATGCAGGCTGGTCTGATTTTCTGCCAAGGAAAGCTGATACACATCCGGATTGGACAACGCTTCCCACTCTTCGAACCCGATCCGGCTATCGAAATGCTTCAATAGAAGAGAGATCAGGTTTCCGTGCGAAACGACGACGGCGTTCCGGTACCCGCCGCTGACGACTTCCTTTACCACGCTAACGGCGCGGCTCATAGCAGTGCTGCTGGATTCCCCACCCTCGTAGCATAAGTCCAAATCCTCGTATGTCTTACGAAGCATGTCCCGCCAATCCACATTGTTTTTTCCGGATAAAACCCTCTCCGTCAATCGATCGTCCAAAACCACTTCGACTCCCAGCCGTTCCGCTAATGGAGCTATTGTCCGGTATGCCCTCTCATAAGGGCTTGAAACGATATAGCCGATCTCTTTGTCTGCGAGGAAATCGGCAAGCTTCACGGCTTGCTGCCTCCCCAGGTCGGTGAGCTTGGCATCCGGCGCCTGCCCTTCGGCTTGGCAATGCCGCACGATATATAGATTTTGGGTCATGGTTCGCTCCTTTCTTGAACTTCGATTATTAGAAAAGGTCTTCATATAGCAAGAAGGCCTCCCTGCACGAGCCGGAAGGCGAGACATTTGTTAGCGTATCAACAGCTCCATTTTAGAAATCACCTCAGCCAGCGTCTCATTCGGCACTTTGCAAATAAAAGCCGCTTGTCTGGACTGCCAGTCGAGACTTTTCACCTGATCGGAAAGGATTGCCCCCTCAACAGGTAAATCTTGAGGGATGATAACCTCAAACGGGTAACCCTTGATTTTGGAAGTTATCGGACAGAGCAGGGAGAGCCCGACTTTCCCGTTATACAGGGCAGGAGAGATGACCAAGGCAGGGCGCCTCCCAGCTTGCTCATGGCCTGCTTGAGGGTTGAATTGCAGCCACACCAAGTCGCCGCGGTCCGGCACATAGGGATTGGTTACCATGACTCCCGTCCTTGCGGCTTGCCGGTCGATATCTCTTGATGCAGATTATCCGGTGTGACCTGGGCAAGGAGTTCGTCCAGAGTGGCAGATTTCGGCTTAATGACAAGGTGTCCATTTTCCACGTCGAGATCGACCTCGGAGCCTTCCTCAAGGCCGACCTTTATAGCAAGGGACTTCGGGATGCGAATGCCCAAGCTGTTCCCCCATTTCTGAACTTGAAACATAAAACCATCTCCCAGTAAGTATATACAAAGTATAAACTTATTAGTTAAAAAAAGTCAACTTGCGATTGCGGATTTCTTACTGTTTTCTTTGTTATGGTTAGCAAAGCGCTTAAGATTATGTTCTGGCCTTAGATGAAGAAATGAACATCCCTTTACACTTCGGTCTCCGCAATAAACAAGGACGGAACTCCATGGAAAGTTAGCGTCAGCGCATGCATGGCTCTCGTGCACGCAATGTACAACAGGCTTCTGTCCAGCTCCGTCCGATAATTCGATGCGTCGACAGACGGCACGATGACTTGATCGAATTCCAGACCCTTCGCCATATGGGCGGAAGTTACTCATGATCCCCCCGTGAAATTGGTCGCTGCTGAAATGGAGCAGATGGATATCCTCCCGAATGTCCCTAATTGCTTCATACATCCGCTCGGCCAAAGCTTGCGTCTTGCAAACGATTCCTAACGATCGATGATCCGAATCGATAAATTTCGTTATCGCTCGCTTCACATCCGCACATTCGCCGGCCCAACTGTCGGATTTCATGATCCGTGGAAGAGGTCCATGCCCGCTTTGAACTTCATGCGCTCCATCAACGTTTCGTCACTCGTATCGCCAAGCTCCGCCACCTGCTCGTCGAAGGTTTGGAACTCGCACAATCCCGCCAGCTCCCTAACGGCCACCTCCTCCATTCGGATCTGCGGAATCATTTCTTCCCCAAGCTCCGGCAGCGCATTGGAAATATAGTCGGCAAACACCTTGTTGGGGGAAATAATCAAATGTTTTCGGACGTTAACGCCCCTTTAAACCTGTACAGTAAGAAAGCGACCCAGTGCAAAGCGACCGACGTTTTCCCGGACCCGGCGACGCCTTGAATGATCAGCTCGCGAGAATGTTCGTTCCGGATAATGTCCCTGAATCTCAGGGCTTGGTTTTTATGGTTTTTCCGTCTAACTCCAACCTCCGCTGGCCGGCTTGTCCGTAATGGACACCTGCTGCATCTTTAAACCTTGAGCGAGCCCCTGAATCCTCTAGCGGCATAGTAGGAATCCGCTCCGTTGTGGTATACGAAGACCGTGTCGTAGCGGCGATCGCAGAAGAGGGCCCCGCCGAGCTTCCGAATAGCAGCGGGCGTTTGCACCCAGCTTGACGTTTTCAAATCGAATTTCCCAAGCTTCTGCAGCTCCCGGTATTGTTCTTCCGTTAAAAGCTCAATGCCTATCTCGGCTGCCATATCGATCGCCGTATTGTTCGGCTTATGTTCTTTCCTTGACTCCAGCGCTTCACGGTCGTAACAAATACTTCGGCGCCCCTTGGGACTTTCCGCCGAACAATCGCAAAGCAGGTATTCACCCGTCCTCGGATCATAACCGACGACATCCGGCTCGCCGCCGGTCTCCTCCATTTCATGGATCGACCACAGCTTGTCGGGATGAGCTTCGAGCCTCGCTTGAACGTTAGCCCATTCCAGGTCCTGATGGCGATTCTTATTTTTCTCAAAACGGACTTTTAATGTGCGAAGCAGTCCTTCCCGTTGTTCCGGCGATAACTCTTTCTTATTGCTGCTGGAGCTTGTTGTCATCTTCATAGTCTCCCTTCAAATAAGCTGCGTCCGGATAAGCCGGCGCAAGCACTTCATAACGGATACCCTTTATTGTTCCCATACTGAAGCGAGGGGAACCTCCCGTCAAGGAGCAAAGACGTCCGGATGATCGTTGCGCCAGGCGCCTATACAACCGATTAAACAGGCCGTGCAGCTTCTCATCACGCAATCGGTCTCCGTGTACGCATATTCGATCACGATATTTATGCCCGGCTTACGCCATGCCAAAAGTCGGCCAGAAAATCCGGGCCATTCACACTCTTCATCCAGTGCAGGTTGACCATATGCTTCTATCGACTCATCCGGTGTTGAGCTCATCGTGATTCCCCGGGGAAGGGTTCCGGGATACGGAGCTTTAATTCTGTCATCCGACCCAGGCGCAAGAAAATGAATAGAGCCTATGATCCATCCATCTTGATTTGTATATTGGAGCCCGGTAAGGTCATTTATTTTGGGTGCGCGATAAAGATCGATGCGGATCGACGATTTCACAGACCAGATGATATCATCGTTGAAATAGCTGTTCGGAGGCGGCATTCGCTTGACGCCGAATGATTGCAGCAAAGCTTGTACATCCTTGGGATTGTAGGGATGGCCTAGCCATTCAATGAGCTGTTCAGATGGTTCCTTCATGTTTATATCGATTCCTTTCGCTTCGCTTGAGGTGTGATGAAATCGTTGTTTTTGATCACGATTGTTCGCGGTATTTTTACGGCTGCTTGTCGCCTCTATTATATCATGTCGCCTCTGATGAGCTTATGTCAATTCTCGGGTACCCCCTATAGAAAATAAGGTTATCCTGCACGCCACTAAGACGTGCGGAATAACCTCAAGTTAGCGAATATCAGATCAGACCGGAGAGCTGAAGCAGGCGCCGTATGATGGTGGCAGCCTCGGCTCTCGTCACGAAGTCCTGCGGTGCAAGCGTTGCGCCGCTTTTCCCCTGCACGACTCCCGCTTGAATACTGGAGGCCATGCCGTCCAGCGCCCAGTCGGACACAGCAGCCGCATCCGTATAGGGACGAAACGCTACATCAGCCGCTTGGCCGGGCAGCTTCGCTGTCAGTCCGGTGAGCGTCATCGCTCTGGACAACATGATCATCGCTTGCTCGCGGGTGATCGTCTCCTCCGGATGAAACGTTCCGTCTTCAAATCCGTTAAGCAAGCGATGCGTATACGCTGTAGCCACGACATCGTTGAACCAAGCCGACTGGGATATATCCGAGAATGGAGCGGTCCCTCTCTCCAGGGGCAGTCCCAATCCGCGAACGAGAATCGACGCAAACTCCGCGCGAGTAACCTCCCGCTCCGGCTCGTACGTGTTGTCTCCCGTCCCCATCACGATCATCCGCGCTCCCATGTCGCGGGTGTCCTGTTCGGCCCAGTGACCCTTCATATCGTTGAACTCTGCAGAATGAGATACAAGGGCGAACGAGCCGTTGGTCATACTGCTGGCTTTCGCATAGTGCCGGTTCTCTTTCACCATGACCTGGAGCGGTACATGGCGGAGGATACCATCCGGTTCAACGACTACGGCTGTTGTCGCTGAATCCGGGTTCACGTTGTCCGGAATCGCAATCCAATGCTCCAGGAAGGTGTTAAACTTCGAAACCTCGACGGTTACGTCTCTATAAGTCGCCTGGATACTAAATGCAACCGGCGGCGCGAGGAGGGTGAACAAACCTTTGGATACGGCTTCTTTGATCGTTCGATCCGTGTCCTGTGCGCTCCGGGTATGGATCTCTATGTTTAGCTTGATGTCCTGCAAGGCGACCGATTCGCCAAACTGCCCGGCTAGAGCTTCGATGCCGATTTGCTGTGCGGGCAACACATACGTGGCCTGACCGGTTTTGAAATTGATGACAGCTTGCTTTTCTGCCATACTTTTGACCCATTGGCCGTCCATCTCGGCCACCACTCTGTCGAAGCTAACGTTCGCCCGGTAGGTGATAACCGCGCCTTGCGCCTCCTCAGCAAGCCGATTCTCCAGCTTGGTCCGATCGGCGGCTATCGTCAGCACGGTACGATTGTGATCCGTCGTGGCTGTCGCTCCTCCACGGATCATTTGATGGTTCAGAAGGATGTCCGCCACTGGAACTGCAGCTTCGCTTACAGTCCCGCTGGTGTCACTGTTCCCACTGTTATCGCTGTTATCCTCGTTGCCGCCTTCGCCAGTTGACGGAGAACTCGGAATGACTGGGTTAGATGCATTAGAATCCTCGCTGTTTCCGGCTCGATTGATCGCTATGACGGTAAAGGTATAGCTTACGCCATTGGTCAGACCGGTGACCGTAATCGGGCTGGAGACTCCGCTTTGCACGACGCCTCCTGACGATGCGGTCACTTCATAGCTGGTGATGGCAGAACCTCCATTGTCGGTTGGCGGCGTAAAGGAAATCGTCGCCTGCCTATCCCCGGCAACAGCTGTCACTTGTGTAGGTGCAGCAGGTGCGGCGGCAGGTGTGGCGGCCGCTTCATTCGACGCCGTACTCAAGCCTCCGGAATTGGCCGCTTTTACAATAAAATAATACGTCATGCCGTTCGTTAGCCCGCTCATATTGTACGTCACACCCGTTACAGTAGCGGATGCCGGTTCGGTAAACACCCCTTGAACGGTTGACAAGTATACCCTGTAATAGGTTGCGCCTGTCACCGTACCCCAGTTTAAAGCGACTTGGCTGTCCGCCCCATCCGCGGTCAATTGCTGCGGAGCTGCTGGAGCCGGTTGCCCATCTTCGGCTACGGTCACCACGTAATCCTGTGTAGTGCCATTCGCTGCGCTCACCGTATACGTCACCGGGCTGGTGAAGTTCTGTGGCACACCGCTATTCGGTGAGATACTCGCGCCTGTGTGCGTTATCGTCGGCGTCAGCGACGTGACGTCCGTTCCATACGGTACGGTTATAGCCACGGTATGGCTCGCCTCGTACACCGTTCCGGTAACGGCCGGGGCGGCGAAGCTGAACGCTGTGATCGCCTTCGCCGGATTCGCCGCTGCACTCACCGTCACCACGTAATCCTGTGTAGTACCGTCCGCTGCACTCACCGTATATGACACCGGGTTGGTAAAATTCTGCGGCACCCCACTGTTCGGCGAAATGCTCGCTCCTGTGTGCGTTATCGTCGGCGTCAACGACGTGACGTCCGTTCCATGCGGCACCGTGACGCTTATCGTGCGACTCGCCTCGTTCACCGTTCCCGCCACTGCCGGGCTTACGAAGCTGAAGCCGGTGATTTCCTTCGTCGGGCTCGCGGCCACATTTACCGTGACGGTGTAGCTTTTCGTACTTCCATCCGCTGCGGAAACCGTATACGACACCGGATTGGTGAAATTCCGCGGCACGCCGCTGTTCGGCGAAATGCTCGCTCCCGTGTGCGTTATCGTCGGCGTCAAGGCCGTCACGTTTGTTCCATAAGGCACCGTGACGCTTACCGTACGACTCGCCTCGTTTATCGTTCCCGCCACTGCCGGGCTCGCGAAGCTGAAGCCGGTGATTTCCTTCGTC
>NZ_JACXJA010000057.1 GCF_014705615.1 Paenibacillus oceani
TTAATAGGTTGCATCTATGGATTCCTCTTTTTGGCACAACTATACCATATTCATCCAACCTATACTATTAGATTTGAGAGAGTACTAGTTCCCGTTCGGCATATAACCACCTTGCATCGGCTGGTACGTGTGCAGAAACGTTTTGGCCGTGTGGTCCTGCATCGTCGGCACTTGATATTCGCCTTGCCGGTTCATGAAGAGGAACACTTCATACGCTTGGTTCGCACAGGCGACTGCACCGTTCACGAGCATTTGCCTAACGTTCGGGTCGGCGCATTCGAGCGAGCCGGCCATATGGTTTTTGGCTGAGTTTTTGTGACAGCTCAGCATCGCCGCAGCGATCTGGCGGTCATCGAACTGTCCTTGCATCGGCGTGTGAGGGGCTGGTTGACGAAGCCCGTACATCACTTGCTGAGGCTGAACCTGCGGCATTCCGTACGGCTGCATCCGGCCGGAGGCGGTGCTGTAATCGTGCGTATACGCAACCAGCTGGTCGTAAGCTTGCGCAGCCGACTGCAGATGCCGCTCCAGCATCGTACGCAGCTCCGGGTTCTGGACTTGCATGGTGTAATACGAAAAATGATTGATCATGTTCATCGTTCCGTTAAGGATCTCATGGACTTCCATCGTTTCGTGCGCGCCGAATGGCATCGGTTCGTTCATCTCCTTCGAATTCGGTTCGGTAAGCCAGTAGTAGCAGCTTCTACCTCTGTTACTGTTCCCGCTTCAAAGGAAATTATGTGAAGCAGCATGGCTTGCACGCAGCCTCCTTCAGACTGCTTGTCCGATCCCTGTCCCGCTCCTGGTCCGCTCCTGTCCCGCTCCCGTTTCCGCTTCCCGCCTGCGCGGATCTACAAGCCGTCATGTCACCGGCTGAAACTGGGCCCGGTGCAGCCCCGCGAAAACGCCGCCGCCTTGAACCAGCTCCTCGTAACGCCCTTGCTCGGCGATCCCGTCTTCGGTGACGACCACGATGCGGTCGGCATGACGGATCGTCGCCAGACGGTGGGCGATGACGAGCGTCGTCCGGTTGACCGCCAGCTCCTCAAGCGCCTGCTGGATGACGGCTTCCGTCTCCGTATCCAGAGCCGAGGTCGCCTCATCCAAAATTAAAATCGGCGGATTTTTCAGGAACATCCGCGCGATCGCCAGACGCTGCTTTTGCCCGCCCGACAGCTTAATGCCGCGCTCGCCGATCTGTGTGTCATAGCCGGCCGGCAGCGCGCCGATGAACGACTCCAGATGCGCCCGTCTCGCGGCGTCCCGGATATCCGCCTCCGTCGCATCCAGCTTGCCGTAAGCGATATTTTCGCGGATCGTGCCGGTGAACAGAAAAACGTCCTGCTGCACAATCCCGATATTTTGGCGGAGCGAGCGCTGCGTCATCGAGCGGATATCGGTTCCGTCGATCTCGATCGTTCCCCCGTCAACCTCATAAAACCGCGGGATCAGGCTGCACAGCGTCGTTTTGCCCGCCCCCGACGGACCGACGAAGGCGACCGTTTCTCCGGCGCGAATCCGCAAATCGATATGCTGCAGCACCTTGGCGTGTCCCTCGTAGCCGAAAGTCACGTCGCGGAACTCGATATTCCCGCGCAACTTGCCGGCGTCGACCGCATGCGGCGAATCGGCCACGTCGGGAGCCGTATCGAGCAGCTCGGTCAGCCTTTTGAAGCCGGCCATTCCTTTCGGATACATCTCCAGCAGGGCGTTGATTTTCTCGATCGGCTTGAAAAACAGGTTGACATACAGCAGAAATCCGATCAGCTCCCCATAAGTCAGCTCACCCTGGAAGCTGAACCATGCACCGAACATAAGCACGAGAAGCGAGAAGAGTCGCGTCATAAAATAAATGCCGGACGAACTGAACGAAATGATCCAATACGACCGCAGTTTCGCCTTGCGGAAGTTGGCGTTGTCGCGCTTGAATTTCGTCGTCTCGAACGCTTCGTTTGTAAACGATTTGACGACGCGGATGCCGGACATGCTGTCCTCGACGCGGGCGTTCACTTCCGCAATCTCCGCATACATCCGATTCGCCGCCGTGTGCAGCTTTTTGTTGCAGACGCCGATCAGCCAGACGAGCAGCGGTACCGCGACGAACGTAATAAGCGCCAGCTCCGGATTAATCGACAGCATAATAACGAAGGCGGCGACGAAGGTCATGCAGGCTATAAACAGATCCTCCGGCCCGTGATGCGCCATCTCCCCGATATCGAACAGATCGTTGGTCATCCTCGACATCAGATAGCCGGTTTTCGTATTATCGAAAAAACGAAACGAAAGCTTCTGCACATGCTGGAACAACTGCTGCCTCATATCGGTTTCGATATTGATCCCGAGCTTATGTCCCCAATAGTTGACGATAAATTGCAGTCCCGTACTGACGACATACAGCGCAAAAAGCCCGGTTCCCGCCAGCACGATCGTTCTCCATTCGCCCTGCGGCAGCAGCGAGTCGACGAACCATTGCACGGCAAGCGGAAAGCCGAGCTCCAGGACGGCAACGACGCACGCGCTGCCGAAATCGAGCATAAACAGCCGCTTATGAGGCTTGTAGTACGAAAAAAAACGTTTGTATACGTTCATCTCTCTCTAGTTCTCCTATCGGTCGGATATCGTGCCCATTATAAAGGTTCCGGACCGCTCCGACAAGGGAAAAAACAGCTATATCGCCGTCTTTCCCGCATCCGGTTGCCTAAATCCCGGCCTCTTCCTCGGGAGCCGGCTGTTTGTAGATGCGCTGCAAAATCCACTTGACCTCTTCGATCCTGTCGCCCAGCTCCGGCTCCGACTCCGGCGCAACCCGGCTCGCGCACAGGTCAAGCGCGTACAGGTAACCGTCCAATTGCCGCTCGTTCATCCGAAGTTTCATCCTTTCGCCATCCTTTCGCCCGCCCCCTTTATCTGGAGGCTTCTCTAGAACTACATTTTGCAATTTCAAGGGATTCCATACTTGGCCTGGTTCATCCGTTCCGCCGCCTGCTTGCGGTATTCGCTTGCGGTCAGACCCTTCGTATCCCGGAACACCCGGCTGAAGCTGCGGAACGATTCGAAGCCGGTTTCGAACGTAATGTCGGTAATCGGCATATTCGTATGGGCAAGCAGACTGCAAGCGCTGTCAATTCGGATTTTCTGCAAATATTCCAGAAAACTGAGACCCGTCTGTTTTTTGAACGTTCGGCTAATGTGGGTGACGCTGATATTAAATTGCCGGGAAATCGATTCGAGCGTGACACATTCGGCGTAATGGACGTGGATGTAAATTAAAACATGCCAAAACCAGTTGTCCTTCTGTTCATACACAGGCCCCGAAGTAGCGGAGCCGTTGCCGGCGCGGACGAATAGCAGCAAAATTTCGGTCAGAATCGACCGGATCATATCCCGGTAACCCGCTTGACCGGGAACGTTGTATTCGACTTGAAGCTCCTGGAACAACCGCCTGATCCGCTCGTTGCGCTCTCCTTCCACTTGAACGAAAGAGGAGCTGCTTGTGCCTACTCCGTACAAAAGCCTCGACAGCTCGGAATCGTCACGGCCGCCCAGAAGAAGCTGCAGATCGAACATACAACAGATCCGGGCGCTGGGCTCATCCGATACGCGGCGCATCTCATGCATATGATGGGGCAGCACGAACGATAAAGTGCCTGGCCTAAGCTGTCCGGCGATTCCGTTAATCATCTGAATCCCGCTTCCCTCCAGCACATAGTTCAGCTCCACGTAGTCGTGATGATGGAGCCGGACATCCTTGACGACCGTCCCGGCCATAAAGAACCGGTGCTTGCCCGTAGTTTCCCCAAGTCCTCCGATGTGCAGCTGATACTCCGGATACACGATTTTACTCACCGAAAGTCCTCCCGCATGTTAAAAATTAACTTGTTTTGGATACGATCCGTCCTAACGTTTTCGCCTGGTTCTGTATGATTATAATCATATTCGAGACGCCGCCGCTCCAGCAAGTGCCTAAGGAGATTGTTCTCCCGCACCGTTGTAAGCGGATACAGAAAGATTCGCTCTCGGCATATATTCCTTGAGGAGGTCATTATCCCTATGAAAACCAAAAATGCATGGAACTTGATCTGGCTCCCCTTGCTGGCCGTATCTTTAACAGCCTGCGGCAGCGGGCCGAGCGGCAAGGACGCGGACACGAGCCAGAGCGCGTCTTCGCCGCTTCAGGGAGCGGCTCCCAAGCAGCCCGAGCCGGTGACGCTTACGTTTTTCGAGCCGTCGAGCGGCCGCTCCGTGGAATGGTTCATGGATCTGTACGGGAATGCGATCCAGAAAAAATTTCCGCACGTCAAAGTCGAATTCAAATATACGCAAAAGATCAACGACAAAAATGTCGGCCTGCAGGAAATGATCGCAAGCGGCTCCAACGACATCGACGTCATCGTAACGTCCGTAGGGTCGTTTATTCCCGCGATTATCGATAACGGCCTCACCTTCGATCACAGCGAGCTGATCAAAACGAACAAATACGACCTGTCGCTGCTTGATCCGACGCCCATCCAGCTGCTGCAGGAGCTATCCGGCGGCGGTCTGCTCGGGTTGCCTGTCGGTACGACGGCCAACGCTCTCGTCTATAACAAGGATCTGTTCGATAAATTCGGCGTCAGTTACCCAAAGGACGGCATGACTTGGGACGAAGTGTACGATCTTGCCGTCAAGCTGACCCGCAAAGACGGCGAGATCCAATACCGGGGATTCGTCGCCTCCCATTCCCATGTTGCGCTCGTAAACCAGTTCTCCGCCAGTTACGTAGACCCCCTCACGAAAAAAGCGCTGATGAATTCTAATCCGAACTGGGCCAAACATTCGCAAAATTTAAAGCGGTTCCATCAAATTCCCGGCAACGAGGTTACCGCCGCCACGGTCGGTTTGGCTCACGCCCAGTTTACGGTCGAGAAAACGGCCGCGATGTATGTCAATTCGCTCGACGCGACTTTTCTGAATCCGCAGACGTACGGGATCAACATGGACGCCGTCTCGATGCCCGAATACAAGGAGCTTCCCGGTATCGGCTCCCAGCTGTACCCGACCTACTTCAGCATCATCAATACGAGCAAAAAGAAAGAAGCGGCGTTTCAGGTGCTGGCTTATCTCACGAGCGAGGAATGGCAGCTGGAGCGGGCGAAGCAAGGATTCACGCCGATTGTCAAAAGCCAGGCCGTACGCAACGCCGTCGGTCAGGATATCCCCTACCTGCAGGGGAAAAATGCCAAAGCGTTTACGCCGGCCAAACCCGCCAAGCCGAGCAAGCTGACCGAATTCAACGCGACCGCCAACTCCCTGTTTCTCACCGAGCTCAGAAAGTATATCATCGGCGATATCGACCTGAACACGATGCTGCGCAATACGGACGAACAAATTAACGCCAAAATCGCCGAGGCCAGCGCCGCCAAAAAGTAAAAACCTATAGGGTATGGGCAAGCCCGGTCGGGATACGTCCGCGAGGCTGCCGCCGAACAGGAAGTCATTTTCATCTCTTCATTGATCCTATCTATCCTCTGTAAGACGTCATTCGTATATGGATACAAGGAAGCTTCCTGTCCCGCTTTTGGCGGCTGGAAGCTTTTTTCGCCTCCGGTTATGATAATGATTACGATTAAGAAACGGTTTGCCCCGCGTTTCCTGTAGTGCGCTCCTCTTGATTTTCATTTCTCCGCTAATGACAAGCCGGGCTTTTCCTTGGTACGATAGAAGCAACACTGCCGCAAGGCTTAAGGATGTGTCACCATGATCTTGGCCCAATATCCGATCACGCGTAAAACAGCGCTTGCCACCCTTCTCTCTTTCGGCCTTCTGGCCGGCTCAGGGTCTCCGCTGCACGCTGCGGAGGAACACCCCTGGAATTTGCATCTGAAGGCCGAAGCTTACCGGGACGCCGGACAATCTGCGCTGGCCGTGCCGATCTGGGATTCGCTAATGCGCAGAGCCGAAGCGGAAGCCGACTGGAACACCGCAGCGTTATACGCCGGGAGCCTCAACGAGTATTACGATTCGGTGCGTGATTACGACAAGGCGATCGAATATTACGAACTGGAGAACCTGTTCTGGCTGAACGACGGCAAGGACTGGGGCTCGAACGACTGGGAGCGCGCTTATCAGCTTCGCACCACGATCGAACTGTACGCCTCCGCACGTCCGGATTCCGCACAGCTGGAGCCGTACAAGCCGAAGTCCGGGAAGCTCGCCAAGTTCGAACCGGAATACGGCATGTACGTGGGCATCTACTCGGAGCAGGATGAGCAGATGGGCAACCATTTCGACCGATCCGCTTCGATCTATGGCAAAAATCACGCAATGTACCTCGCTTATGCTACCTATGGAGAATCGTTTCCGTCGCGGTATGTCTCCAATGCGAAGGAGGCGGACGGCGCCCTGCAGATCGCCTGGCAGCCGCTGAACGGACTCGACCCCGTGTTGGATGACAGCTATTTGCGTAAATGGGCGCGGGACGCCAAAACGGCCGGCATTCCGATCTTCCTGCGCTTCGCCGGCGAGATGAACGGCGACTGGACCCCGTGGGCGGTCGATCCGGCAACGTATATCGAGAAATTCCGCACCGTAGCGAACGTGATGCACAGCGAAGCGCCCAACGTGGCGATGGTATGGAGTCCGGGAGACGTGCCGAGATATAACATGGACCGTTATTATCCCGGCGACGAATATGTCGATTGGGTCGGCGTCAGCTTGTATACCGAGCCGTATTCGCACGGAAATCCGGAAGTCAGCATGGAAGCGACTACGCCGATCGAACGGCTCGACGAGCTGTACAGGCTGTACGCCGACCGCAAGCCGGTCATGCTAAGCGAATCGGCGGTCGCCCACTACACGAACAGCGACGGCAAATCGCATACGGAATTCGCTCTCATGAACCTGGACCGGCTGTACCGCGTGATGCCCAAAAAATATCCGCGTCTGAAAGCCATTACTTATTTCAACGTGGACTTGTTGCATAAAGAATCCCGTAACGACTACCTGCTGCGCGACAATCCGGATATGCTGGAACTGTACAAGACGGTGATCGCCGATCCGTATATGCTGTCGAAGGTGGAGACGGGCGCCAAGCCTGCGGACTCGATCGGGTATGTGGACGCCTTGACTCCGTTCGTGCGGGAAACGGAAATCGTGCCATTCGTCCGCATCCCGGACATCTGGATCGGCAGGCTCGATTATGTGCTGAACGGACGGACGATCGCGAAGCAGACGAAGCCGCCCTACGGCATCCGGCTGAACGCCGGCGAAGTTCCCGAGGGCTCGGTGCTGGAGCTGCAAGTATTCAACCGCGCGGGCGACAAGGTCGCCTCCAAATCAATTCCCGTGTCGTCGCAGGTTGCGGTCCGGATCGACGGCGAGCAGCAGCAGTTCGAACAGCCGCCGGTTATTCAGGACGGCTCCACGCTTGCTCCGCTTCGCGCCATCTTCGAGCGGCTCGGCGCGGAAGTAAAGTGGGACGCCGCCACGAGCGTCGCTACCGGCAGCAGGAACGGGACAACCGTCTCGCTGAAGATCGGCGACGATACCGCCTATGTGAACGGCAAAGCCGTCAAGCTGGAAGTTGCCGCCCAACTGGTGAACGGGTATACGATGGCTCCCGCCCGCTTCGTCGGCGAGACGTTCGGAGGCACCGTAACCTGGGAAGGTGATTTCCGGACCGTCCAGATCAAGACGAAATAAACCGGGCAGCCACGTTCGGAAATAAATCGATAAATCCCCGGGAAAAAGTCTGCTGAGGCTTTTGCCCGGGGTTCTTTCGTCTTTCTGCAAACCGCCCGGCCGGCCGCTGCGTCAAGCCGTTTTAAAATATTATCGGGCACCGCTATGGTTGTCCCCTTCCGGAGACATGCTATAATGAAAGTTATGTGAATGGTACGTTTTTGCATTCGGGGGAAGACAGAGGAGTGAAACGATTGTGAGCAACTGGAAGCTTAACCTGGGTGTGCTCTGGTTCGGTAACTTCCTGGTGATGGCCGGAATGACGATGATCATTCCGTTTTTGCCGTTGTACATCCAAGAGCTCGGCATTACCGACCCGAACCGGGTCGCTTTTTGGTCCGGCATCATCTTTGCGGGCAACTTCGTCACCGCCTTTCTGTTTCAGCCGCTGTGGGGCAAGCTTGCGGACCGGTACGGACGGAAAATGATGCTGCTGCGGTCAGGGTTCGGCATGGCTGCCGTGATGATCCTGATGGGATTTGCCGGAGACGTGTGGCATCTGCTTCTGCTGCGCGTATTAAACGGAACGATCTCCGGGTTCGTCCCGGCGGCGGTCGCTCTGATGTCCGCCAGCACGCCCCGCGAGAAGATGGGCTTCTCCATGGGGACGCTCCAATCGGGAGGAACGGCCGGCAGCATACTCGGCCCTTTCATCGGAGGTTTGCTCGCCGACTGGATCGGCTTCCGGCCGATCTTCTACATAACCGGCGGTTTGCTGTTCGCCGCCTCGATGCTCGCCATGTTCGTCGTCAAAGAAAAGTTCGACGCCGGCAAAGCGGCGGTCCAGCCCAACGTATCGGTCGTCGCCGGACTGAAGGAACTGGGCAAAATTCCTCAGCTGTCGTCACTGTTTACCGTTACGTTTCTGATTCAGTTCGCCATGCTCAGCTCGATGCCGCTAATTCCGCTATTCGTGCAGCATCTTCATCCGAGCGGAGAAAACCTCGCCTTTTTCTCCGGGCTGGTCGGCTCGATTACCGGCTTCTCGAACATGATCGCTTCGCCGCTGCTCGGCAAGCTCGGGGACAAGATCGGGCAGGAGCGGGTGCTCGCCGTATCCTTGATCGGATCGGCGATTATGTTTATCCCGCAGGCGCTCGTCCAGAACGTCTGGCAGCTGTTCGCGGCCCGGTTTATGCTCGGCATGTTTATGGGCGGCTTGCTCCCGTCCGTCAACGCCTTGATCCGCAAATATACGCCTGACGGGATGGAGAGCCGCTCTTACAGCTTCAATAGCAGCTTCCTGTCCTTGGGCAATATGATCGGTCCGACGGTAGGCGGCGCCTTGTCCGGCTTGATCACGATTCGCGGTATTTTCCTGATCGCCACAGTGATGCTGTTCGCCAACGCAGCCTGGGTCAACCGGACGCTGATCTCCCGGAAAAACCGGGAGGTGCAGTCCTGAACAGGCTCCGCTCTCCGGTCCGACGAACAAAAACTCTAACGGACACAGCGGTCATTATTACGGTGAATTCAGATCCATCTGATTTCTAACGGACATGGATGCAACTATTTGGTGAGAAATGTTACTTTTAGAGGTAGTTCGGAGTAAATAAGCGCTGTGGTGACCGTTACATTTTAAAAAACTGTTATTTAGCGAAAATAGCGTCACCATGTCCGTTAGAGTATAGTTTAGCTTAAATTCCGGGCTTATCTACGCCCTTAATACGCTGAAGAACATAAACATTCTATTCTGATCTCTCAAGGACAAACGCCTACAGGCGTCTTTTGACGCTGGCGCTCACCGAGATTTAGAGCCACTCCCACGATATACTTTCTGCTAAATTAATAAAGACGCCTCGTTCTCTCTTCCAAGAGAGTGGAGGCGTCTTTACTTAGGTATGCGGACAGTGAGAATACGGCGATTAACGCGCGGAAAGCTGAACCGTTTGACCGCCGGGAATTTCTACTACATGATTCTCTGCGCTAACCCATACCGAAATCGCCGACGGATTATGAACCCACTCGCAGGAAGCGGACCAGCGCAGCCGGCCTAGAGCCGTCATATATTCGACGATCTCCGCGTTCGTCGCGTACCAGATGTCCTCCCGTCCTCCGGCGATTTCGCCAAACCGGTCGACCAGCTCCCAGTTGTTGTCGTTATCGAATTCGTAGCTGTGGCCCCATACATACAGCAGCAGCATTTTCGAATGCCTCGGCTCCAATGCGACAAACTTCTCGGCATGCTCCACCATCTGCTTATGGTGGCAAGTCGGGTGCCACTCCAGGAAATTGGCCGGCGTCTCATAGGTGCCGTGGCTTCGGGTCGTGCGCGCATATTCGATCCCGAGCGACGGCAGCATCGCCGTGACCTTCTCGTTCCACGTGCCGAACGGATAGCTCATTCCTCGGACCGGGTAACCCGCAAGAGCTTCCAATGCCTCGCGGTCTTTCGTAATCTCGCGGACGATCTGCTCGGGCGGCGCCTGCTCCAGGAACGGATGGCTCACCGTATGAACGGATATTTCATGCCCCGCATACAAGGACGCAATCTCCGCGCTGTCCAGCTTGCCCTTGTTGTCCAGAAATCCGGAATTGATATGAAACGTGCCGCGGAGCCCATACTTGTTCATACTCGCTACCAGCCGGCGGTCATGGACGACGCCATCATCATAGCTCAACGTTACCGCTTTGATTTTGCCGCCCGGAAAACGGTCATACCGGATACGCATCCCACTTCTCTCCTATTCAGCGGACGATCTATGAATTCTAACTAACCTCTATGAAATTGAACGATGATTTGGAGGCCCATCCATCCGTATCGGATGATTTTCTGTAAAGGCCTTCTATTCGGTTCGCTTATTCTTAGGAGTAATGGGTTCAATTCCTATAACGAAACCTTACTGCATTCCCCAGGTGAGGTCAACCCTTCACTCTCGCTATACACAACCCGTCATACGCAGGGAGAATCGTCCCTTCCAGACGCGGATCGGTCGCCATCCGTTTATTGAACTCGCGCACGACCTGGACCGAGTTGCCTTTGGCGGCCGGGTCCATCGTCTTGCCGTGCAGCAGGGCGTTGTCGCCGACGATCAGAGCGCCGGGATTCGCCAGCCGGATCGCCCACTCGAGGTAGTTGACATAATTTCCTTTATCCGCATCGATAAAGAAGAAATCGAACTTCTCGCCCTCCTCGCCGAGCTTCTCCAGAGTTGGCAGCGCCTCTCCGATCCGGTATTCGACGATCGTTCCGAGACCCGCCGCCTCTACGTTGGCCCGGGCGACAGCCGCGAACTCCTCCTTCAGCTCGAGCGAAACCAGCTTGCCTTCCCCGTTCAGACCGCGCGCCAGACAAATTCCACTGTATCCCCCGAGCGCGCCGATCTCCAGCAGCCGCTTGGCACCGGTCATTCCGACGAGCAGCGTCAGCAGCCTGCCGTACCCGGGCGCAACCGATATTTCGGGCATGCCGTTATCGGCGATCGACTGCCTCACCCGCTCGAGATCGGCATCCTTCTCATACAAAGATTCGACGTACAAATCCGCCGTCTGAAAATATCGTTCCTCCATAACCGTTCCTCCCGTTCCCGCCCGAAAGCGCGTTTGTGTACTTCCGGCGTTTCGCCTATACTTAATTCTGAATCCGTTACATGGTCCGGGCTCGTTTACTGAATCCGTGTTCTTTTTTACGGTTTCATGATTATTGTAAGATTTTACGGGAATGGCTGCAATCGAAATGCGGAACTACCGGGAAAATGGAGTGAACCTATAAGTGGATACGAAAATTGAACTGATTGCAACCTCTCCGATGGGGCTGGAAGCGGTCGTCGCCCGCGAAGTCCGGGAGCTTGGGTACAACGAAGTCAAGGTAGAGAACGGGAAAGTACTATTTCTGGCGGACAAGTCGGCGATCGCGAGAGCGAATCTGTGGCTGCGCACAGCCGACCGGGTGCTGGTAAAGATGGGAGAATTCCCGGCCACCACGTTTGACGAGCTGTTCGAGGGCGTCAAAGCGTTGCCTTGGCCGGACTGGATTCCGGAGGACGCCGAGTTCCCCGTCGAAGGCCGCTCCCACAAATCGCAATTGTCGAGCGTTCCCGCCTGCCAAGGTATCGTCAAAAAAGCAGTTGTAGAAAAAATGAAGCAGCGCTATGCGACCGAATGGTTCCGGGAAGAAGGTCCGCGTTACGTGATCGAAGTAGCGCTGCTTAACGATATGGCAACCATCACGATCGATACGACCGGACCGGGGCTGCATAAACGGGGATACCGCAAGCTCATCACCGAAGCGCCTCTGAAGGAAACGATGGCCGCTGCCATGGTGCTGCTTAGCCGCTGGCGGGCGGAACGGCCGCTGATCGATCCGTTCTGCGGCTCGGGGACGATCCCGATCGAAGCCGCCATGATCGCCTGGAATATCGCTCCGGGACTTCGGCGCGAATTCCCAGCCGAAGCGTGGCCGACGCTGGACCCGGCGATCTGGGAACAGGCGCGTGAAGAGGCGTACGATCTGGTGCGCGACGACGAACCGCTCGATATTATCGGCTCCGACATCGATCCGGCCGCCATCGAGGTCGCGAAAGCCAACGCCAAAAAAGCCGGGCTGTCCGGGGAGCTGAAATTCCACGAAGAGCCGGTCGCCAAGCTATGGCCGCAGAGCGACTACGGCTGTATCATTACGAATCCGCCGTATGGGGAGCGGATCGGCACGAGCGATGAGGTGGAGAAGGCGATTCGTCAGCTCGGTACCGTTTTCGAAAAACTGCCGACTTGGTCGTTATTCGCCCTTAGTCCGAGCAAGCAGTTCGAGCATTACTTCGGACGAGCCTCCGATAAGAAACGGAAGCTGTTTAACGGCCGGATCGAGTGTCAGCTGCTGCAATATTTGGGTCCTCTGCCTCCGAGGCGCTAGCTGCCGGAAGCGTACCGGGCGAGTGCCCTCTTCCCTGCTTGTTGCATATGATGGATCATATCGCTATAAGTGCGAGTTCAAAAAGTCCGGTTTTCAGCACCGAGAAGATGGGATGAAACCTGGAAATGAGGAGCGGAGCGTAGTGGGTGCTTTTGCGAGCACCGGAAGTTCCGGCTGAATTCCGTATTCGATGTCGGAGTGGGCTTTTTGAACAACCTCTACAAGAAGGGAAGAGAGGCATGAGTCAGGTAGAGCAGCAAGCCACGAATGCGGCGGTTCATGGAACCGGCAGCGGAACGCCGGATTCCAGACCGCCTGCCGTGAACCCTCACGGCGGATATCACGGCGGATATCACGGGGGATACCACGGCGGGTATCCTGGCGGTTACCACGGAGGATACCACCCTTGGAACTTTACACCGGTCGTCCTGCCCGTTCCATACCCATATCCTTATCAGCCTTATCCGTACCCGCCTACCCCGTATTCGCCCTATCCGTACAACGGATATCCGTATCCCGGCTACCCGTACATCCCGAATCCGATCCAGGTGTACCGGATTCCTTGCGATCCGCCGGCTGACCCGAACGGATCATTGCACCGAATCGGCTGATGCCCAAAGAAGCGGTCCCCTTGTTGACAAGGAGCCGCTTTTTTTGTGGATTCCGGGCAGCGGTGCGGCGACACAAAACATACGTCCATGCCCCATCTATGGAGCAAACGACTCCCGCGTCCGCTCTTCCGCAAACCGTTCCAGCAAGCCCAGCTGGTCCGCCAGCTGCAGCACCGTATAGCGGCTGCGTACTTCCTTGGCAACCCGCAGCGCGTCAGACAACTCCTGCCGGGCAACTCCGATCTCGCGCGGCCCCGCAGGGGCGCCGGCATCGCGAAGCAGCGCTTTGAGGTCGGGTACGAGTCCGAGCAGCGTCCGAAGCTTCGGCTTCAGCTCCGGCCAGCCCCGGACAAGCCTGTTCATGCGGACGTCCAGCTCTGGCTGGCTCAAAAGCAGGCTGCGGTTCTCAGTGATCATTTCCTCGGCCAGAGGACCGTAACAGCGCCGCAGGTTCGTTTCCCACTCGGCGATTTGGACCGCGTCCTTTTCAGTCATGTTCCACTCGCCCATATCCGCTTCCAGAAGCTCGGCGTACAGCCGGGCGATCAGCGGCGTGGCGGCGCCTACCTTGATCCCGTGCAGCTCCGGGCGGTGACCGGCGGCAAAGTGAAGCATCTCCCAATAGTGGGAGATATGATGCTCCGCACCCGAGGCCGGGCGGGAATTGCCAATCATCTGCATGGCGATGCCCGACAGGACAAGCCCTTCCATCAGTTTCTTGATCCCAGGCACCCCGCCGGTGCGAATCGCGGTCACCTCGCTCGCCACGTTCGTCAAGGCGCGAGTCATTAATTCCGCCGTCACTTCGCAGTAATGCTCTTCCTCGACGACCGCGGCCAGCAGCCAGTCGCACAGAGCGGTTATTTTCGCCGCCATGTCCCCGACTCCGGCCGCGATCATCGCCGGGGGCGCGCACCGGATCACGTCCAGATCGCCGATGATCGCCAGCGGAGATTGCAAGCTATACGTTTTCTTGTATCCGTTCACCAGAATCGGCGACCCGGTCGAGGCGTATCCGTCCATCGAAGGCGCCGTGGCGACGACCAGATACGGAATTCCGGCTTTGCAGCTGACGAATCTGGCAATGTCGTTAATCGTGCCCGACCCGACGGCGATCATAAATTCCGTGTCCTTCTCAAGCTCGATCAACGCCCGTACCAGTGCGGTCTCATCGGCATACAACTGGTCCTCCGGAAATACGCAAAGCGAAACGTCAAATCCGCTGCTGCCCAATTGTCCGGCCAGCTCATCGCCCGCTGCTGCGAAGGAAGCCGGATCGGCGATCAGGAGCGCCTTCGTGCCGAGCCCCATTTGACGGATCGTATCCGGGACTTTGCGCAGCGCCCCTTGCTCGAGAATAAGCCGTTCGATCTCGACGCGGTGAGTCCGGCCGCACGTACAGGCGAACTCGATTCCGGTCAGCCGTTCGACATCGCTCTGCAGAACCGACTCGGCCGTTACGGTTGTTATAGATCTCCGCTCTATCATATCCAGGTAAACGCCTCTTTTCGTTGATGTTGGGTGATCCAGGTCCAAATAGGTTTCCTTCCATTATGTGCGGTTGCGGCTCCGGTTACAAGTCCTCGTCCAAACAGGCGGTGGCCGTGCCGGCAGCTTCCACGAGTATCCGTTCCCCAGCCCTCTTCGTCTGCCGGAAGCCGCTCATCAAAGAAACAAAAGAGCCCGCCGCCCCACAACCGTGGTTTGGTGAGCTCCGACTCTTTACTCTATCCTTTACCCTACCCGTCTCTTTACTGCTCCTACCCGTCCCGATTCATCGCGGCAACGAGCTGTTCGAGCACTGCATCCGCCGTAGCGTACTCGACTTGACAAGTCCCCGCAGCCGCATGCCCTCCGCCGCCATAGGTCAGCATCAGCGATCCGACGTCGGTCTTCGCCCCGCGGTTTACGATGCTGTGGCCGCAGGCAAAGACGCAGTTTTGCTTATTTTTCCCGTCAACGATCCAGATCGAGATGTTCTGCTCCGGATAAAGCGCATAAATCATGAAACGGTTGCCCGGATATATGGTCTCCACGCCGCGCAGATCGGTGATGATCACATTCCCTTCCGTGTGCGTATGAGCGGCCAGCATCGTCCGATACGGGGCATTCAGCTCGAAATACCGCTTCACGCGCTCCTGAACGTCGGGGAGCTGCATCACTTCGTCCACCGTCTTCGTCATGCAATGCTCGACCAGATCCTCCATCAGCTGGTAGTTGCTGATCCGGTAATCGCGGTAACGGCCGAGGCCGGTACGGGCGTCCATAAGGAAGGATAGCAGATCCCAGCCGCGCGGGTTCAAGATGTCGTCCTTGCTGAATTGGGCGGAGTCGGCCTTGTCCACGCCCTTCATAATATCGTCAAGCTCCGGCCCGAACTTCTCGCGCCCTCCGAAATAATCGTAAACGACGCGGGCCGCGCTTGGAGCGATACGGGTTTCCCCCTGATATACGATGTCCTGTCCGTTGCGCTTCAGCTCGCTGGAATGGTGGTCGAACCACAACCCGCATCCTGGCACATAAGGCACATTTGCCAAAATATCGTTCTCGTTTACCTCGATCAAGCCGTCCTGCATATCTTTCGGATGGACAAACTTCATTCCGTCGATCATTCCGAGCTTCCGGAACAACATGGCGCATACGAGTCCGTCAAAATCCGACCTGGTTATGAGTCTCATCGTGTTCTCCCTCTCCTATGTATAGTTCTTATGGACTACTACATTCGCGAAAGCATGTCTTTTTTCCTTCAACGCACATGCTTGTTTTCCGGGTTTTACGAGAATAACAAAAAAGACGCCCCATCCCCATAAGGACAGAGCGCCTTGCATCATGTGCTGCTGTATAGCTTTACTTCACGATCATATGGATCGGATGGCCAAGCGCGCCCTCCGAAGCATCCATTACGATCTCGCCCAGCGTCGGGTGAGCGTGGATCGTTAGCGAGATGTCTTCGATCGTGGCGCCCATCTCGATGGCGAGCGCCAGCTCGGCAATCAGGTTGGACGCTTCCGCGCCCACGATTTGAGCTCCGATCAAGAGCCCCGTGTCTTTGTCGCCGACCAGCTTGACGAAGCCTTCGTTAGCGCCGATCGATTGCGCGCGTCCGTTCGCGCCGTAGCTGAAGCGTCCGGAGAAGACGTTGACGCCTTTCTCTTTCGCTTCGGTTTCGCTGAGGCCTACGCTGGCGATCTCCGGCTCGGAGAAGACGACTGCAGGAATCGCTTTGTAGTCGACTGCGCTCGCTTGTCCGGCGATCGCTTCCGCCGCTACTTTCGCTTCGTAGCTCGCTTTGTGAGCCAGCGCCGGACCCGGCACGACGTCGCCGATCGCGAAGATCGCAGGAACGCTCGTACGGCCCTGGCTGTCGACCTCGATAATGCCGCGGTCGCTCATCTTCACGCCGATCGCCTGCAAGCCGAGCTCGTCGGTATTCGGCGTGCGGCCCACCGTTACGAGAACGTAATCTGCCGTAACCTGCTTCTCTTCGCCGCCAACCGTATACGTAACCGTTACGTCCGAGTCCGTCTGCTTCGCTTCTTTGGCGAGCGCCTCGTTCACAACATCCACGTTCGACTTCTTCAGGCTGCGTCCCACATAACGGGACAGCTCCTTCTCGAAGCCCGGCAGGATCGTATCCGAGCCTTCCAGTACGGTGACTTTCGTGCCAAGCTTGGCGAACGTCTGACCGAGCTCGATCCCGATATAGCCGCCGCCGATAACGATCAGGCTGTTCGGAATTTCGCTGAGGTTCAGAGCTTCCGTCGAGGACATAATCCGTTTGCCGAACGGGAAAGCTTTCAGCTCGACCGGACGGGAACCTGTCGCGATAATGCAGTTGTTGAACTTATATTGCGTCGAGTCGCTTTCGGTAGCGACACTGACAACCGAATCGCTGACGAAAAACGCTTCGCCGGTTACAAATTGCACTTTGTTGCCTTTCAGCAAGGAACCGACTCCGCCGCTTTGCTTTTTGACGATGCCGTTTTTCCATTCCTGCACCTTCGCCCAATCGACTTTTACGTCGCCGACGTTAATGCCGTATTCGGACCCTTGCAGCGCCGACTCGTAGCGGTGAGCCGCGGAGATCAACGCTTTCGAAGGGATACAGCCGCGGTTGAGGCAGACGCCGCCGATTTCGGCTTTGTCCACGCATACGACCGATTTGCCCAATTGTGCCGCTCGGATGGCTGCTACGTAACCGCCCGGGCCGGAACCGATAACCAGCACGTCAATATCTACAGTAAGCGTTCCGACTACCATGCGCTTACACCTCCATAACCATTAATTGCGGATCTTCGAGCAGGGACTTGATATAGTTCATTGCATTCTGAGCGGTCGCGCCGTCGATCAGACGGTGGTCGAAGCTCAGGGACAGCGCCATAAGGTTGCCGATGACGATCTGCCCGTCGCGGACGACCGGCTTCTCGGAGATCCGGCCGGTGCCGAGAATCGCAACTTCCGGATAATTGATAACCGGAGTAAAGAACATGCCGCCTGCCGATCCGATATTCGTGATCGAGATCGTGCTGCCTCTCATCTCGTGCGACTGCAGCTTGCCTTCGCGGCCGCGGGATGCGAGATCGCGAATCTCGTTGGCTACCTGCCATACGTTTTTACGGTCGGCGTCCGCCACGACCGGTACGATCAAGCCGTTGTCGGTATCGGTAGCGATCCCGATGTTGTAGTACTTTTTATAGACAATTTCGCTCTTCTCGTCGTCGATCGAAGCGTTAAGCGCCGGATATTGCTTCACAGCGGCTACGAGCGCCTTGACGATGAACGGCAGATAGGTCAGCTTGACGCCTTTTTTCTCGGCCAGCGGTTTTGCCTTCTGACGCAGCTCAACCAATGCCGTTACATCCACTTCGTCCATAATCGTAACGTGCGGAGCCGTGTAAACCGATTTGACCATCGCATTCGCGATCGCCTTGCGGATGCCTTTCAGCGGTACGCGCTCTTCGACGCGATCGCCTGTCGGTGCGACAGCTGCGGAGCCGCCTGCTTGCGGGGCCGATGCGCCTTCGCCTTGAGCCGCTTCTGCAGGGGCTGCAGCCGCTTGGCCGCCGGCTTCGAAAGCAAGCACGTCGTCCTTGGTCACTTGGCCGTTGCGGCCCGTTCCTTTAATGGACGCCAGGTTGACGCCTTTCTCGCGGGCAAACTTGCGCACGCTCGGCGTTGCCAGCACTTGGCCGGATGCTGCGGCCTGCTCAGCCGCTTCCGCCGGCTTCGCTTGCTCTGCAGGCGCTGCTGCCGGAGCGGCAGCAGCAGGTTGCGCCGCCGGTGCCGGTGCCGCAGCAGGAGCCGCTTGGCCACCGCCGGTCTCGGATGCCGCAGCCTCGCCTCCGCCGTGATGAATCGACTCCGGCGGAATTTCGCCGACGACGTCGATAACGGCGAGCGGATCGCCTACGTGCGATACCGTTCCTTCTTTTACCTTCAGCTCGACAATTTTGCCGGTAACCGGAGAAGGTACTTCAACGACAGCCTTGTCGTTTTGAACGTCCATAATGATTTGATCTTCTTTAATCTCGTCGCCTGGCTTTACGTGCCATTTGACGATCTCGCCTTCATGAAGACCTTCGCCGAGCTCGGGGAGCCGGAATTGCCAGATCGCCATAGTATTACCTCCTGGGCGTTTTGCTTATGCAAATAAGTGGATACGTCTCGTCGAACCTCGTGCGCACCTGCTTCGTCATGTCTGGTTATGCTGAGTATGCTTGGGTATGTCATAACCGTTATTTCGTTACCGTTGTCCTTATCCCAAAGTGCGCCTGAGCCTGGTTGTTTAGTTCATGCAGCAGGACGGCAACCGGGTTCCTTTGAAAATAACGGTCTTTTGCAGCTTCTATTCACGGTCAAACCTGCTTCATCTCCGAAATAAGAGATGTTTAAGGCCGTTATTTCAACACGTTCGTTCCTTTTCGGACGATTCCAGCGAAATAAGAGCCTTGAACAGCCTTTATTTCATCCAATCCGGCTGTTTTTACAGAAATAAGAGCTTCCACAAGCTCTTATTTCCGCATCACTTCACTGCCATAATACCGGCCTCCGCCATTCGGTTCGGTTCCGTTTCGCTCCGTCCCGTCAAGCTGCGTCTATGCCATTCTTGAAGAAACGTCCTGCAGCTTCACTTGAAGGCCGGTGCCGGATGGACAGCCGTGAACTCATTTATTTAGAAGTTCAATACTTGATTAATTCCTTCGATAATCCGAGCTGGCGTAGGCAGCCATTCGTCTTCGACTTGTCCGAACGCGTATACCGTATCCGGAGCCGCTACGCGGAGGACCGGAGCTTCCAGATGCAGGATCGCTTTCTCGTTTACTTGAGCGATCACTTCGGCAGCGATGCCGGCTGTCTTCTGGGCTTCTTGTACGACGATCGCGCGGTTCGTCTTTTTGACCGATTCCACGATCGTTTCGATATCAAGCGGCATAAGCGTACGCAGGTCGATGACTTCGACGGACACGCCTTGCGACTTCTCGATCTCTTCGGCGGCTTTCATCGAAGTGTGAACCATCGCGCCGTAAGTGAGGATCGTCACGTCTTTCCCTTCGCGGACGATATTCGCTTTGCCGATCGGCACGGTATATTCGCCTTCCGGTACTTCCGCACGGAACGCACGGTACAGCTTCAGATGTTCCATGAAGAAGACCGGGTCGTTGTCACGGATTGCGGAGATCAGCAGTCCTTTGGCATCGTACGGGTTCGAAGGGATAACCACCTTGATCCCCGGAGTTTGCACGAGCATGCCTTCGAGGCTGTCCGTATGCAGCTCAGCCGCTTTTACGCCGCCGCCGAACGGAGTCCGGATAACCATCGGAGCCGTGTAGCTTCCCCCGGACCGCCAGCGCAGACGAGCCGCTTGCGCTACGATCGAGTCCATCACTTCAAAGACGAAGCCGATAAACTGTACTTCCATAATCGGGCGGAACCCTTGCACGCAAAGACCGACCGCCAAACCGCCGATACCGGACTCGGCCAGCGGCGTATCGAATACGCGCTCTTCGCCGAATTCTTTCTGAAGTCCTTCGGTAGCGCGGAACACGCCGCCGACATGACCAACGTCTTCGCCGAATATCATAACGTTCGGATCACGCTGAAGCTCCAGCTTCATCGCTTCATTAATCGCTTGAACCATCGTTAACTGTGCCATCGCTTACTTGCCCCCCTTGCCCGCAAACCAAGCTTTTTGCTCTTCCAGATGCGCCGGCGTCGTTTCGAACATCGAATCAATCAGGCCCGGAATCGTCATCTTCTCCGTCTCTTCCGCCTTTTTGATTTGCGCGTTGACGTGCTCCTTCGCTTCTTCGATCACTTTGTTTTCTTCCTCTTCGCTCCACAGCCCTTTCGCTGTCAAGTACGTGCGGAAACGGACGAGCGGATCGCGTGTTTCCCAGTCGCCGGATTCTTCTTTCGTTCTATATTTGGACGGATCGTCGCCGGACATCGAGTGCGGGCCGAACCGGTACGTAATCGCTTCTATCAGAGTCGGTACGCCTTCGAGCGCATGCTGGCGAGCTTCGGATACGGCTTTGTATACGGCAAGTACGTCCATACCGTCGATTTGTACGCCGCGAATCCCGGCAGCGACCGATTTTTGGGCGATCGTAGCAGCCATCGTTTGTTTCGCGCGCGGGGTCGAAATTGCATAACCGTTGTTTTGGACGAAGAAAATGCAAGGAAGCTTAAACGCTCCCGCAAAGTTCATTCCTTCGTAGAAGTCGCCCTGGGAGCTGCCGCCGTCGCCCGTATAAGCGATCGCTACGTTCTGCTTGCCGCGGCGCTTAAGACCCATCGCAATGCCGGGAGCTTGTACGATCTGAGCCCCGATAATGATTTGCGGGAGCAGCACATTGACGCCTTCCGGAATTTGTCCGCCATGCTGATGTCCGCGGGAATAAAGGAATGCCTGATAGAGCGGAAGACCGTGCCAGACGAGCTGCGGCATATCGCGGTAGCCCGGGCATACCCAATCTTCTTTATCGAGCGCAAATTCGCTCCCGATCATGGACGCTTCCTGACCGGATACCGGCGCGAAAAACCCGAGCCTGCCTTGACGGCTAAGCGATACGGCGCGCTGATCCCACGTGCGGGTAAATACCATGCGGCGCATCAGTTCTTTCAATTGATCGTCGGACAAATTCGGAGCGGCTTCCGGGTTCACGATCTCGCCGTTCGGAGACAGGATCGAGAGCGGCTGGATCTCGTCGATCCGAACTTCGGACAATGGCTTGCTCATCGCTTTCACCTCTGAAATGGTTTTAAGTATTGGGTTATACAGAACAGCAAACTGTTATAGTATATTGAGCACCCTGTTTCATAACAATGTCAGCTATTCAAGCCTGAAACTACTTGATTTTAGCGGAAACTCGTATGTAACAGAGTACCACCATTATATAGTACAGTTCGACAAAAATCTATAGCATTCGATCAAAACTTTTTCTATTCCGCCCCTCGCTGTTATAATGATTGGATTGCGGCCAGTCGTTTTCGGCGGCAGCCGCATCTCCAATTAGTTTACACTTAACGAACCATTTTCAATCGGAAAGGAACATGCCGCAATGAACGATGACCGTTACACCAAACGCACGATCGTTAAGGAAGAAGTGCGCTCCGCTTTTTTGCCGGAAGCCAGAAGCGTCAAAATATACATGCCTCCGGGCTACAATGAGCTGATGTCTTACCCGGTCCTGTATTGCCAGGACGGCGAGGACTTCTTCAACTTCGGCCGCACCGCAACGACCATCACCCGGCTCATCCTGGACGAAGGGCTGGAGCCTGCGCTCGTCGTCGGCGTCGATGTGGACAAACGGGTTCGCACTGATGAATATTCCCCGGACGGCTCCCGGTTCGAAGCGTACTGCCGTTTTTTCGCGGAGGAGCTCGTTCCTTATATCGAGGAGCGTTATCCTGCAAGACGGGAACGGGCAGAACGCGTCATCGCAGGGGATTCGCTGGGCGGCACGGTATCGCTACATCTCGCCCTGGAGTACCCCGAGCTGTTCAACCGGGTGCTGTCGCTGTCCGGCGCTTTCCTGGAAAGCACCCGTAGCCGCCTCGCCACCGAAAGCGACTTGTCGTGGCTGGAGCTGTACATGCTGATCGGCTTGCAGGAGACCGCCGTCGAAACGTCTTCGGGCACGTTCGACTTCCTGAACGAAAACCGGCTGACCCGGACGATGCTGGAAGCGAAGGGGACCAAGCTGGTCTACGAAGAGAAGGACGGCAAACATATTTGGGGCTTTTGGCAAAAAGAGCTGCCCGGAGCGCTAACCCGTTTCTTCGGATAATTTCCTTCCTGCTCAAAACTTGTCATTCATGCAGCGCTGCAAACATGAAACATCCTGCGATGCAGCAACGTCTATTTTTATGTGCAACACCGACACCGATTATACGCATTGGAGGAAAGCTACTGATCATGAAGCGAAAACGTTCCAAATCCACGGCCGCTCTGCTGCTGACCGGCCTAGTATTCATTGTCGCGGCTTGCGGTGACAAACAGGCCACTCCTCCCGAGGACAGCGCCGGATCGGATAAACCTGCCGTTGCGGCGCCAGGCGGCGCGGGCACGGACCCGAATCCGACCCAGAGTCCAAAGGTGCCCGAATTAACCGGCTCCCCGAATCCGCCCAAAACTACGGACCCTGCGACGTCAACCGGCAACGGGACCGGAACGGGCACAGGTAATGGTACAGATAAACCTGGCGGGAATAACGCCGCAGGAGACAAAGGCTCCGCCGGCAACGGCGATCCGAAAGCGGTTCTGGTCGTCGCGAAGCCGGCGGATGTCGCGGTGCTCGTCAACAAGACGTACCGGTTGCCGGACAATTACAAACCGACCGATCTGGTCGAACCGGACATCCCGTTTATCTTCAAGGAGAAAAGCGATAAGCGATTGATGCGCAAGGAAGCGGCAGGAGCGCTGGAGAAGCTCGTCGCCGCCGCGAAGAAGGACTCGGTCTCCCTTGCTGGCGTATCCGGATTCCGGACGCAGGCGACGCAGAAGACACTATTCGACAATTACGTGAAAAAGGACGGCGAGGAAGCCGCCCGCAAATACAGCGCCGTACCCGGACACAGCGAGCACCAGACCGGTCTTGCCATGGACATATCCGGCAGCGACGGCAAATGCGCCGCCTCCGACTGTTTCGCCAATACGAAGGAAGCGAAGTGGCTGGCCAAAAACGCGGCCGAACACGGTTTTATCATCCGTTATCCGAAAGGCAAGGAGAGCATCACCGGCTATCAGTACGAGCCGTGGCATCTCCGTTACGTGGGCACGAAGATCGCCAAGGAAATAACCGACAAAGGGATCACCCTCGAGGAGTATATGCAAAGCGCAAATGCCGTGCAGGCTGCCAAGTAAATGGGCTGGGTACGGCAAATCGGATGATCAGCCTTGTCATGAAATCACACATGCGACATATCCGACCGATTCCTGCGCAGGCAGAGTATTTTCCGGGGAGTAATCGCGGTTTGACTCATAGGAGTAAAGTGAAACTCGCCAACCAGCGGAGTAAAGCCCGGTTCGACCCAAACCTGCCCCAGCGGCAGGTTTTTTCTTATATCGAGCAGAAAGCCGAAATGCGAACCTTTCATGAATTTTCCTGCTCGTCTGCAGGAATGTGCCCTATTCTCGCCCATTCTCTGCTTCCAACCGGCCAAAAAATCTGCTCTTGCGCGCCTACTCAGGAATTTCCCGACAACAAAACCCTCATACGCGTGCGAGCTCTGGACAAAATAAGAGTTTTTTGCACCCTCTATTATCATCATTTCCCCTAAACCGCAACAAATAAAGGCGGTCTGCCCCCCTTATTTCAGCCAACTCGTCGCGTCTGTGCCTTTTTCGCCGATTTTAACAGCTTCAAACCGCTCTTATTCCCCGTCCAAGCGGGTTTTCGGACAGAATAAAGAATGCAAATCGCTCTTATTCGGCTCCTCTCCCGCTTGTAGCACGGCATAAAGCTAAATCGCCGCCACCTATGAGAAGCGAGTTGCTATCCTTGTTACCTGGCCGCTCTCGATCAATTGTCTGAATTGCAGGTAATCCAGCAGAATGAGATCTGCCGACGCCTGGCAAATGCACTTTACGAGGATGGGGCATACTGGTGGCCTAAAGCGAAAGGGTTTCTTGCGGCACATGCTCGTTCTAAGGAGCTCCCTTATCCGTTTTAGCACGGTGAAGAACATAAACATGCCTGTCTAATAAAAAGCCTAAAAAAACGCCCCATTCCGGCTTCAACCCGAAAGGAGCGTTCTAATTGGTCTCAGCAGCCCCCACAGCCCGGCTGCCGCATCAGCCGATCTTCCGCCACCGGGTGACGCTGCTTAAGGCGTTTTCGCAGTATCGCATCGCGCGAATAAGGGGGGCAACCCGTCATCCAGCCGCTCACCCGGCATACTCGGCGCATTTGGCACACATGACACACTCAGCACACTTGGCACCCGGCTCATCCGTCCCTTATTCCGCAGGCTCCCGGCTGTCGTAACGGCTGCGCAGCAGTCCAGCCATCCGTTCCAGCTCCTGCATCGAAGGCTTGTCCGGATGACGGCCGATCGTCCCGCCCCATTCCTGCAGCGTCTGCACGAGCGCTTGGACGAACGTTTTCCCGGTGACGCCGTAACCGCCCAGTTCGGCCAGGGTGGCCATCGTTTCCGGTTCTACGACCGGCACGTCCTTCTCTAGGTTGCCTCCGGTCGCAAGCTCATAGAAGGAGCGGATCAATTCGCCGCGCCGCACGGCATGCCCTTCGGCGGCTACGAACGCATTCACGATAAACGCCTTCGTCTGGCGCCGCTGCGAGATGCCGCACAGCTTGCGTCCGTTGACGCTGACGTCGTACTCGCCCGGACAATAGGAGCCACACACTTCGCCCTTGTCGGCGTCCAGACCGAGCTTGCGGAAGCTTTCACGGATGAGCGAGTACATCAGCTCGAAGTCTTCCTTGAACTCCAGCTTGCCGCCCGGATTCGGCATGACGATGGACAGATTGACGATACCCGGATCGAGCGATACGGCCGCTCCACCCGAATTTCGCACACCTACCTGGTAGCCATGCAGCCTGAGCCATTCCATCGCTTGTTCCACATGCGGCAATCTGCGGTCGCGCAAACCCAGCACAACCGCCTTCTCGTGCCTCCAGATGTGCACGAATGCAGGCGCGCCTTCGCCGATTTTTTGACAGAGCAGCTCGTCATAGGCGAATGGGAACAAGATGTCGCCGAGCAGCGTATTATCGCTTGTATTTTGAATGTAAAATGGAGACGGTATCCGTCCGCTCATATCCACTACTCCCCGATCCTGACAGGATTTAAAAGAAAACCAGTTAGAGAATAGCATGAAACAGCGAAATGTTCAATGTCAAACAGCTCGTTGTCTCATACAGATTGCTGATTGTGAAGGCGCTGTGTAATGAAAATATCTCCACGATCCGAGGAAGGATAGATTGTGCTTACGAATAAAAAACAGACGCCCCGCATACAAAGGAACGCCTGCTTTTTTTTATCCTAAAGGTTCGAGCCCGTCATAAGAACCTGCGAGATGTTATGGTCTTCATGATGAAGCCAAGTATCGAAGCGACGTTCATTTTCATGCAGGACGATGACCCGTCCTCCGCGTTTGAAAGCGGGATCGTTGTGGGGATAACCGTTATAGCCGGTTTTTAAGCCGTAGCAAAGCCGAATCCTGCGATATTCGCCGCAGTAATCGTTGACATGATCGTGTCCGACAAACGTAGCCATTACGTCCCCTTGCTCCACCATCGCTGTGAAAAAACCCGAATTAAGCTTGGGAGAGCAAACCTTCTCCCCCTTCCGGCCAACACAGTTCCCCGTCTCCCATACGGTATCGTACTCGGGAAGCGGGATATGGAAGAAAGCAAGCGCAGGAATCGTCCGGCCCCAACGATGCCGCATCGCCTCGGATGTCTTCACATACCACTGAATTTGATCGGTATGGATCCACTCATAATCGTCGCCGTCATACTGCCCGGAATCGAGCATGAACAGCGCCCCTCCCGCACTGCCGTCCCTAGCTGTCACAGTAAGGGCATGATTGCCCAAACCGTGAAGTTCCGACGGCCCTGCTTTGGCAAAACAATGTTGGCGCGTCAGAACGGCCTCCATCAGCTCTTCCTTATCGAAATCCTTCTTATCGGCGTCGTGGTTGCCGAATACGACAGTCCACGGGACCCCGAGCCGTTCAGGCGCTTCCGTAGCCTGCAGAAAAGAGACCGGCGGATGAACGCTCTGCATGCTTCCAATGACATCGCCGGTATAAACGACCAGATCAGGCTGCTCCTTCGCAATGATCTTTTCTGTTAACTGCAAGGTGCTCTGGTCCTTCTCGTCACCGTTATGCCAATGCAAATCAGTAAACTGTACAATTTTAAACGTGCCGTCCTCGCGAAAACGCAGCTTCTTCTCATGCTCCATTACACTCACCGCCTGTCTTCCAGAAAGACCGCGGCAACAACGGCCGTATTCATATCTTCACGTTCGGGCCGAAACTGTTCGATGCGCATCTTATACCGTTCCTGCAGGGAACTGACGCCGTTGAAGGCGACAATTTTCTCCCCCCGAATCGTGCCATTTACGACAATTTCAGCTCCAAGCGGGTCATGAACGCGCTCATTCTTGACGGAAGTTACAGCTCCCTGGTAGGAAGCGTACTCTCCCGTACAGCCGCAATGCGGGCACTCGTCCACATAGGGATGAAGCGGGCGCGGACGATCGACCTCATAGTGAACGCTCGCGGCATACTGATAATATTGGATCCCGTCTAATTCAACGAGCTGGCAGGACTTCAACGCTTCATAATAAAACCGCAAATGGACACAATGATCATGGCTGCGAGCTCCGTCTTCTCCCAGATGGATTGGCTGCAGCCCTCTTCTCCTTGCGAATGCGTCGCAGCCTTCGGCATTGTGGCTATAACCAAAGTCATTGGCCATATCGATGCATGTCTCCAGCTCCCGCATGACAAGATCTCTTGCGGCTCCGTAGGAAGGACAGAGCGTGGTGTTGACATAAAACCAGACATTCGGATAACGCGGGCAGGTGCTTGGAAACTGCGAAGCATGCGGCATCATAGCTTGAATCGTTGTGGACATATTTATTCCTCCTCAGATCACGGTTCAACCCGTTTGGTTTGTTCAATTGCATCGATCACTTCAACCAGCGCATCTTCGTCATTGTTTCGCAATGTGACCCAGCTTGCCGATTTTTTCAAATCCGGATGAGCATTATTCATTGCAATGCCGTGAAATGCTGAAACCATCTCCATATCGTTCAAGCCGTCGCCGACCGTAACAAGCCGCTCTTCCGTCCCTTCAGTCATTTCAAGCAGCCGGCGGCATGCCGTTCCCTTGTTGATGCCCGGCGGCAGCACTTCAAGCATACCAGGCTCCGATATAACTGAATTCAGCTCACCAGGCTCTAGATCGAGAAACACCCGCTTGCAGTAATTTCTAAACTGCTCAATTTGTTGATGTCCGCCCAGAAACATCATTTTGTTGATCCGCTTCCAATCGCCGCATATGCTCGTATACGGCAGTTGCTCTACATGTACGCCGTCTTTCAAGCTGATTTGACTGATTCGATCTGTCATCTCCGGCGTAAAAATGCGTTCATTCACAAAAACCAGAAGATCCAGGCCAAAACGTACGCTCGTCATACTGTACAGATTCATAATCATTTCCGTATACGGCAGCGGCAGAAAGTGCTCCTCCCAATATACTTTTTGCAAGGGATCGTATATCTTGGCTCCGTTAAACAAAATGACCGGCATCGTAATTTTTAATTGCTCAATATACGGCTTCGCGCTAATCAGCGTGCGCCCGGTCGCAATCGTAATATCTCCGCCGTTCTGACGAAAGAGCTCGATGCGCCGCACCGTACTATCGCCAATCCGCTGTCTTGAATTGAGCAGTGTTCCGTCTAAATCCGCGATGATCCATTTACCGCGCAACCGCCATCCGTCCTTCCTCCTGAATGGCGAGGGCTTCATGAGTATCTTCCTTTACCATCAGATTTTGCTCGGATTCGGCATCGAATAAATAACGGAAATGAGCTACTTCCAGCCGGACTTCGTCCCCTTCGCTGACCGCATCGGACAGATCGGCATACATCTTGATCTCCTGCTCTCCCGCGACAAGATGAAGCAGCTTTTCCCGGCCCGTAAATTCAATCATGCTTATTTTTGCGCCTAGGGATGGCTTGGCCCCTCCCTTTCCGTTGCTCGCAAGTTTTGCCTGATGAGGACGAAATCCAAGCAGCAACCGCTGGTTAGCGACGATGTTCCCGCTCACCGCCAGCTCCGCAGGGAGGGTAAGCACATCCGGCGTTCCCGCAACATGAATGCTGCAGCCGGGACGTTCCCAGTGACACTCCAGCCTGTTCATCGCCGGCATGCCCAGAAACTGTGCGACGAACCAGTTGACCGGGTTATTATATAACTCGTCCGGTGTTCCAAACTGCTGCAGCACGCCGTTATTCATCACAGCAATCCGGTCGGACATGGACATTGCTTCCTCCTGGTCGTGTGTCACCATTATGGTTGTAATCCCCAGACTCTTTTGAATGCGGCGAATTTCTTCCCGCAAGCTCATCCGCAGACGTGCGTCCAGGCTGGACAGCGGTTCGTCGAGCAGAAGCAGCCTCGGCCGCTTCACCAGCGCTCGCGCGAGCGCCACACGCTGCTGCTGTCCGCCAGACAATTGTCGCGGCTTTCGCTTCAGAAAATCGGACATCTGAACGATTTCAGCGGCATCTTTGGCCCGTTGTTCCGCCTCTTTTTTCGGAACTTTAAGGTTGCGAAGCGGAAACGATATATTTTGAAGCACATTCATATTCGGGTACAAGGCCGGATTTTGAAACACCATTCCGATATTCCGGTCTTTCGGGTGCACATAATTCATCAGATCATCGTCAAAATAAATGCTGCCCTTGGACACTTCATGAATGCCCGCGATCATCAACATCGTCGTACTTTTTCCGCAGCCGCTTGGGCCAAGCATTGTCACGAACTCCCCATCCTCGGCCCGCAAATTGAAATCGTGCACGGCCGCCTTGCTCTCTTCAAATGATTTATACAAATGCTCGATTTGGACACGCACGACAAACACCTCCGTTCCCGATTTGGGCAACCTCTGTCGCCCGATTTACAGCTTCATTCTCATTAACGCCTTCTGCGAGAAGAAATAGAGCACCACACACGGCAGCATATAAAATGTGGCCAATGCCATAACCTGACCGTAGCTTGCGGAAGATGTCTCGTTGTACAGCGACTTGATGACAACCGACAACGTACTGATGCTGTCATCGAACAGAAACACCGATATCATGACATACTCGCCCCATCCGCTCAAAAAGGCGAATAACGAGATCGCCGCAACGCCCGGCCAGATATGAGGGAGGAAGACGGTCATAAATGTTTTCAGACGTCCGCATCCGTCCGCTTGCGAGGCCCATGTCAATTCTCTGGGCACTTCATCGAAGAAGCCTTTAATAATCCAAGTCGACATCGGAATACCGCCCAGAACCTTCAAGATCATAATGCCTGTAAGCGTATTGAGCAGTCCGACTGTATTTAAAATATAAAATGCCGCGATCAGTCCTGTAATAGCGGGGAAGGCATGCGTCAGCAGGGTGGATTGGAGTAAAATCGTCCTGCCCGGGAAGCGGGTCTGCGAAATGACATAACCCGCAAGCAAAGCAAACAAAACCTCAAAAATGGATGTACCTGTCGCAATAAAGAGCGTATTCAGAAAGATCGTCCAAACGCTTGGATAGATATAGCCGTCAATGTTCAGTTCAGACCATAAAAAACTCCAGTTCTCAAGCGTCAGATTTTTAGGTATCAGACCAGAGTCGCTGAAAGAGACCAGCACCATCCAGACATAAATAGCCATCAGAGGCAGCGAACCGGCCGCCATGAGTGCAATCGAGAACACGTTCGGCATGGACTGCAGCCATTTTCGTCTGCGGTTGATCCAACTCCCGTGATCGGCTTTGCGGCGGTTTTCGTCCCGTTGTCCCATTTCCGCCTGCATCATTTTCATTTCCACGAAACCTCTTCCTTTCGCAATAGGCTTATGAAAAAAGGCTGTCAAACTGATTTCATAAGCTTGCTGAACCCGAACAGCCGATATGAAATGACCATCACCAAAATGACAATCGGCAAAATGAACAGCGAGATCGCCGAGCCGTAGCCGAAATCAAGCGTAAAAAACGCGGTGTGAAAAGCATACAGAGCCCAGGTTTCCGACCGATGCATCGGTCCGCCGTCAGTGAGCAGAAGAATCGATTCATAGCTGGTAAACAGAGAGAGCCCCTGCCAAATTAGGATGAAGGTGAGCGGCCATTTGAGAAAAGGAATGATTAATTTTCTCAGAATGGTCATTTCATTCGCCCCGTCTACCTTGGCCACATAAAAATACGATTTGTCAATGGACTGAATGGCCGATGAGAATACAACCATCGACAATGACGAACCCATAACGCCGGACAGGGCGATATTAATCAGCAGCGGATAACGGTCCAGCCAATCCACCGCTTCCCAACCGTAAAGATGAAACATGAGCGTGTTCAGAATTCCGTAGGAGCTGGAACTGAAAATCCACGTCCACAACAGCGCCTCAACAACTCCCGGTGATACCCGGGGCAGCAGCCAAATCATCCGAAAAAAGGTGCCTAAACGTTCCGAACGGATGTAATAAGTGGTGGTGAGAGCGATAATCAGCCCCCACACCACCTTAATGAACAGCGTTACAGCAACAAATAACACGGTATTGAGGACAATCAGCCCGATTGCAGGATCAAGCAGCGCTTTCTGGAAATTGATCAGACCGTTAAACTCCCAGCGAAGCGCCGAGTCCATCGAAGTAAAGGAAATGAGCACAACCATCATGGCGGTTATAGTAAACAGTACGTATTGATTAAACATGAAGGGCGAAAGCATCATACCGAATACGGTATTTTCCCTGAATTTACGCCAGCGTGTTTCTTTCTTTCCGGGGATTTGGCTCATCTTTGCTGAGTCTTCCAATTCCAAAGCACCTCGCTTGCCTTTTGTTGGAGCGAACCCCGATTCCTTACTTGAACGCATCGCCAAGGTTCAGCTTCATCTGCTTTTCCATCCAGGAAACAGCCTGCTCCGGTGACATGTCTCCGTTTACGATGTTTTGCGTCGCATCCTTCAATATTTTTTCGAACTTCGGCTGATCCGGATGATTCGGCATGAACCGGGAATAGCTGGTCAAATATCCGACATAATTGAGCCATGCATTTTGCTTCACCGTATCGTACTCCTGACCTTCCTTCGTAAACGGGATATGCGACGTTTGCACGCCATGCTCAGCTTGAAGCTTCGGCGAACTGACTTCCACCAGCAGCCGGGTGACCAATTCGGGATGTTTCGTTTTTTTCGGAACTACGTAAACCCACGGATTGGACACGGTGACCGGCTTCATCCCCTTTTTCGCCGTCGGCATCACCATGACGCCGATATTGTCCATGACATATTCGGAGGTGACATTACCCAGCTTGTTATGCATACCGCGCGTCCGCCACTTTGCCTCGTCCCAGATGCCTGCCTGCAAAAACAATACATCATCGTTGATCATAGCCTTGAGCATGTCGTCCTTCCCGGTGGACAGGAACGACCGTTCCATGGTACCGTTGTTTACCGCCTTGGACAAAAACGTAAAGGTATCCGTCAATCCGGCTTTGTCGAGCACGTATTTTCCCGCCTGCGCATCATACACTTCGGTACCATGATTGAGGAAAATGATCGGCAGATCCTTGCCCCCCGCCGTCAGCAGCAGACCGCCGCCTGCCGCTTTCTGATCGACAGCTTTTTGGGCCAATTCAGCCATTTCGGCCAGCGTAAACTCGCCATTTTCCGCTTTTTGCGGAAGCGATTTGATCTGATCATCCGTCCAGCCGAGTTTCTTCAATACATTCTTATTGAAAAAGATCGGCCGTGCTTCCGTATCTTGAATAACACCCCAAATCCGGTTGTCCCATTTCACTGCATCCCAATAACCGGGCATCAAGTTTTCAAATACTTTTTGCTGATCGATCCCCTCGAGCGGCAACAAATAGTCTCCATCGGCCATCCAGCCGACTTTTGAATATCCGGTCGCATAAATATCAGCTGTGTTTCCCGATTTGGAAGCAAAGATGAAATGTTGGTCGAACTCCTCTTCTCCCATCGATTTCACAATTTGTTCGACTTTAACGCGCTGCTTCGATCCTTCTTCCTCCAGCTTCTTGTTCAAGCTTTCTGCGGCTTCGACAAAGTTGGTTACCCGGGTTGGAGCGGAAGCGTCGCGTGTCATCACCTCTATGGTAACGATCTCGACTCCTCCCTCACCCTTCTCCGCTGCTGTACCGGACGGCTCCGCTTTGGAACAAGCAGCCACCAACAGCATCAAAATACATACGGCAGCCCAAATAGAAGTTCGCTTCTTCATTCCTGTATCCACCTCTGGGAATTGATTATTTTATAAATGACTTTCTTACATAACTCGGCGTATAAAAAAACGAATAACATCGTTGCGCATAATATCATAAGACAGAAAAATAGGTAACGCTTTGGCGTCATAATGCACCTGCTTGAATTTCAGCAATGGGGCGCCGGTTTCTTTCAGCCGGTACGGGAGAAGATCCTCCGCTCTGACCGCCAATACTTCGGTCATCGCTTCCGCAATGTCGATGCGATATCTGGTGCGAAGACAGTTGAGCAGAGAGCCTTTTTCATAACGGAGCGGAAAATCTTCCCCGACGACACTTTGCGGAAGCACATTTTGATTGAATATGAGCGGCTCGCCCCCGGCCGTCCGAATCCGGTCCACAACAAACACCGGATCAAGCGGATGAATCTGCAGCAGTTCCGCCTCATCCTTAGTAGGTACGCGCTTGAAGAAATGAACCTCCATCTCTCCTTCAACCAACTGAGATTGCTTAATCAACTCGGTAATGCTGGTAAGCCGGTTCAGAGTGCTCTCCATTTGCGGGACCCAATGTCTAACGTAATGACCGGAACCTCGTATACTATACACCCTTCCCAACTGGGTCAAATGCTTGAGCGCTTTGCGGATGGTTTCACGGCTCACTCCGTACGTTTCGGCCAATTCCTTCTCGCTGGGCAGTTTCTTGCCGTCGGCGTACCCGTCCTCCCCGATGAGTCTAGACATGCTTTCGCTTATCTCCAGAAACTTGTTATTCATTCAGTTAAGGGTTAAAGCCTCCTTTCCACTTTGAGCTCGGGTCATTAAACCGTCGAACCCGCTTAAGTGCTTGTCTCTAGAATAAATCTGATTTGTCATCGTACCATCAAACCAAGATCAATTTTTGACATAGTTTTGTTATAAAAAGAACAATTTGTCTAGTTAGCCTTATGATTTGTCTAGGTTGATTCGGATAGGCGCGTAGCACGTTTCCCCGCATTCATGCTTATATGAAAACTCCATTTCATAGTTAAAAACATTGTGGTTACTTGATATTTTGGCATACAAAAAAGGAGTGCTCCCCGTCCCAAACACAGAAGAGGATACTCCAATTTCTCATATTAACAAGAAGAACTATTGAAAACGGATAGGTCCAAACAAAACGTTATTTGGCCACGACGCTCGCAGGATTGGAAGCCGTGTATCGGCTTAGAAAGTAGATGGCCACTCCGGGCTGAATACCGATGTGTATAGCTCTTACGATGAAAGGCCGCCAACCGGACGATGAACGCCCGGCCTGACGGCCCTTTTCGCTATATTTATTCAGAATCAGGAAGCAAAGGAAGCACTCTATTATTTAATTTCAATCGAAGCTACAACTTGATTGCGGCCTTTGACCACGATGTTGCGATCATAGGTAAGCAGTGCCGCATTGCCGATAACCGAGTAGTTCGGATCTACGTTGTAATAGCTCAAGATCGGCGTATCCGAGCCGTATACCGCTGTATTTACAACGATTTTGCTGATTTTTCCATCGCTCCACTCCAGAGAGTACAAGCGGCCGTTAACGGTAAAGTCAACTGCCGGATTCGTCGTCGTCGATTTGGTCACTTCCAAATAAATCCCGATGCCGTTGATCACTTTCGCACGGACTTCATCGCCTACTTGAATGGCAGCGATCGGAGCGCGTACGCCGTCGCGGAAGACGAAAGCGTTAGGGTCGAGGCCCACAGCGGTCGAAACGCCGCCCTTCAGCACGGTCAGCACGTTGCCGTTAATCGCCGTTACTTGGCCCGACACGACGTCCTTCTCCTGTCCCGGCATCTGCTCGCCTGTCCGGTCAAGCAATGCGGCCAGCTGGGCGCGTGTTACCGGATCGTTCGGACGGAACGTATTGTTCTCGAACCCGTTGACCAATCCTTTTTCGACGGCAACCGCTACGTAACCTACGGAACCGGCCGGGATTTTGTCGGCGTCCTTGAAGGTAAGCTTTGTATTCATTTTAGCCTTGGCTTCCCCGTCCAGCTTCAACGCTTTGACGAGCAGCGTCGTCGCCCACAGGCGGTCCGCCGTTTTCTCCGGCTGTACGGATGTCTCCAGCTCGGTGAACAGGTCGTTCTTGACCGCAAGCGACACGTATCCGATCGCCCACGGATATTGCTTCGCCAATTTGTCCGCATCCTTAAAGTTCAGGCTGGTGCTTTTCTCGGCAGCCGATTCGGCCTGATCGCGAAGCCCCATCAGACGGACAGCCGCCGTGATCGCTTCGATGCGGGTGATGTGGTTGTTCGGCTTAAACGTTCCGTCCTCATACCCCTCGAATACCCGCTTTGACGCCAGGCTCGCTATATGCTGAACCGCCCATTCCACGCCTTCCATATCGTTAAAGTTAACGAAGATGTTGACGTCTCCGCCGATATGAATGGAGTTGCTTTTATTTTTATCGTTCCAGCCGTTGTTTCCGTTACCAGCGTTCCAGCCTTTATTACCAGGTGTAGTCCAGCTGCTGCGGCGATCGTCGTCTCTGTCTTTATCTTTTCCTTTGTCCGCAAAAGCCGAAGATGCCCCTCCAACAACCATCGCAAAAGTCATTGTCGTAATAACAGCCTTTTTAAAAACTCGCTTCATAAGTTATTTTCCTCCCCAGAATCGTTAAGATGGTCAGGCGGTTTCTTGCTGTCACGCAACCCAAGGCGCAAACCGTAGCAATAAGATCTCCTGTGATGGCATCGAGGACATCCTATCCGGTGCAGCCTGCTCCTGAGTCCCGAACCTTCGCGAAGGGTTCCCGGTACTGATAAATCCATTCGGCGGTCCAAAATGGTTTGTGGGGGTGAGTTAAAAAATGATAGACTTGTAACAGAAATCGCAAGTAGAGAAAGGAGTTCATCATGCGTTTGAACCGCACCACAATTACAGTCGTATCCGTTCTGATCCTGCTTGTGCTGGCTGTCGCTATATGGGCCACATACGGGAAAAAGGGCGCCACCGATCTTGCCGGAGGCGACACCTCCCTGATCGAACAGCCCACTTCTCCCGAAAACAACACAGGTACCCCGGTAACCGGACAAAAACCGGCTCCGCCTCCGGAACCGGTCGTCCCGGTCGAGAAAGTCGATATCGTCGTATTCGGCTCCGAGCTGGAAGGATTATATTTGGCCCGCGCCGCGGCGGACGAAGGATTAAACGTCAAAGTGCTCGATCCCCAGGAGAAAGTCGGTGGACAAGTGCTGGAGGCAGAAATGCTGTTTCTCGACGAAACGAAAGACGATCAGGGGCGCAGCCTAGTGCAAGGAAGAATCAAGAAGCTGTTCGACGGCTTCAAAAGCGCGAAAATACGCAAAAAGGATGAATACGTCCGTTACTTCGAAGAACTGATGGCAGGTCTTCCGATCGAATCCGGCATTACGATCGCCAGCGTCAAATCCGCGCCGGGCGTCGGCACGGCCGACGGCTCCGTCACCTCGGTCGATTACAAGACGAAGGATGGCGAGATCAAACGGATCGAGGCTGCCTATTGGGTGGAGAACACCGACTTCGCCGCCCTCGTCTCGAAGCTCGACGCCACCCGGATGCCGGGTCTCGAAGTGTTTTACGGACATCCCGAGAAGATCGAGTACATGAGCGCCGGCATGATGATGAAGTTCAAAAACGTCGACTGGAAAACGTTTAATACTCACTTTAACGGCTTATCCGCCGCCGAACGCAAAAGCAAATACGGCACCGGTTATGTAAACGAGAGCTTTGCCATTGGGCTTCAAGGCATGACGGACGCTTACAAGGCGACGAACGACAGAGTGTTCCTCCGCGGGCTGAACGCCGTTAATCAGCGCGACGGCGAAGTGCTGATCAATGCATTCCTGATCTACACGATCGATCCGTCGGACCCGAAATCAGTCGAAGAAGGACTCGAGCTCGGCCGCAAAGAAATCCCGCTCATCCTGAACCATTTCCGCAAATCGATCGTCGGTTGGGAGAAGGCGGAGCTGAACGGATTCCCGGATTATTTGTACATACGCGAATATAACCACTACGAGACGGATTACGTGCTGAAGCCGTCGGACATGCTCGGTGCCAAAATGTTCTGGGACAACGTCAGTATCGCCGGTTATCCGCTCGATCTGCAAGGAACGAGCGTCAACAAATGGGGCAACGAGATGGGCCGTCCGGACAAGTACGGCATGCCGCTCCGAAGCTTTTTGCTCAAGAAATACGACAACGTCATTATGGCCGGTAAAAACGTCGGAGCGTCCGCAATCGCGTTCGGCAGCGCGCGGATTCAGCCAAATACGGGCCTTGCTGCCGAGTCGATCGGGGTCATTCTCGGTCAAATCCACGGCAAGAAAAAGCTCAAAGAGCTGAAGGAAGCCGATATGACCGCTTTGCATCAATACTTGGAATCGAAGTACAAGATCAAGGTTACCGGCGTGCAAGGCAACAACAAGCTGAGCGGCTGGACGCAGGACGAGCTGAACAAGCTCGATACGGGTGAAATTATTTATACGGAATACCGGCGCAAGGCGGCCAAGTAGTTGGCTGTACAGACGCCCGGTTCAAGGCTGCCTTCTCCATTTCGGGTAGGCGGGAAGAAAACCAAAAACGCCCGGAGAATCCGGGCGTTCGCGGAAGTTGCAACGTATGGGAATGACCACCGGTCGGTAGTGTCGGATGTTGTCTATCACCGAGTCGGAGTCGGAGGGCGCAAGCCCTCCTTTTTTTGCGATTCAAGCTACAGCACAACCGACACATCCCCGTGATGCAGCCTGCTGTAGATGCCTCCCTTGGCAAGCAGGGCATCGTGCGTGCCTTCCTCGGCGATTCCTTCCCTCGTTACGACCAGGATGCGGTCGGCATGCCGGATCGTTCCCAGCCGGTGCGCGATGACCAGCGTCGTACGTCCTTGCGACAGATCGGACAGCGCCAGCTGAATCGCCGCTTCCGTCTCGGTATCCAGCGCGGAGGTCGCTTCATCCAGGATCAGAATCGGCGGATTTTTCAGGAATATCCGGGCGATCGACAGGCGCTGCTTTTGCCCGCCGGACAGCTTCACGCCGCGCTCCCCGATCATCGTATCCAGCCCTTCGGGCAGCGAGCGGATCAGCTCGGTTAATTGCGCGCGTTCCGCCGCCTCCAGAATCTCCCACTCGCCGGCATCCAGCTTGCCGTAGGCGATATTTTCACGGATCGTACCGTCGAATAAGAAGACGTCCTGCTGCACGATGCCGATCTGCTCGCGCAAGCTGCGCAAAGTCATCTCCCTGACGTCGATGCCGTCAATCCGGATCTCCCCCGCCTCCGCTTCATAAAATCTCGGAAGCATGCCGCACAGCGTCGTTTTGCCTCCGCCCGAAGGACCTACCAGCGCGACGGTTTCCCCGGCGCGGATGCTCAGGTTCAGATTGTCGAAAATCCGTTTGTCCGAATCGTAGCCGAACCGGACGTTCACGTACGTAATATCTCCGTTAAGCTTGGCTTCTTTACTCCCTTTGTCCTGTACGTCCGGCTCCGTTTCCAGCAGATCCAGGTATCGCTGAAACCCTGCCAGTCCTTTCGGAACGGTCTCAATCATCGAGTTAATCGTACGGATCGGCCCCAGGAATACGTTCGACAGCATCACAAAAGCGATAAACTCCCCGAAGGTCATCTGCTTCTGGATGACAAACCAGGTGCCGCATACGATAACGAACAGTGAAACGAATTTCATCATAATAAAACTGATGAACGAATGCCAGGCCATGATCCGGTACGTCGACAGCTTCGTCTGGCGGAACTGCTCGTTGTTGCGGGCGAAACGCTCGATTTCGAATTGCTCGTTGGCAAACGCTTGAACGACGCGCATTCCGCTGACATTGTTTTCCACCCGGGCGTTGTAATCGGCCACGTCGCTGAACATTTTGCTGAAAGCGGCGTTCATTTTCCGCGAGAAGTACAAAGAAACCCAAATCATCAGCGGTACGATAATAAATGTAAGGACGGCCAGCTTCCAGTTGATCGCGACCATAATGCCGAACGCGCCGGCCAGCGTCATCACGGCAATGAACAGATCCTCCGGAGCATGATGCGCGATCTCCCCGATATCCATCAGGTCGTTCGTCATGCGCGAGACCAGATGCCCTGTCTTGTTATTGTCGAAAAACCGGAACGACAGGCGCTGAATCCGGTCGAACAGCTTTTTGCGCATATCGGTCTCGATATTGATGCCGAGCTTATGACCGTAATAGGTGACCACATAGTGCATGACTGAGCTGATGACGAAAATTCCCAGCAGCACCAGACAGCCGTATACAATCTGCATCCAGTCCCCGCCCGGCAGCATGTCGTCGATAACCACATTCAGCGCCAGCGGGAACACCAGCTCTAGCAAAGCGGCTAACACCGCGCACGTAAAATCGAGCACAAACAGCCCCTTGTAGGGACGATAATACGAATAAAACTGATATAACAGCTTCTTGTTATACATCTTCCTCCGACGCTCCCCATACCCGATTTGGTTCCATGGATTTCCTTGTTAGCGAGGCATCCTTTATTTGTGAAAAAGATTATCATTCTCAATTGTTACTGTCAATTGCTCCCGCTTCACTTTCAGGGAACCCGGTTTCTTGATCCGGTTACGGGTTCTCCCAGGCCACTACTGCTTTCCTGTCATTTTCCGCATCATTCGGCTTGAAATTTTCGCATAGTATTATCCCGCTTTCGCATATTTTTCACTTGTGGGCCAGGCGGTTCTGATATAGGATAACGATAACGAAACGAACCAAGCCTAAACGGCACTACCTAGTATGAGGTGACTCCCATGACCGCCCATCCGGCAAACGAGTACGAACACGGCTTCGAGGAAATGGCGTTTCATTTCGGCATGCACAAAAAGCGGTACGGAACGGGCTTTCAGTACCGGCTCCCCGACGAAGCGGGAGAAGGCTGGATCGTCCAAATGCCGGCAGCCGAAGGACTGTCCTGCACGAGCGTCTGGTTTACCTCGAAGCGGCCGCTGACCTATACGTTTCGGGTTGACAAGCCCTGCATGTGGATGTTCAATGTGAGCGCCGGCGATATCGTCTTTTCGCACAAAGGGACCGCGGCCCGGCTGAAGCCGATGAACCAGATTGTCGTGAATCCGCAAAAACCGCTGACGGTAACGTTTCCCGCCAATGAGCTGATTTGCTACACGTGCGTATGGATGTTCGAGGATTACATTCAACAGCTGCTGGGAGGAAAGCTGGAGGGGGAGTCGCTCCGGTTGAGCCATGTCGCTACATGGGCGGAGCAGGACTATAACACGCCGGATCTCGCGCTCGCTATGGACGAGATCAAGTGGGCCGTCCGCAAGGCGGTGCTGCCTATGTTTTATTACGAATGCAAAGCCGGGGAGCTTCTAATGATGATCTACCGCAACATCAACCATCAATGGATCGTGAACCGGAAACGGGCGTATCATGTCACCTGGGAAAATCAGCAGTTGGTCCGCGACATCAAAAAGCAGCTCGACTACGATATTTTAAACGCCCCCTCCCTAAGCGAGCTGGCTGCCGCCGCGACGATGAGTGTGAGCAAGTTCAGCCGCTGTTTCCTGAATCTGTACGGCATGACGGTCGCCCATTACATTCAGACGGAGAAAATGAAAAAAGCGATGCAGATGCTCGCCCGCGACGAGCTGGCGATCAAGGATATCGCCAAAGCGTGCGGTTACAAGTGCGCCAGCCGGTTTACCGAGGCGTTTAAGGCGTCGAACCGGATAACGCCGAGGGAGTATCGCAAAGCGTTTTATTTGTAGATTGGGGTGATCTAAGTCTCGCTCTCTGTAGGACCTCGTAAAAATTAGATTGCTTGAGACGCCAGCGTATAAACTTCTTTCTGCAGAAGATCATCCTACCTTGGCATAGTAGTTCCTCCATCCAATGATTTTTGGGTTAGTTGATGTCCCGGAGTATCGAAACCTTAAGTTTGCGGGCAAAAAAAGACGCCTGTCGGTAGACAGACGCCAGGCTGTGACACTTAAGCTTGTTGGTACACATTGCTGGGATAAATGTGCGGGTTTTGGCGGCGGCATTCTTCCATAACCGCCATTTGCAGCCGCACCTGCTGCGGCGTGATCGCCAGCGGCGTCCCCTCAGTCATCGAGGCGTACAGCATCGCATAAAGCGACGCTGTATTCTGGTCGGTCATCGCCATGCCCTCTACAGACTCATACTGCCAGGAATCCTCATGCCAGATCAGCTTTTCGCTGCAATAGGCAGGCTCTCCGTTCTGCTTGATCAGCGGCGTGCGGATCAGTTGCTGCTGGGGCGCTTCCTCGGGCTTGAAATATTTCCATTGCAGCTTGCGCAGATCGCCTGTCAGACCGCCGTTGGCAGCATGGACCGTGAAGACCGGACGCGGATACAATGAGCAGGAGGAGATTTCCAGATCGATCGTCGGACGTCCGGGACCCCTCATGACAATTTTCACATAATCCTCCGCGTCTCCGAACGTATTGGCCCGATCCATAATGCAGGTAATATCCGGCATCTCGTCTGCGCCATACAGTTGAAGCGCCTGATCGACCGGATGGGGGCCGGTGTTCAGCAGATTGCCTCCGTTATTCGCTTGGATCGTCTGCCAGTCCCATCTTCGGGAAAAGTTGCTGCTCGTAAAATCGACCTGGATGACCCGGCCAAGCACGCCGGAATCAATCACCTCGCGCAATTTCACAAAAGCCGGCATATAGCGGGATTGCTGGAATACCGCAAGCACCGCTCCGCTCTCCTTGGCGGCCGCGATCAGCTGATCGACCTCGCCCGGCGTTTTGGCCAGCGGTTTCTCGCACAGCACGTTAATCCCCTGCCGGAGCAGCTCCAGCGTAATCGGAAAGTGCAGCTCGCTTGGCGAAGCGTTGACGACCAGATCGAGCTTTTCGTTTGCCGTCATTTCTTGGTATGTCGCGTAGGCCTTGCACCCATATTCCTGCGCTGCGCGCTGGCGGCGCTCTTCCAGTCCGTCGCACACGGCGGCGATCCGATACGTATCTGTCAGTTTGCTTAGCGCATTTCCGTGAATGTTCCGGCCGCTGCGGCCTTGTCCGATAATTCCTGCCTTGATGATGCTCATGGGTCAAGCTCCTTTCGACGCATAAATGTGATGGGTTCAGGGCTGCGGGGCGCCCGCTTCGGTTCCATAAATCGCCTGCATCAATTGAGTTTCGTTCAGGCTCATGCCATAGACGGCTTGCAGCGCTTTGACGGCATACCGGATGCCGAGCAGACGCTCGGATTCGGCGTCGAAGTGCGTGCCGTCGATCGTCGAGGTGCCTGCGCTGCTGATCCAGTCCGAGTTCGGGACGTACTCCCCAATCCGCTGGATTCTCTCGTTGTTCACATCATAGCCTGGCGGATTTTGGCTGGCGATGAACGGCACGTCGGGCGCATAGATGCCAAGCTCGCTGCGGATGCCGGTGGCGACGCGCTCCAGCAGCTCCAGATAATTGCTCGTACCGGCATCGCCTTCGCCTTGCAGCCAAAAGATTGCCTTCAGCGTCCCTTGCTGCATCGCTTCCTGCGTTCTTCTTACAGCTTCTTCGTACAGTTGCTCCCCGGATGCCTTTTGCCACTGCCGGACGCTGGTGCCGCCCCGGGCGTTCGAGACAATCCCGATGCTTGCGCCGCTTGTGGCGTAGACGCTTTCCGTCACCGCCCTGGCGAAGGACAGGGACGGATTCATGCCATTATACGTTCCGGTATCCACGGAGGAATATCGGTTGAAGCCCTGCACGTCGGCCTTCGATCCCGGCAGCGCGTACGGCTGGGCATACTCCCACTGGTCGGCGGCATTCAGCAGGTAAGCGTGATCGATGACGACCTGGTCTGCGAACGGAATCAAGTCTCTGCCGTTCATGTTCGATTGGCCGATGAACAAGTAAATATGGAAATCTTCTTTTGAATACGTAACGGATGCTACCGTTTGCGGCGCCGGCAGAACCGGAATCGCCTGCAGCGGGGGCGGCGGCCCGTCGGGATAAGTGACCAGATCACTCTCGTTGAACGCCTGAATTTCCCTGATCCGGATGCCCGGCTCCGCTTCCGCCAGCTCCAGCCGGATGTAGCGGGCCGTCACCGGTGCGAACAGCAGTTCTTTTTGATTCCCGATTCCTTCTCCGGCTGCTACTGCCATCCAGTTGGTCGAGTCGAGCGAAACGAGGACGCGATACTTCTTGATGCGCTGCAATTCTTGGAATACCACCACTTTGTTAAAGGTTGCAGCAGCCTGCAAGTCGATCTGCACGCAGCTCTCGGTCTCGTTTTCGGACGCAGGATTTGCCAACTTTGTGGTGAGATCGCCGTCCGTCACTTTGGTTACGCCCATATCTCCAGCGGCGAACGCAAAACTGGTGGAAGCCGGCCTGCGATAAGCCACATTCCCATGCGACTCGTCCTCCCCGTCCCCGGCCGGTCGGTTGTACACCTCGACTTCCTCAATATAGCCCACAATCTTGGAGGGGTCTGGATCTACGATACTTTGCACCGTCAGCCGAATGTAACGGGCATTCACCGTCTGGAAGCGGATCGTGCCGGAGTAATGGTTTTTCGACTCCATATCGGGACTGAGCAGTTCGCTCGCGGGAGCGTTCTTCAGCAGCGTCCAGCTTGCTCCGTCCAACGAGTATTCCAGGATCGCTCCGCGTGCCCTCTGGAAGCTGTACTCGTAGGCCTTGAACGTATTGAAAGCGACCGCTTGGCCCAAGTCGAGCGCGAGGGAATAGCCCGCCCTGACATTCCATGTTTCGGCAATTTTGCTTACGGTTTTGACGCCGTCGGTAAGCACCGCCGTATTGGCTGACGGCGGATTGCTGACCGTTGCCAGCTTGCCCAGCGCCAGATTGATCTTCGACGGGTCTCGCTGCGTCTTCACAAGTACACTCAGACTGTCGTCGCTCCATTCCACCAGCAGTCGCGCAGCAGCCGCATAGCCTTGGAGCGGCACTTCCACGCGTCCGTTCCGCACGGCGGTCGGAGCTGCGAGCGCAATGGGGTTTCCGTCCGCAATGAGACTTGAGCTCCCGACAGCAAGCCCGATCGTCCGGTCGCCCCGGGTTAGTGTGATCGTCTGTCCTCCGTTATCCTGGGCAAACGTCCACCCCGTGGCCCTTGCAACCTTCTCGACAGGCACGTACAGGTCCGCGCTTCCGATAAAATCGTCCTCTCCCGGCCTCAGGATCGCGCCGTCGATCACCGAACCGCTGATCAAGACCGTATAGGCTTGCGGCGCGCGCTCCACCGGATTCTCACCGTCGAGAACGCGGATTTCGAACAAGGCAACGGCGCCGGGGTTGGCGGACTTCGTCAGCTCGAGCAAAACATACCGGCCGCTAGCCGCGCCAAGCGTAATCTCCTGCGTCCAGCCCTCGACTTCGGACAAAGGCGCCGCTTCGGTGTAGCTGATGTCGTCGTCCGATACGAGCACGCGGACTTGCTCGGCTTCCTGGCCGTACACCCAATCCAGCTTGACCTTATGGAAAGCTTGGATATTGCCGAGATCAAGCTTCAGCCAATGGGCGGCTCCGTAATCGCTCGTCCAGGCGGTGGAAGGATTTCCGTCCGTCAGCAGGGAAGCGCCGCTTTCCTGCGAAGATGCCGATACCGTTTGGCCGCCAGCCGCGTTCACCGCTTCATGGTACAGCTCGATTTCCTTTACTATCGCCGTCGGTTCAGGAAAATCATGGTAAATCAGCAGACGCACATATCTGCCGGTCACAGCCGAGCTGAGCGCGATATCGTCCGTCCCTCCGTCTCCTGCCGTCTGAGTGTAAATATCCGCAAACTGCGAACCGTCGTCCGATATCCGAACCTTATAGCTGGCGGCATATGCGCTGCCCCACTTCAGTACGAGACGATTGAACGTCTTGTTCGCGCCGAGGTCAATCTCTAGCCAATCCTCCGCCGAAGATGCTCCTTGCCAGCCCCCGTTCATATCCCCATCGACAGCGAGGCCTGCATGCAAAACATCCGTCGAGGCGCTGATCGGTCTGCGCAACGCCAGGTTAGTTTGGTCCCGGATCGTTTTGGCTGCGGTGACCATATTGCTCGCCTCATAGATGTACCATGTCCATTGGTGCCCGTTGTCGATATAGTTGGTCTGGGCGTTCGTCAGCGCCTCGTCGACTCTGAATTTATCCCCCATCATGGCAGCCACGCTCGCGACTTGCGTCCAGGGAAACTCGTTCCGCTCATGCCGGTACATCCAGGCGGGCTGAGCTGCATTGAAGTGCGCGTACAGCTCACGCGACCGCTCGGCTTGAGGTGAGATGACCCCGTAACGCGTCGGGAACAGCTCGCTCACTGCATCGCCGTAAAAGACAGACCAGTCCGCCGCTCGTATACGGTTTGGCGTAAAATAAAAGTAGTACTCTCTCTCGGCCTGCCTGTACATGCTCTCAACGCCGGCGAACGACAAGTTCATCAAATATCGGTAGCGCGCTGCCGCCTCTTCGTCCTGGAACACTTGCTCCTCCAGCCACACCATCGTCTCCAGGCTTTGGTAGACAAGCGCGTTGTCCTGCAAATATTTCGTAAAATGACCTTCCTGGTTTTTGGCAAAGCTCAGGCCGTCCGGCTGCATCGTAAACAGCGCCGACTCCAAAGCCAGCTCGATATCTGCCTTGTGCTGCTGCAAATAGGCGGTGTCCTGGCTAACCTCGACATATTTCTTGAGCGCCAGCACGAAGGAGGACCCGCGGGAATCCGAGGCGGAATAGTCGTTGAACGTCCATTGCTCATCCAGATTCGCACTGTTGACATAATAGACGTAAACCGTGCCCGTGACGCCGTGCGTGTCGGGCGTCCGGTTCAAGTGGCGGAAGTACCAGTCGAACCATTTCTTCGCCGCCGCCATATGGTCCGCGGACGGGTGCTCCAGCATGCCGATCACGGATAGATTGGAGAAATACGGATCGATCTTATGGCCTTTTTGGCCGGTATCGGGATTCGTGGTGAGCTGGTTTTTGTTCATCACGATGGCGCCGTCGGACGGTTTGCCTTCGTTTTGGATCTGTTGGTCGGCAATCCAGCTCGCTTCCGTTTCGATAATGCCGGAATAGTCGATGGCCGCTTCAGACCTGAGCGCAAAAACGAACAAACACAGCACAGGCAGCGACAGCGCCGCAATCCATTTTTTCATCCGCATCTTTCACTCCTCGTCGGACTTTATTTGCCATCCGCCTCGATTTTTTTGATCAGGTTTTCTTCCGCTTCCCGCAGCGCCGTATTGACATCCTTTTTGCCTGTCGCCACCTGGGCGAATACGCCGGTGTTCAGGATGGAGGAGGCGTCTGCGTAATATTTGCTCTGCGGGGAAGGTGCCGCAGTCCTGACGGGAATCATCGCAGCGACGTTTTTCCCCGTATACATCGGTGCATCCTGACCGAACGCCTTGCGCACCGCATCGCTTTGCAAGAGAGATACGAAGCTTCCTTCTCGAGATTTCTGCATATGAAACGGTTCCGACGACAGGAAGGAGAGAACCTCGAACGCCTGATCCCTCACCTTGCTGTTGACGGAAATAAACAGGTAAACCGGATACACTTGCGGCTCTACGCCCGGCAGCTGTGACAACGACGGGAATTTGGCGATGTTCCAGTTCATTCCTGCAAGCTCCGTTTCGGTGTGCATCGTGCTGACCGGCAACCACATCGCCGCCGACCGTTCCTTGATGAACAGATCCCGCTGCCCGCCGACAGATAATTGCTTCGTATCGAGATCGTATCCGGGAAGCTGATAAAACCGGATCATATTATCCATCATCGTTTTGACCTGGCTCGTATTGATCGTTGCTTTCTTCGTCGACGGATCGACCAGATTAAGCGACAGCTGATTGCGCAGCATGTAGTGGTTGGGCGACATCGTCAGGCCGTAATACTGGCGGTCGCCGTCTCGCCGGGCCAGTTTTTTTGCCGTCTCGTATAGTTCGTCCCATGTCATCTTGTCGGTCGGATAAGGTACGCCGAACTTGTCGAACAAATCGGCGTTGTAATAAAGCGGGGCCGGAAGCGTGTACATCGGAAGCCCGTAGATGGCGCCATTGCCCATCTGCTTGATCATGTCGATGCTTGAACCCTCGAAGCGGCCCAAATCGAATTTGTTTTTGTCGATCAAGGGAGTCAAATCCGTCTGATAAGCGCTGTTCAGAATCGTAAATGTCCGGCCGACAGAGCTGACAATCACATCGATTCTTTGATTTGCCGCCGCCAGCTTCTCCAGCGATCCGGCGGAAGTTGGTACAAATACGGGCGTAACATGCGGAAACTTCTTCTGAATGTGCTGCCCGTATTCCTTCATAAAATAATCGTCCTTGTCCCAATCTGCGCTTGTGTTGTAAAAGTAAAGCTCAACCGGATCCTTCGCCTGCTCCTGCGGCTTGCCCCCGGCTTCGGATTCGCTGCCCGCGTCCCTTCCCCACGGGCCTCCCGCACACCCGGTCAACGCCAAAATCAGCGCCGCCCCCAATAAAGCACGCTTCTTCATCTCTCCGCGCACACGTTGCACTGCGTACCCCTCCTGTCGATAATAGCCTTCTACAACAACTTATCACGAATCGAAAAGTGCCTCCCCTGCGTGCTTGGTTTGCTGGTGCTCCGATTTATCTGCAATTGGTTTCTTGTGCATAATCGACTTCAAATACAAAAGAACCTTCAAAACCACCAAACAAGAAACAGCAACGAAATAACGGACGTGCCGTTTCGTTGAAGCTCCTAAGCGGTAGAAGAAGGTTCTTTTCGGTAAAGAGTCCTTTCATTGAAACAATCTGCGGAAATGCTCCGGCGTGACGCCCACCATTTGTTTGAAATTGCGGGAAAAATGCGCGGGCTGATGAAATCCGACCTCATAGCATACATCGGTTACGGAGCGGTTTCCGTCCATCAAAAACAGCAGCTTTGCTTTATTGATCCGGCATTTATTGACATATTCAAATATGGTCAAGCCTGTCGCTTCCTTAAACAATTTGACCAAATAAAATTTGTTGATGTACAGATGATCCGCTATCCGGTCAAGCGTAAGCTCATTCATATAGTTCGTCTCGATATACTGGATGAGCTGATGAACCCGCTGCGCTTTCAAGTCAGTCGCATCCACCAGTCTTCCGGGCCCTTCCGCCCAGCAGTCGTAGATGAACAGCAGCAAATCCTGAAACGCCGTCCGCAGCCGATGAAAGGGCACAAGACCCGGCTTTCCGTGGAACCGGCTCATGCGCAGCAGGATATCCTCCGCATCCGCTCTCTGGCTTTCGGACAAGCTCCAGCGGCAATAATTCGAGTCGCGAAACGGCTTCAGCCAATCGATCGCATCCTCCTGCTGGAGCAGGGGGCGCACATACGCGCCGTCGAACCGGACCATCGTTCTCGAGCACGCCTCCTTCATCAGCGAGCCGTGGCGGCTAAGCCCGTTCACAATAATCAGATCGCCCGGAGACAGTTCCATCGATTCGCCCTCGACGTAATACTCGCAGCTCCCGCCATGAAAATAAAAAATTTCATATTCGGTATGACTGTGCAAATATGGCTTGCGCCTGTAATTGCAGCGTTGATATACGAAATAATCCATTAGCGTTTCTGCGGAGCTCATCGTCCACCTCCTTGCCTTATTCCGTACATTTTACTCCGGTTTCCCTCGTTTGTAAACGCTTCAGAATTGGTGTAAAAATTGCCGACCGGGGAAAAGACCGGCTTTGCCCACCACTCCAATAGGCTCGGCGTCGAGGTGCGGCGACGGCTCCGCTTCGGCATATACGGCCAGCTTGTCTTCGAAACGCGCCTTGGCGGTAGCCGCGTGCGGTCCTCACGGATGGTTCATCAGCTAGCTATGCCTAGCTTGGCTAGGCGCGCAACGAACACAGCGGACGTTTTTGTGGTGAATTTCGATCCATTTCATTTCTAACGGACATGGATGCAACGATTTGATGAGAAGTGTCACTTGTGGAGGTGGTTCGAAGCAAATAAGCGCTGTGGTGACCGTTACAATTTAAAAAAACTGTTTTTTAGCAAAATAACATCCGCCATGTCCGTTAGATCAAGCAAGGTTTAGCGTAGATTCCGGATTCATCTTCGCTTTAACACGGTGTAGAACTTATACACTCTGATCTGTTAAAAAAGAGGCTTTCTCCCCCGGTCTCTCAAGACCTAGGGAGAAAGCCCCTTCGTAATATCTATACAGCCGGCCGTCTTCCGCCATCTAGGACTTCTCGTCAATCCGCTGATTGATCCGTTCATCGATACGGCGGGCTACGTTCTCCGCTGTCTCCATATTCGCCCACAACATATGTAGCTCTTCATGGAAGATCACGTTCGACTCGTTCGACAGCCCCACCTCGTAGTGGGAATAGCTGTATTTCAGCGAGTCGATGAACACATTGTAATGCTCCGGATGAATGGCCGGGTCGAGCAGCGTGTCGTCTTCCGCCACCGAACGGAGCACCGGAATCGTGCAGCCGGTCTGCTTCAGCAGCGTCTGCGCTTCTTCGCCGACGAAAAAGTCGACAAAGCTTTGCGCCACTTTGACCTTCTCGGAATATTTGTTAATGCCGAGCGATCCGGCGAGCAGAAGCGTTGCTTTCTCTTTATTTTTCGGTACGGGCAGCACGTCCCAATTCAGATCCATCCCGCGGAACTCGTTCATGAAATAATAAGTGGACAGCATCATCGCGCACTTCTCCCGCTTGAACAAATGCTCGGCGAGGTAGGAGCGGGACGTCGAGTAGATCGGCGACACTTGATGCTTGTAGATCAAATCGTTGCAATATTGCAGCGCTTCGATATTCGTTTCGGTCGCAAAGGCGGAACGTCCATCCGGCGATACGAACGCGCCTCCGTTTTGCAAAATGAAGGCAGGCCAGCGGTTCATCGACGAAGAGAAACAGAATCCGTACTCGTCGACCATCCCGTCTTCATTAGGCTCGGCGGTGCATTTCTTCGCTACCTCCAGCAGGTCGTCCCAGGTGCTTACCGGATCTTCTCCCGTAATCCCGGATTCCTTAAACCGGTCTTTGTTATAACAAATAACGATCGGAGAGAAATGGATCGGCACCGCCATCAGCGTATCGTCGACCGTAAACAGCTCAAACAGCTTCGAATAACTGTCCTCGTCCGGCAGCAGCTTCGGAGGCTGGTAAGGCTCCATCACGTTCAGCTTGTCCTGTTCCATCAAGTGGCGGAAGTGGTGGTCGGAAATAAAGAACAGATCCGGACCTGTCCCTCTCTCGATCCGGTCGGCAAGCCGGGTCGGATAATCCTCGGCAGGCAGGATGACCAGGTCGACCTTGACGTACGGGTGGCTCTTCTCGTACCGCTCGATAATCGTATGCAGCACATCCTGCTCGTACGACTGCGAGAACCAGGTCAACGTGATCGTCTGACGGACGATCTCCTCGACCGGAGGTTTGACCCGGTTGCCTTTACCCGCTATTTTCTCGATCAGCCCTTCGTCCACCAGCTGAGCCAGCACCTTACGCACCGAGACCCGACTTATCTTGTACTTCTCGCTAAGCGTATTCTCGGGCAGAATAAATTCGCCCGGCTTCAGGCTGCCGCTCAATATTTCATTTTTCAACTCGGTCAAAAAATGATTGTAACGCTCTTGAAAGAGGTTTCTTCTTCGCAGCAATAGGTTCCGCTCCAATACATGTTCATTAGATCTATTTTACATGACGTTACATGGTTTGTAAATTATCGCGCTAGACGAAGTTCAGTCCCGAGGGAAGCGGGAGCGGAACCGGAAACAATCGGTTGGCGGCTTCCGCCGCCGGACCGTGAACCGCGCTTTCGATCCGGACCGGATCGAACAGCAGCGAGATCAGCTCTTCAGGCTGCAGCTCCATGGAGACTCCGTCCCACTCGGCAAAATGACGGCCATCCTCGTTCGTAGAAAGCTGGAGCCGGGACAGCGCCGCTTCGTCCTTGCGCTTCAAATAAGACGTCAACTGCCTAAGCAGTTCTCCCGCATCGACGATGGCAACGGTGCCCGTCAATTTGCCGGGTACCGCCGGGCATCCCGCTTCGGCGAGCACCGCCTCCATCCCGGCATCCTGCCACGGGACGGCGAATTGCAGCGACTCGGCGCCCTCGGCCCGCGCGCCGTACACGGCCAGTCTCACCGCCGCAGCGGCGTCGCCGGCCCACTCGATGACGCGAGGCTTGCCCAGCGGAGCGATGTCCCCGGCGACGGCCAGAACGACGAAGGCAACCGGCGCACCGTCCCGCTCAGCTACCCATACGCGATGCTTCAGCTTCGAATTGCTGGCCGTTGGCTCGGCGTAGATCGCCGCCGCCAAATCCCAGATGCTCTGCTCGTATCCTACGTTCCGCGAGCGGGAAAGCTTGCGGAGCGCGAACCAGTCCGCGCGGTCGAACGGGCGGTACGTCTCCTCCCCGTCCGTTGCTGCGGACAATTTGTCCAACGATTGCTGATCCGCGTTAAAAGAAGTGAGCGCCCCGAACTTCCGGCAGCCGAACCGCTCGTAGATGCCCCGGTTCCCGGATACGAGAATGAGCGGGGCTTGCGCGCGGCGGCTGTGCTCCCGTATCATATCCAAAATCGTACCCACGTAACCTCTGCCCCGGTATTCCGGATCGGTGCATACGGCTCCGATCGAATAGACGTTAAGCTCGGCTTCCCCGATCCGGATGACCGAAGGCACGAAGCCGACGAACGAGACGAGCTTGCCGTCTGCGAACGCTCCATAAGATTGCTGCAAGGCGGGCGAAAACGCATTCGGAAACGCGTCCCCCATTGATTTGTGCTCGGCATCGCGGAATACCCGATCGGCTAGCTCGGCCGCCGCTTCAAATTCGCCGGGACGGAGAAGTCGTATTTGTTCCTTGTTCATGTCCATTGTTCGGATCACCGTTCTTTTCTATCTAGTTTTTTGACTAGTATAGCAAAGAAACGGACGCTGCAGGTAGTAGTATATCGGTTTATTCGTTTTCGGAATCCGTTTCAATCCAGTCTCGCGCAAAAACGCCCCGCTCCTTTATAACAAACAAAGACGCCTCCAGCACCACTAATGAAGTGGAGCTGAGAGCGCCTTTCGTAAAAATCCGGATGGGAGCAGGGCTTGACCTTCCGCAATCGGCTTCGGCTGTGCTGCCGGCTTAGACCGCGGCCCTGCCGTTAGGCGCTCGCGCGCGCCTTTGCGAAGGCTCCGCTGCCGACGACGCCCGCGTCGTCGTTCATTTCCGCCAGACGGATGACGAAGCGGCTCCGGTACATCGGCAAAATAAGCGGCATCAGAGCTTCCCGCATCGGAGCAAGCAGACGCTCGCCGGCGTTGGCCGCGCCTCCGCCGATGACGATCACGTCGGGACTCCACAGCGTTATCGCCCAGGCGAGACCTTTGGCCAGGCTTTGTCCGACGAACCGGAGCACATCCTGGGCGAGCGCGTCGCCTTCATCGTAGGCGCGTGAGATGTCCGCCGCCGTAATCTCGCTGCGGCGTTCGCCCGGGAACCAGTCGTTTAACAGGCTCGGTTCGCCTTGGTCCAGCCGCTCTCTGGCGATTCGGGCGATTCCTGTCGCCGATGCGATCGTCTCCAGGCAGCCCCGCATGCCGCAGCCGCACAAGGCGCTCTCGCCTTCGAACGGCACGTGGCCGAGCTCTCCGGCCAAAAATCCGCTGCCGTAATACAGCTCGCCCTTGTTCACCATAGCCGCAGCGATTCCGGTCCCGAGCGTAATTCCCATCACATGGTCGAACCCTCGCCCCGCTCCTCTGGCCGCTTCCCCGTACGTATACATCCGCACATCGTTATCGATGAATACCGGGATGCCGCCGAGGATCACGCCGAGCTTGTCGCTGACCGGCACGTTCTCCCACTTCAGGTTGGCCGAAGACAGCGAGATGCCGCGGATCGGATCGACGAAGCCGGGATTTCCCATGCCTACCGCTCCCAGTTCGGAACGGCTTAGCCCTTGCTGACCGAGCAGTTCGTCGATCATCGAAGCGATCAGATTCAATACGTAGTCGGCTCCATTCGCCGCGCCCGTAGGCTTCTTGATTTTACGGAGCAAATTCAGTTGATCGTCCAGCAGTCCGCATACGATGTTCGTCCCGCCGATGTCGACTCCGATATAATGGCTCATAAGGACTCCTCCAGAGAAAATGAATGATTATGAATCTCCCGCCGAATTTCCGGCTACGAAGACGCGAATATTTCGTTTTAGCAGTTCCTCTTGCAGCGCGCCTTCCAGCGGAGCATCGGTGATGCAGGCGTGAACCGCTGCCACAGGCGCAATCGAGAACAATGATACGCGGCCCACCTTGGACTGGTCGAAGACGACGAAGGTCCGCTCGGACCGCTTGATCAAAATTTTGGCGATCTGCGCTTCCGACTCCGAATGCGTCGTTAAGCCCTGCCCCAGCGCAAACCCGTCGATGCCGAGAAACATTTTGCCGATGTTGAGACTTTCCACGACCTTCTCGGTCAACGGACCGCACATCTCGTAGCTTTTGTGTCTCAGAATCCCCCCGGCCACTACGACCTGGATGCCGTCGCTGTCGGCCAGTTCCATCGCGATATTAAGCGCGTTCGTCACGACCGTAATGCCACTGCGCGACTTCAACTCCCGCGCGATCAAATAAGTGGTCGTCCCGCCGGACAAGCCGATAATGTCGCCCTCTTCGACAAGCGAAGCCGCCTTCGCGGCGATCCGTTCTTTCTCCACCCAGGACAGCGACGTCTTCTCCTCGAACGACGCTTCCTTGGACGTGTGGAACGCATCGTAAATCGCGCCGCCGATCGTGCGGATGACGGAATCCGTCTGCTCCAGAACGTCCAGATCCCGCCGCGCGGTCGCTTCCGAGCAGTGCAGCGTATCGACGATGTCCTGCACGGACACCCGTCCCTTCTGCTTCAGCATGCCGAGAATCGCTTGACGGCGCTGCTCGCCTTTGGTTAGAAGCTGTTCCTGCATACCGCGCTCACTCCATTGGTTGTTTTAGAGGTTGTTCAAAAAGCCCACTTTTGATCACGAAGCAGCACCTTAAGTAAGAATGTGGTTCCCCGTTGTTCCATCATTTCATCCTGATTCAATTTCGTCGCGTCAGCCTTCCATTCCTTCTTACCGGGCGAAATGAACGAAGATCCCCCATGGAAATCGGCTTCCTCCGGCCCGGACGAAACACCCGTAGTTCTATATTTAGTATAAACAACAATTTTGATCGATTCAATCAGTATTATGATCGTTTCAATCACATCATTTCAGACTTGTTTGACTTTTGGACATTTTAATGTACCGCCGCCTGTGTCTATTTTTCAAAATGAGCATGTTAAGTCCGAAAATGATGTGATATAATATTCTTTGTGTTTTTTGGCAGTCGGGCAAGCAAGCCACTACGAAATGAAAACGTTTCATCGAATTCATCCATTCAGGAGGAACGTATTTATGGACAAGCAAGCGGACATCATCAAGGCAGTATCGACCGACGGAAACCTGAAAAACTACGAGGAAGCCCGTGTGTCGTTCGATTGGGCCGACGTAGAAAAGCAGTTCTCCTGGTATACGACCGGCAAAGTTAATATG
>NZ_JACXJA010000058.1 GCF_014705615.1 Paenibacillus oceani
GCTAGCCCCGAAGGACTCGCTCGACTTGCATGTATTAGGCACGCCGCCAGCGTTCGTCCTGAGCCAGGATCAAACTCTCCAATAAGGTGCCTGTCCGAAGACCGGCTATTGTTAGAGCTGATTGCTCAATCCGTACTGACTTGTTTCAAAATCACGCGATTTGCATCGACGTAACTTCGAAGTGTTTGCTTCTCACTCGTTTTGCAGTTTTCAAAGAGCAATTCATTTTGTTGCGACAGCGAGATTTACTATACCACATCTCGTTATCACTTTGCAACCTCTTTTTTTGAAGATCCAAGAAGTTGGTTCTCCTTGTCGCGATTGGCTTATCAGCCTCATGCGACAGGAATCTCATCTTAACATGTCCAGTTCCAAAACGCAACCTCAAGTTTTTCCAAGCCAAGGTGCAATACCAAAGGCACAGAACCGCTTATTCATTTTTGTTCCGGTAAGACAACGAAATGTAATATACCATATCCATTCGAAGGATGCAAATGTTTTTCAAAAAAAAAGAAAGCTTCGGATCGAAGCCTTCTGAATCGTCTATGCTATTCGGCCCTAAACCGCACTCTGCTCTTATAACCGGAATGTCCCTCCAAACCAACCCTTTAATGAAGCTAATATTTACTGCCATTCATCGAAGGCCGGACAGAGGCCCGCCCTGCATCCGCCACGACCCCTACGTCCGCTTCGTGCGCCCTACGGCCAGCCGCGTTTTTTCCAGCATCGGAATGACTTTGTTCTGCTGACGGCTCGCGATCGTAATGAACAATATATCGACTACATTCAGCTGAGCGATCCTGGACGCCATCGCGCCGCTTCGGATGCTCTGCTCCACCGAGCTCGTAAACAGGCGAATATCGCCCAGATCGGCGACAGGCGAAGACCCGAATTTGGTCAGTGTAATAATCGTAGCCCCTTGCTTCTTCGCCTCCGTGAGCGACTGGATGATCTCGTCCGTCTGACCGGAATAGGAAATCCCGAAAGCGACGTCTTTGTTCGTCAGCGTAACGGCCGATGTCAGTTGAGCATGGAAATCCGAATACGCCTGACACCACCAGTTAATCCGGCTAAGCTTCTGATAGACGTCCTGAGCAATGACCGCAGACGCACCCATGCCGTACACGTCAATCTTCCGGGCTTTGGACAACACTTCCGCCGCCTTGCCCACCTCTTCTGAGGAGAGAACGGCTGTCGTATCCTGGATCGACTGCTTATTGTTATTGCTGACCGCCTGAATGATCGCCTCGACCGAAGCGCCCATCTTGATTTCTTCATAAGTACCGGCAGGCAGGCTGGAGCTTAGATCACCGGCGATGCGCAGCTTCAGCTCCTGGAACCCCTTCATATTCATCGTTTTGGATAAGCGGATGATCGTCGCCTCCGAAACGCCGCTGAATTCCGCCAGTTTCTGCACGGATAGCTTGACTACTTCCTTCGGATGTTTCAGTATATAGTCCGCCACTTTGCGCTCGGACGGTTTCAATTGATCCAGTATCGCCTTTAAGGCTACAAGTCCGCCGTTCATCATGTCACTCACTCGTTTCCCAGCGTCTCCACAGGACTACTGAACAGGTTAAACGGGTAAAAGCCCGCTAGAGCCGATTTTTCCGGATTCCGGAACTTTTCCCTACGTCTAGCTTAACCGATCCCGACTGCCGCTGTAAATAAAATTCCAGCCTCGCGAATGATGCTTTTCGCTCGCTTCTCCTTCAAACCCATATGTAGATACGGCAACCCATCCTAATTGGGCGCGTTAGTGAACCTTTTGCAGATTCGGAACCAATATAGCGTGAAGGAGGCCGGCCCCTGATGAACCAACAACCCACATACAAGCTGCTTAAAATGGTATGCGATGGAGACACCGAGTCGTTCGGACAGTTATACGCCTTAACCCGTCTCGATGTATACCGGACTGTCTATTTCCTGCTGAATGACAAACAAGACACTCCTGACGTAGTGAGCGAAGTGTATATGGAATTGCTTCACTGCCTAAAGGATTATAAGGAAGACAAACCGTTCCGGTCGTGGCTAAACGGCTTAACCGTCCGGCAGGCGCGCAATTGGAACCGGAAGCTGTGGCGCAAGTTCCGGCTGTCTGAGCGCAACAAAACTCTGGAGATCCGTCTGCCGGAGGTAGACGCCGCCCACGAAGTGCTGCGCAGCGAAAGCCGCAACGAACTATGGACTCGCATCGAGCAGTTGCCTTTCAAGTTGAAAGCCGTTATCGTCCTGCGGTACTACCAGGATTGTCCGCTCGAGGAGATTGCCGATATTTTGGGTATCCCGACAGGCACCGTCAAGAGCAGGCATCATCTGGCGTTAAAAAAACTGAGGCTCGCACTGCGCGAGCGGCCTGAATTCGCGAAGGAGGAATCCGTACATGCAAACGGATAAAGAGTTAAAAGCAGCTTTTCGCAAACGGGCGCAAACCATTCTGCTCCCTGCCGGTCTGGATCGGCAAATTGCCGGTATCTATGAAAGTTTCGTCCAAACTCAGTCGAGGCATCCTTCACGGCCAGGCACCTTGAGCCGTCTAAGAAGCGCCGCCGGACGCCGAACCGCGATCATCGCACTATGCTTCTGTCTGTTCTCCGGTATCGCTTATGCATCTAATGCGCTCTATAAAGTAAACACAAGCAACCTCAAATACGAAATGACGATCGACCCTAATATCGAGCTCCCCTCTTCGACAGCGGAGCAGATCCGCAACGTATTCGACGGGGTCCGCTCATCGCTCGGGGAAGACGAGAAGGTGTTCGTATTCTTCAGCCTGCTCGATCGGGAGAAGCTACCGGCATTCGCAAGTGTCTCGAACCCGCGGATCTACACGGATTTGGCGCAATGGAAACAAGTGGTTGGATACGATGCCGACTGGAGCTTGCCGGGGCAGCTGCCGGACGGGTATTCGATAGCCGGAGGACGGACGCAGTTGCCGGTCGAGGGGGGCACGCTGGAGTGGATGAAGAGATATGAGCGCACCCTGAAGGAAGAGGCCAAGCGAACCGGACAGCCTGCAGCCTGGACCAAGATCGACGCTTCCGACAATGCCGGCTCCACAGGCGTGTACGTTCCGAATATGCTGGTAACCAAGGAAGGCGGAGCGGAAATTACCGCTAGCTGGCAAGTCATCCCGGAAGGAACAAACGTCGAGATCCACGGCAAGTCGGGGAACGGGACGATGTCCGAGAAGGTGACCGTATCCGGTAAAGAGGCTGCGTATATGTACAGCTCAGACAATTTCCTCAGCCGGACCGGCTACGTCCAGCATTTGTCATGGGCCGATGAAGTAAACGGCAAGTCGATCCTGTACCAGTTGTCTTCCGAATCTGCCGACGTATCCAAGGAAGATCTGCTGTATATCGCCAATCATATGAAATAAGACGACAAAACTTCATGAAGAACCGTGCCGCGCATCAGAGCGCAGTGCGGTTCTTCTGTTTAAGGCGAGTTCTCCAGCTCCTGCAGCCGATGTTGAATCCGGCGTTTCCGGTACAGCATCCTCCCGGTTTCCGCCACATCGCCCACGGTGCCTTTGTTAAGCAACGCGCCGAACAGCATGCCTGCGACCGGCACGAGTTGGAACAGCTTCTTCCAACCGAAATTATCCCGGTAAGTCGCCACTACTTCGCGCCAGCCTTGGAGCTGCGAGGCTAGTTGACGATCGCCGGACGCGCCGTCATATTCCGCCAGTTCCTCCAGCACCGCCCGCTTGCCGACGATATCCGACGAGCTGAACTGCAAGCACTTGACGATAAATACCCGCTCCCGGGGATCGTCCGGATCGAAGCCGTAGCACAGAGCCATCTCCTGAAGAACCTTAAGGGATAACCCCAGCAACGCCGGAATGTCTACCGCGAGTGTAAACAAACCTCCGAATCCTGTCGTCGCACCTTGTACCACAGCAAGCTTCTTGCGGCTGTCCGTCAGTCCGGCCGCCGCCGAATCCATGACCGCCAGAGGCAGCAGCCCCGCCTGCTTAACGTTCCCGAGTCCTTCGCCCTGCCAGCCGGCTTCGCGGGCTGTTCGTCCCAGTGTATCCAGCACGGACTTCTGCGACACGAGATAACGCCCGCCGGTCTGCAAGTAACTGCCGAGCTCGTCGATCGCTTGTCCGATTTTGTTCCGTATCCCTTTCGGCGTCAGTTTGTCGAGCAGCATAAATGGCAGCCGCCCGAGTTTCTCCCAAAACCATAAATCTTTCTGGTCCTTCTCCCAGCGGACGATCGCGCCAAGCTCCTTCTCCAGCTGTTCCTTCGTCTCTTCCGGAAACCCGGGGTTATGGGAATCGCTCATGCTTATCACTCCCGTATCTCAATAGTATGTTATACGGAGCGAAAAGCATTCGGATGCAAGAAGCGTTGAAACACCCGGTTTGTCCTTTTTATTGGAGACCGGCTCCGAGTATAATGGAGACATCAAGCCAATGAACCGGAACAGGAGGGATTCGTTTGAACCGATACGAAGATCCGCTGTACACCCCGCTATGTCGGCTGCTCGGCATCGAGCTGCCCATGATCCAGGCCGGGATGGCCGGAGGGCCGACGACGCCGGAGCTGGTTGCGGCCGTCTCCGAAGCCGGGGGGCTGGGCACGCTGGGAGCCGCCTACATGGAGCCGGAGGCGATTCGCGAAGCGGTGCGCTCGATCCGGCGCCTGACGGCGAAGCCGTTCAGCGTCAATTTGTTCGTCGCGCCGATGCGCGACGACTATTCGCGGCTCGCCGAGGTGCAGCCGGTGCTCGACCGGCTCGGCGCAGAGCTCGGCGTCGCCTCCGGAGCGGAGCCGGCGCCGACGCCCGACAGGCTGGAGCGGCAGTTCGCCGTGCTGATGGAGGAGCAGGTCCCGATCATCAGCACGGCGTTCGGGCCGCTCCCCGAGCCGCTCGGGCGTACGGCGAGCGAAGCGGGCCGGCTGGTGACGACGATGGTGACGACGGTGGAGGAGGCGCTGGCCGCCGAAGCGGCAGGCTGCGACGTCCTCGTCGCCCAAGGCAGCGACGCAGGGGGCCACCGGGGCACGTTCGACAGCGAACGGCACCGGGACGGCTCCCTGGTAGGCACGTTCTCGCTCGTTCCGCAGGTGGCGGACCGGGCGAAAGTGCCTGTTGTCGCTGCCGGGGGCGTCATGGACGGCCGCGGCCTGGCCGCCGCGCTGCTCCTTGGGGCGCAAGGCGTGCAGCTCGGGACGCGGTTTCTGACCGCGGCCGAATCTGGCGCCCATGCCGCCTACAAGGAGGCGCTGCTCGCGGGCACGGAGGACGACACCGTCGTCACCCGCTGGTTCTCCGGGCGCCCCGCCAGGGGGCTCCGCAATCGCTTCATCGAAGAGGCGGAGCGTTCCGGCGTGCAGCCGATGCCGTTCCCGAGCCATAACACGGCAACGGGACCGATTCGGCAAGCGGCGGCGAAGCAGCACGACGCCCGCTACATGTCGCTGTGGGCCGGGCAGGCGCTCCGCCTGCTTACGCGGGACACGCCGGCTGCGGATATCGTCCGCGGCGTGGCCGAGCAGGCCCGCGGGCTGCTTGCGGCCGGACCGGTTTACCGGGAGTAGACGCGCTGCGAATACGGACCGGTAGCGGGATACCCGCCAAGTTAAAAGCTGCGTCCCCGGTTTGGGCTGCGGCCGTGCTGCACTCAAGAAACACGGGCAAACAGCTTTGGGCACGCTTTGCTGCCTGTATATAACCAAAAAGGCTGGCCGGCGGCGAATGTATCTTCGCCGTCAGCCAGCCTTTTGGTTATCCCGCTACCCTTGCACCGCCCGCTCGAAATAATCCCAGCCGAAGCCGACATGGTCCGGCTTGTGCGAATCGGAGCCGTATACGCACTCAACGCCTGCTTCCGTACACTTGCGGATAAACCATTCCGGCACGTATGCCTTGCCGCATGTAGGAACCCGCAGGCCGGCCGTGTTCACGTCCACGCCTACGCCCGACTTGACTAACAGCGGCAGCACGCGCTCCAGCCGTTCATGGATTAACCCCTCGTTGACCGGCGGCAGCGCCTGACGGAACTTTTCGATCAGTTCCAGATGGCCGATCCGCTTTCGGCCGGGAAGCCGGACGGCCGTTTCGATCGCCAGCTCGACGTGATCGAAATATTCGTTTACCACTTTTTCCATCGTGCCGTAATAGTTCAGCAAATGAACCTGAAAATCATCCGGCTTGTAGTCGATGCAGCGCATCCCACCACGCCCCGGTAAATAATGAACGGAAACGACGCAATCCTCCAACACATCCGCCCAAGGTTCCGCGATCCGTTCGGTAAACGCGAAGTTTTCATGCAAATAGTCAAACTCCAGCCCAATTGCAACGTCCAGACGCCCTTCATATTTGTTCTTGTATTCGCGCACATAGCCGAAGTAAGCCGGCATCTCCTCAAAACCCATAGCCAGCTCTGCCATCAGCTTCGGATCGTCGATCAGCCCTTCCGGCAGCGGAGGATGCTCCGTCACCGAATACCGCTCGAACCCGAGTTCGACCGCCCGGTCCAAGTAACGCTCCAATTCGTCCGGATTGCCGTGCTTGCAAAATTTCGTATGCGAATGCCCATCCCATTTGATCATCGCCCGATGTTCCTCCTCTATTGGTCCCATCGCCGCCTCCTGATTCGTCAAGACGGCTGTCTGCTGATCCGACAGTTAAGACCATTGTAGCAGTTCCTCGGCTTGACCGGAATAGAGGCGGCGGCCGGAATGGGATAGATGCTTTAGCGCTTATCCCTTCCTCCCATACATAGGCCCCAAACCATGCCTCTGGCGGGACAACCGGCACACCTCAGTACGCTCATCACATGCTAAGCCGAATTAACGCACCTCATACGTCTGCGGGTCGGCATTATTCATAAGCGGAGTCAACTCCCCGGTATAGAGCAGGTGAAGTTCATGCATCGCCCGCGTGCAGGCGGTGTAGAACAGTCTTCTTTCGCTTTCGTGCCCGTACCGCTCCCGGGAAACGTCGTACAACAGCACCGCGTCGAACTCCACCCCTTTTGCCAGGTAGGAAGGAATGACGACAACGCCTTTCTCGAATGTGCCGGTCCCGGTGCTGATCAGGTGCAGAGACGGAATTTCTTCCTGCAGCGCTGCGAAAGCTTCGCGGCTCTCTCCAGCCGTCTTGCAAATAACCGCAATCGACCGGTGCCCTTCCTTCTGAAGCTGCCCGATCCGTTCCGTAATTTGCCGATGAAGCGCACCGGTATCCTCCGCCTGGGTCAAGGTCGGCTTGCTGCCGCCCCGGTTAAACAGCTCGATCGCTTCTCCGCCTTCCACCAGACCTCGCGTAAATTCGACGATTTCCCGCGTAGACCGGTAGCTTCGCGTCAGCATGATCGTCTCCGTCTCCTCCGCCTCAAACAGCTGCTGCAGCGCGGCGAATCCGTTCTCGGAGGCTGCATGCGCATAGATCGCCTGGTTCAGGTCGCCAAGCACCGTCATCCTGGCCCGCGGGAACAGCCGCTTCAAGACGGCAAACTGAAACGCCGAATAGTCCTGAGCCTCGTCGATGAACACATGCCGTACCGAGTTATTGGTCTGGAACCCTTCCAGCCGCTCGACCAAGTACAGATAAGGGGTAGCGTCCTCGTAAGAAAGCTCCTTCCGGTCCAGCCGCTCGGCGGTATCCGAGCAAATATCGTCCCATCGCTCGAGAAGCGGCTCTTCCCCGGCCAGCAAGGACGCCAATTCCGGGTTTGAGAACAGCTGCCGGTACACAGCCGGAGCATCTATAAAGGTGAGTTTTTTGGCCCTTTTTCGCAGCACCTTGAATTTCTCCTGAACGACCATCATCGACAGCTGCTCCTGTTCCCGGTCGAAATCGTCGAACGTATCCGCGGAAAAGGTTTTTTTCTTGTGCAACTGCTCCAGCGCCTCTTGATACGTTTCCTTGTCCAGCAGTTCGATTTCGTCCAGCACCCACGCCTCGTTCATTTCCTTTTTGGCGAGCCGCCGCAGTTCCTTGAGCAGCCATTCCGATAGAGCCACCATTCGGTTCGGGATCGTCATCAAGCCGCTCAGCGTATAAAACTGCTCCTTCAGCTGTTCTCCGGAAACCAGAACCCGGTCGCGGAACACAACATCCCGGAATACCATTCCCCGTTCGCTTAAATAGCCGGCATACCGGTCCAATAAACGGAGAAATACGGCGGACGCCTTGTACTGAATTCCCGCCACTCTCGCCTCGTAGCCCGGTTCACTCATCGCCGATAACGTATATTCCATCTGCCCGAACGGATCTTCCACCGCAAATTCCCGGCCGAGCCGGTGATCGAGATACTGCTGGAACGTCGTCTGCTGCATGTTTTCTTCCCCAAGCTCGGGAAGCACGGTGGATACATAGCTGTTAAACATCGGGTTCGGGGAAAATAAGACGATTTGCTCGGCTTTAAGCGTCTCGCGGTACCGGTACAGCAAATAAGCGACGCGCTGCAGCGCAGCCGACGTTTTGCCGCTGCCCGCGGCCCCCTGGACGACAAGCAGCCTCGCTGTCTCGTTGCGGATAATCCGGTTCTGCTCGCGCTGGATCGTCGCCACGATGCTTCGCATCTGCGCATCGGACTGTTTGCCGAGCACCTCCTGCAGCAGCTCGTCTCCGATCGTCACGCCGGTATCGAACAGGCTGCGGATGCGCCCGTCCCGGATGATGAACTGGCGTTTCAGCTCCATCATGCCGGATATCTCTCCCCCGGGCGTCGTGTACCGGGCCGGCCCGGGGCCGTAATCGTAGTACAGGCTGGACACGGGAGCCCGCCAGTCGTATACGAGAAAGTCGAAACCGCTGTTGTCCATCAGGGAACTGGTGCCGATGTAGATGCTGGAGTGATCCCGCTCCCCGTCTTCCAGGAAGTCGATCCGTCCGAAATACGGCGTCTGCTTCAAGCGCAGCAGAGACTTGAGCTGACGCAACGCATGGCGGTGGTTACGCTCCCGCTCCGACATGACCTCCGCCTGCTGCTTCATGCTGGCATAGGTCTCGATCAGTTCGTCGGCATCCTCCAAGTTAACGGTCACGTCGTCCCAGAACGTATTACGGATGCTTACGATCTCCGACCTCAGAGTCCCGACCTGGCCCTCCACAACCTCAAGCCGCTCCTCGACTATGGAGATTACCTCATCTACCCTACGCTGCTCTTCCGGCCATCTTTGTTTCACGCTCATGCCACCGCTCCTTTTGGGTCCTTTTGGTTTCGATGATCCGATCGGCTTTGGCGTATTCCCTCCTCGTTCTGCAGCCGATCGGAAGCTGGATGAATACGAGTTGACAAACGTCTCGCCCTTGTGATATTATTGTTTTAGGAAAAGTTTAATATTAAAATCACATTTTTTGGGCGATGAAAATCACTCTTTATTTTAACATGGATTCTTATAGGATTCAACCGGTAACGCGAAGTATGGCTTTTGAAGCCTGCTTGGTGTTTTTTTGTTTTCTAACTTAAGTTGAGCCCCTGATAAGGCGATTTCGATTCCTCATTCCTCCGGAGCTTAAAGCTTCAAATTTTTGGGTTTGGGGTTTGAGTTGGTTCGGAATGATGAGATTGGCGGATGCTCCGAAATATTTCTGATGGAAGATCTTTCCGAGGCTAGCTTTCTGGTGGCCCCGGTTGGTCAAAAGCGCTTGCGCTTGAGGCCGGGTAATCATGCAGTCGTGGGTAATACATTTCAAACACCGGAACCCCTTGGGGCACAAGGGTTTCGGCGTTCTCATCTCCAGTAAGCAGGAAACTCCACTCCCGTCAACGCCTCCATTCTGAACGAAATGGGCCTGCCTTTCGCGTAATAAGGGTTGCTGGCAGTTTGCTGGCGGCTCTTTTTGCACGCTTCCCAGCCGTTTCATGCTCGATCGGCTGAAATAAGAGCTAGCAATCACCTCTATTTCCGCGAAGCGGGCTACTTTTGGCGGAATAAGAGTTCCCAGCAGCTCTTATTTGCACGATTCCCAGCCGTTTCACGCTCGACCGGCTGAAATAAGAGCTAGCAATCCCCTCTATTTCGACGAAATGGCTACTTTTGGCGGAATAAGAGTTCCCGGCCGCTCTTATATGCGCTCTTCACCGCCGTTTCGGGCCCGGTGCGACGCTAGTGCTCACCCCAGCCAGGCAAAGGTACGGTCCGCCGCTTCCCCGATTCCCGGCTTGGATGCGGGGACCAGCCTATGCAGCTCGACTGGCTCGGCCGCTCCTTCGGCGCCGGCGGCTTCTGCCGAGATCCGGACGCCCGTTCCTTTGGGCACGAACGGAAACAACTCGAGCACGTCCCCGTTGTCCATGCGGATGCAGCCGAGCGAGCGGTCCGCGCCGATGGAGGACGTATCGTCAGTGCCGTGAATCGCGATCTCCCCCAGTCCGAGGGCGCCGTCCCCGTAGGCCCGTGGGGCCGCTCCTTTCGGATCGAGCACCCGGTCCGCAACGACGAACTCGCCTTCCGGCGTCCGTCCGTTTTTGCCCAGTCCTACCGTCTTCGACGCGAGAACGACCGGACCGCTAACTACCTCCAGCATACGGTCTTGCTTGGAAATACGTACCGCAACCGGCTCGAAGGCGACATCGACCTCAGGCACATTGGGATAAAACATCCGTTCCGCCGTCGAAGCCGCCGCGTCGTAAACCCACCCGCCCTTGCCGTCAAACGACTGCGCCACCCCGTTGGATCTGGTATACGCTTCATTGGGCACGAAGCTGATATAGTTGGCGGGATAGTTCCCGAGCAGATCCGACAGCCGCTCCGGCGCTGTCCCCTTCTCGGCGATGTAAGCGCCAAGCGCGGTACGCACTACGTTCGCCGCGGCGTAGGTGAGCGAAAAGGCTCCCGCAGGGGGAGCCTTCTCGCTGTCCGTCCGAAAAAAGCGGATGCGCACCGCGGTGTCCGTGGACGGATTGTATTCGGCGGAAACAAACGACAGCTTCTTCTTCTCCTCTTCCGCTTCTGCGGAAAGAGGAACGAGCTTGCCGTAAGACGCCGGGTCCGCCGTGGAGATTCCGAACAGCGTTACCGTTTGCCGGCCGTCGCCGCCCGTCTCGACAGCCTTTTTGCGCAGCATCTCTTCGATTACCGGATTGCTGGCGTCGTAAGGGAGATAGAGGAGGTACGAGCGGCCGGTCGTCTCGTACACGACTTGCTTGCCTACGGAGCCGTTTCCGAGTTTGGCTACGAGCGTTTGGACCGGCTCGGCGGCGGCCATGCCGAGCAGAACGGCGGCAGCCAGCAGCATAGCGAGCGTCCAGAGCATCATCCGGTTGCGGAGGACATCCTGTCCGCTTCCGCCGCCCGACGTTGCGCCCGCTTCCCCCGCCGCTGCTGCTGCACCCGGTCTCCCCCCTCGCCCTCCCGCGCCGACGGCCCCTCTGATCCCGGGCTTCCCCGGCTCCAATCGCCGAATTCCGGCTTGCGCTTTCGAGTATTGGGGAGACGGATAGATTCGCGCCGCTTGGCGGTAATGATCGAGTGCCTTCTCCTGCTTGCCGAGCTCCTCGAACTTCTGGCCCAGCTTCAGATGGACCGCCGGCGAGGCGCTGTCGCCGTATCGGAGCATTTTCTCATAGGCGCTCGGATCGCTGGAGCTGACGTACAGATTTTTGTCCACTTTCACGAGATGACGGTGCAAATGATGGGGATACCGGCCCGGCTTGTCCGAATTCATTACGAAATTCTCCCTTCGCGTGGACCTTTTTTGATCCATTTTGTATCAATAACCTCAAACCTCTCTCCTGCCGTATGTTTTCTACAGCTTTTTTTTAAGCATTCATTTGACACCACTGTTGGAGAACCTAATCAACAAAATGATACTTTTTGTATCATTAATACTACAGGATTATGCCCGTTTTTTCAAGCTTGGCTTTACGCGGGAAGGACGCTGCCCGCCGCTATTGCAGTCCGCACCGGAATCAAGTATAGTGGATTTAATTAGACCGATTAGTCGGATTAAAAAAGGGGTGCCTGTATGAATCGCCGTCGCGGAGAAGCGGAGCAGACGAAAACGCAGATCGCCAGGAAGGCCAAAGATTTATTTTGCCTGAAAGGGTACGCCGCAACTTCGATGGACGATATTTGCAGGGCAGCCGAGGCGAGTAAAGGAAGTTTGTATTACCATTTCAAAAATAAAGAAGCGTTGTTCGTTTATATCCTGGAAACTCAAATGCACGAATGGATCGAACGCTGGGAGGTCCTCTCTCTTGATTGCGGCAGCGCCACCGAGAAGCTGTATAAGCTGGCCGAACATTATGCTTCCGACTTCCAAAGCCCGCTTACGAAAGTAAGCGAGGAATTTGCCGGCAGCCAGACGAGCGCGCCCGAGATGCTGGAGAAGCTGCTGGAGCTTACCCGGATGCACTATCCGATCTTCGAAGGGGTGCTGCAGGAAGGAATGGACAGCGGAGAATTTCGAAAAGGCGACGTTCAGGAGATGACGCTTATTGTAGCCGGCCTGCTGGGCGGTCTGGGTATTTCCTATTACGAGGTGGAGATGGAGAAGCTGTTCGAATTGTACCGGAAAGCGGTGCAGCTGCTGCTGGAGGGGCTTCAGACCCGTTAATTTTTTTTACTCATTAATTAAACCGGTCGGTCGGTTTAAGAGAAAAAGGATCAGGAGGAGCGCTTATGAAAAGTATATTTCGCAATCGCGTCATCTGGCTGCTGATCGGTAACGACATGCTGGACAATATGGCGATCTGGGTCCGCAATATGGCGATTTTGTTTTATGTGATGGAGCAGACAAACGGTGATCCGATTGCCGTCTCGCTGATTACGGTAGCGGAATACGTCCCGATCTTCCTCTTCTCGATGATCGGAGGCACGCTGGCCGACCGCTGGGAACCGCGGAGAACGATGCTGCTGGGCGGCGTGCTGAGCGCGGCCTCCGTTGCCGCAATCGGGTTTGCGATTATGCTCGGGGCGTGGGAAGCCGTCTTCTTCGCTACCGTCGTATCCGCCGTAGTCAGTCAATTCTCGCAGCCCTCCTCCTTCGTCATCATCAAGCGGCATCTGAAAGATGATGAAGTCGCCGCCGCAACCGGCCTCGCTCAAAGCATCGCCGCCCTGTTCCTGATCGGGGGACCGGTTCTCGGGACGTTCGTGTACTCCAAGCTCGGGATGGCAACGTCGCTGTTCGTGATAACCGCCTTGTTCTCGCTATCCACCCTGCTCGTCGCCTTCCTGCCGAAGGTGCAGCGTCAGCCGGATACGTCGCACCACGGCTTATGGAGCGAGATGGGTGAAGGCATCCGCTTCGTCTTCCGCGATGCGCGCCTGAAGACGCTGCTGCTCCTGTTCGCCTTGCTGGGCATCGGAATCGGCATTACGCAGCCGCTGGATATTTTTATCGTGACGGAACGATTGCAGCTGGAGAAGGAGCATACGCAATGGTTTCTGCTTGCCTCCGGCGTCGGGATGCTGGGAGGCGGCGTGCTGGCGGCAACCGTCGTATCGAAGACAAAGGAGCGAACGAACTGGGTGATTGCCCGAGGTCTCGCCTTTCTCGCCGTATCGCTGGTCGTGGAAGCCTGGTCCGTCTGGGTGCCGCTTACACTGCTGTTCCGGTTTCTCGTCGGCATCGCCATGGCCTTCATGCAAGCCGCTCTGTCCGCCATGATGATCCGGATGGTCGACGAAAATTACGTCGGCCGGATTAACGGGACGATTATGCCGATTATGACCGGCACGCTGCTGATCGGCACCGGAATGGCCGGACCGCTTATGAAATCGACCTCGCTGCTGACCGCCTACTTCCTGGCCGCATGTATCGTCATGGCCGCCGCCCTGATCGGTTCGCGGCTCCGGTCCGGCGGCTCGCCCGCGATGCCCGAGGGTGGTCCGCGCCAGCCTGCGCCGTCCGCCTCCGGGGACACGCACGCCTAGTCTGCGCCGATGGTTCAACTTCCGGCTCCCAAGTGATATATTGATTTTATACCGATTACTTCAAGATGACCTTGGGAGGGTAACGAATGACAGAGCGTTTGATACGAAAAATAGGCGACCCGGTCCTGAGGGAGAAATGCCAGCCGGTTCGCGAAGTGACGCCGAACATCGCAAGGCTGCTGGACGACTTGGCCGCAACGATCTATGGCGGCGACAACCGGGCCGGACTGGCCGCGCCCCAGGTCGGGATCGCGAAGCGGGTAGCGGTGCTCGATTATGACGGCTCCGGTCTGATCGAGCTGATCAACCCGGTCATCGTGGAACGCAGCGGCAAACAAAGCGGCCACGAGTCGTGCTTATCGATACCGGGCGCTTACGGGCTCGTGAAACGGTCGCAATATGTGAAGGTGATGACGTGGGACCGCCAAGGCAAAGAAACATTCGTCGAGGGCCGGGGCGATCTCGCCATCTGCCTGCAGCATGAGATCGACCATCTCGACGGTGTGCTGTATATCGACCACGTGAAGCCGGGAGAGCTGTTCAGCGAGCATGACAGCAAGCCGATGGACGTCTTCCAGATGATCCGTCTGTCCCGCTCCGGAAGCGGCCGTTAAACGGAATGCTTCTCCAGTTGATCCAACTTCCAGCTCTATAGCCCGATCCGCTGCCTGTAACGTCAAGCCGGCGCAAGCTGCCCCGAAGGCGGCCACGCCGGCTTTTCTTAACGACGATCCGCGTATCGTCCTAAGCGACACACACTACTTTTTACTGTACAGCAAACGGAGCCAGCCGGGTCAGCTCATACCGCGTCCCGATCGCGATAACGGGCTCCGCCTCCGGCTTCAGCCATTCCAGCACGCGGACTACATGTTCCTCCGCCACCGTTACACAGCCTGCCGAACCGATTCCCGGACCGCTCCATATATGAAAAAAGATCGCGCTGCCCCGCCCTTTGACCACCGGTTCCTCGTTGTACCGGATCACGGCGGCTTTCCGGTACAGCGGGATGTCGAGCCGCTCGTACGACTTCCACCGTCCCGCCGGATCTCCCGTATACCGGACCCACAAGTTGTACTCGGGCGATTCCGCATCGTCGACCCAATAATCGTCCCCGTCCGCGATCCGGTACGGCCACGAACCCGCCGGCGCGGGAGATTGACCGAAACCGGTCCCCATCCGGAAACGGCCCGCCGGCGTCTTCCCGTCCCCTTCCCGCTTCAGCACGGATAACCCGGCGCGTCCGATCGCTGCAGGGAACGCTTCCAACCGTCTCCAGCCATCCTGCTCCGCTTCCCATATAGTGAGAACCGAGCGTACGGAAGAGTAGTCTGCCGCCTCGAGGACCAGCATCTGACGGGTACGGTTGATTGTGCATGCTTCCAATTCCCATCTCTCCTTCTCCGCGTTTGCCGAATTGCATAATCCATCCATTATACGCATTTTTGTACCAAGGAAGAAGTCCTATCGCTCAAAAGACGTTCAAAGTACCAAAAAAGGTCATCGAGTTACATAGGATTCAAGCTCTACATTCTTTACAATAGACCTATCTATGCCTATCGCATATAGATATAATAGATTTTGTGGAGGGACAACATGGCAGACACATTTATCAACAAAGGAGTCGAACCGATGGACCGTCATCTTCATGCGGATATTGTTATTATCGGAGGGGGAACCGGCGGTACCGCCGCCGCGCTGGCCGCCGCCAAGATGGGCCGCACCGTCATTATGACCGAGGAAACCGATTGGATCGGCGGTCAATTAACGAGCCAGGCCGTGCCTCCGGACGAGCATCCGTGGATCGAGCAGTTTGGCTGCACCCGCAGCTATCGCCAGTTCCGCAATGGCGTACGCGCCTACTATCGCGATCATTTCCCGATGACGCCTGCCGCCCGTGCCAATGAGCGTCTGAACCCGGGAAGCGGCGGAGTAAGCCGGCTCTGTCATGAGCCTCGCACCGCGCTGGCCGTACTGAACCAGATGCTGGCCCCGTACGTGCACAGCGGCTTGCTGACGATCCTGAACCGTCATGCCGTCGAATCGACGGAAACCGAAGGCGACCGGATCGTGTCGGCCGTTGTCCTGAACCGCGACAACGGATCGCGCGTAACCTTAACGGCTCCTTACTTCCTGGATGCTACCGAGTGCGGCGACGTGCTTCCGCTTGCGGGAGTCGAGTACGTAACGGGCGCCGAATCCAAGGCGCAGACGGGCGAGCCTAACGCGCTGGACGGCGAAGCCGATCCGCTCGACATGCAAGGAATCACATATTGCTTCGCAATGGAGTATCTGGAAGGCGAAGACCATACTATCGAACGCCCGGAGCAATACGACTTCTGGCGCAACTATAAAGCCGACTTCTGGCCGGACAAAATGCTCAGCTGGTTCGGGGTTCGCCCGCATACGCTGGAGACCGTCCAGTATGAAATGTTCCCGGGAACGGACCGTTACTCGCTGTTCCATTACCGGCAAATCGTCGACAAGTCGCACTTCGAGCCGGGCACGTTCCGCGGCGATGTAACGCTCGTCAACTGGCCGCAAAATGACTACTGGCTCGGGCCTATATTCGGGGTAAGCGACGAAGAGCGCGAGAAGCACCTGGAAGGCGCTAGGCAGCTCAGCTTGTCTCTGCTGTACTGGCTCCAGACGGAAGCGCCTCGCCCGGACGGAGGCACAGGCTATCCGGGGCTGAAGCTGCGCAAAGATATCGTCGGCACCGAGGACGGCCTGGCCATGTATCCGTACATCCGCGAATCGCGCCGCATTCAAGCGGAATTCACCGTACTGGAGCAGCATGTGGCTACCGCATGCCGCCCGGACGGCAAAGCGGAAACGTTCGAGGATTCCGTCGGTATCGGCTGCTACCGGATCGACCTGCATCCGAGCACAAGCAACCGCCATTATATTGATATTTCGTCGCTGCCGTTCCAGATTCCGCTCGGCGCGCTGATCCCGGTTCGTGTGGACAACCTGCTCCCTGCATGTAAAAATCTCGGCGTCACCCACATTACGAACGGCTGCTACCGACTGCATCCGGTCGAGTGGAACATCGGGGAGGCCGCCGGTTATTTGGCCGCGTACTGCATCGAGCATGGCCTCACGCCGCGTGCCGTCCGCAACACGAAGTCCGAGCTGGAGAAATTCCAGCAGTTGCTTGTCCGTGAAGGCATCGAGCTTTCCTGGCCGGTTACCCGCCCTGTGTAAGGGCCAAACAGGCTTCCATCCCATAACAAATAGACGAGGTGTAATCGATGAGCAAAACGATCAAAATCGGCGTCGTCGGCGCCGGGTCCATTTCCGAAAGCCATCTGCGCTCCTATAAAGAAAACAGCCAGGCCGAGCTGTACGCCATCTGCGATCTGAACGAGGAACGGGCACGCGCAAAAGCGGAAAAGTACGGAATTCCGCACATCTATACCGACTACAACGAAATGCTGAAGGATGCGGCGATCGATGCCGTCAGCATCTGCACCTGGAACAATACGCACGCTCCGATCAGCATCGCGGCGCTGAACGCCGGCAAAAACGTGCTTTGCGAAAAGCCTTTGTGCAAAACGGTTGAGGAAGCGCTGGCCGTCGAAGAAGCGGTCCGCAAAAGCGGCAAGACGCTTCAGGTCGGCTTCGTCCGCCGTTATGCGTCGAACACCCGCATCGTCAAGCAGTTTATCGACAACGGCGACTTCGGCGAGATCTACTACGCGAAGGCCTCCTGCATTCGCCGTGTAGGCAATCCGGGCGGCTGGTTCTCCGATATCGAGCGCTCGGGCGGCGGTCCGCTGATCGACGTAGGCGTACACGTCATCGATCTGTGCTGGTACTTGATGGGACGCCCGAAAGTAAAAAGCGTCAGCGGCAATACGTACCGCAAGCTCGGCAATCGTTCCAACGTCAAAAACTTCGCCTTCTACCGGGCGGCCGACTATGACGCCAACCATAACGACGTAGAGGATATGGCCAATGCGGTCATCCGCTTCGAGAACGGCGCCTCCCTGGTCGTCGATGCGAGCTTCACCCTGCATGCCAAGAAGGAAGAACTGACGGTCAAGCTGTTCGGCGAAAAAGGCGGCATCGAGGTAGAGCCCGAGCTGTCGATCATTACCGAGAAGTATGACACGATCTTGAATGTGACTCCGCAAATCAACAACCTGTCGTTCGACTTCGTCAAAGGGTTCCAGGACGAGATCGACCATTTCGTAGGCGTCTGCCTCGGTGAGCGCGAGACGCTGAGCCCGGTCGAAGACGGCGTAGAGATGATGAAAATTCTTTGCGGCATTTACGAATCCGCGGAGAAGGGCGAAGAAATTCGCTTCTAATGTACAAAGGGGCTGTCCGAAATTCGGACAACCTCTTTTTTACATGTTGATTGATAATAATTATCATTCTTGGCAACAATAAAGAAGGTAGACATACGAAGAAGGGAGATTGCAGCTCCCCTCTTGTAGACAAACCTTAAATTTTTGCTTCAAACGTCTTGCAGTCTGTCTCTTCGGAATTTCTCGCGTGATTGCCGCGGTGGCTGACCACATAAATCGAAGAAGCGTTGCATTTGTTGCCGTTAGCCCAATATTTGCACGAATTAACCTCGCACAATACGTCCTTTGCCATGCTCATCTCACCTCCCTTCCTCCTATTAAGGGTCGGCCTAACGAGCATGGTTTTATACTCGTTCCGGCGTTTTTTTCTTGTGCGCTCCGCAAATACATCGCACCATACCAATAACAGCCTGATCCTTCCTATATCCTCGGACAGCGCCCGATTCCGGACACGAAAAAACCGCCGTCGCATACGCGAACAGCGGTTTTTTTCGATTCTCCTTCTCCTGCTACCCTTATTAAAGCTGTTTCTTATTTCTTGTTAGCTGCGTACCACTCGTTAGCCGCTTTCGTCATATCGTCGCCGCCTTCTGCTTTCCATTGAGTGACGAATTTGTCGAAGTTGGCAACCGGCTCGGCACCAGTAATGTACTTGATAAGCGTATCTTCCATCAGCTTGTTCAGCTTTTGAGCATTTTTGGCGATAGCATCGATCGGCGGTGCGAACGCCAGCGGATCGGTTACCATGCTGCCTTTGGCATTCTCTTGTAGCTTGGTGAAGGCGTTGGTCAGGATAGGGTCCTTACGAACGCGGGCTTGCCAGTAGATCGGATAGTTTTTCTCGTCAACGCCGGTCAGGAAGGAGCTTGCATTGTTCCACTCGTCGTTGAATTTAGGCAGAATCGGAATATAGTTACCGTTTTCCAATTTGTGGTGAACGCCTTCTTCACCGATAGCCGCACCTTTGAAAATGTCTTTCTCCAGCTTCAGATCCAGATACTTCAGCACTTCTTCCTTGTTCTCCGCCCACTTCGGAATCGCTGCATAATAAGCGATGGAAGCGGAGCCTACTGCTGCGGCTTTGCCGTTGTCGCCTTTAACCAGCGGCAAGATATCCATCTTGGCGTTCGGGAAGTTTTTGAGCAGCGCGTTTTGGATCGATGGCGCATTGTAGTATCCGTTCGGCATCATAGCCGCTTTACCGCTCGTGAAGTTCTCGATGACTTTGTTCGATTGGTTGATGGACCATTCGGTATCGATCAGCTTCTCGTCATAGAGCTTTTTCATGAACTCTACATAAGCCTTCATATTCGGATGCTCGGCCATATGCGTGACTTTGCCGTTTGCTTCGTTCCAGGTCGTCGTAATGCCGAACGTTGTAGCGATTTGCTCAACCATCGGAGCTTTACCGCCAGTGAGCGGGATGACGTTCTTTTTCTCTCTAATCGTCTTCAAGAACGTATACAGCTCGTCACGGTTCGTCGGAGCTTTCAAGCCGAGCTCGTCAACCCAGTCCTGACGTACGAACAGACCGAGGTTGGCGATGACGCCGGAGCCTGTTTGCGGGATACCGAACGTTTTTCCGTTCAGCTTCGCACCGTTCCAGGAAGCTTGGCTGATGACGCTTTTCAGGTTCGTTCCGTTTTTGGCAACCATCTCGTCGATCGGTTCCAATGCGCCGGAAGCGGCAAGCTTCGCATATTGAGTCGCATTCAGAATGAGGAACGAGTACGGCTCTTTGTTAGCCATAAGCAGGTTCAGCTTCTCGTCGGCGTTCTCAACCGGAAGCATTTCGTACGTTACTTTGTAACCAGTTTTTTCGTTCAAATATTTGGCAACCGGCTCAGCATTCGGATCGAAGCGGCCGTATTGGATCAGCGCTTTGAATTCCGGCTTCGGTTTGTTAGCGTCAACTTTATTTCCTTCTGCCGGAGCCGGCGTGCTGCCCCCGGACGTTTTTGGATCTCCGCCGCCGCAAGCCGCCAGCGAGACCGCCAAAGTGGCGATGGATACAACGGACAATGTTTTTTTGAACATGGATGAACCTCCCTTTTAGCTGTGCAAATCCGTTATCGATTCATGCAATACCTCATGATAATGCCTTCAGAGCCCATTTCCGTTTTCCCCAACCACCCCCCTTCATATACAGAGCACCTGCTTGTTATCCCTTGACGGAGCCGACAAGAACGCCCTTCACGAAATACTTTTGCAGGAACGGGTATACGATTAGGATCGGCAGCGTAGCCAGTATGATCGAAGCGGCCTGGATCGCTTGAGGCGATGCGTTCATCGCGGCGTCGATATTAATATCTTGACCCGAACGAAGGAAGGTGTCGCTGGAAGACACGAACAGCTCTTTCAAGTACAGCTGCAGCGGCTTCAGATTCGCCGAGTTGATATAGATGAGTGACGCGAAGTAATCGTTCCAGAACGCTACCGCATAGAACAGTGCGATCGTAGCCAGAACCGGCATAGACAGCGGAAGCATAATCCGGAACAAAATCGTCAGGTTGCTCGCTCCGTCCAGCTTGGCCGATTCCTCCAGGCTGTCCGGCAGACTCTCAAAGTAGTTTTTGATAATAAGCATGTTATAAACGCTGACCATCGACGGAAGGAACAACACCCACAACGTGTTGATCAAGTTCAGCTTCTGCATAAGCAGGTAGGTCGGAATGAGACCGCCGCTGAACAACATCGTGAAGATAAACATCAGGATGAACCATTTGCGCCCGCGGAGCCTCGGCTTCGACAGCGGATAAGCGACCAGTGTCGTCATAAACAGACCGAGCGCCGTACCGACAACCGTTACGGTTATCGACACTTTAAAAGCATTCATGAACAACGAATTTTGAACGACGTACTTATACGTTCCGATCTGGAAGTCGACCGGCCACAACGATACGATACCCGAGACGACAGCCGCCTCGCTGCTGAATGATTTCGCGATCAGATTAAGAAACGGAAAGATCGTCGTAATCGCAAGCAGTACAAAAAAGGTATGGTTGAATACGGAAAACACTTTCTCGCCAAATGATGCTTTGATGCCGCCGCCGGACTTTTTGGGTGCCTTCGCGACGTTAGACGCTTCGCTAGTAGTCATAGCTGATCCCCCTTCATAATCCGTCACCAGATCCCACGCTGCAAATATTTTCGGCTTAGCGCGTTACCCGAGATAATCAGGACGAAGGCGATAACCGAATCGAACAAGCCTACAGCGGTGGAGAAGCTGTAATCCTGATCGCCTAACCCGATCCGGTACACGTAGGTGCCGATAACGTCAGAGACGTTGTAGACGCTCGGATTGTACATAACGAGAATTTGCTCGGTGCCGGCCTCCAGAATGTTGCCGAGACGAAGAATGAACATGAGCAAAATAATAGGAATAAGTCCCGGAAGCGTAATGTGCAGCACCTGCTGCCACTTGCTCGCTCCGTCGATTTTCGCAGCCTCATACAGCTGCGGATCGATGCTGGTTAATGCCGCCAAGTATACGATCGTACTCCAGCCGACCTCTTTCCAACCGGCCGACGAGATCAGGACGGAACGGAATATATCGCTGTCGAGGAAGAAGCGGATCGGCTCTCCTCCAAGCGCGACGATCATCCGGTTGACGATACCGCCGTTCGTGGACAAAATGTCGATGAACAAACCGCTGACGATTACCCAGGACAAAAAGTGCGGCAAGTAAATGATCGTCTGAATACTCCGCTTGAACACCATGTGTCTTAGCTCGTTCAGCAGGATGGCGACGATAATCGGAAGCGGGAACAGGAATACGATCTTATAGACGGAAATAATAAGCGTATTCTGAAACACCTGCCAGAAATTTTCGTTGACGAGCAGTTTCTCGAAATGCCTCAGGCCTACCCACGGGCTGGCCGCCATGCCTTCGAAGATGTTGAAATCCTTAAACGCAATAACGATCCCGTACATGGGCGTGTACTTAAATAGCAAAATGAATGCGAGTCCCGGAATAAGCGCTACGTATAAGTCCCAATCTTTGCGGATGTCGGTCCATAACGTCTTAGCATACGATTTCCGGGGTGAGGAAGCAGTTGCTCCATTTGTTGCAGGCTCCATCTTGTTGTCGTCCCCCTTCTGATTCTGTCGAGAACGGCGCCTTAGAGCTTTCTTTCGCCCGGCGAATCCGTTGTTGTTCCAAGTGTAGCAAACCGGGGGGCCGTTTGTACCGGACTACTTTTACGTCTTTTGGTACTTTCGTGACAACTCCCGGGATGCAAGCTCCAAGTTGCCTTAACCGCGCGCCTCACACAAAAAGCACAACTATGAAAGCGATTCCAAAGAGAGGAACCGAATGTCGTAATTTGTCTGAAAATACTTCTCGGCAGGCGCGTCGTCTTCCCTTGTCCGGCGAACGTATGTGCGTTATAATCGCGGTACAGCATGGTTTGGAGAACGGATATCTTTATGCCCGAAGAAGGGAGGAAACAGCCGATGCCGCAGCCGATTGCCGTAAGAAGCGTACACGAGGAGTTCGACGAGCAGGTGATGCTTGGATGCGTACACAAGCTGCTCGGCAGGTCCGATGCAGCGATCGAGTCTTGGACGTGCGCGACGATCGACTACCGGACTCCGAATTTCGTGAACGGCGGACTGTTTCGTCTGCATGGCACAGCCACGGTTGACCGAAGCTTCGTCCCGTGGTCCTTGATCGTCAAAATTACAAATCCCGATGCCGACAGGGCAGCGGGGACGCATTACAACTATTGGAAACGCGAAGCGTTCGCCTATCGTTCGGACCTTCGGGGAATCTTGCCGGAAGGTATAGCCGTTCCGGACTGTTATGCCGTGGAGGAGAAGCCGGACGGGCGGCTGTGGCTGTGGCTGGAGGAAATTCCGGGGAATACGGACAGCGTATGGTCCGATGACGAGTACGGATACGCCGCGTGGCAGATCGGACGATTCCATGCGGCTTATTTGAACGGGCTGCCTATTCCGGAAGAAGACTGGTTATGCCGGTCCTGGCTCCGCTCTTGGGTAGCCGAGTGCAGCAAATATACGGTCAACGTGCGGGAAGCGGACTGGCACCACGCCTCCGCCGACGAGCAGCGGATTCGGTCCGTTCTGGACCGGTACGAGGACTTGCTCCTCCATATGCCGCATCTGATCGATGGGGTGGAGCGGCTGCCTCGCGTGCTCGCCCACCAGGATATATGGCGCAAAAATATGTATATCCGCCAGGAGCCGAACCGGGATATACGTCTGGTGCTTATCGATTGGCAGTTTGCCAGCGTATCCGGCGTAGGCGAGGAACTGGGGCGGTTTTACGGCTTGACGATGAGCAAGCGGTATATCCGGCCCGAGCGGTATGCAGCGTACGATCGACTGCTGTTCGGCCGGTATACGGACGGGCTGAGCGGCTCCGGATGGGGCGGGGACGTCCGTCTGGCGCGATACGGCTTCTGCACGGCGGTCGCCGCCCGCAGCATCTGGGAAGTGCCCAAGATGATCGAACTGCTGGCAGCCAGCCGCAGTTCGGAAGGCGCCAAGCGGGAAGCGCAGGAGGAGAGAGCCCGCCTCTTGCTGTCGATTACGGAGGTCCACATGCAACTGCTGGAGGAAGCCAAGCGGCTCCACAAGGAGTTTGGGGGCATGCCAAACTAGCCGCGGAACGCCCCCGGCTAGTAGTGCCATCTATAGCTGTACGTCGGGCGGCGCTCCCTCCATCCCCTATGCCCGGAGACAGACAGGCAAGGGCTGGGGTTGGGATCGGGAAGCGCTGCTTAGGGCCGTACTTCCCCCGGCGTTACACCCCAGTACTTGCGGAATACGCGGGTAAAGTAGCTGCCGTCGTGATAGCCGACGAGACTGGCCGCTTCGCTGATTTTGGCACCGTCGAGAAGCGCCGCCTTGGCGCGCTCCATCTTGCGCTCGATCACATAAGCGGAGAACGATTTGCCCGTCTCCTGCTTGAACAGACGGCTCAAGTACGAGGAATTGACGAACAGCCGGTCCGCCACCTGATGGAGCGATATTTCCTGATCCATCTCCTCTTCGACGATGCTGAGCAACTGCTTTACGATCTGATGGCTGACCGACATCCGCTGCTTCTGCACATATACAGCCGCGCGGCGCACGATCCGCAGCAGCATCGCATGGATTTGCTCCTTATGGCCCAGCGCCTGCGGATTAAAGAAGTGGACATAGTCGTCCCCGGCAAAATCTTTGAACGGCCATCCCTGCTTCTGCATAATTCGGATCAGCAGCGCGCCGAAAAACATCACGTTCTCCTGCACGTCGTCCATCGATTCAGCCGTTACGATGCCGCTCACCGACCAGAGCCTGTCGAGCGTATCTGCCGCCTTCTCCTCGTCCCCCGTCTGAAGAGCGATCTCCAGCGCCTTCTCCAGATTCGGGTCCGACGGAAGCACCGGCTTGTCCCCCGACTCCTCGCGGAACGGGATGGCGATATTGCCTCCGTAGATGATCCGGTTCTGCAGCGCCCGCATCGACTGCCGGTACAGCTCCGGCACCTCGTCCCGCCCCCCGGTCGTCCGGCAGATTCCCGCGCTTGCGGTCAGCTTCAGACACTCTTTTACGGTAGACAGCAGCCGGGTAATATCGGTATTGACCTGCAGCATCACGACGCCGTCGTCTTTGTCCGCCGGCGCTTTCCATATAAGCGCCGTTGCCCCTCCCGGGTCGGAGCATACCCAATACTCCGGCAGCAGTTCCTTGGCAATCCCGCTTAAAGCAAACTGCAAAACCGGCATGTCCTGCTGCGTAAACCGGGTTTCCTCCTCCGACACAGGGTCCATATCCAGCGCAGCGACCACGTACCTGGCATCATGCTCCAGCTCCAGCTGCACATCCTGGCTGCGTCTCGTAATTTCCCACTCTACAAATTTCCCGTTCAGCCAATTCACGAAGAAATTGTTCTGCAGATGCGGCAAGTTATGACGCCACTTCTCCTGCAGCGCATCCTGGCTATGCTTCAGCTCCAGCTCCCTGCGAAGCTGCTGGGCGGCCCCCAGCACGGCATCGAGAATTTCCGAATCGCCTGCCGGCTTCAGCAAATATTTGGACACCCCGAACTCCAGCGCCTTCTGGGCATAGGTGAAATTGTCGTGTCCGCTCAGGATGATCGTCTTCGTCATCAGCCCCTGCTCCGCCACTTTGCGCGCCACCGTCAGCCCGTCCACGCCAGGAATCTGAATGTCGAGCAGCATCAGGTCCGGTTTCTTCCTCTCGATCAGTTCAAGGGCATCCATTCCGTTATGAGCCATCCCGACGATATCGATCCCGTGCTGCTCCCAAGGAATGTTATTAGCCAAACTGTTGCATAGTCGAATCTCGTCTTCCACGATCAGCAAATTCATCCCGATGTTCGCTCCTTTCGCTTAATCTGGTTCCGTCTGTTCGGGAGAAAGCTGGAACGTCTCCTTGCATCGGTCAAGCGGCAGACGAACCGTCACCGCCGTCCCCTCCCCTTGCCGGCTCTCCACTTCTATAACGGATTGTTTGCCGTATACCATACGGATTCGGGAAGCCACGTTGCGTAGCCCGTACAAATCTTTGTTCGACTCCCACGGCGGCAGCGACAATCCGGACTTGTCCGGACCGAAGATGTGCTCCAGTTCCCCGCGGATATAATCGAGCCTCTCCGGGGTCATCCCTACCCCGTTGTCCGCAACGATCATATACAGAAAACCGCCCTCCGTATACGTCCGTACCGTCAACTGTCCTCCGCGCTCCCTTTGTTCCAGACCGTGAAGAATCGCATTTTCCACAAGCGGCTGCAGCAGCAGCTTCATCACTGGAACCGGCTTGCTCGCTTCGTCGACGTCGTAGGCGACCGAGAACTTGTCCAAGAAACGCAGCTGCTGCACCCGGACGTAGTAGTGCAGATGAGAAATCGTCTCCTCCACCGTGAACGTGTCCGTGCCTTTGCTCAGGCTGAGCCGGAAAAACCGCGACAAGTTCAGCACCATCTCGCTGATTTCGTCCGCCTCATAGTTTTTGGCCGCCCAATAGATCGAATCCAGCGTATTGTACAAAAAGTGCGGATTGATCTGGGTCTGCAAAAATTTCAGTTCGGTGAGCGCCAGGCGCAATTGCTGTTCGTAGCCGTGCTGGATCAGATGTTTCTGGTCGTAGATCATCTGGTTAAACGCCTGGGTCAAATAACCGAGCTCGTCCTGCCGGTGGTTGTCCAGCTTGACGTTGAAGTTACCGCTGCCGGCCCGCTTCATGCCCTGCATCAGCTTCTGAATCGGAGAAGCGATGCTGCTGTATACCGCCCAGGAGATCCAGAGCGCGAGCAGGACGCTAATTGCGATAATGATATACGTATACGCCTGAATCTGCTTCGTCTTGGCGAACACTTCGCTTTGCGGCTGCATGAGCAGCAGCGACCATTTGTAATATTTGGAGCCGATCTCGACTTGAAACGTATCTTTGTCGGCCATCCGCTTCTCCAGGCTCGCCTCGGTAATGTCGCCCGTCCCCGTAATCGGCTTGCGCTCGTCCGTCAGCAGAACGATTTGCGCATTCTCGGACGGGAGCAGCGAGCGGATCAGGTCAAGCAGCTTCGTCTGGTTCAGCGTGACGACGAGCAGATTGGGCTGCCGGCCCGGATTGTTCAGATCCATCGCGCGCACCAGCGAGATTCCGTCCGCTCCGATAATTTGGCCGAACGTCTTGCCGTCGGGCGTAGGCTCGTCAGGCAGTGTGTACATAATCCCGCTTCCCCCGAAACGGGCCAGCAGTTGGAGCCAGGATTGCTGCGTCTGGCTGGAAATATGCCGGCTGCCGGTCGTCGTTGACACGGCTACATTGGACAAAGAATGGTACACCGATATTTGCGAGATCATATGATTGATCGACGTAATATTGGACAGCTGCTTCAGCACCTCGGTGAAGTTGGCGACGTCTTGCGGCGACAGATCCGCCCCGGACTGATCGAGCAGCCGGAGCATATTCGTATCGGTTGCGATTAAGGTCGAGATCTCCTCGACGTTCTGCAGCGTTACGTCGATATAGTCCATTGAGGACGTAAGCGCCGCCCTCGTACGCTCGGTCGTCTGGTCGAGCAGCATCTGCCTCGACTGAAAGTTCGAGAACAAGCTGACGGCCACAAGCGGCAGCAAAATAAACAAAAAATATACGGTCAGCCTCATCTGAATATTTTGATGATACAGCCGGTTAAACCAACGGAGCGGATATATGCGGAAAACCTCCGTTTCTGTTAGAGTAAACAAGGACGTTGCGGATTAGTCCAGAGAGGCCCGGTACCATTCATTGACCTCGCGCGTTATTTCGTCTCCGCCCTCCAGCCTCCACCGGCTAACGTATTGATCGAAATCGTCCAGAGAAGCTACGCCCAGCACGATCTTAATAAACTGCTCCTCCATCGAAGAGAGCTTCATCATATATTTGCCCATGGCCGGAGTCGGAAGCCCGGTGAACCGGTTCACGATCAGGTTGTTTTCGACTCTTTTCTGGTTTTCGTATAACCGGAAATGCTCCCCGAGCGAATCCAGACGCTGCTTATCCAGCTCAGGCTCGATGACTTCCACAAGTGCGGAATAGATGCCCCGGTACTTGTGCTTGTCGTGCTCCGGGAAGTTGGTTACCATCTTGCCGTCCTTCATCGACCAGATCTCGTTCTCGAAACCGAGCTTCAGGTTGCTGTGGCCTTCGCCCGCGATAAAATTGAGCAGCCGGATGACGTCCGCTCCGTTCGGGCTGCCGGCGGGCACGATACTGTATCCTCGAACGAGCGATGTGGAGTAGGTCCCCTTCTCGCCTCGCGGCCCTGTCGGATATTCGAGCGGAATCCATTCCGCTTTCGGATCGCGCTGCTTGTTCTGATCGATCGGCCCCCGGGTATCGTACCAGGCGGCGGAGAAAATCCCGACTTTGCCTGACGCCACTTTTTCTTCGAGCGTTTTCGTCCGGTTCAGCGGAAATTCCGGATCGATCAGCCTCTCCGCATACAATCGGCGCAAAAAGGCCAGCGCTTCCTTCGTCTCAGGCAGCGTATTGGAATAGACCAGCTTCCCGTCCCGCTCCAGCCAGCTGTCGAGCTGGGTGCCGAACGCGCCGAAGAACGGAGCGCTTCTCCCGAGCTTCTCCGTCAGCAGCAATCCGATCGTGTCGTGAACCCCGTTGCCGTCCGGATCGCCGAAGGTGAACGCACGGATTACTTCATAATATTCGTCCAGCGTTCGCGGCGGCTTCAGCCCGAGCCGGTCGAGCCAATCTTTGCGGGCGTACATCAGCTCGACGCCCTTCACCTCATTCATGCTCGGCACGGCGTAGATCATCCCGTTAAATGTCACCTGATCCCAGGCTTCCTTCGGAATTTTCCTCTTCAGATCGGGGCCGTACTGGTCGATCAGCTCGTCGAGCGGCTGCAGCTTGTGCTCCTGCACTTTGTTGGACAGCCATACATCGTCGACCGCATACAGCATATCCGGCAAAGCGGTGGACGATAAGACGATGTTTAATTTCTCATGATAGCTTTCGTTCGGCGGCAAACTCACGTTGATGTTGAGCTTCGTATTCCGCTCGATATAGTCCAGATACGGATTATGGTTTTCATCCATCCCCGGAGGAAAAGATGTTCCAAGAGAAGTAACAACGATGGAAATTTCCTTCTTTTGGCTTTTTTCGATCCCCGTCTTTTCGCCTGCGGACGACAATACCGCCCATACGGACAACCCCGCCGCTATCGCAGCCGTTCCCGCCGCCGCAAGAAGCACTCTTTGTCTCTTTGTCGTGTTTCCCATTCGCGTCTTCCTTTCCGACCGCTTGCTAGCGGATGCGAACTTACGCGATACCCCCTGAAAACGGAACCGCTTTCAGCTTTCTTTCAAGAAATATTTTATCATTCCGGGGGGGAAAAAGAAACTCGTGGACCGCGAAGCGGCGCGTTTCGTGGCGAAATGAGCCACCCTTTCCGCTATATCCAATCTTTCCCTTGCCTTTTGGCAAACGATGCAAGTATGGTTAATACCAAAAAGCCATATGGAGGCTCCTCATGACCGATAATCTTTCCTTGGTCCGCGCCGATCAAGGCCAAATCGAGTATGTCAGACAAAAGCTGATCGAGTATAACGCCCGCCATGTCGCCGATGAACTGAAATCCGTTTACGAGCCGATCCATCTGATCCTCAAAAACGAGCAAGGGGACATCGTCGCAGGACTGCTTAGCTGCCTATGCTGGAATTGGGTGGAAGTCGACATCTTGTGGGTAGACGAGCCGTATCGCCATCAAGGATACGGCACCCGGCTGCTGCAAGCGATCGAGGACACGGCCCGCTCCAAAGGCGCCGACTTCCTAAAGCTGAATACATTCGGCTTCCAGGCTCCCGAATTTTACAAAAAGCACGGCTTCCAGCTTCTGTTCGAGATCGACAACGCGCCGCGAGGCAGCCGGCATTACTACTTCATGAAGCCGCTGCGGCCGGTAGAGTGAGGCGGCCGATCCTGCTATAATGAAGACAAACTGGCGGATACAAGGAAGAAATCGAGGTGAACGTGATGGCCAAGAAAAAAGGACCAGCTCCCGCTCCATCCCCTACGGCAGGCGACCAGCCGGCGACCCTAAAAGATTTACTGAATCCCGACGTCATCCAGAAGCTCAAGGCCACAGGCGATGACCTGAAAGCTGCGGAAGAGAAACGCAGGGAAGATCTGCGCAAGCAAGCGGAGCATGCGCGCAAAGCGGAGCAGAAACGGCTCGAGAACGACTTTGGTCACCTGCTCGAGCAAAGCGGGATGGACTGGCGGAAGTATAAATAACCGGACGATTGGTCCGGGTTGATGTGGAAAAGCCGATGCTGGTTGTAGCGTCGGCTTTTGGTTTTGGGGGTTGGGGTTGCTCTTATTTCGGCGCTTGGAGCCCAATTTGCGTCTGATCCACGCAAATAAGAGCTGCCAGCACCTCTTATTCGGCCGATAATCGTCGATTTCGACCAAATAGAGGCGGTTCGCAGCTCTTATTTCGGCGCTTGGAGCCCAATTTGCGTCTGATCCACGCAAATAAGAGCTGCCAGCACCTCTTATTCGGCCGATAATCGTCGATTTCGACCAAATAGAGGCGGTTCGCAGCTCTTATTTCGGCGCTTGGAGCCCGATTTGCGTCTGTTCCACGCAAATAAGAGCTGCCAGCACCTCTTATTCGGCCGATAATCGTTGATTTCGACCAAATAGAGGCGGTTCGCAGCTCTTATTTCGGCGCTTGGAGCCCGATTTGCGTCTGTTCCACGCAAATAAGAGCTGCCAGCACCTCTTATTCGGCCGATAATCGTCGATTTCGACCAAATAGAGGCGGTTCGCAGCTCTTATTTCGGCGCATGGAGCGCGATTTGCGCTTATTTCGGCGCGCAAAAGCCCAAATGCGCCTATACCTATCATGATCCGCGGGCACCAGGAGCTACCATGCTCCGCTTACTCGGCAGGCTTCGCCTTGACCCATTCCGTTTCTCCCGGAGCCAGGTTATACCAGACCGTTCCGTCGGCGGCCGTCCATTTCTCATAAGCGCGCACCTTCTGCTCGGAGTAATGTCCCTTGCCATGAAGCCGTTCTCCGCCGACCGGGAAGTAGTAGCTCTCCGTTTTCGCATCGACCTCTACTTCTTCCTCCGTAGTCACGATCTGCTGCGGATCGTCCAGCAGCGCTCTCAGATTGATCCATCTTGGGCCGTCGTCCGATTGGAGCCGCACCCATTCTCCGGTCGCTTCGACCGTCTGGTAAGTTCCGGGAGCCAGCAGGCGGTCCTCCCCGGTAGCGTACGAGTAAGGTTTGTCGGAATAGTATACGTCCGGTCCGATCTCGAGCACCTTATCCATCGTCCGGTAATACTTGAGCGCCTCGTGCTTGGGCGTGATCCAGCGTGTGCCGCCCTTCCATTCGATCTGATACCAGTACGGCGACCACGGTCCTTTGCCTTCCCATCCGAAGGCGACCACTTGGACGACTCCGGCGGCAACCTTCTCGCCTTTTCCTTCCGTTTCGTAAGGAACCGGATAGGCGGTCTCGTCACCGGTCAGCTTCATCGCATACGACTTCTTCCATACCGGCACATGTTCCAATATCGCCGGGTCCTTGATCCACTTCTCTCCGAGCCACGTCTTCACCCGGTACCACGTGCCGCTGCCCGCACTGAACTGACGGGCGGTATCGGCATATTTGGGACTGTATGCGACGGTTCCCGTCACGTGAAGCTGCTGCGGCCCGATGGAAGCTCCGGTTTTCCTGGCGGGGTCCGGCCCGTCATACAGCGCCACGGTGTTCAGTAAAGTCACTTCCTTCCGCTCTTCTGCATATCCCCCATACAACACCGAGGCGTCGTCCCGAATCCATTTCGCGCCAAGCCATGTCTTTACCCGAATCCAGTTGCCGAGCTGAGCCGGATCTTCGCGACCGGTCCAATCGACCTCCAAAGACTGAAAAGCCGCAAGCGCCCCGACCGGTGTCCCGCCTTCTTCCGGACGATCGAACAGTTCCGTCTGTTCCGAGATCGTAACCGATGCCGAAAGAGTAGATCCGGCCTCCGCCTTCTCAGACGCCCAGACCGGTCCCAGCAGAATAGCCGCAGAAACAAGGATAGCGAGCCTGCGTTTTCTTGTCATACCGCCTGTCCCTCCCAACATTCTTGGATATATCCGTTTAGACGAGTGCGCGGTTCATTAGTTGCGGTGCCCTCTTGCCGCGTCCGTCTTAGACGATGATTTTGCTGACGAAATAATCGACGTGTTCGCGCATCCCCGTCTCGATATCCCACGTGCTGCTTCCGTCCACCCTGAGCAAAACATAAACGCCGATCATCGCAAACAACGGGTATTGATACTCCGCCGCCAAGATGCGCGCGTCGGCTGGCTGGATGCGCCCGGCAGCGATCCAGATCGAAAACACCTTTTCCAGCGACTTCAACATGTTCCCGACTATGTCGTTTAAATAAATATCCCGAACCACCCGGTCCCGGTATTGTTCGAGATACATCATCCGCCACACTTTGGCCATGACCGGGTCGTCGATATGTTTCATCAAGCCCGCCAAGCTTTGCTTCAGGAAAAGCTCCGGACTCACGGACTGCAGCATACCGCCAAGATGGTCCTCCTGCGGTAAAATCCGCGAGATGGAACGCCGGAAATTAAAGAAAATCGTGGAGAGCAGTTCCTCCTTGCTGCGGAAATGGTTGTACAGCGAGCTCTCCTTAATGCCGACTTCCTTCGTAATATCGCGGATCGATACGCCGGTGAACCCTTTGCGGGAAAAAAGCTCGATGGAAATATCCATAATTTTGATCTTATTCGGACTTTCAATCGGTTTCCCGTCCATATCCTGGTAGAAGATCGAATCGGTTGTCATCGCCACTAGGCTGCACTCCTTTGCAAGTCGATTTAGAAGTGTTCATACGCTGCGGAGGGCACAAACAGTCAGGACGGGCACGCACTCGCGCGTTATGCAACGACCTGTATTATTTATAATGCTAACTAACGCCCGTTACCCTGTCAACTTTTCCCTTGCTTTGTATTCCGGCTTTCTGCCTTTGTGGTACAATCAAGTTTATTAGAAATCATCCGGGGAGTGAAGCGGCATGAGTCTTGTTATAGATGTACGCAATATCACGTGGAACCGCGATAATAAAACCGTACTGAACCATATCGATTGGCAGGTAGCGAACGGCGAGAATTGGGCGATTCTGGGGTTAAACGGCTCGGGCAAAACGACGCTGCTTAATATGATTACAGGTTATATCTGGCCGACGGAAGGTCAAGTCTCGGTGCTGGGGCATCTGTACGGAACAGTAGATTTGCGCGAGCTGCGCAAATCGATCGGCTGGGTCAGCTCTTCGCTCCAGGAGAAGCTGCACATGAACGACCGGACCCAGCATGTCGTGCTGAGCGGAAAGTACGCAACCATCGGCCTGTACGACAAACCGTCCGAAGAAGACGCCCAGCGGGCCGAACAGCTGATGAAGCAGCTCGGCGTCTGGCATCTGTACGACCGTCACTATCATTCCTGCTCGCAAGGCGAGAAGCAGAAGCTGCTCATCGCCAGAGCGCTGATGGCCTCTCCGCGCCTGCTTATTCTGGACGAGCCGTGCAACGGCCTCGACGTGTTCTCGCGGGAACAGCTGCTGTCGAGCATACAGGAGCTCGTCTCCAGTCCCGACGCGCCGACGCTCATTTACGTCACGCATCATATCGAGGAAATCGTACCGGCGTTCACGAAGGCGCTGCTGATCCGCTCTGGCGAGGTTTATCAGGCCGGCCCTACGCGAGATGTACTGACCTCGGATTACTTAACCGACTTTTTCCAGGCTCCGGTAGAGGTGGAGTGGCGGTACGACCGCGCTTGGCTCAAAGTGATTTCTTGATATAAAGCGTCTGCTCTACAATAGTTCGTCCTATTAATAGGTAACCCGACTAAGCTTCCCGCGCCAGCTCAGCGTTCTTCCTCCGCCGATTGGCGGGGCGGGACGCTTTTTGGCATTCCCCTGTCCTTCGCTTTCGCCGTCTGGCATACGGTCTGATCGCCGCCGCTCGCTGCCTTGCTGCTCCGCTGTCCGTTCCGTCAGCCGCTTCTTTTCAGCGGCGAACCTAAATGCGATATTGCGGCGGGGGATTTTCTCCGGAGCTTGCGTAGTACTCTATAAAGGTCATCATTTCATCTCACAAAGGGGAGCTTCGAGCGCTTATGGAACCTAGAAACGACGATCGGCTGGCCGAGCGGCTCAAGCGGAAGGATACCGAAGCGCTGGCACAGCTCATCGAGTCGTATGCCGACAGTCTGTACCGGCTGGCCGAACGGATTCTGTCCCCTGACCCTAGAAAGGAAGACGTCGAGGAATGCATAAGCGACGTATTCCTGACCGCATGGGACAAAATCGGGCAATTCGATCCGGCAAAAGGAACGCTGCAAGTATGGCTGTTCATGCTGACCAAATACAAGTCGCTGGACTATCGCCGGAAGCTCGCCTCATGGCGGGACCGGGCAGAAGCGGAATCAGGAGCGAAGGAGCCGGCCGATCGCGGACAAGGGACGGAGGAACGGGTGCTGGCTAAGGAAACATGGGAAGAGGTGATGCGGATCGCCGATTCTCTCGAACCGCTGAACCGAACTCTTTTTGTCAAACGGTATCTGTACTACGAACCGGTCGACACGATTGCGGGAAGCACGGGATTGACGCCCAAAGCGGTGGAGCGCAGACTGGCGAGGATTCGCAGCCTGTTCCGGCAGCGGATGCCGGACCGGATGGAGGAGGAGAGCTTATGAACGCTAACGAGGAAAAAATGTTGTTCCGTCTGGCCGATTCCATCGAGCCGGAAGCCGCAGCGGACCGCTTCGGCGACGTGGAGCCCTCCCGGGAGGAAGCCCGTCTGGATGCCCAGACGCTCAGCCGCATCCGGTCCAGAACGTTCGCCAAGCTCGGCCTGGCAGCGAACCCGGCCCTCTCTCCCGGAAGCGACACGGCAGCCGTCCCCGATACGCCCGCAGCAGCAGAAGCCCTGTTGTCCGCGGAAGCGGTACAGCGCCGATCGCCCCTCCGCAGACGTCTGCTGGCCGCCGCCGTGGCGGGATTATGCCTTATAGCAGGCGCGCTGGCCTTGTATGCGTCGCCGGATGTCCGCGCACAGGTCCGCAAGATGCTGCAATTCATACCCGGCTACGGAACCGTCCAATCCAGCGAGGATCATGAGATCCTCTACATTTTGCCCGCACCGGTTACGCATCTCGACGGAACGGACCGGATCGATATTCGCGGATTCTCGATCGGCAGCACTCATTCTTCCGCAGCTTTAACGGGGACAGCTGCCCCTGTCAAGACGATGGAACTGATTAACGCAGACGGCAACCGGTACGAGTTCAAAGCCAGCATGATCGCCAGCGCCGGAGATTGGACCGGGGGCTTCTATTACACAGGGCCTATTAAGGTGACAGAGGAGATGTCCGTATCGTTTGACGGCACGCCTTCCGATATGAAGATCCGCCTAACCCCTCCGGAAAAGGTGGACCGCGTCGAGGATCTGGGCGTAACCGACGTTCGAAGCGGGATTACTTTGACGGCGGTGGCGACCGCTCAACAGAACGGGCAGATGAGAGTCACACTCGTGCCGCAGCTTCCGCCCGCGAGCCGAATCGAATCGTTCGGCCTCGGTTCTTATGAGAATATAGCGGCGCCGACGCTTACCGGGCCGTCAGGAGAGCCGATCCCTTATATTCGGGATGAGAACTTCCCGAATCCGAATGAATTGATGTTCGCACCCAACGAGCGGGAGCTCTCCGGCTACAAGCTGCATATTCCGGAGCTTGCGCTTGTCCGGCGTGCGGAGCAGCCGGTAAAGATGACGATGCCGCTCCCGCAGTCGGGAGTTCTGGAGCTGAACCGGCAGTGGAACCTGCTAGGTTTCCCGGTCAAGGTAAAACGCGTGGAGCGGCTCGCTTACGATTCCTACGTACCGGGATCGATGCGGATCGAATTCGACCTAGAGCATGACGATACGGAGATGGAATCGCTGCTCCATTTCTTTCCTGACTTTTCGGTAAAAGGCCAAAGCGGAGGAGCATCCTCCCGGCTGAACGAAGTCACCCGAGCCATGGAGGATATGACGCTGGAGGCGGAGCCGGACCAGCAGGAGCTTACGATCTACGTGACGGAAATCCGCACGGTCGTGCGCGGTCCGTGGGAGTTCGAACTGAAAACCGCCGCCAAGTAAAATACAGCCGTCGCCTCATCCGATCGCGACGGCTGCCAGTGTTGCGGCTACGACTGCCGCGGCCGCCACCACGGCCCAGTCCCGGCGGCTCATGACGAGCTGCACGGCGGAGGTGCGGCGCTGCCCCGTCCGGGTGTAGCCGCGCGCTTCCATCGAGACGGTCAGGTCCGTCGCCATCTGCAGCAGCGACATCAGCAGCGGCACGATCATCGCAGGCAGGTCCCGCAGCCGGGTCGCTCCGCTGCGCCTCACCCGCTTGCCGCGCGAGCGGGCGATCCGGTTGAACTTGACGGCTTCCCGCCGCAGCACCGGGATGAAGCGGAGCAGCAAGGAGCCGGTCAGCGCCACCGCTTCGACCGGAAAGCGGATATAGCGCAGCGGGAGCAGCACATACTCGATCGCCCGCTTCATCTCGAAAGGTGTCGTCGTTGCCGACAGCAGGATGCCCGCGACCATGACGCAGCCGATCTTCAACAGCTCGAACGACGTAACCCCGGCCGCAGCCGCCGAGAACGTAAAGACGCCAAAACGGATCGGAGCTTCGGTTGCACTGCCTCCCGCCCCCGGCTCCCATGCGCCGCCGGAAGAGCTTGCAGCCGGACCCGCCTCCCCGATTCCGAGGCCGGATACGGCGACAGAGGCCGCGGCAAACCATAGAAACGGCCGCATCAGCGGCACGATATGCCGCGCCGGCACCCGGCACAGCAGCAGAAGCGCCGCAGCCGTTATAGCGCCCAGTCCGAACCCGGTCCAGTCGCGCTGGATCAGTACGCCGATCGAGAAGGTCATCATAAACAGCCATTTGGCACGCGGATCGAGCGATTCGACGAATCGTTTCGGCGAGCCCGCTATACGCCCGCTGCCCCGGTCCCGATCTGGTCCCGGCTCCCGGTCCCGCTCAAGCGCGGCTCCCGGTTGCGTCGCCACCCCTTCCCCGGGCGCTTCCCCATAAGCGTCCGTCTCCAAGAACGGACGCCGCCCGGCAGCCCGCAACCGGCCCGCAATCAGATCGGCCGCTTCCTCCGGCGCAAGAAACTTCGCCGGAACCGGCAGCCCCAGCAATCGCAGCTGCCCGGCCAGCTCGGCGGATGCCGGTCTGCCGATGCTGGCGCGGTCCCATACGTCCGGGCGCAAGGCCAGCTCGGACGCGGGCATGTCCGCGATCACGCCGCCTTCGCGCAGCACGACAACACGGTCAGCCGCCGGCAGCAGCAGGTCGAGATCGTGTGTGGCGGCGATGATGCCGCCGGACGGCCTTCCCTTCCGGCTGAGCAGTGCGCTTACGAGCCTCGAAGCCGCTTCCGGGTCCAGCCCGGCCGTCGGCTCGTCAAGCAGCAGCCAGTCCGGATCGGCGGCCAGCGTGGTGGCGATCGCGACTCTCCGTTTCTCCCCGCCGCTGAGCACCAGCGGCGATTCCGCCTTGAGCGAATCCGCCAACCCCATCTCACTCATCGCACGGTCCGTGCGGGTCCGGTTCTCATCGTCCGGCAGCTTCATGTAACCGAGCGAATAGTCGAATTCCTTCTGAACCGTCGCAGCGAACAGCTGCAACTCGGGATACTGGAACTGGCGGCCGATCCGGTAAGCCGCCTCCCGGTTGAGCCGACGCCCGTCCCGGATCGGTACCCCGTCCAGCTCTACCGTTCCTTCGCAGGCGGTTAGTCCGGACAACACATCGAGCAGCGTCGATTTCCCGGCTCCATTCGCTCCGACGAGCAGGGTCAGCTCTCCGCTGCCGAACGTGCAGCTCACCTCGCTCAGCAGCCGGCGGCCATCCTCGGCGACGACCGTTGCCTTCTCCGTCCTTATCGGCATAGTTCCGTCACCGCTCTTCTCAGCTGCCCGTCAAGCATCGGACATTCGCCCAGCTCTATGCCAATCTGAAGCAACCGGTGCGCCACCTGGATCGCATAAGGCGGCCGGAACCCGAGTGACAGGCAAGGCGTCTCCGCCGGATCGAACATCCTGCCGTTCCCGGCCGATCCGTAGAAGAACCGCTCGGGCGTGCCGTCGTACGCGATGCCCCCATTCACGAGCGCAATGACCCGGGTTGCGGGGACGAGTTCATCCATCGATTGCGTCGCCCATACGATCGTGGCGCCGCGTTCATGCAGCTCGCGGGCAATCCGGAGCACGGCCGATCTGGTGTCCAGGTCGAGCATGGACGCCGGCTCGTCGAGCAGCAGCGACTGCGCTCCGGTGACCATAGCCCCCGCAATGCACAGCAGTTGCTTCTGGCCGCCGGACAGACGTTCTACCGGCGTGTCCGGATGAACGTCCATACCCGCCGCCGCCATCGCCCGGCGGAACCTTTCGGCCATCTCCACCAGCGGAACGCCCCGATTCTCCATGCCGAAGCATACTTCCTCGTACACCGTTTCACCTACGATTTGAGCGTCCGGATTTTGAAAGACATACCCGGGCTGCCGACCCGACTCCCCATCCGCCGTCAAGGAGCCTCCGGACAACGGGCATAACCCTCCGAGCACCCGCAGCAGCGTGCTTTTCCCGCTTCCGTTACGTCCGACGACCGCGATATATTCACCCTCTCCGACAGCCAGGTTCAGCCCCTGCAGCACCTTTCTCGGTCCGCTTGCAGCCTGAACCGTCACTTCCGCGTTATCCAACCTCCACAATGGCCGCACCGGCATAGGCCCCTTTCCGAATCCGCATTGACAGGCTTATGCCTATCCTGTAACTTCGAATATGGTACCATAACCGGTCGCTTTCGAGAAAGAGAGGAGTTAACCACGATGAAATCGGGCCGCACGCCGCTAACTGTGAAAGGCATCGTATTCAGCGCCCTGTTCGGCGCCCTACTGGTCGCCATGAGTTATATTCAGATTCGTTTTTCCTTCTCTCCGGTGCAGATCACACTGGAAAATATGGCCGTCATGCTGGCCGGAGCTTTGCTTGGGGCTTATTACGGCTTCTTCAGCATGTTTACCGTTGTCCTGCTGCTGGCGCTCGGACTCCCGCTGCTTCACGGACAAGGGGGGCTGGGACTGCTGCTCGGTCCGACCGGAGGATTTATCTGGATGTTTCCGGTCAGCGCCATGCTGATCGGCTGGTTCGTCAACCTGATTAAAGGAACAGGCTGGGCCGCTTATGTCGCGATATTCCTCGTCATCGAACTGTTCGGCTCCCTGCTCCTGTATGTAACGGGCGTCCCCTGGCTGATGTACAAGCTGAACGTGCCGCTGGGCAAGGCAATGCTGCTCGGCTGCTATCCGTACTTGCCGTTCGACGCGCTCAAGGCCGTTGCCGCTACTTTTATCGTCATTCAGCTTCGGCGTGTATTCCCTAAGTTCCTCTAGTCATCCCCGTATGGCGGATCCGGACCGACACTTCAACATCGGTGATCGAGTCCTTCCGCAGCGGAAATCCCTTTGCCCCCATCCTCTTCCAATCCTTGTAGCGGCTCTTGTAAGTGTGGTATTCGAGCTGGTACAAGTCGGCCTTCATCGCGATTCCGCTGCGGAACGTACGTTCAATCTCTTCCCGGATCAGCTTCTCTGCTATCTCTTTCAGCTTCTCCTCGTCCGATGACGCGACTTGTTCGACCAGATTGGCTTCGATGGACAGTTTAATCTTGTAGAAATAGCGCCCGTTCTCTTTATAATCATTCACATGAATGCGCGGGTCCTCCATAGACAGCACGGCGAGCAGCTCCCCCTCTTCCTCGATGAGCAGAGGAGTCCGCGAGGTTTGGGAGGTCATCCAGCGCAGCCCGGACAACCGGTCGTTATCGACCCAGCCCAGCAGTTTTTCCCGGTGAATCGCAAATACTCCGTCTATATACATTTTGGTTTCGGGCTTTCCGTTTTTTTTCCATTGGTCGGGCATTATGTCGAGACTCGGCAGGATCATCGTCTTACTCGGCTCCCGAAGGTCCGACAGCATTGTCACATACCGGACGGGAACGACCCGGGAATGCTGATTGTACGTCTCTTTCGGGTTATGAGATAACGTGGAGAGCGGAGTCAGCTCGAAAAAGGCCGGAACGACGAACAGCTCCTCAATCGGCATCTTTGTCCCGAACATCCAGGGAGTAAAGCGGATTTCCCGGTAGCGGCTAATCGCATCCTTAAACGTGGAGATCCCCTGCTTCAGCACGTTCTCTCCAAGTACGATCAGCGTAAGCTGGCTCCACATGATCCGCCCCTGTGCCGTTTTGTACAAATCGTTCATCGCCAAGTTTAAAGTTTTGCCCTTCCCTTTCCCTACCCACACTAGCGTCGGCCCGGGCTTCCGCCCTCCTTCCTGCTTGGCGATCGAAGCGAAATCGATCAATTGGGCGTATGCCGTAAACTCCCCCTTCTCGTAATCGACCCCTAGAGCGGTCACGTAGCTGATATTCTGAATCTCATGCATATCCCAGCAGCCTCCGGCCAGCAGCAGAAGAGGCACAAGCATCAGCCTCACCAAAGTTCTCTTCACAATCTGCTCCCCTCCTGATCGGAATGAGGGTCCTTGCTCAGCATATTCGGAATTTCCCGCTGTTTCTTCAGAGGCGGCTTCAGCAAGGCCGGGATGAGATCGCGGAAAGAGACCGGGGATAACGGCTCCAGATAACCGACTCCGAACGACCTCAGGCCCGATAAATAGATAACGATCGTAAACATGCTAATAAAAAAACCGAACATGCCCAGCAGGGACGAGCACAGCAAGGTAAACAGGCGCATCAGGCTGACGGTGCCGCTGAGCGATTGATTGACCAGAATAAACGTGGACACTCCCGTAGCGGCGGCCACGAACAGCATCGTCGGCGATGTCAGTCCGGCGCGGATCGCGGCATCGCCGATGATAAGCCCGCCCACTACCGCGATTGTTTGTCCCAGTCCTTTGGCAAGCCGCAGCCCGGCCTCCCGAAAAATCTCAAACAGCATAAGCATGAGAATAATCTCCATGGGAGCGGACAAGGGCAGACCGGACCGCGAGTTGGAGATCGTCGCCATTAACGGAAACGGAAGCTGGTCGATATTGAAGGAGATCAATGCGATCAGAAAACCCGGCGTCAAGATCGATACAAGCAGTCCCGTCACGCGAAGGAAAACTTCGAACGTAACAAAATAAAATGGAAAATGCAGATCCTCCGGCGATTTCAACTGCGCCGTTATATTTGTGGGAGCGATCAGCGCCATCGGAGAGCCGTCCACCAAGATGGCAAGCCTGCCCTTCAGCAGAACTTGTGCGATAAAATCGGGCCTGCCTATATAATCGAGAAGCGGGAAAAGCGAATAGGAGGAGTCCGAGATCCCTTCCTCCAGCTGTGCGCTGCTGAGCAGGGCGTCAATCTCGAAATGATTCAGCCGTCTGCGCGCCTCCTCCACCAGATCGGGTTTGGTAACTCCTTGCAGATACAGCAGCGATACCGCCGTCTGGCTCTCCGTTCCGATCACGAATACCTCGTTGTGCAGCTTGGTCGTTCTCAGCCGTTTGCGGACCAGCGCGACGTTGGTGGCAAGCTCCTCCGTGAAGCCGTCGCGGGGACCTTTGATCGAGATTTCCGTCGTCGATTCTTCGGGAGCGCGCTGCGGCACGTCGCAAATATGGAGCGTGTACATCAGATCCGCTCCGCTCAGCCGTACGATCAGTTCTCCGCTTAACAGACGTCTCATCCATTCCCGGTCACTGGTAGCTTCGCTCAGCTGCAGCTTATTTTTCAGCTCGGCCGCTATTCGCGCAGGCTCCTCCTCGCGGTTCATCACCTCATCAAAGGCAGGCAGCACAAAATCGGTGATTTGCGTCCGGCTCGCCAATCCCTCGCAAAACACCAGCACGATCTTTTTATCGCCCCGTTCGCCGTAAACGTACGACTGAACCACAATATCCGCCGACAGTTTGAAGTAGTCGCGCAAGCTCGCTTCATCCCAATCGGAAAGGCGGCCAAGGCCCGGTTCCTCCTCCAGATCGCGAAGTATATCCGGTACGGGCCGTCGGTGCCGGGTTAACCATTTTTTCCACTGCGGTTTCATTGGGATTCCCCCTTCTTGCGTGCTTGGATGTATACGATCAGGAAGAGAAGCAGGGACAACGCGAGCAAATACCAGAACACCGTGGTATAGTACCCCGTCAACAGCTTAAGAAATCCGGTATCGCTTAGCGGCGCGACAACGAGCACGAGAAGCAGCCCGCATAGTCCGAATTGGAATCCGTTTTTTTGGCGCGGCGCCTTGATCCGCCATACTTCGGAGATGAGCAGTACCATGAGCGAAATACGCACGAACGCTCCGGACAACCATTGGTAGATGGACAAAAAATCGACATGGGCAATGTAGCTTCCGATCGTAACCAGTCTCCACTGCTCATAAGACGGATAGCGCAGCTGCACCGATTCCAGCCCAAACGTCGCAATCGCCCCCATCAGCGGACCGATCGTCAGACCGCCCATGACAAGCACCAGGACGAACAAGTGAGTCCGTTTCAAGGAAGAATGCTGGAGAATCAGCAGGACGAGCAGCTCCATAATACTTGCCGCGACGTACTGCGCCGATTTCACTACAGGCATGACGCCATTTATAAAAGGGGGAGACAGCAGCTCGTACCGCTTGAACTGAAAGTTGCTCCCCATAACGAAATAGCCGAACGCGAGAACGGCCGGCAGCAACAAACCGGATGCGATCGCCAGCGATTTTATGCCTTTCCTGGACGAATAGTAACATAAAGAAAGCAGTACGCTGCCTGTGACGGTGATCGGCGTCTGCGGTAAAAACGTGACTTGAATCCACATTATGGTTTCTTTGAACGTAATATAGGCATTGGCAAACAAATACAGGGAGAACAGAGCGGCGATGAGACTGGACAGCCACAAGCTGGTACGGTCGCGCAGCCAGCCCATGAAGTTCCGCTGATGCGTCGCTTTGGCGATATAGGCGATCAGCAGCATCCAGAGCAGCAGCGGACCCAGCGACAGGAGCACGCCCATCCAGGCGTCTTTGGCGGATGCTTGAAGCAGCAGCGGTATAATCGTTACGTGGTTTACTAGACCGACAACCAGGATGAGCATGAAGTAGATCTGCAATGGCGATAGCTTGTCTGTCCGAAGCACGGCCCACCCATCCTCCCTTAGTTCCAATCTGCCGGGGCGTACGATAGCCATTGTTGCCATAAGACCGGCCCGTTAGACACGAAAAGAAGGGGTTTTCCCCTCCCGCCGGGCGCAGCGCTTGCCGGCATTCGGTTTTCTCCTCGGCCGGGATTCGCCGGGCTTACTGCGGCAAAGCGAAGATCGTCCCGTTGTTTGGACCACTCCCGCACCGGGTAAGTGATGTACGATACCGGGCTTCCGGACTTGATAAGCTAAAGGAGGCGCACAGCTATGCCATGGACGAAACGCAATTATCCGCCGTCGCTGAAAAATTTCGAACCCCGCGTCCGCGGAAAAGCGGTCGAAATTGCCAACGCTTTGCTGGAAGAAGGTTATGAGGCGGGACGAGCGATCGCGATCGCAACGTCCCAGGCCAAGGAGTGGAACGAGAACCATCCGGAGCAAGAAGCCGCTTCCGGCACTGCGGTCAATCTCCGGGTAGTCCCGCATGAAGGAAGCTGGGCGATCAAGCGGCAAGGCTCCCGGCAGCCGGAGGCAGTCGCCCCCACCAAGGAGGCGGCGGAAAATAAAGCGAAGCAGATCGCCTCCGACGAGAACATCTGCGTTATCGTACACAGGAGAGACGGAACAGTGGAGAAGTCCTTCAATTATCGGTAGTTCCGTCCCGTCCGTCTGTCCGGGATGCGCCGGCCAGCCTGCTCTCGTCCAGGCCCCCCTCCCGTACAACGGAGTGGCAGAAACAGCGGGCGGGGTTCCGCGGCAGGTCGGCGGTCGATCGACTCCAATAAGAGTCTTTGGCCCCCTCTATTTTCGGCGGAGTCGGGCAACCGAAGCGGATAGAGGCGGTTTGTACCCCTTATTTCAACCAATTGAGGGGGGCTGAACCGTTTTCGCGGATTTTAGGAGCTTCAAACCGCTCTTATTTTCCCATCCAAGCGGGTTCCGGAGGAAATAAAAGCTGCAAACCAGTCTTATTCGCTGCATTACAGCCCATCAAATCATCCTTTTCCTAGAGCAACGAAAAAGAAGTCTCCGCTCCACCGGGACGATGGATGCAGAGACTTCTTTCCTTACCGAAGCAGCGAATCCAGCCGCTCGCTGGCCTCTACCTCGTCCTCGAGCCGGGACCAGTAGCTCTTCAGCTCCTCGCGGATCGCCTCGAGCACTCCTACGCCGAGCCGCAGATCGCCGTACAGCTTGCAGCGGGACCACATCGAGCCGGATTCTTCCTCGCGGCCGGGCCGGTTGCCTTCCAGCCCGGCATGAAGCGCCAGCGCTGCGGGGTGGGCAGGCAGCGACAACGTGCGGCGGCGGATCTGAAGCTGCGACCGCTCTCCGCACAGGAAGCGGACCAGCTTCTGCGCCTCGGCGGGCTGCCGGGCGCCGCTGCTTACCGCAAGTCCGGTCACGAGCAGCAGCGTGTCGCTCGTCCTCAGCGATGGTAAAGGCGCGACGCCGTAGTCCAATTCTGTACCGATCAGCCGGTTCAAGCCGAAGTAGGTCGTCATAATCATCGAGACTTTCCCTTCGACGAACCAGCGTTCGATATCCGAATCGCTTTCAGCCCACAACGGCTGCGGCCGGCCTTGCTGATGGATAAGATCGCGGGCGATGCGCAAGCTTTCCCACAGGGCCGGATCTTCGGATGTGCGTTTTCCCTCGTCCGCAGAGAACCGGAAGCCGTTCTGCAGCAAGAAGACGAGCCACCGGTTCAGCGATTGGATGTGAGCGGCAAACCCCCATATGTCCGATCGCCGGGCGAGTATGCGTGCGGTCTTGAGAAGCGTATACCAGGTCCAGTCCCCACAGGGCTCTTCCAGGCCGTTGGTCCGAAAATGCTCGCGATTGTAACACAATACGATCGGGGAGAACAAAAACGGGGCCGCCTTGCTGTTCCCTTCCGCATCTTCAAACGCAGCCCGCAGCAGCGGGTGTGCCGCCTCGGTATCCGGAGCTTTCCCGATTATCGCCAGCTCCGGGTCCCGCTCCTTCAGCTTCAGCGCATCCCACGCGCTCACGGTGAACACGTCCGCCATCCCGTGCTCCGCGTAATCGTGGGGAAACGGAGTCGGCATCAGGTGCACGCGCAGCCCGGGGTTCTCCTGCTCGAACGACGCTACCATAGACGACAGCTTCGCTTCGTCTTCCAGTGGTGCATAATAAGCAAGCCGCAGGACGACGGACGCAGCAGCCGTAACCTCGGCCGGTTCCTTCCTGCTCGCGGCTGGCATCGAACCGTCTCCGGCTGCTGCAGCGGACGCGCCGGCCGGGGTCTGCTCACGCTCCGCACCCCGGACAGCCGCAGGCACGCCGACGACCCGGTTGCCCACCCGCCGGACTTTGACGATATACCCCTCGCTAACGAGCGTATCCAGCGCTTTCCTTACCGACTCTTTGCTAAGCTGAAACGTCTGTCCGAGCTCCACCTCGGAAGGCAGATAGTCCCCCGGCTTCAGTATGTTCTCCGCCATATCGCTCCGCAGGCGATCCGTCAGCTGTTGGAGACGCTCCGTAAATTGACTGCGGCTTGGTCGTGCCATATCCGTTCACCTTCTACTCTTCTGATCTTGTTTCGCCAGCCTTTCAGGCTTTTCCGTCACGTAATGGTAGTTGAAGTATTATATCATAATCTGGCGCAAAGATCAGGGGTTGCAGCCATATGTAGGCGATAAATATTTTTTTAGATCACATAGTCAGAGTCATTGACAGCGCATTCATTCACTTGTAGGCTATAAATAACACGATAATATATCGCCTAGCGAATGTTGTCACTGAATTTTTTTTACCTCCACGCGATTTCTAGGCGATATAATTCAAAGGAGGAACTACAGTGAATTGGAAACGTGTTGCTGCAGCGGCGCTTTGCTTCATGCTGACCGTGCCGGCTTTCACTCCGTCATCCGGGGCGGCAGCGGCTCATTCGACTACGTATATCCCTCAGCTTGTGCACAATGCCGGTTTCGAAGAGCCGATGCAAGGGGGAACGATTCCGGGGTGGACGACACTGCCCGCCGCCGGAGATCTGGGTACGGCTTTACTGGCCGAAGCGTCGCCAGAGAATGCCTTTTCCGGCAGAGCCAGCTTGAAGATGGCCGATCACGACCCGGGCCGTTCTCTGGAAGTGTTCAGCAGTCCGATTCCGGTTAATGAGGAGCAGACGTACCGCCTTCGGACGCAAGTATTCGTGGAAGCCAAAAGCGTGCGCATTTATGTCCGCTTCTTCAGCGGGCCCGACACCAAAACCGATCTGACGGGAGGAACTGTTAATGTTCTGGCCAATACAGCAGGGGCGTGGAATCCGATCGAGTTGGAAACGGCCGTTCCCAAAGGGGCGAAGTACGCGCAAGTTACGTTCTACTACGGCGCGGCGGGCACGGGGACGATCGCTTATCTCGACGACGTGCAGTTCGACATGAAGCAGCAGCCGATCAGCGAGTTGAATCCGCCTTACGTCTCCACCGGTCTCGATCTGGGGGAACCGGTCAAGATCGGCTTGTCGCAAGCTGCTTTATTCGGGAGCGGCCCGAACGGCGAACAGGAGCAGTACATAACGACGACCGGTTCTCCGATCGCCTTTACGGTTAACGATCCGGTGACCGGGCAGCAGACATTTTCCGAGCGGGTTACGGGCGCTACCGATCCGGTCTGGGGGATGGCGCGGGGCTCGGACGGCAACGTTTATTTCGCTTCGACAGGCAAGCTGTTCCGCTACCTTACCGCCGAGAAGCGGATCGAGAACCTCGGCACGAACCCGACCGGCAATACGACGATGTATGACGTAAAAGCGAGCTCCGACGGGAAAATATACGGCAGCACGTTTCATTCGTCCAACTGGGGGAAAGTGTTCGAATACGATATCGCCACAGGCACCTTCAAAGATCTGGGCGCCGTCAAAGACAAGGAAGCCTACGCGCGCGGGCTCGGCGTAACCGACCAATACGTATACGTCGGGACGGGCTCGAATGCAAGCCTGATCCGGATCGAACGGGCGACCGGGGCCAAAACGGAAATTAACATCCCCGGATACAGCGGGGAAAAGGGCAAAACGCTGACCGAAGTCGACGTATATAACGGGTTCTTGTTCGTTAACGCGACCAACAAGCTCCACATCTTGAAGGACGGCACCTACGAGTACGTTCAATCGATTCCGATCCAGTCCAAAATATCGCCGCCCTCCCCGCTCCAGCCGAATCTGATCTACTACAAGCTCGGGGAAGAGCTATACAGCTACGATATGGCGGCGAACCAAGTTACGAAGCTTTCCGGCATTACGCAACCTTTGCCGGATACCGCCTTTAAGATACACGCCTGGATCACGGCAAGCAGCGGGCGTTTTGCCGGGAAGCCTGCGCTCTACAGCATGGCCGCCTATGGCGAGACGTTCGTATACGAGCCCGTAAGCGGAGAGTATGCTACCCACAACGCCGCCCTTTCCGTCATTGGAACTCCGGTTAACGTGATGGAGCATAATAACGGTCTGCTGTATATGGGCGGCTTCCAGCGCGGCATGAGCATCTTCGATACGGTTACCGGACAGCTGAAGTACGACTACCCGTCGTTCCATCAGCCCGAGGGTATCGGCTTTTACGGCAGCACGGCTTACTTCGGAACCTACACCGGCGCGAAAATGTACCGGATGGATCCGGCGCAGCCGATCGATTTCAACGATTACGGCTGGGGCAATCCCGGCATTGCGGCGGATATCGAGGACGGCCAGAACCGGCCGTTCAGCATGACGAGCGGCGGCGGCCAAATTTTCGTCGGCACGTTCCCGGTCAGCGGCTTCGAAGGCGCGCTGACTGTGATGGAGGAAGTGAAGGACGGCAGCGGAACCGTGACAAGCGTAACGTACGAGACGTTCCGCAACATCATGCCGAACCAGTCGATCATCGGGCTCGCCTACAAGGACGGCAAAGTATACGGGAGCACGACGGTATACAGCGGCAGCGGATCGGTGAACCCGGCGCCGCTGAAAGCCGAGGCCGAAGTGTTTATCTTCAACCCGGTTACGAAGCGGATCGAGAAATCGCTGACGCCCAAAGTTGACGGGGTAGCAGGCGAAGTCAAAATAATCGGAGAGCTGGAAGTCGGGCCGAATGGCCTGATCTGGGGCGTGCAGGATGCCTTTGTAAGTACCGCTGCCGGCTATGACGCATCCATCTTCGCTCTCGATCCGGATACGCTCGAGGTAGTCAAGTCCAGGAAAATTACCCAATCTCCTTACAGCACGAGCAAATACCGGCCTTATTTTATTCGTTTCGGCAGCGACGGCCTGATCTATTCCACGATCGGAAGACAGCTGTTCGCCATAGATCCGGATACGCTGGAAGCGAAAAACATGCTGCCCGGCAAAGCGATTAACATGATGACGCTGGCGGATAACGGCGACATGTATTATATCGACGGCACGAAGCTGTTCAAGCTTCCGGTCGCGCTGCTCGTATCGGCGCCGGTCCTTTCGAAGCCGAATCTCGCTGCAGGGCAATCCGCCGACGTCTCGACTCCGATTCGCATGGCCAACCACTCCCAGCGCGATTGGAGCAAAGTGGTCACTACGTACACGTCGAGCAATCCGGCAGTTGCAGCCGTACAAGGCAGCACCGTAACTGCCGTCGCCCCCGGAACCGCGGCGCTCACAGCTTCCGTTCACTTCGAAGGACAGACGGTGGCGAGCGAGCCTCTAATGATTACGGTTAGGGAAGCCCAGCCGGAAGAGAACGGCGGCAGCGGCGGGAACAATGGGAATGGCAACAATAGCGGCAGCAGCAACAACAGTAATAACGGCAATAACTCCAATAACGGCAGCAGCAGCGACGACTTTATTATTCCGGCAGGAAGCACTAATCAACCGATCGACTCGGATACGCTGAAAGAAGCGCTAGCATCAGACAGCGATGTCACGATTCAAACCGTGCGGGAAGCACTGCTGCCCGCAGCGGCGTTGGCCGGGGCCAAATCGTCGTCGACGCTCTCGATCCGCAGCGGTCAGGCAACCGTCGTTCTGGAACCCGCCAAGCTGCCGATGTCGGATTGGGCCGCACAGTTGGGCGTGCCGGCAAGCGAGCTGAATATCCGCTTTACAATCGAGCCGGCTCTTGACGAAGTACAGAATCACGCAAAACAAACGGCGCACGAAATCGGGGTTGGGCTCCTTTCGCCAATGTACGAGTTCCGGGTGGAGATCGAATCGGCTGGAGCTCAGCGGCTTCCGATAACCGACTTCGGCAACCTGTATATGGAACGTAAATTAACACTGCCTCAGCCCGCCTCCAGCGGGGCCTTCGTAGCGCTGTACGATCCTGTTTCGGGTTCGATGCGATTTGTGCCAAGCGTTGTGAACAGCAGCGAAGCTTCGTTTTGGCGGACCGGCAGCAGTTTGTATGTCGTCGCGAAGACCGAACGGGCCTTCCAGGATACGGCCGGCCATTGGGCGGACCGGACGATCAGGGAACTGGCCGGACGATTCATCGTTACCGGGACGTCAAGCGATGATTTTGCGCCGGAGCGCGGCGTGACAAGGGCGGAATTCGCGTCCATGCTGAATCGCGCACTCGGCCTGTCCACCGCCGATACCTCCCGGACGGCCGGCTTCAGCGACGTAACGGCAAACGACTGGTTCGCCGGCGAGATCGGCTCCGCAGCCAGAGCCGGACTCATCGACGGCTACGAGGACGGCTCGTTCCAGCCGACCCGGATGATGAGCCGCACGGAGGCGGCTGCCATGGCGGTACGGGCAGCCGGTTTTGCCGGCATACCGACAAGCCTGAAGGGCGACGAAGCGGACGTATGGCTTCGCCCGTTCGCCGATGCGAATGACGTACCGTGGGCAAGAGAGGTGCTCGCAAGCGCGGTGAAGGAAGGACTTCTCGCAGGCAGCGCACCCGGGGAGCTTCAGCCTTCCAAGTCCATTACCCGAGCGGAAGCGGCGGCGATCGTCCACCGAATACTCGTCCGCGCCGGATTTATATCTGCTCCTTAACAACACGCCTGACCGGATTTCGGGCTGCTTCCAAGCAGTTTGAAGTCCGGTTTTTTTTCATAAAAAATAAAGAGTTGCAAAAACTAATATCATTAGTTATAGTAAAACTAACATCATTAGTTTCAAACCAAAAAGGAGTTCCGGACTATGAAAACAACACAAATTGGGACCCTACACCAATTAACCTTTATACCGCGCTTGTTCCCTGTCAACTGTTATCTGGTCGAGGAGGAGGACGGCTTGACGCTGATCGACGCCGCGCTGCCTTACAGCGCATCGGCTATCCTGCAGGCTGCCGACAAGATCGGCAAGCCGATCGCGCGAATCGTGCTGACGCACGCCCACGACGATCATGTCGGCGCGCTGGACGCGCTCAAGGAAGCGCTGCCCGGCGTGCCGGTCCATATCTCATCCAGAGACGCCCGGCTGCTGGCCGGAGACGTCTCGCTCGACCCGGACGAGCCGAATTCGCCGATACGCGGCGGCGTTCCCAAGAAACTGAAGACACGCGCCGACATCCTGCTGCAGGACGGCGACCGGGTCGGCTCGCTGCTGGCGGTATCGGTTCCGGGGCACACGCCCGGCTCGATGGCGTTCCTCGATACCCGCAGCCGCTTCCTGATCGCCGGCGATGCCATGCAGACTAGGGGCGGAGTCGCCGTCTCGGGGCAAGTACAGCCGCTGTTTCCGTTCCCGGCCCTCGCCACCTGGAACAAACAGGCGGCGCTGGATAGCACGAGGAAGCTGGCGGCGCTCTCCCCCGCTCTGCTGGCTGTCGGCCATGGCAGGATGCTGCGCGAGCCGCTGGCCGACATAAACCGCGCTATCGCCAAAGCCGAAACCAAACTGCGCCCGAACACGCCGGAAAGGACGGTATAACCGCCATGTCACCAAGAATCGGACTCGATCAGACGACAATCCTGATGGCCGCTGCGGATATCGCCGATACGCAGGGCATCGACGAGCTGTCGCTGGCCGCGGTGGCCAAGAAGCTGAATATCCGCACCCCGTCGCTATATAACCACATCGATGGCCTGCCCGGACTGCGCATGAAGCTGTCCGTCTACGGACTCGAACAATTATACGCCACGGCCCATAGCGCCGTAACGGATATGACCGGTGACGACGCGATCCGTGCGATGAGCGCCGCTTATCTGGCTTTCGCCCGTGCGCGACCTGGCGTATACGAGCTGACACTGCGCGCCCCGGATCCCGGACACCCGGAGGTTGTCGAAGCCGGCGGCAAACTCGTCCGGCTGCTCGTCGCTCTTTTCGAAGATTATAATATGACGGAGGATGCAGCGCTCCATGCGGTTCGTTGCCTGCGCAGCGTGCTGCACGGTTTTGCCTCGCTGGAGCAGAAGGGGGCCTTCGGCTTGCCTCTTGATCTGGACGTCACCTTTCGTCTGCTGGTGGATACGTTTATTGCCGGACTCCAAACGATCCGGACCTAATCCCATGAATGAGGTGCCGCCATGTCCATCGTCTCCATGCTTATATTAGCCGTCCGTTTTCTGCTCGAACTAGTACCCCATCAATCCTTAAATTGTGGGTAAAGGCGTTTTAATTTGATCCTTGCATCATCAGTAGTAAATTGCCAATCTACGCCCTT
>NZ_JACXJA010000059.1 GCF_014705615.1 Paenibacillus oceani
GGGGGTTTTTGGGGTTCTGGGGGTTCTTGGGGTTCTTGGGGTTCTTGGGGTTCTTGGGGTTCTTGGGGTTCTTGGGGTTCTTGGGGTTCTCGGGGTTCTTGGGGTTCTTGGGGTTACTCTGTTTCTTTGGTTTGTTCGGGGTTCCTCAGGGTTCCTCGGGTTGCTCGGGGTTCAGCAGTTTCAGCGGATTTCAGCAATTCCAGCCGTTCCAGCCGTTCCAGCAGTTCCAGCAGTTCCAACTATTTTTTCGCGAATTCCGGATCTGCCCATCATATCTTTTGGGGAACTGATCCCGATGATGAATAAAAAACCAAGAACAAGCTTGCAAAGCTTATTTTTGGTTTTTTTAGTTCCTAGTGGTTGCCGAGTACCCTATCCAAAGTTAGTGACCAGACAAAAAAGCCCCGCTCCTTCACACTTAAGGAGAGGGGCTTTCCGCAAGTAAATCCGCCTTACGGCTGAGGATTCACCAAAATTTTGATTTGACTTTTGTTTTTCGTCAGCGCCTCGAACCCTTCGGTTACGATATCGTCGATGGCGATTTTTTTCGTAACGAGCTCCAGTGCCTGAATTTGTCCGTTCGCGATCAGTTGGATCACTTGCGGGAAAATGTTGCGATACGCGATAATGCTCGTCATCTTCCGTTCCGTCAGAATAAGACCGTTCAGCGGAATGCTGGCCGGCTTCTCCCAAATGCTGATGTTGACAATATTGCCTTCGGAGCGCGTTGATAAAATAGCCGCGTTGATCGTCTGCTCGATCCCCGCAACTTCGTACGCCACGTCAACCCCCAGCCCGCCGGTATGCGAACGGATCGTCTCGACGGTGTCGCATTCCTTCGGGTTGACGATTACGTCCGCGCCTACCTTGCGCGCAAACTCCTGACGCTCCGGAGACACTTCCACGGCGATTATTTGGCTCGCGCCTGCCGCCCGGGCCGCCTGAATCACCAGAAGACCGATCGGACCGGTGCCGAATACGGCTACCGTACCGCCGATCCGCAGATCGCTTTCGCGCACCGCATGTACGGCTACGGCCGCGGGTTCGACCAGCGCCGCCTGCTCCCATGTCATATGATCGGGAATCAGGTGAATCATGCTTGCCGGAACGACGCTATATTCCGCAAAGCCGCCGTAGCCGCCCGACAGTCCGATAAAACCCAGCTTTTCGCAAACGTTATAATGACCTCTTTTGCAAGAAGCGCACTCCCCGCAATGATAGATCGGCTCGATGCATATGCGGTCGCCCGGCTTCACATTCGTGACGCCTTCGCCCACCTCGACGACTTCCCCTGCGAATTCGTGGCCCATCACGACCGGCGCTTTGTCTTTGGAGATCGGATGAGGCTGATCGACCGGAATAAAGATCGGTCCGGCCAAATATTCGTGCAGGTCGGAGCCACATATGCCGCAATACGCCACCTTGATTTTCACTTGTCCTGCTTGTACTTGGGGGACCGGAATATCCTGTACTTGAATGTTGCGAACGCTTTGCCATAGTGCTGCTTTCACAGGTGTACACCTCTCTGGTTGTTTGTTTGGGTTAGATAACCATGGTACTACAGCACTAGTATGCGCGGAAGTGATTTTTCTCACAAAGCTAAGCTGAACAAGCGGGACATGGACACCTGCAGAAAACCGTCCGCTAATCAAGCTGCTTGGCCGATGCCTCTGCCGCGTATCAAAACCGCCTGTTTGGATAAAAATAACGGCGCAAGGCAATCATGCCAACCCCTAACTTGGACTAGCAGGAGGAGAGCCGGTTTATGCGTTTGCTTCACAAGCTCAAACGTCTCTTCCATAAATCGCCCTCCCCGTCCCGCCAGCAAACGGAGCCATCCATGCCCTCCAGCCGTTTGCATCGGAGGCTCCAGCCGAATCTTCGGTATATCCGGCAAGTTCTCGGAAACAGCGGCGACCTGATCATCCGGGAATTTCCGGTCGGACCGGACGCCCGGCTGAACGCCGCGATTTTATATACGGACGGTCTTGTGGACGCGCCTTCGGTACAAAGCTTTATCCTCGAGTCTCTTATGACCGATCTGGACAAGGCGGAGCTGGAGAAAGCGATTCGCACGGGACGTAACATGCTGCACTACTTGAAGGATCATGCGCTTACCGTAAGCGGAATTCAACCGCTGCTTGACTGCGACAAGCTGTTTAACGCTTTATTGTCCGGCAGTGTCATCTTTTTACTGGACGGCTATGACGAAGGCTTTACCATCGATTTGAGCAAGCACGAGCATCGGCAAGTTTCCGAACCGGCCGTAGAATCGGTCGTGCGGGGGCCGCGGGAAGGCTTTACGGAAAATTTGCGAACGAACACGGCGCTTGTCCGCCGGAAGATCAAAGACCGGAATTTATGGATGGAGAACCGGACGATCGGCACCGTGACGCAAACCGAGGTCGCCGTCATGTACATCCGCGGAATCGTGAACGGGCAGATCGTGGAAGAGGTTCGGGCAAGGCTGGACCGGATCGATATCGACGGCATCCTGGAGAGCGGATATATCGAGGAGCTGATTCAGGACGAGACGTTTACGCCTTTTCCGACCATCTACAATACGGAACGGCCTGACGTAATCGCTGCAGAGCTGCTGGAAGGCAAGGTTGCCATCTTCGTCGACGGCACTCCGTTCGTGCTGATCGTCCCCGCCCTGTTCGTCTCGTTTCTTCATTCCGCCGAGGATTACTATCAGCGTGCCGATATTAGCACCTTGCTGCGGATGATCCGGTATGTCGGATTTTTTACCGCCTTGCTCGCCCCGTCGCTGTATATCGCGATTACTACGTTTCATCAGGAGATGCTGCCGACCCAACTGCTGATCAGTCTGGCCGCCCAGCGCGAGGGTATCCCGTTTCCGGCGTTCATCGAAGCGCTGATGATGGAGATTACGTTCGAGATCTTGCGCGAGGCCGGACTGAGGATGCCCCGGGCGATCGGTCAGGCTGTCTCGGTCGTAGGCACGCTGGTCATCGGGCAAGCGGCGGTAGAAGCCGGCATCGTCTCCGCAGCGATGGTTATCGTCGTATCGATAACAGCGATTTCGAGCTTCGTCTTTCCGGCTGTTAATATGTCGATCTCGATTCGGATGCTGCGCTTTCCGCTGATGATTTTGGCCGCTACATTCGGCTTGTTCGGCACGATCTTCGGGCTGCTTGCGCTTGTGCTTCATCTGTGCAGCCTCCGTTCGTTCGGCGTGCCTTACATGTCGCCGTTCGCCCCCTTCCATCTGGAGGAACAAAAAGATACGATATTCAGGCTGCCGCTCTGGATGATGCGCAAACGCCCCCGGTCCATCCGCCCGGGAAACGCCGTCCGGCAGCAACCGGCGCCTGCCCCGAAATCCAGGCCGAAGCCCCAGCATTAAATCGGCGGCGGATGCCGGGAAAGGAGTACCGCGGATGAAGCCTGCTACGATCATAGCCGTATTGTTGACGGTCGTGCTGCTGTCGGTCACGACTGGCTGCTGGAACCGCAAAGAATTGAACGATTTGGCGATTACCGCTGGACTCGGGATCGATTTGACGGATAACGGGGAGTACCGCGTCTCGGCTCAGGTCGTCAAACCCGGCGAAATTACGAAGAGCAAAGGCAGCAGCCTGAGCTCGCCGGTGCTTCTGTACAGCGAAACCGGAAGCACTGTATTTGAAGCGATCCGCAAGATGACGATCTCCAGTCCGCGAAAAATATATTTGGCGCACCTGCGCATACTCGTCATCGGAGAGAAGCTGGCCCGGAAAGGAATCGGAGAAGCGCTGGACCTGGTGTCCAGGGATCAGGAGCTGAGAACCGATTTCTTCATCGTAGTCGCCAAGGGCGGCAAGGCCGAAGATGTGCTGAAGGCGCTGACTCCGCTGGACATCATCCCTTCGGTCAAAATGTTCAATTCCTTGGAAATATCCGAGAAGGTATGGGCCCCTACGGCGAAGGTGACGCTCGACAAGCTGGTTACCGCATTTGCAAGCACAGGCCGGCAGCCGGTTTTAAGCGCGATTCAATTAATAGGCGACAAAGAAATCGGCAACCAAACGGCGAACCTGGAGCGGATCGAGCAGGCGGCCTATCTGAAATATACGGGTCTGGCCGCGCTGAGGGAGGATAAACTGGTCGGCTGGCTAAACGAAAATGAGAGCAAAGGGCTCAATTACATGCTCGGCAATGTGAAAAGCACCGTCGGATTCGTAAATTGCCCGGGCGGCGGGAAAACGGCGATGGAGGTCATCCGGACCAACTCGACATTAAAAGCCCGTATCGTAGACGGAGAGCCAGTCGCGGATGTAGTCGTCAGAATGGAGACCAACGTCGGCGAAGTGATGTGCAAAATCGATTTGACGAAGGAAGAATCGATACTCGACCTGGAGAAACGCTCCAATAAAATGGTCCAGTCGTTCATTGCGGCCGCTCTTCAACAAGCCCAAAAACAGCTGAAGGTCGATATTTTCGGATTTGGCGAAGCCGTTCACCGCGCCGATCCGAAGGTGTGGAGACAGCTGGAGCCGGATTGGGACCGGCATTTCTCGAACATGCAAATCCATGTGAAAGTCATATCCAAAGTACGTCGCGTCGGTACGACGAACAACTCGTTTCTGAACAAGCTGAAGGGGGACCCCGGATGATTGTCGCTTCCATCATCGCTTCCGCCGTCCTGATCGCTTTGCTCGAAGCTCCGGCGTTATGGCGCAAGCAGTCTTGGAAAGAGCTGTGGACTGTCTGCGTTCTGCTGACGGCCGGAGCCTTTTTAAGCGTCGCGCAGGCGCTGCATTTGCCGATTCCGAACCCGGTCGGCTGGATCACTATTATATTCAAGCCGGCCAGCGAGGTTGTAACCCGATTATTATCGTGAGCGCAGAACAGACCTCAGTCCGAATAACGCTGGCACCAAGAAGGGAGGGGCTTATGCCGAACAAAAACGCGATCAGCCTGCGTCAGTTCACCGTGCTTGTCCTGCTTATGACCGTGGGCGACTCCCTCCTCGTTCTGCCGGCTATTCCGGCATCCGAAGCGAAGCATGATGCATGGATATCGGCGCTGGCCGGCCTCGCTTTCAGCTTGCCGATCCTGTGGCTGTTCGGGATCGCGAACCGGCGTTTTCAAGGACTCAGCCTGATCGAATATGTCCATGAACGGCTTGGCCGAACGGTTGGAACAGTGTTGGGACTTCTGTTCCTCCTCTTTCCGCTCACCTGCTCGGCCGTTCAAATCCGCGAAATCGGAGATTTTATGATCACGCATATTTTGCCGGAGACACCGATTCAGGCGATTCATCTGCTGTTTATCGCCGTCATTTTGTTCGGCGCCGCACAAGGCCTCGAGCCGATCGCGCGTACGGCGGAAATATTGTTTCCCTGGTTTCTGCTGCTGTTCACCACATTCGTGTTTTTTCTATTCCCGCAAATCGACTTCAGGAACGTCCAGCCGGTTTTGGGGGAAGGAGTCAAGCCTGTGCTGCGCGGAGCTCTCACAGCTGCTGCGTTTCCTTATTCGGAGCTTGTCATTCTGCTCATGATCGCCCCCTACGTGACCAACCGTGAGAAGGCAGGCAAAAGCCTGTTCGTCGGCGCCGTGCTTGGAGGGTTGGTGCTGATCACGGTCGTCTCGTTATGCATCTGTGTTCTCGGACATTACGTATCCGGCAGCCAGCTGTATCCCACGTATACGCTTGCCAAGAAAATAAGCGTTGGCTTGTTTCTGGAGAGGCTGGAAGCGATTATGGCGATCATGTGGTTTATCAGCGCGTATTTTAAAATTACAATATACGTCTATGCGCTTCATCTGGGGATCGCGCAAACGTTCAAGCTGAACGGCTACAAGCCGCTTCTGCTGCCCGGGGGCATGCTGCTCGTCTCCCTGTCCATCGCCATCTCCCCGAATATCGTCCATTTCCAGACGTTGATCACCCGCTACTGGCCGTATCTCGACTTTTTCTACGCCATTGTGTTTCCATTAGTGGTTATAGGCGCCCATGCGTTGCGGAAAGCCGAAAACAGCGGACCCGGCGGAGCCGCAGGCAAGATGAAGCCGGAAGCCCGGTAGCAGTGCCGTTTAAGAAAAGCCGGACAAGGCGCGCGTAAACCGGAGCTCGATCAAAACGATCGATTATTCGTCCCTCCCCGTTCCGTCCTCATCCGGCGGTGCTGCAATCCGTATTATGGCAAGAGCGCGATCTTAGCGGTCAAATGTGAACACCGATGTGCAAAGCCCCTCTATGCTTACCTCGCGCCGTAAACCGGATGATCCGGTATCGGTTACGGTTAGGGTGCAGTTCGATACGCTGCGGGCTTCATTCGTCACATAAACCCGGGCGCCGGACACCGTCACTGTCAAATGGAATAAATCCGGTAAAGACTCCGGCAGCTCAAGCCGGAAACGGCTCGCGGCGTAGCCGGCATAACTCGCCTCGACCGTTCCGGTGCGAACAATCTGCCCGCCGTTCACATGCTGCGTTCCATCGAACAACTGGACAGTGCGGCCGGCTCGCACGGCTGTTACTTGATACTCCGTCCGTCGTCCGCCAAAGTTGACGAGGATTAGATAGCCCTCCGTCTCCGCTACGATGCAATCGTCCATTCGTGCCGACAAAAGGCGGGTTGCGTTAGCCGACTCGCGGGTCAGCTCGACCGAGGCGTTCGGAAGGGCCAGTACGGCAAATACGGGAAGCTCGGCCGGTCCACCGAAGAGAAGCCCGCTCCTGGCATTCAGCGTCAGAACGTCCTCCACGCCTTTCCACTTCGCATATTGGTGACGATTCCAATACGTAACATTGTCCGAGCCGATTACGACGTATCCGATCTCCCCGTTAACGTTAATGTAAGGGACCGGCCCGAACGATTCAACGATGTCGGGGTCCTGTCCGTAATATCCTTCAAATTGCTTCGTGCTGCCGGGAACGGTCACCGTTTTCGAGCCGTCCGCATAACCGGGAAGCGCGGAGTAACGCTCGTTGCGGATGCCGATCAGGCCCGTCGACAGCCTCTTGATCGTGCAGGGCCGCTGGATGCGAATGCGTTCGGCGTAGAAGCTTCTCCCGTCCGGAAGCGACACGAAGCCGATTCGCTGGAGCAGCTTGCCTCCCTTGCCGCGCTGAAGCTCGGCCACAGCCCCGAAGCCGTCGCTGAACCGGTGCAGATGCTGCTCGTCGCATTCGACCGGCGTCGTCTCATTGTACGCCACATCCGGTTGTTCCCCATCGAACTCAACCTCGCCGATGTAGCTCGAATAAGCGGGCGTGACGCTCCACACCCCGTTCCGCGGCAGGGTGATCGCCATGACGTGATTGCGCCAGCTGAAGGCGGTAAACGATACATCCGTCCGGTGAACGATCGAGCTGCCGTACGGGTAGTAGTGAACTCCGTTGACAGCCTCGCTTAAGTCCCTCTCTCCCGACGGCTCCGTCCCCGCTCCGCCGAAACGGTGCAGCAAGTACGCGATCAGCACACTATGCGCGCAACCAAATTCCATCTCCTTGGCCGTCTGATGGCCTTCGGTCACGATGCAGGCTTCCCCGTTCTGCTCCAGTAGGCAGCCTCTCGTATTGCTGATCTGCAGCTTTTCGACGAATTCAAGCGCCGAACGTTCCAGGGCGGCGGCGTCCGGGTTGCCGTGCAGGACATGGATAAACGCATGGCACATCATCGAAGCGTGATGAAGGTTGTACCACCAGTCCTGCCCTTGGATCGGCACCGGGATTCCGTCCGTATAGCTCCACAGCTTGATCGTCCGCTCGTACATCGGCACGTTGCCCACGGTCAACTGCTCGGGGACCGGACTTCCCGCCATCATTTCCAACAGCGCATACAACCCGCGCAGCGAGATCCCCGCCATCATATAGGAAGGATGGACGAATGCATGGTTTTCCGTCGTATAGTCCGGATGAAACGTAACCGTGGACACTCCTCCGGTCCGCTTCACGTTATCGCCCGGTGTCGTCACCGAATTGCGCGCCCAGCGAAGCGCCGCTTGTCTCCACTCTCCGCCGCGCGGATGGTTGGGCAGCAGGGCGGCGGCGGCGCCGATTCCCGACGACGTCCAGCCGTTCTCCTCGCATTGCGTGTCGAAGTAGACGCCGGTGCCGGGTTTCATCGCGCTGTAGCGGTCGGCGTAATATTCCAGCACCGACTCCATGAGCCGCTTCGTTTCCTCGTCCAGCTCGTCGTGAAGGAGCCAGGCTGCGCAAGCCATCGCGTGTACGACCGTCCCGGTCTGGCTCGCCCGGAAGAATGGATCTCCCCTTCCTCCCCACTTTTTCCGGCTGCAATGCGGATTCGGCCCTTCTACTCGGACACATTCCTCCGGACCCGTATCATGCGTAAAGCTTAAATAACGGATGGCCCGGATCGCTTTGCTTCGCACCTCCTGCTGCGGCATGCCGGTAACCGCTTCGTCGTATTCGGGCATCGTGCCGACCGCCGCGAATACCGCCGCCGTGTAAGCGCTCTCGATCCCGTACCAGTAAGAGCCACCGAAGAAATGTCCGCAATTTTCCCGGTCCGGCCAATCGGCGTATTGTTCGTTGGCATACCGGGTCCACTTCAGCAGCACTCGGGACAACCGGCGCGTATATTCGTTCTCCCCCGCCCTTCCCCAATCGATCGGCGTCCACGCCGCCCGCGATGCGGTTTCCTCATTCGGCATGATCTCATCTCCCATCCCAACTCTTTTCGCAGCCGTGAAAAGCCATCAGGCACATTGCTGTATTTTACTTATTTGCGTATATATACGTTCGTTCCGCCAAAACGAAGTCCTTCCGGGGTTGGAATTAAATTTGAACGGCATGCCGTCTGGCAGTTATAAGGCAACGCCTGCCTGTGCGGGGAGCGGCTCGACGTGTGCGAAGGATTTTTTACGATAGGCACCTCACATTACGGCCAAAATCGTCGGTTTTGCATTCATTCGGAAATGTGTTAGCCTGCCACAACTTGGAGATAAGAGTCTTTGGTATGTTCTATATTCGGCATATTGGAGTAACGGGGACGAATATAGGCGGTTTGCACCCTTATATCAACACTTTAATGCTTTAGTAAAGCCGAACATTTCATTCCTTGATGATAAAAAAACGGCTTGAGCAACGAATGCCCAAGCAGTCTATTCTGTAACAACGCCACGGTCCGAATTGTGCGAGAAGTACCAGCGGATTACGTCTACCGCATTACGCCCCGGCGCAAAAATCATGTACCGCCTGCCAATCTACCATCGCCAGCTGCAGAGGTACGTTAGCTGCATTCGACCGGAAACGGCGGAAGCCAGTTAAGACGAAAACCGGTTAAGGCCTGCCGGTACCGGTACTTGCCCCGGTGCCAGTTGTGCCCGTACCTGTTGCACCTGCTCCGGTTCCGCCGCCGCCACCTGCGCCTGTTGATCCCGTTCCCGTTCCCGTTCCCGTCCCCGTGTTGCTGCCGGTTCCGGATCCCGCGCCGGTGCCGGCGTCAGCTCCACCATTGCTTCCGGTACCGGAGCCGCTGCCGTTGCTTCCGGTGCCGCTGCCGTTGCCGATTGGCGGCTGGCCGCTCAGCGGCGGCACGATGGTCGTGCCTCCCGGCGAAGTGCCGCTGCCGGACGGCGTTCCGCTTCCGGGCTGGCTGCCCGGCGAAGTGCCTGTTGACGCGCCGGTACCCGACTCTGTCCCGGGAGCGGGAGGGCCAAGCAGCGGATCGTTCTGCCCGGTGTCTCCGCCCGGCACCTGCTGCACCGGCTGGACGGGCTGGAACCACGTCTGGTACCCGACGATTCCGATCGTCACCAGCACGGCCACTCCAGCGAATATGCTTCCGAATTGAATGAGCATTTTCCGGTTCCCCTTCATGAACCGGATGAGCGGATTCGCCTGCGCCAGCCGGATATCAGCCAGCACTTTCCGCATGGAGGCGTTCGGGATACTTTTCAGCTTCAGCCAGACGTTTTTCTTATTCAATGCTCCGCGGTCCGACCTGAGAAAATATCCGCGAAGCGCCGCTTCGTATTCCTTCGTCATCGCCATGTTCGGAAGGTGAAAATAAGCGTATCCGGCCGACCAGTGGATAAAATCATTAATCTCATCGGCGTGGTCCGCCTCCTGCCGGATGTACGCAAGCATCTGCATAAAGGCAAAGGAGCATTCGCCCGGCTCCAGCCCGTTCTCATAGAAGGCGTACGCGATCTTCTCGTAGTTTTCCGGGCGGGCCCGTCCCTTCAACACTCGCTGCAGCAGCGCTTGAAGCTGATCGAGCTCCTTGGGCATAAGCCGGCTCAGCACCATATAGCTCTCGGCTTCCTTCGAATTGACGTTGCGCAGCAAATAGGAAGCGCATTGCAGCGTATGGAATACGGCCTGATCTCTCGGACCCAGACTTTCGGTCAACACGTGAGAATGATTGCCCAGCATATATTTCATGCTTTCCAGCTGCTGCAGCGTGACTTGGTCCAGATCGATCTTGCCGATAATCGTTTTCTGCGCGTGCACGTCCAGATCGTTATAAAAACGCTGCAGCCGCTTCGTGTTGCCGGTATCACTTTTGTACAGCATATCCAAAAACACGTTCAGACTGCCGCCCGACGCGATTCGTTCGCGGTCTTTCTCAAGCAGCTCCTTCGTTCTGCGCATCAGCTGTTCCTGGAAATAAGCGGAGCCGACCGCATCTTCGATATGTTTGAGCCAAAACGAGATTTCTTCCTGCAAAGCCTGCATCGTGCCCGCCTGCTGAATCCGGTCGAGCATATACGCCTGCAGCACAGGCGCGAACTGCTCGGTGGCGAGCATTTTATGGGCAACGGCCTGAAACAACTCCTCGTGCTTGAGGACGGCGTCGAATACCCGGTTCGGATAACCGCTGTCTTCATGGAAGTTCCAGCCGTTATAGAGCAGCTTGATCAGCGAAAACACCAGGTTTTCCTTTAAGCCGCCGATCCGGTAATAGTCGATCATCGCTTCCACGTAACCGAGCGACAAGATATGGCCTTTGCCGAACAGCGAGATTTCCCGTTCCGCCAGCTGCCAGAACAGCTCGTCCAGCCGCGGCTTGCTCTCGACATTCCGATCGTTCAGATAGGTCAGGATGCTAGTAACGATCGATTCCTTCTTCGATTCATAAATATCTTCGCCGCCCTGCTCGATCTGGTACAGCACGTTCAACTGATGATAGGCCGGCAGCGATGCCGCCGTCTGAGCGTCCACGTCTTGAAGCGCTTCTTCGGCGAAATCGAAAAAAGCTTCCAGCTCCGCAGGCTGCCCCCGGTACGCCCAGGCAAAATCCAGATAAGGCATCTCCGCCCCGGGAGGCTCCGTATTGACGAACCTGCGATTCGGAAAATCGAACAAGTAATCCTTGTCGATCTGGCGGTCGCCGCTGCGGATGCTGCCTTTCTCCACTACCATCACATCGATATACTTCTTGCCCTGCGGCTCGTGCGAATAAGTCGTAAAGCCGAACTTGCGGCGCATTCCATACGGCAGGCAATGATACAAAAGCTCAAGCAGCTGATTCGCATACAGCGAACTTTCGGTGACGTCTACGTCCAGCGCGATGTACACCTTTTTGTTGCTGGAGATGGACATGCATACCGACCAGAGCAGCTGTTTAAACAACGCTTCGTCGATTCCGAGCCGGTCCAGCATCTGCTGCTGGCCCGTTACGTAGGATTGCTTGTCGTACTCCAGCTCGTCCAGCTCGGGGAGCTCCTTGATTTCTTCGTTATATTTGCTGGCAAAGCTGGTGATCCGGAAAATCGAGTTCGGCAGCCGGTACACCGACTCGGCCAGCTCCTGCGGGACGATGTAATGGTGCAGAAACACGGTATCCCGCTGCCCGGTAAAATCCGCCCCCGCAAATACGCCCCGTCCGATGACGAGTTCCCCGGTTTCCGCCGTAAATACGGTCAGCGATTCGGGATACTTCGACACGTCCTCTTCGCCCCGCTGCCGCAGCTCCTGCGGAGCATGATACAGGCAAAACGGATGAAGCGTCTTCTTAATGAAGTTGTTGTCTAGAGAGGGGGATTTGGCCACCGTATCGAGCCCTTCGTTCGTCCGGAACACGCCTGACCGGCCGCGCGTATAGTATTGCTGCTGGATTTTCCCGCTCTGGCTCAACTGCCTTCGCCCCCTTCTCTCCCCTCGATATAATTCAGCTTGTAGAGCAGCCATACGAAAGGTTCGTCAACGCGCCACGGATTCACGACCCCGGTAATTTTCCGGTCCACCGGGTTGGACCCGAGCGCCGATACGGCAAAGTAGGCGGTATCTGTAAAGTAGACGTCCAGCGCGTCTTTGAACGGCCGGTCGACCTTCTCCAGAAACCGGCGTATTTCGCCGTTAATGTTTTCAAATTCGGTCATATTCAAATGCTGCCGATGAACGACGTCGCGGAATACGTTGCTGTTCGAGCGGATGTACTCCCCGTCTTCCTCCTTCAGATGCTGCAGCATATCGCTTTTGGTCAAAACAACGGCGGTCGGGATGTCGGTCTTGGCTTTGTCCTGATGCCCGATAAAATTTTCAAACATCGTAATAGCGACCTCACGCGGCTCGTCGTAACGGCTTGCGAATTCGCCGGCCTGATTGCCGACGTTCAGCAGCAGCCTGTCGCGGATCGTTTTAATTTGCAGCGGGTCGACCATGAACAGGATGCCCGACGAGTTTTTGATATGGGCCGCGTACAGGTCGAGCAAATCGCGGTCGGTCATAATCTCGCCGGCGACATCAAAGAAGACGAGCGTAAGCGGAGCTACGTCTTCCCCTTTGAAGACGAACTGGAAAATAAACGGCTCCTGCTTCTCTTCCTTCTGGGTCATTTCCAGCATCGTGCCCCGTTCGAATATCGGCTCCTCGTAGTTTTGCCGGAACCGGCGGCTGATCTCGGCGTTAAGCGGGATGCAGGCCGCATTGAAATTCGAGGCGGTGGCGTGCTGCAGCGTATGAATGAGCGAGGTCATGTATACCGACTTGCCGACCTGGGAAGCGCCGACGATCGAGATGATGTTGCTGGCGACTTTCCCCGACGTGATCGGAAGCTCGTTATGACAATGGGGGCACAGCCGCTTCCGGGTTACCCGGCCGTAACGGTCGTTTACGCCGACCAGCACTTTGCCGGAATAAATTTTGGATTCGTCCGGGATGGAGATCGGATCGATAACCGCTTCGATCTCATCGATCGGCGACAGATTGAACCGCCCGCGGTATTTGTTCAACGCTTCGTCTTCCTGCAGCGCGTAATCCTGATCGTCCTCTACGTGGTGCGCCGCCCGGAACACTACGGCATCGGGATTAAATTTGCTGAAGCAAAACGGGCATACGATCGGATAAAACTCGGGTTTTACTTTCTCCGGCGGCTTCTTCTCAAACATTCCTTTCAAAAACTGCAGCATGCTTCGTCCACTCCTTATTCCGGTATGAGTTCGAACAGCTCGCCGTACTTTTTACCGTCTGTAAAAAACAATTTGATCCGGCTGTTTTTCGGAATTTCGATGTCCGGCAGCACGTTTCGTCCCGGCTGAATATCGTCGATGAACGGATACACCGTTCCGTCCTCCGGATGTAGCGGCATCCTGCCTTCTTTCAGGACGTAACACAACGCTTCCTTCGGAACGGCAACCTCGCTCGTCAGCTCGATCCGGACCGGCTGGTATTTGCGAAACAGAGCCATGCCGGTTTTGATCGAATACCGGATTCTGGCTTTGGCGGCAGCGAACCGGATGAGGTTGTCCCCATCTTCCTGACGCAGCACGACGATGCCTTCCGGTTTGCGCACACACGGGTAGACGCGATACGCATAACGTCCGATTCCATCGAGGCGTCCGCGGTACCCCGCCTTCGCTTTGTATTCCTCGCGCGTATACAGCTTCATCGCAGCCGGCGGCCGCTGCTGCGGAGGTTGCTCCGCCTCGGCCGGGAACAGGTACACATAGACGAAGTCAATACCCGCCGGCCATTTCCACGTCAACACACTCTCGTTGCTGCCTTGTACCCGGTGACGCATCTCGGTGATCCGGCTTGTCCCGGACAGCTCGTCGCTCCATTGCATCCGCGCGTTCCTCCTTCTTGGAGAGATGACTTTATATATATCGCTTTTTAACTAAGTAGGTTCCTCAATACATGCTGCTTATCCATGGAGTACAGTGAGTTCAACTTGTATAGTCAGTCAGCTGTTTATCTGAACCTCTTATTCACGTTCCCTTGCTGCTGCCCGAAAGTGGTGGCTGTGTTTTTCCGGAAGCGGCTGAACGGGCCATTTCCCGATTCTTCGGCTCCCCGGCTCTCCTTGAACGGGATAAGCAGCGTAGCCAGCGACAGCACGGCGGCAAGCGTCAGATCGGCGGCAGCCCGTACGGCCCAGAAAGGGAAATCGCCGCTCTGCAGCCCTTGCTCGAGAATCAGCCCGGCCAACAGTCCGGCTAACGCCCCACCGGCGGAGAAGGAACGCGCCAGAAAGCGGTTATCGAATATAATGCCGAGCGACAAGCCGATCAGCAGTCCGATTACAGCCACGATGACGATCCGTTCTAATGCGTACAGGAGACTGCCCGCGGCCGGTCCGGTCCGTTCGCCGACCAGATGCCAGCTCTGATTCGCCCTGTAAATTTGCTCAAATACGTTCGTCAGCTTCTGGACGTCATCGACGCTGTGGTACTCGCCGCCCGTCCTCAATGCGATATTCCTTAACAGTTCGTTGCCCTGGACGTCCTGCGATTTGACGCCAACCGTATTCACGATGATCTGGTTGCTCGTATACGGATGAAGCGCCCGATTCAGATCGACGTCGCTGTAACCGTCCGAGATGAGGATCACCATGCTTCTGCGCTTATCGGTCTGATCGGCTTCGATCTGCTCCATCGCCATGGCCAGCGCTGCTTCGATATTCGTGCCGCCGATCGGCGGACCGTAGCTGTCCAGCTTGCCGATGACCGTATCCTTCGCGGCTTGGCTCGAGACGGACGTAAGCGGCTGAAGCAGCTCGGCCTGATCGCTGAACGTCAGTACGCCGACGCGTTTGCTCGGCTTCATCGTCTGTACAAGCTCTTTGGCTGCGCGGAAACTTTCACGGTTCGGATCGGTTTCCTTCATGCTCTCCGACACATCGATCGCGACGACAATATTTTGTGCGGGCTTGAAGCCGCCCAGATGCAGACCGTACACCAGTTGGAGCAAAGCGCCCGACACGAGCAGCAGCACTAGCGTCGCGGGAACGAGCAGCTTCCAGCCGTCCTTCGCATACCGCAGCCGCCAGCCTTTGCCGTTCAGCTTCGGAGACACCAGCTCGGCGATCAGGCACATAAGGCCGATCCACAGCGCCAGCTGGCCGAAATAAGCGCCCATCAGCAGCGCGTTTGGAATCCGGCCCTCCCACTCGGCGAGTATGACTTCTCCAACCGCGAATCCGGCCAGCCCGCCGATCAGACTGCATACGAGCAGCAGCACATTCACTTTCCGTTGGTACACCGTCCGACTCCCCCCTTTGGCGAAATTTCACAACCCTGGACCTCAAGCTAATTAGTGGACGTTTGCAAGATTCTTATTATGCGAAACCCCGAACACGTGCTAATTAGCGGACGTTGGCGACTCTTATTATCTCGAATCCCGGAACACAGGCCAATTAGCGGACGTTTGTAACTCCTATTTTCGCGCATCCCGGAACACGTGCCAATTAGCGGATGTTTGCGACTCTTATTTTCGCGATTTCTCGGAACACGCGCCATTTAGCGGATGTTTGCGACTCTTATTTTAGGCAAAATCCCCCTATCCGGCAGAAACACCCCACAATAAGAGCTGCTAAAGACTCGTATTCGGGAAGGACGAGTTATTTTACCTAAAATAAGAGTTGCTAGAGACTGTTATCTGCGCACTGGGCTTGGGCTTTGAGCTTTCGGCTCTTGCCTCTTGCCTCTTGCCTCTTGGCTCTTGGCTCTTGGCTCTTGGCTCTTGCCTCTTGGCTCCAGAACCCGGGGAGCAACCGGCGGCTGGCGGCTCTCCGCCGGGCATTCGCAGCACGGGCGACTGGACGCTATCTCCAGCGGGTATCGCCGCAAAAGCCGTCCGGCAAACCGGCCAGTCTCTTCAATCGGCCGGAACGTTCCCCCGCCAACAGCCACCCCCAGCCGCACAACCTGTTCTAGTCCAACTGCACGGCGTGGAACTGATACCCGTTCTCCCGGTAGCTGTCATAATACTTCCTGCCGTTCCGGAACACAAGCAGGTCCTCGATCCGGAAGCCGCCCATCAGTATCAGCTTCTCGATGCCGCTGTTGCGGTTCTCGTGCACGCAGCCCAGCTTGTGCGTCCGGCTGTCCCGGTCCACCTCGAACGCGTACCGGATAAACTCGCTGTCGGCATCGCCGAAAAAGTAATGCTCCTCGTACCGGTGCTTTTGCGTATAGTTGTATACGTCGAGATGAACGGCTGCCCGCTGCCTCAGCGTATCGTACAAATCTCGGAACAACTGCTCCTTGGACAGCACCTGATCCCGGTCGTCGAACCGGACGGTGACGTTCGCCCTGCGGATCAGCTCATCCTCGAACGACTCGCGGAACGGCTCGTACAGAAACACCTCTCTTCGGCACAGCTCGATCAGCCTCTCCAGGAAAGGCTCCGCGCCTTCCTTGAACTGGATCGCTTCCCCGCCGATATACCGGTCCTCGAACCAGAACTCGTCGCCGCGTTTGCCTTGCAAATCTTTGATAACGCCTTGGACGACCGAAGCGTAATATTCCGATATGTTGCGTCCGAGATAATCGTCGGCTTCCGATACGCTTTGCCGGCTAACCTCGCGGATCCGGTTTTCCAGCTCGTGAAGCTGCTCGATCCTCGGGCTTACCCGCTCATGCAGCCGGACCAGCACCGCCTCGTACCGTCTCAGCAGCGCCAGCTTCATTTCCAGATACAGCAGCTCCAGCCGCTCGCCGTAGACGTGTTCGAACAAGTAACGGCTAAAATGCTTAAGTGTGCTTTTCTTCATAAAAGGCACGCGGCGGAACGGCTGCATATCGACCGATTCCCCGAGGAGCGCCTCGAGCCTGTGCCGCCCTTCCTCCAGCTGCTTCGCCGTTTCCTTGACCGTCTGCCGCAGCTCCTGGTACACGACGGCCGCATCTTCCTTCTCGTTCGTCCAGGCATAGGCGGCGTATACGCCGAAACGCGGGTTGCCGATGATGTTCCGCTCGAGCGCTTCCCAGCCTTCCCGCTCCAGATCGAGCTGCTCCAGCTTCCGCTGCGCCCTATCCGCGAACTGCTCTCGGAAAAAATTCCCCGCATGCCGGCCGTACATGGCCTCTTCCGCTTCCGCAAGCGTCATCGACTTCACTTCGTCGAAGGAGACCGGCGAAGCCAGCAGCGCGTTCATCTCCTCGAGCTTGCCACGTTCCGGCATAAGCGTCTCCGTTCTCCGCTCGATCGAAGCGGAATCGGCCTGAAGCAGCTCTACGGCCGTCTTGCGGTCGATCTTGCTCCGCTCCTTCAGCAGCCCGGTAACCGATTGAGTCAGATGATGCAGCACCGTCAGCGCGATCGCCTTGTTCGGGCGCTTTACTTTGGAGAAGCCCGCCGTGGAGTAGACGCCGCCGCCCCCGCTGCCGGAACCGATATGCTGCTTGTAATGCTGATTGTTATACGTCTCCAGTCTGCGGTCCGTTTCAGCGGCCGTCTTCCGGTTTTTCAAGAGGCACAGGCTGCAAATGATTTCGTAGTTCGCCTCCATGCTGCCTTCGACGAAGAGACCTTGTTCGTTTTTGTCGCTGAGCAGATAAACGAGATCGAACAGCGGCGCCTCCTTGTGCTCAACCAGCAGCCGGATGCCGTCCTCCGTCACCTGCAGCGGCGCGCTGAAGCTGTAACGGCGGTCCTGAATCCGCTCCAGCTCCCGCATAAAAGCTACGCTAACCGAAGCGGAGTAAGCAAAATCCCCGTTCCCCTGCTTCTCCCGGATCAATCCGTGCAGATCGGTCTGGATTTGCTGGAACGACTCGCCAAGCACCGCCTTAAGCAGCAGCGCCACTTCCGGCAATACGACATTGCACGGATCGTCCGCCATCGTCACGACTGCGATATTCACCTGCTGGAATGAGGCGTAGACACGGCCGAACTCCGCTAGCCGGGTACCGAGCTGCCGGACGGTGCGGTTCAGCTCCGCCAGCTTAACCGAATCGTCGTGAAACCGGCGGTGAAGCTCCGGCCTGACCGTCTTGCGGTCCGCGATTGGGGCATCGAGACGGAAGCCGAACACATTGTCCCGCTCCAGCGTCTTCTCCGTATACAGATGCAAATAAACGACGCCTCTGCTGTTGCTCCACTTCGTTTCGTTCCACTCGTACACAGCGGTCAGCGCATCCAGACTCTTGTCTCCGATAAAGGCAAAGACGAGCGGGTGATGAATGCCTCGCTGTCCGTCGTTCTCATACGCCAGCTTGTCAGCCCGGGCGTCGAATTCGCCGGCGAATGCCCATAGTCTCTCCTTCACGCGCGCTACCTCCACTCGCTGTAAGTTGTGCCGCCGTTACTGCACCGTTCTCAGCATATCGCTCACTTTCGCCGCAACCTGCTTGTAGAACCGGTACATCTCTTCTCCGTTAGCGTAATCGCCCCGGTCGTAGTCAAGCGCCGACTTCGACTCCTGGTACGCGGCCGCCATTTCCTTCAGGGCTGCGACCAGTCCCGATATGTCGTCCGACGCCGTCATCTGCTCACTCCGTTTGGACGCCTTGCGCTGCAAGAGCGCCTGCCGCTTGGCATCAAGCCCCCGCATCTGCTCGAAGATGACGAACTCGTAAAACTTGTTCACTTTCATCAAATTGACGAACGGTTCCCACGTATCCTCATCCGCGTCGTGGTCGTAGACGTACTGGGCGCCCCGCTTCATAATCGTCTTCGTATACATCGCCTCGATAAACCGGTCCAGCAGCTTCTCCTCGTCCTGGTGCGAATTCAGCACCGTCTCCAGCTCGGCGATTTTGGCGCGGATCTGCTCGTACTTCGCCACTTCCTTGCGCAGACGCTCGATCATCTCCGGCGAACGGACCAGGTTTTCCTTGGCCATCTCCTCCGAGGTGCTGTTGAAGATGTCCTTCGTCTCCACGCGTTCGATTCCGTTTTGGAGCAGCTCCTTGAGTCCCGCGATGCATCGCTTCAGCTCGCCGAAGTTGATCTTCCCGCCTTCCAGCTGCATCGGGTACTGCGCGGTGTACGCCTGAATATCGAACGGTTTCGTCATGTAGCATTCGAACCGGCTGCTCGTATTGGCGGTGCCGGACTTCTCCGCGATGCAGCCGAACGATACCGCCTTGCCGAACAACGTCCGGACATCGTGGTTGTATGTTCGGACGCGGGAGTTGACATACACGTCTCCCCACGACTTCTCCGGGATTGGCGAAGGCAGATACGTCCAGTTCGTCTTCTCCGTCTGCACGAGGTGGCGTCCGACGCCTTCCGGCTCGAGAATCGTCTTCTCATAGCTTTCCTCCAGCACTTTCAGCGGGGAATAGGCGAACAGAGGAACGCCGTTTTTCGTATTCAGCCAGAAGATCCGGTTTTTGACCCGGCTTTCCTTGATCGTGAATTTCGTCTTGCCGAGCGCCAGCTCCTTGAAGCCGTTCACGCCCTTGAAAATGTTCGGAGCATCGGCCGGCACGGATACGAATCCACATTCCGGGAAATGGAAGCTGCCCGCGCTGTTGCTCAGGTGGAAGACGGGAATCGCCTCGTCGTCGAGCCGCTTGGCGATAATCCGCTCGATCACCTTCTCGATCGATTCATCCTGCCCGTACTTGATCGCCAGGAAATCTTCCATCGAACGGGTAATCAGCTCGCCGAACTGGTCGGTCAAAAATTCCGAGATCGAGCCGACGATGTCAATATCCTGCTCCCGGATCCACTGGTTCGTCTTGCGCAGCAGCTCGCCGGTGAAGTCGCGGATCAGATCGCCCGCATTTTTGTCGTCCATCATCCGTCCGATCAGCTTCTCGATGTCCGGCACGTTAACGACGTTCCAAAAGTACGTTTTATTGCCTTTGTGGTCGACCTGCTCGTCCCCGTTGATCAGGATGTCGCCGTTTTTCTCGAAGATCCGGTTGAGGGCGTTCAAGATTTCCGTAAAAATCGAATAAATCCGCGAGTTCTGGTCGTTCAGCAGGTTGTACAGATCCTCGTAAAACTCGATCATCTGCTCCATCCGCTCGCGGTCCGCGTACAGGAGATACTCCTGGATTTTCGCCTCGATGTAGGCGTCCTTCTTCTTGTCGCGCGAGATGAAGGCGCTCCGGGCGTCGCCCAGCTTCTGGCCGGCGCTCGTCTTGGCCGCCTCGACGTCCTGGGGAATCCGGTACACGTTCTCCTTCAGCGCCTCGATATACGAGCTGATCAGGTTCAGCAGGCTGTAGCCTTTATTCGAGAAAATGGCCCGCGACGCGTAAAACGGCCCTTGCTCCGGATTCAAAAACATCCGGTTGATCTGCTCGGTGAACCGTTCGAGGCACGCTCCGGGAAGCTGCTTCTTGGACTTGATATACTCTTCCCGCGCGCGGGACAGGAAGCTTTGCTCCAGCTCGGTATCGATGCTGACGACCTGCTGCTTAATGACGTTGTTGTAGCTCAGCCGCTCGCTGTTCTGGTAGCCGGGAATCGGCTCCGGCACCCGCTTGTTGAACTCCCGGTGCACGGAGTCCGGGTCGATCTCGAGCTTGCGCGCCAGCTTTTCCACGTCTTCCTGGGAAGGAGCGGCGTCGAACATGCCCTCCATCTTTTTAAACAGGCGGTAGGCGAGAAACGTCGTCATCTCCTCGATCGGCAGCACGGCCGACGAAGCCCCGATGACGTTGTACTGATAGTTGGCCGCATACTGCTTCGGCATCTGGGCGATGTTCGTATGAATGTTGCTCATATAGTCGTGAATGGCGAATTCTTCGCCCGATTGCTTCTCTTCGCTGGCCATAAAGGTCGTGATCTTCTCCGCCGTCACGTTCATGCAGTAATCGTAGCCGTTCTCGAGCAGCGTCCCTTCGAGATTGGTCGCCGAGATCAGATGCGCGAAGTTAAACGGTGCGACCGGAGAATTCACCGACAAAATGCTGCCGTACTGCTGCTTGAACCTTTCGTTGCGCTCGTTGACGTTCATCCAGTAGTCGAGCTCTTTGAGGGCGGCGTAGCCGTTTTTCTTGATGTACTCCCGCGTATGATCGGAGATGCTCTTGTTCGACAGGTTGACGTCCGGCATGAACAGATAGCCGAACATATTGATCTTGTCCACCCCGGAGTCGCCGTAGTCGCGCTCGATGAGCCCTCTCGTAATGTAGGCGATGTCGAGGAAGCAGCCGCTTCCAGTGCCGCCCGACAGCCCTGTCAGCAGGAAGACGATCAGTTTTTTGTTCGTGCCGACGGATAGCGCTTTGATTTTCTTCTCGATCGCCTGCACGACCTGGACGATCTTCGTAAACAGCAGCAGTCTTCCGGCTTGCCGGATGCCGGACGCTCCGTTGATGCCGTCGGTGATCAGCAGCTCCGGCGACAGCCAGTCCTTCACATGAGGCTCAAGCAGGCTCCGGTTCTGAAGCAGGCCGCCCACCTCGGGGTTGGACAGCAGCACGTATTCGGTCAGCGGGTCAAGCCCGATGCCGCGGTATTTTTTGTTCCGGTCGTGCTCGTTCGTCTCGAACGCGAGAAATTCGACGTTGTCCGGCTTGTCCTGCTTTTTCTTCGAGATCGGATCTTCCGGCAGCTTGAATCTGCGGTTGATCTGGTATTTCAAGCGGAGCAGCGCGTCGATGCCCGTCCCGCCGAGTCCGATGACCAGCATCGGGTTGTCGATCGTGTCGACCCGGATCTTGTCGCTGACGATCCCGCCGCCCTTGGATACGTCCAACTGCTCGATATGCTCTTTGACGACTGCCTTCATGGTAGGTTCCTCCTAATGGGTGTAATCCGAATTAATGAATATAGTCGAGCCAAATCGACTTATGAACGTTTTGCAGCGTAATTTTGATCCGGTCGTTGTTTTTGAGCTCCTTCGGCTTCGTGACGTCGAACGCTCTGCCCGACTTCTCGACCAGGCAATCCGTCTGACTTATTATAAACACCGAGTCGCTGCCCGGGGTAAATACGATTTTGTCCGTCTCCGCGAATTCGGGCGCGAGCTGAAGCAGTTGATGCAGCTTCACTTTGCCCTTGAAGGCGTTTAGCTTCCTGTATTGCGGACTGGAGCGCTCCCCCGTATCCTCGTCGATAATCTCGATGACCAACTGGCCGTAAAAGCCTTTGTTCGCCTGCTTCACCTTGCTCAAAATGAACAGGCCCAGCGCAAGCAGCACGATCAGGAGAACCGCTCCGCCGATCACCATAACCCATGGAAACGGCTTGGCCGGTTCGGCCGGCTCCACAGGAGTCGTAGGGGTCGGGGCCGGTTGCTGGCCCGATGCTCCTTTCGCGTTGATCGTTACCGGCGCGGTTTCCCGGAAAAAGCTCGAATCCTCTACACGCACTTTCGCTTCGTAGTTGTGCCTATCCGCGATCGTGAACGATCCCGTAAAATCTTTGCCGCTGTTCGTCAGCGGCACTTCTTTCGTCTGCTTCGTGTCCAGATCGGTGAGCTGCAGGACCGATTTCAAGTTTTTGTACAATTCCGCATCCGCCACCGGCTGCCCGTTCGACTGAAGCAGCGCGTTCACCTGGATCGAATCGCCTTTCTTCGCTGTCTGAGGCAGCCCGTTCACAACCAGCTCCAGATCGTAGTTGTAGACGAGATTGATGTTGATTTTGTCCTGGCTGACCCCTTTAATTTGCAGCTTCCAGTCGCCTAGCGCCGGTTTCAGCAGCTTCACGAGCGAGTAAGCGGCCGACTTGGAATAAACGACGCCGTCCGACGGCACCTTTCGCTCTTGCCCCGAAGGGTCGAACAGCTTCACCTCGACCGGCTTGCCCGACATGATCGAGATGTTCGCTTCCATCACATTGGCGTTCGGGATCGTGACGATAACGTCCTGATAATCGCCGTTTGCGGTAAAACCGGTGAGCGGCACGACTTTCAGCTTCAGATGGTTGGCGAATATTTCGCTTAAAATTTGCGGCAGCGTGTCCGCCGTGCTCGTAACGAACGACTTGCCTCCGGTTTCCTTCGAGATGCTCTCCAGCACGTCCTTGTTCAGCTGCCCGTCCGCGTTCAGACCGATCGTATAGATCGGGATGCCGAGATCCTTCGCATTTTTCACGGCGGCCTGAAGCTCCTGATCGGATTGCTGCTGCGTACGTTCCTTGTTCAAGGAGTTGTTTCCGTCCGAGAGCAGCACGATCAGCGGATGACGGCCGGGATCTTTGCCCCGCTCCAATATTTTGACCGCTTCGGCTACCCCGACGGCGATATCGGTATAAGGACCTCTCGACAGCTGATCGATAAACGATTTGAGCTCCTCTTTATCTTTGGCCGAGTTGATCGTAAGCGGCGCTTTTTCTCTCATGACCTGGTCGGTATACGAAAGCACCCCGATTTTGTCGCCGCTGATCGAGGCCATATCGACGAACAGCTTCATCGCTTCGTTGGCCACTTTGTTTCTGTCGCTGTCGTTCATCGAAGTGCTTGCGTCCATGGCGAGCACCGCGTCCATCTTCTGATCAGCGTCCGCCGCGTATACGGCTGCCGGGCTTGTCCCCAGGATCAGGAGAACGATGAGGATGGAGGCAAGGACCGACCCGATGCCGTGTTTGGTTAATTTGTTCACGATTCGCACCCCCGTGTAAGTCTTCGCTAGTTGCAGAGCTGGTTGTAAGGTTTTGAAACTCATTTCTACCTCTATAAATGTATCGCAATCATGGCGGTCCGGCAAAGAAGTGGTCAAACGTGCGGACAGATAGTACAATGAATGTGTGTCGAAATGGGTCGGAATGCTAGAATTTACAAGTTTATGATACCCTCTAGAAGCGACAATTTCCATCGTTTTCTGCCAATCCGATCCGCTTGCGGGCGGATAAACGCACAATTTGAAAGAATGGGAGAGTAGACCGACTATGCTGACTTACATCCTGTTGATCGCCGCAGCGATATACCTTCTAGTAAAATGGGCGTTTTATCACGCCTATAAGAAAAAAGCGATAACCCGCGAGCAGATCGATTCCTCCCTGATCAACCGATTGAAGATGGGGGACAGCGCCCATGCAGACTAAGCTCGCCGTCCAATTCCGCCCGAGCAGGAACACGTCCTGCGCCTTCGAGCGTTTAAAAACTTGCAAAAAGTGCGGAGCCTACTCGGTCCTGTTCGACGATCGCTGCAAGGAATGCGGGGCAACCGGGAAGTTCATCCCCGTCGCCCGCTATATCGCCTCCCTGAACCGGGTGCTGCCGATGGCGGAAGCATTCGGCGCGGTCGCTCTTGTGGCGCTGGCCGTCGTTCTGGCGAACGATTGGATGCAGATCGCCGCCGCCGGGATCGGAGGAGCCGCGTTCCTTGCCCTGCTCTTTCTTCTCCGCCAACGATACAAACCTTACGCCGACCTGTACCGGTTCCATGAGGTGCTCGTCGATCATACCCCGGCTATCCTCAAGGGAATCCGGGCCGACCTGCAGGAGGCCGACGGCGATATGAGCGCTAACCATCCGAAGGAGGCGTATGAGAAGCTCCGGGAGATCGGATATTTGTTAAACAACGAGTCCATCAAACAGCGTAAAATCGCCTGCCTGCGCCGCTTCTACATCCGTAAAGACATGGAGCTGGAGCTCGACCCGCTCGTCCCGAAAAAGTTCGATCCGGAATTCGTCCTGTACATGCGCGATGCGGTCAAAGTGAACAGGCAGCTGGTCCGGCACAGTGCGCTAGACTATGTCGTCGCCTTCCGTCCGCAAATCGAAGCGATGGAGGGCGGCCGGGAATTTCTCGTCTCGATGGCCGGCAGCGCTCTGCGCATGAAAAAATATGTACAGATGTACCCTCGCTTCATCATTGATTACTTAGACGAATTGCCAAGGGAAAGGTTTCATCGGTTATGCAAGCTCCTGGCGGATACGCCGGTCCAGCAGCGCAACGAGCTGTATGCGAAATGCAAAGAAACGGCCCAGACCCGTTACGCCGTCGATCCCGATTTCCAGGGAATGTTTTAGAAAGGAATAAGATGTTATGCAACTTACCCTATCCTATAGGAACGCCTTACGTCTGCGGGCAGCCGCATTCGTCCTCATGCTCGTTCTGCTCGGCGTTGCGGCCTGCAAGCTGTACAACGGCTACATGAAGGTGAAAGACTATGAGCGGGCGCTCCTGCTGTACGCAGAACAGGACTGGGTGCAGGCGGAATTATACGCAGCCAAAGTCGTGCAGAACCGGTGGATCAGCTACAAAGATACCGATATAACGCAAAAGGCGGACGAGTTGAAGCCCGTGACCGCCATCCGGCACGAGCTCAGCCAGTTGGCCGGTCGAATCCAAAGCGCGGATCGCAACGGCGAGCTTCAAGCGCTGCTTGGCGTATATGCCGAATACGGGGAGAGAAAAAAGGCGGCGCTTGCCGAGGTAGGTCTCATTGCCGAAAGCTTCGCGGAATTTGCCGCCGCGGACGACATCGAGGACAGGCTGGCGAATGCGCTGGCACGCGCCGCGGAGAAGGCGGAGAACGAGATCCGCACCGGGATCGCGGGCAAGACGTTTTCGGACGAGCCCGCCATCGCCCTGATGCTGCTGCCCGCGGATTTTTACGGCGGAGAACGGCAAAAAAACGAGAAGATCCGCACCCTGCTGACGCCCTACGATGCAGCCCGCCTCGACACATGGAACGCCCAGAAAGGACTCGCCGATTTATTCAACGAGGGCGGCCGGCTGAAGAAGCTGTACGAGCCATACGGCAGAAAGGCGGACTGGCTGCTTCCGAAAATCGAGCAGGTCGTGTTTGGCCGGCTGTCCGCCCAGCAGGCGGCTAAAGATTGGGCTACCTTTTTCCAGACGGCCAAGCAATTCGAAGCGGCCAAGGATTGGGCCGTATCCGGCTCCAAATCGTTAAAGCTGATTCAGGACAGCTACAAAAGTCAGCTTGCGGCCGCCGATCAGCTCGTTAGCGCCGGCAAATTTGCCGAGGCTGTGGCTCTGTACGAGACGCTCGGCACTTACCGCGATACGTCCGCAAAGCTGAAAGACGCCGAGCTCGCTTGGGCAACGGCCGATCCGAAGCATCTGCTGCAAAAGGCGCTGCCGGACGCCGCATTCTCGAGCGTCGTAACGGGCCAGTCCCAGTTCGGCGCGCTTGTATACGCCGCCGGGATTACTGCCGATAACAAGCTCGTGCTCGTCCGAATGAAGGGCGATAAAACCGTGGACACGCTGGAAGCGTCCCTGGACAAAAACACGAAGATCAAGGAGCTGCGAGCGGCGGAGAGCCCCGCCCAGCAAGGAGCGCAGGCACTCCTGCTGCAAGCGGCCTCGGCGGACCGCGCCTCCCGGTACATCGCCTACGACTACACGTCGTCCGGGCTGCGCAAGCTGTTCGATTTCGAAGCCGACGGCTACCAAGAGGAGCGCCCGGGCGTCCTGGCCGTCGACAACGATACCGGTAAAGGAGCGGGACGGATATCGCTGTACGAATACCGCAGCGGCCAATTCGCGTTCAGCCGGATCAAGCCCGACTTTACGGAGATTAACTTGGCCGAGCTGGGCAGCTACAAAAACGTGAAGGTTCGTTTCCGCTGCACCATCTCGGCAGTCGACAACGATAAAGCGTTCGTCGTGCAGGGCGGGCAAACGATCGTGCTCACCGGGATGAAGCTGAAGCCCGGTCAGGCGACGATTACCGGCATCTGGACGGGCAGCGAGAACATCAAGCGTGGAGAATGGACGGTCAGCGCGATGATCGTAGCCGTGTCGGAGGCCCAGCAGTAAATGCCGGAGCATCAATCGGACCGCCCCGCTCCCTTTGACTGTGTGATAGCGGAAGTTTCATTTCCTTTATTACTGAGAGTATACGCATAAATAAGGGATAGCGGAAGCTTTACTTCCGCTATCCCTCCCTACCTGACCTCATTCGGCCTCTTTTTCAAGAAATAACGGCAGTTTTTCTTCCGCTTTGCCCTACTTTGCAGCTGTACGAATCGATTAGAGGAAGTAAATCTTCCGCTGACGTTTCAGATCACCTGCTCCTAGCGCGGATGGGCGGCCCCGGCCGTTGAGCCTTTTTTCCGTCTCCAATCATACGTATCTGTTCTGACATCGAGCTTATGACCATTAATTGTAACGGTGTGGTCGTCTAAGCAAGTTACATTGGTTTGCTCTTCACGATAGCCCCATGAGTGACTCTATGAGAAAAAAAAGCAGCCGTAACGGCAGCCGTCGCTTGATATTTAACTATCTGATACAGTTCTCCATTTATAATGGCAATTAATTGTTACTATGAAGAGCGTGAAGTGCTTCCTGTTTATCTTTTAAAAAGAATACCTGTTTGCCATTGTTACACTCATAAATAAAATCCTTCAAGCTTTTGCTGTTATACTTATCGAAATCTCCAACAATAGCGAGCTTAACCTTGTAGTTCGCATATTTCTGCAGTACATCACCTGCAAGTCCGGTTTTTAGCTCGAAGAAATCTTCCGTTATGTTCGATTTGTTAATCAATATTTTATAGCATCCATTGTTGTTGTAACTAATAGAAGCCATTAAATCCAATGCATCTTGAACATCGTGTACGAACAAATATCGACACCCGGACCAGCGATAACGCGCCATACCTCGGTTTGATGTTTGCCACATAAAATGAACAATACACCCCCGGTCTTTGCCGGCAAGGGGGCAGGAAAGCAAGCTATCCTTTTCTGGGAAGAAAGCTCGCCAAAGCAAGGAGTCGATCCTTCCAAGCAATCCCAAACTTAGCATTGGAGAAGACAGCGTTTTGCTTTATAATGAAAGGGATTTCACTTTGCTGCACAACATGGACAGAGGAGGCGCGAAGATGGGAAAAACGATGCTCTCCGGCCTGCATCCGCGTGTGAAATTCAGCGTCTACTGGCTTGAGAAAGAACGTTTTTTGCTATATGAGGATACATACGACATTTGGGTCATGTTCGCGATCGAGTCGGGCTCGTTTTATTATGAGATCGGCGACCAAAAAGGCTCCGCGACATTCGGCGATCTGGTGCTTTGTCCACCGGGCGTCCCCTTTCGCCGGGTGATCAATACGCCCCTTACGTTCTACTACTTCGAATTGACCTGGCGTCCCGCGGACGGAGGGCCTCCCCATGATGAAAGCGTGCTGCCGACCGGAAAAATCAGCCTGTTTGACACAAGCCGTCTTACCCATAACTACAATTTGATGCGCAAGTGGCAATCTTGGCCTTCCGATATCAGCTTGCCGCAATACTCTCACTATTGTCTGGATATATGGCTGCTTTACTGCGAGGAGCTTGGCGAAGGCTTCATTCAGAGCATTTCGTCCAAAAGCAGCCACACCGACCCGCTGATGCAGGAAGCGCAGTTGCTGATTCAGCAGCATGCGTTCTCGCCATTGAACCTGAGGACGGTCGCGGCCGATCTCGGCATTTCGCCGGCGCAGCTGACCAAGCGGTTCAGCTCTTGCTACGGGATAACACCACTCCGTTACTTGACCTCGCTGCGTCTGGAAAAAGCGAAAACGCTGCTGCTCGAAACGCGTATGACGATCGACAGTATCTCCGAATGCTGCGGCTACCAAAATGGCTTTTACTTGAACCGCGTTTTTGTCAAAAATGAGAAAACAACCCCGTCGCAGTACCGAAAAGCGAGCCGCCTGTAAGCGCACGCAACGAACAAAAGCCCCCGATCTCCTTCGCAATCGCGAAGAATCGGGGGCTTTGTTCGTTTACTCCGAGCCTCCGCCAGCTGTCACCAGCGGCGTAATCGTGCCTCCGGCGATGCTGCGGATGCCGGTTGCAGTCGTTGCCTCCAGCCGGTACGTGAAGCTCTTCGAGCTGTCAGGCACCTCGATAATCGCCTCGTACGGATATACGTTTGTCGTCTCTACCTGCTCCGGGCCGTTGCCGATCCGGTAGTAGAAAGATACGCTCTGCGTCTGATCCGGCTTATCCGTCATATACACATAGGCATAATACGATTCCGGGCTCATCTGGAGCACCATCGCTTTGCCGTACGCGTGCTCGGATACGGTCTGCCCGAGGTCGGGGTTTCCATCCAGCACATAGCTCATCCGGGCAAAGGCAGGCTCCTGGACGCCAGGGATGCGTAATATCGCTGCGCGCAGGCTCTTGCCCGGGATCGTCACTGCAAAGCTGCCTTGAACCACATCCACTTCCGTCATGCCGCCGTTCGGCTCATACAGCTCCACCTTGCCGGAATAGCTGCCGCCTCCGGGCACTTTGCTGCCCAGATACACCTGGGCTGTGACGCTGTCCGCGCTTTCGTTGAGCAGCGCGACGCCGAGCACGCCATTTTTGCGCGACGCCAGCCAGTCGATCTGGATGCTGTCCGTCGTGACAATGCCCTCGTCCAGCCAGGGCCACATGCCCTGCTCTCCGAAAAACTGCCCCGGTTCATGAGCATACTGATTCGAATTAAAGTAGGCGTATCCCTGCTGGCGCAGCGAAGGGAAGGAGATACGTCCTTCCGACCAGAGAAGGGTCTGATTGAACAGGAAATCCTCCAGCATCGCCAGGAACGGCGGCAAATGATGCCAGTAGATGCCCGTGTAGTCCGGCCCAAGCAGCGGGTAATCCGCCTGCTGTTGGAACGTGGAGAACGTATTCTGGTAGTAGCCGGAATAGTTGGCGAACCGGCCGACAATCGCGTTGCGCGCCGTGTCGGCAAAATACGTATCGCCCGTATATTCGGACAGCCGCAGCAAATCGCCGACCCAGCTCGACATAATAATGTTGGAGCTGCGGCCGAAGGTAGACGCCTGCTCCAGACCAAGTCCGACGCGTGACGGAATCCATGCCGGCTCCTGCGTCATCTGCTGCTCGATCCGCACATTGCTTGCCAAATTGCCGGGATCGCCCGTCGGCCGGCCGATCCGCTCCTGCTGATCGCCATGCCACCAGAAATTCAGGTTGCCTTCATTGCCATAATGGAAAACACTTTTCATCTGATTGATATCATTGACCGTAACCGGCTGGTTCAGCTTCGCGCCGTCGATTCCCGGCACCCACAGCGTCGTTACCAGCCAGCGGGCTACCTGCTCCGCCACCGCCAGATCCTGCAGATCGCCGGTTGTTTCATACAAATCCAGCAAGGACGCGAGGTTCGGGTAGTAGGAGATATAGATAAAGCTGGACCAGTTTATCGGCTCGGTTTGCGGCTGGTAGACGACATTGGTCACATACTGCTGCGCCTGCTGACGGGCCTGCGTCAAATACGCCGGATCGCCGGTATATTTATACAGCGCCAAATTGTTGGCGAAGGCAGGGATCGAGCCGTACGAGTTCGTGACCGACGACATCCCCTTCTGCAGACCGTATTCGTACAAATACGGCACGGCGCCGCGGGTCATTTCGTACAAGCCGCCGACGACATTCAGATTGTACCCGCTGATCGGATCGCCGATCGGCTTCGGCACATCGCCGACCTGATGAACACCGCCCTCATCGTTCGTCCGGTTGAAGTGCAGCCCTTTGCGGGTCAGCAAATTCGCCAGAGTCGGAATCGCCCGGCGGGTCAGAATCTCCTTGTCCTCCGTCAGCAAATAGTCCTGAAGCGCCTGCATCGGGTTCGCCGACGAAGTCGTATTTTTGCCTTCCATATTATAGTGGGCTTTGTCGTACGGGTCCCAGCCGCCGAAATGATCGTCCAGCATCAGTTGCCGGGCATTGAAGATCGCGTCGTTCAGCGTGCTCGTGACGTTTTGACGGTAATCGTGGACGCCGAACAGATCCCGGGCCACGAGCTTATACGTATCGTACCAGTCCGCCACCCGGCTGATCACGCGGTACTGGAGCGTGTAGCTTTGCTCAGCGGCAAAGTTCGCTTCCGGCGAGCCGAGCACCGGAGCGAAGATCGACCCGCGCGGGCTGTAGCCGGTGCCGCGCATCGTGATCCCGAATGCGCCGTTATTGCCGTACACCCAGCGCAGCGGAATCCAGGACGGCTCGGCGGCGATTCCCTTCGTTACCGGGCGGCCAGGCGCATAGCTGTTGTCCGGGCCAAGGGTAATCGTGCCCATCGGCGTAAACAAATGCTGCTCGGTCATCAGCCCCGCCTCGGGCGCAATACGCTTGCCGAGCACCCGGTAAGGCGCCAGGGCGAACGAATAGCGGTCATCCGTAAATTCCCGGCCTTCCCAAGCGCCGATCGAATAGCTCCCCGCCTCGTGGAAGGTCGCGTCCACCGTTACTTTGGGCGCCGGATGGTTGCCCTCCAGCTGCCAGCTCGCGCTGAAATCCGCCAAAGGCTGGTCGAACAGCAGTTCCACTCCGCCCTCCGGCGTCGTCGTGTAGTCGAGCGGAATGAACCAGTTGATCCGGCCGGACTTATACAGATCGGTGCCCGCATACCCTTTCTGCTGAGCGGCAGCCGTACTGTAGCGGCTCCTGAACATATACATGTCCTGTGATGTGGACACCGTCGAAGCCGCATCGGCCGCCAGTACGACATAACCCAGCTCCTCCGAGCGGTCCTTCGTCTTGATCCACACTCCCTCCGACTTGGCATACACTTCATTTTGCACCACTTGGCCGTTTACCGTCGGCACCTTGTAGAAGACGACCTTGGTATGGTCGTTTTGTATCGTCGTACTGGCAGTCGGCGCGGCGTCGCTCAGCGCCCAGGCCGGAAAACGCTCTGCTTCTGCTCCGAGCGGCACAGCGAGCTGCAGCAGGGAATGGTACGATTCAGGCGGGGTCGCCTGCAAATCCGCCGTCAGGAGCACCGCGTCCGCGCGGGCGTAGAAGCCAGACGTATCGTGCAGCTCCAGCGTATGCGCGCCCGCCGCAAGCGCCACGGTTCCGCCTGACGCCCATCTGAAGCCTTCGTAGCCGTGGGTGCCGAACGTTTGAGGCAGCATCTGTCCGTCCAGCCCGACATGGAAGGAGCGCGTTCCCGGCTGGTTGGTCGCGAAATCCCGCGAGCGTACCCATACGTTGTACGTACCGGCCTGATGGACCTGAAACGAAGCGACAGCCGGCTCCGTCGATTCCGGATCGCCGTCCTCCGGCGTAGATCCCGCGCCACTCGGGTTGACGCCCCGCAGCAGCATGCCTTCGAAAGCGCCGTCCACGCCGCTTTCCATCGTCCACGTACCCAACTCGTCAAAGCTGCCCGGTCGGAACAAATACGCGTTCGCCGGTGTATTCGCCACAATCACGGCCGTTTGCCCCCCTTCGTCCCAAGCTGTTAGCGCCCCGAAATAGTGGCGCACAAATTCCAGCGGCACTAACGCCGCTCCTTGCTCCCGGATAACCGGATGCGCGAGTGAGACATTTCTCCCGTTCACGCTGGCCATATCTTCCCCGGGCCGCACCTGAAATCGCTGGCCGTTGCGCACGGCCGTCTCCTGATACGTCGCCGCGTCCACCGACACATCCGCGCCCAAAGCGGCGAACACTTCGCCGAACGGCACCATCACCGTTCCTTGACGGATCACCGGCTCCTCGTTCAAGGTGACATAGCTGCCGTTCAGACGCAGCGCTATATCGACAGGCGGGCGATTCGGATCAGGAGCCCCGTTTGATACGCTGCCGGGCACATACCGCTGATTGGCGGCCAGCCATTGCAGCGCGGACGCGCTTTCTTCGGCAGTAAAGTCCAGATCGTCGGTCAGTACGACCATATCGAAGCGGGCATAGTTGCCGCGAAAATCGAGCGCCTCCAGATCGTATTCCCCGCGAATCATCGCCAGCGGTCCGCTGGACTCCCAGTACCATCCGTTATTGCCGTGCGCGCCATATACGGCCGGTTCCCGCGAGTCCAGCTTCAGGTGAAACGGCCGCACGCCTGGACTGACCGCAAAGTCCCGGGAATGGACCATCATCTTGTAAAAGCCGTCCGTCGGAATGCCGTATTTGGCCAGCGCCGGCGTAGAGCTGTGGTTCTTACCGTCCGTCTTGCCCATCATAATATTGGAAAGCGGGCTGCCGCTTCGATCCGCCGGGTGCGTCCAGTTGCCCATCCGGTCCGTAAAGCTTTCGGCCGTCAGCACAATATAATGCTTGCCCGGCTTGATGTCGGGCAGCGGTCCGGAATCCGCCCGCGCCGAGTCTGGGCCTAAGCCCATCCCCGTCATTAGCAGCGCTGCCGACAGCACCAGGGCCGCCGTCTTCTTCAAGCGCATCTTCATCATTACACTCCCTCCTTATGGACGCCCGCGCCTGCTTCCCCTAATTCCGGGCGCATCTATCCGCTGTCTGCTCCTTCCCCTTACGCATCTCGTGAAGCCTATTGGACTTGTATCCGGCCGCTAATAGCCGCCTGTGCTTCAACGCTGCTCGTTCAGGATGCCGATCGCTGCGGCTGCCTGTGCCCGCCGGGTCGCATCCCCTCCTTTCCCGCTTTCAATCTCTATACGCAGACGACTTCGAGGAGGCAGACAGAACCTGCTGCCAGCCTTCTCCCCTTTTCGGTCATCTGCCCGTACTCGGGACACGCCTGCGCGCCGGCCGGCTGCTTTGCCCTTACTTGCCGGCTTCCGCAGCCACCTTCGCGTTGATCGACTCTTCCGTTTCGCGAATAAGCGTGTTGATGTCCTTCGCATTGGTAAACAATTGGACGCCTGCGGCATTAAGCGCGCTGTCGGCAATGGCGTCGTATTTCGTCGGATTGTTATGATACGGGACCGGACGGTGTTTGAAAATCGCCTGCACATTTTTGCCCTTCAGCACTTCGGAATCTATGCCGAATTGGTCGGTAATTTCTTTTTTGCTGAGCGGCGGCACGCTTGCGCCCTTTTTGGCGGAATCGAGCTGCGCGCTTTCGTCCAGCACGGCGCCGATCAGCTGAAACGCCTCTTTCTGATGCTTGCTCGTCGGCGAAATGAGCAGGAAGTACCCGTCCGCCTCGCCGTACAGTCCCTTTTTGTCCGGGTACTGCGGATAGGTCGCCAGATCCCAGTCCAGGCCGCCCTTGGCCGCTTCGGCCATCCGGTGGAACAGCCCGATGAACGGATACATGGAAATCGTTTTTTCGTACAGGAACGCGTTCAGCTCATCCGAGTTTTTCTTCGCCGTCGTGTTGCCTGGAATCGACAAGATCGCCTGGTACGTCTGGAACGCCCGCTTCCATGCCTCCGTGTTAATGCTGGCCTTCCCGGTGACCGGATCAAACCGGTTCAGGGAAAAGGGAGACGCGACGCGCACGATGTTGCTGGAAGCAAGGCCCCGGTATTGGACGCCGGCGTCGGTGCGGCTCACTTTCCGGCCCAGCTCAATCACTTCATCCCATGTCATTCCGTCCTTCGGATAAGCGACGCCGAACCGGTCGAACAGCGTTTTGTTGTAATACAGCGCATTGTAGTTCATCCCATAAGGCAGCGCGACAATTTCTCCGTTTTTGCCAAAACTTTTGACCGTCTGTAAAATGCTCGGGTCCAGCCGGTTCAGGTCGAAGTTTTGCAGCTTGATCTGCTCGCGCAGGTCAAGCGCTACCCCAAGATCGAGCAGGCTCTGCATCCCTTCGACGCCGGTAATGAGCAGGTCGGGTACATCGCCGGCGGCGACCATGTTGCGAATATTAATGTCGCCGGACGCAGTGATCGTCTCCACCTTGATATGCGGATATTTCGCCCGCAGCGGCTTGAAAAAGATTTGCTCGTAATCCTCGTCCGTAATTTTCCACCCCGCATACAGCTTGAGCGTCACTGGCTGCGGCGGCGCTTCTTCCTTGACCGACGGCTTTTCATCCACCGGACTGCCGCTTCCTCCGCCTTGTCCGCAAGCCGCGGTCACGATGGCGAGCATAGCCAGCGCAGCCGGCCAAATGATCGGTTTACGTTTCATTTCAAATTCCCCCTGTAAAATTATTTACTTGAATGAAAAGGATAAATTTCTTAATTTTTAAAATATTTCTAAAGTAAGCGCATTCAATTCGATGTCGCATCCTGAGCTCAAGCGCTTTCCCCTTCGGTATGACATCTGCCGCAGAGGCGGACCTCCTTCCCCGAAAACTGACGGCTCGTTCAAGCTTGCCGGGTCAATCTATCCATAATTGCCCCTTACTATTAAGATAAAGAATTCTCCCGGCAAGCAACATACACATTTTTATAGCAAAATTTATCCGAAATTTCCTTTATCCGCCTACCCGTTCATGAGCGGTCACAAACCGGCGCATCACCGTTTCATCCATCGTCACGCCGAGACCGGGGGCATCCGGTACGGTTAGGTGCCCGTTCTCCAGCCGGAATAACACCTGGGCATAATCCGCGCTGGCCCGCAGCGCATTCGGCTGGTACTCGTAGATCATAAAATTGGACAGCGCGGCGGATACATGAATGGAGGCGGCATGGCCGATGCCCTGATGTGCGCTTAAGTGCGGGGCGAACGGAAGGTGAAACGCCTCCGCCAGATGCCCGATGCGCATCATCTCCGTTATGCCGTTGCGCCCCATATCCGGCTGCACCACCTCGACCGCGCCCGAGGCGATCCATTCCTTGAACGTATAAATCGTCCGCAGCGGTTCTCCGACGGCCACGGCTGTATCGATCGCTTCCGCCAGCCTGCTGTGCCCAGCCCGGTCCTCGAACGTCAGCGGCGATTCGAAAAACAGCGCATCCAGTTCTCCCAGCGCCCGGCCGATCCCGAACGCCTCAGAATGGGTGCATTTGCCGTGAGCGTCGTACATCAGATCCAGCTCATCCGGGCCGTACCGCTCGCGAATCGCCTGGAGCAGCTTCAGATCGGACGCTTTGCCTCGGCCGAACGTATGAATCTTGACGCCCTGGAAGCCTTCCTCCCGCAGCCGCGCGATATGCTCCAGCTTCTCCTCGACCGACCCTCCCGGCACGCTGGAGCAGTAGCAGCGCAGCTTATCCCGGTACTGGCCTCCGAGCAACGCATACACCGGCAGCCCGAGCGCCTTGCCTTTCAGATCCCAGCAGGCAATATCCAGTCCGGCCATCGCATCGACCAGATAACCGCCGGTATAGCCGCGCTCGCGCAGCGTATCCAGCATGCGGTCCCACAGCACCTGCTGGTCGAGCGGCCGCGCGCCGAGCAATAGCGGAGCCAAATGAGTCTTGAGAACCGTAGCGGCAATTTCCGGATGCGTCGGCGCCAGCAGTTCTCCCCAGCCGTTCACGCCTTCATCGGTAGACAGCTTGACGAACACTGTCTCCGCATTGACCGAATAGACGCAAGAACGGCGGTTGCTGTCGCTGACGTAATAGTCGGCGCCAAGGAAACGCTTGCCTCCTGGCTGGACCGGACGGGCCGGCGGTATTTTCACGATGTAGATATCAACGGCTATAATCTTCACTGTCCTTCTCCTCCTCGTCCATCAGCTTGTAGCTCCCGCTCTTCCAGCGACGGCGCAATTCGGGCCGAACCAGCGCGCTGACCGACTGGATCGACATGCCGCCGTCCACCGCCAGATCGACGCCATTGACAAAGGCGGCCATGTCGGAGGCCAGAAACAGCACGGCATCGGCCACGTCCTCCGGCTTGCCGAGCCGGCCGAGCGGGTAGCAATCCGTATCGATTCGATAGCGGGCTTGGGCCGCCAGCTGCTTCTGCTTCTCCTCGCTCACCGTAAGCCCCGGCGAGACACAGTTCGCCCGGATGCGGCTCGCCGCCCCCTCAAGAGCAGTCTGTCGCGTAAACGCCGCAATAGCGCATTTCGCCGACGCGTAAGCAGACAGACCCGGATTGGCGCGATTCGCATTCACCGACGACATATTAACGATCGCCGGCGTCTGCGACTGTACGAGCAGTGGCCATGCGTACCTTGTGCAGAGGAATACGGAGGTCAAGTTCACGTCGAGCAATCGTCTCCATTCCTCCAGCGTGCCGGCGGCGATCAGACCGCTTCCCGTCCGGCCTGCATTGTTGATCAAAATGTCGAGTCGATCGAGCCCGGCAAATACTTGGCGCACCGCGCCTTCATCCGAGACATCCATCCGATGCGCCGTCGCATCCGCCCCAACGCGGCGAAGCGCCTCCGTCACAGCTTCGACACGCTCTTCATGCACATCTGTCAGTTGCAGCCTGCATCCCTCGGCTGCAAAGCGCCTCGCAATCGCCGCGCCGATCGAACCCGCAGCTCCCGTAATGAGCGCCGTTCTGCCGCTTAGCAGCATGTTAGCGCACCTCCGCCCTCACTCCCTGCCGGCCGGCGACAGGGGAGTCTGATATGAAGCTGTGGTCAAGCCCGCACATCCTGATCTTGCCAGCGCAGCGCCAGCAAATCCAGTCCTTCCAGCGTCTCCATCACCTCACGGCGAAGCGCTTCGTCGATCGGCGCATTCGGATTGCGTACACGGGCTGAAGCGATTACCCCGCCTGCCTTCAGCACTTCCTTATGCACGGCTGTAGCGAAGCCCGCAATCGTGCCGATCCGGATAAACGGCAAGTACCGGTAAAACAGCGCCCGGGCTTCCGCCTGCTTCCCCTCCCGCCAGAGACGGTAAATGCGAACGCACACCTCGGGGAACTCGCACGCCGGCATCGTGCCGATCGCGCCGCGGCTCAGCTCTTCGCAGTAATAAATGCCATTCAGTCCTCCGAACACCGCGAGGCGTCCTTCTGTCTGCTCCAGCACTTCAGTGATTTTTACCGTCGTCGGCGGCGCCTCCACCTTGACATAGCAAATGTTGTCGCAGTCCTTGGCCAATCTGGCCATGATCGGGACAGGAATGGCGACGCCGCTGGCGATCGGCGCATCCTGCAGCATGATCGGAATGTCTACGGCATTGGCGATCGCGGTAAAGTATTCGACCATACGCTGGCCGTCCGGCTTGACCATATGCGGCGGCATCACCATCAACGCGTCGGCCCCCGCCTGCTGCGCCCATCGGCTCAGGCTGACAGCGCCTTCCAGCCCCGTATGGCCGCTGCCGAATACGAGCGGGACCCGCCCTCTCACTTCCTCCTTGACAATATCGGCGATCCGCTCACGCTCCCGGTCCAGCAGCGTATAAGCCTCGCTCGCATTCCCGAACAGCGCGATCCCGTCCACCTGAGCCGCCAGTTGAAACCGGACCAGCTCGCGCAGGCTATGTTCATCGACCTCGCCCGCTTCGGTAAACGGCGTCGCGAGAATCGGGTACACGCCCTCCAGAACAAACTTCCCGTTCCCCATCCGCGGTCCCCCCCTTTTTCGGATTGATTGATTCCCTTTCATCATAAAAAAAGCGCATTCCGGAAAACATGCACATTCTTGTGCCGCATTCTATCCATAATTTCCTTGCGGCCAATGAGCTGTTCCCAGATGCCGCCGTTTCGCTGTCCAGATTCATATGCGAACAGCAAAAAGCCTTCAAAGCCACTGCTGCAGCAGGCGGGAAGGCTTCTTGCTTTGCCAGAAGGTTGTCCGATGAACCATAAACAACCAATAAAAATAACCCGCAAACCGTTAACCTGAGCGGGTTATTTTCCTTTAGGTGTAAAATCGCTACGAGGGTGACCTTCTCCCTGAATCGAAGCTTCGACACTCACGTATGCAGCTTAAGTCCTTCGGATTGCATCTCGAAAAATTTGTACATCTCCTCCGGCGTCACATTTTTATGATTTTTAATCCACTGAAGCAGGACGCGAATGACCGCCCCCGATCGAAAGGCGAGAAAATAGTCCAGGTGGGGAGACCGATTCATCATGGCGGGAGGCAGCATTCGTACGAGCTTTTTCATGGTATCCTCGAATGCGGCAAAGATGACGTCCAACCGGTTGGCCTCGACCAGTAATTCGATGATTTCCGAATCAGCGTGCCAATACCGAAAAAAAGGCAGTATAAACGGAAATTTTCCCGTGCCGGTTGGAACCGTCTGCGGCGAGATCGATTGAAGAATGTTGTGGTAGAGATCATGGAAGGTATCGTCGCATTTCCATATCAACACATCCTCCAAATTATCGAAGTTGCGGTAAAAGGTAGACCTCCCCACCAGGGCGCTATCGACCACCTCCTTAATGGTGACCGATTGAAAGGTTTTTTCTCGCATTTTTTTCGACAAGGCATCATATAGCCTGATCTTGGACTCGACTGACCGTTGATCCTGTTTAATGTGGTACATATTCCCCCCAAATGTCCTTTATCTCCGGATTCGCTTGACTTCCAAACCGTATCCACTGAGAATTCAATATGTATCCTAACTATACCATTTTAATGCGCTTCCAAACATACAGAAATCTGCCAAGGACAGGTACCCATAATTAAATCAAGGGCGGTATCAATCAGGTACTGGCCGAAAGCGTCGGGCGAATGACGTGAGGTTTATTGCCGCATCGTTGCTGTGCGGTGACGTTCCTATTCAACGATACGGACGTCCCGGCATTCCAAGCACAGCCAATGACAAGTGATGAAAGGATGTCTCCGCTTTGAATGACGAACTATTTCGATATCCGATCATTGGGAAGTTGAACGATGAGGATTTGCATTCGATCCGTCCTTATTTGACAGTCCATTCCTTTGATAATGGAACCGTCATTCTTCGTCAAAATCAAGAAACGGCCCATTTCCATATTCTATTAGACGGGATATTGAACGTTTACGTAGAGCAAGAAACCAAGGTACATGTGGCGAAACTGGAAAAGGGGCAATTTGTCGGAGAGATGTCGTGCTTGACGGGTGGCGCCGTGAGCGCGACGGTTCAGGCGCAAGGGCAGGTTCGGACGGTATCGATGCCGCGTGAAGGCATGCTTCAATTAATGGATAGAAGCCCCGAGTTCCGCAATCACATGATCGAAGCGATGATTCAACGGGTGACGAACACCAACCACCGGGTATTGGAGGAATATACGCGAAGCTCCGTGGTTTTGCGCCAGTTGCAGGAGGAGCGGCAATCCCACTACGGGCCGTTGGTCGGAGACGGCCGGTTCATGCGGCAGCTTCGAAAGAAGATTACCGAGTTGTCTCAAAAAAACGAACCGTTGTGCATCATCGGTGACCGAGGTGTCGGAAAATCCCATGCGGCCTGGGAGATTCATGCTCAATCGGGACGGTCCGAGCATCCCTTTTTCGTGGTGGAAGGGAAGAGCTTCGGCACGGAGGAATGGGAAATGAAGGTTCGGGCCGCCAAAGGAGGCACGATTGTACTGGAGCAGGCCGACAGTTTGCCGTCCGATCTTGTGCGCCGCTTGGTTCATGCGCCGGATGAAACCCGCTTCATCCTGACCGCAGGTCGGCGGCTTCACGCGGACGTAGAGCACCTGGAGATTCCGCCGCTGAGAGAACGGCAGGAAGATCTTCCGGCGCTTGTTTACTCCTTTATTGCCGAAGCGGGCTTCCAGAACCCCGAATCCCTGATTTCACAAGAAGCGATGAATCGGTTAAGCGATTTTCCTTTTCTTGGGGGGAATATTCAAGAACTGAAGCGCGTGGTGCACGATGCAATGGTGCGGAGCAGCGGGAAAGAGATCCGTAATTCGCACCTCCGGTTCGGGAGTGTACGCGAACCCGGAGCCCGTCCGAAAATCGGTCTGGCCCTAGGAAGCGGCTCCGTGCGGGGGGCGGCGCATGTCGGTGTAATCAAAGTGTTGGAGCAGGCCGGCATTCCGATCGATCTGATCGCCGGTACGAGTGTGGGCGCTTTTATCGGCGCTCTATACGCAGGCGGGCAGCCTGTATCGGCTTTTGAAAAAGTGCTGCCCACGGTACGTTGGGGCCAGCTTGTACTCCCGACACTACCGCTGAATGGAATCGTCGACAACTCCCCGATGGTCCGATTCGTGGAAAAATATATCGGTCCCGTTGATTTTAAGGATTTGTCCATTCCTTTTGCCGCAGTTGCCTCCGATGCCGTTAACGGGGAAGCCTGCATTCTCAATCAAGGCAAAGTGTCTCGCGCCATCTGCGCTTCCACCGCCATTCCCGGCGTGATGAGACCGGTCAAATATGGGGATAAACTGCTTCTGGATGGCGCTGTCGCTCATCCGGTGCCCGTGGCCCTGGCCAAAAGCATGGGGGCGGACATCGTGATTGCGGTGGATGTCAGCACGCCGGATGACATGAAGAAAGAACCGAAAAACTTCGTGGCAACGATCCTCAACACGATGGATATCATGAGCAAGCGGATGATTCAGGACGAATTGCAGCTGGCCGACGTCGTATTATCCCCACGGCTGAAAAACAATCAAATCACATTCAAGGCATCCGCGTCTTATATTCAAGCGGGGGAATACGTCACTCGCGAGTCTCTTGAAGCGATCAAACAGAAAATGGAAACGTTCGTGTGTTGTTAAAGGGTGGGCATTGCCCTCCCAACGCCAAATGTTCATATAGGTCATTGCAGCAGGCGGATCAAATCTGCGCTGAGTGTTTCAGCATCGAGCGGCTCCCCATACAAATTGTAGTTGATAATCCCCCCATCGAGTAGCTTATATATCGATTTCGATGCACGCAAGGAGTCGATGTCGTCGGCGATCCAGCCTTCCGTTTTCAAGCTGTCTAAGGGAAAACCCAAACATTCGGAAATACTCCCGGCTGAATTGCGAAGGACTTTCATAACCAACTCGAAATGCAGTCATTCCTAACATCCCTCCTTCCGTTACTGTAATTGGACTGAGTATTTGACCTATTCAGACGTAAACCGGCTGCAAGCGCGATGCAACCGGTTTACGATAATACATTACATGTATTTTTTTGCTGCCATACTACTTATTAGAAGCTCCCAACTTGGCTGCATGAATCCCCACAATGATTAGCCACGCAATGTCCGCCAAGATTAAGAATCGTCCAAACAAACCAGCCAAAACCTCAGGCCCAAATTGCCCATTTTGCGGAATTTGAATCACAAATACGAGCATCGAGACGATTGCAATAACCGAACTGGTGAGCAGCACTCTCTTCATAGGTCTCCAAACATCAAGTCGACATAACGAAAGACTAATCAACAATGCGGCTACTGGCGTATAGTCCAGCATCGCTCCAATAGAGTGCATGCTGCCACTAAACGTTGTATCATCCGGACTAACGGAGATGGGATCGGTCACGAAGATTGCCGCGATAATAACGCCAACTGCACTGATTCCTAGAATGACAAGCCCAATGTACCCCGTAACCGTACGAATATGCGGGAAAATCGTAATCGCCACACTGATTTGAGCAACAGCCAGCAATCCAAAAGCCAGGTGCATCATCCATCCATAGTTGCCAAGAGCATATTCGCTGATAAAACGCCACGTCGGGTCAAATTCAGGCTGAAGCAGATGCAGACTACAAAGGAGAAGCACGAACAATGCACCTGAGAGAATCGAGGCAAGCGCGAATCTGGAGGCCGTCACCGTCAAAGGTTTTGCCACGACCAATTGCTTAGCCAATGCCCATCCCTCCTGCTTGCGAGACTCTCGTCATCATCAATTCATAACCTCGCCCGCCGGGATAATGCCACAACCCCGCATTGGAATTGCCATCTGAACTGAATGTCCCTTTAAAGGTTGAAGACGATCCTTTGTCTCCAGCCCAAATGACGAGCGAATCCCCATCCAATTCATACACATAGTCGAAGGTATTGCCCAGCGTATCGTAATAACGAGACTTAATATCTTTGCTCGCAGTTTCTCCGAAGGGTTTTAAATGCCCAATCAACTCGATCCCTTTCACTTCTTGTCCATTTTGGGAAAGATGAACGCGTTGAATCAAAAAGTGCCCGCCTTCCATCCACTCGTAGGTTACCGTTCCTTCTGCTCCGCCGCTGATTTGCCAAGTACCGACTAGTCGATCCAGCGTTTGAAGATTCGTCATACTCCCATTCCCCTTATCGTTCAAAATCTACTACGGCTTTTGCCACCACATCAGGAGACATCATAACTGCAGAATGGTCTTGGCCGGCGAGTGAATGAGTATCAGCCTTTGGAAGAAGATCGGCAAGCGCGCGTGCCGCGTCATGGAAAAGCGGTTCGCTGTTTTCCCCTGTCATAATCAACGTAGGGATGGCTATATTCCATCTGTCGGACGGCAGCGGGTTCCCGGATTGCGTCGTTCCCATAATCACTCCATCGTAAGCAAGCGTATGTGCCAAGGACTCCATTTTGTTCCAGGAGGGATCGGCCTTCATGTAGCCGATGTATTCTCCAGGAATGCCCAGAGCCTCGGATGCGAAATATTCCACTGCTTCAGATCTCTTCCCGGCTTCGACTAACGAATTCAAATGTTCTACGTAGTCGCGAGGCACAGGCTTACGGCTGTCGTTGATGATGAACGGCGGTTCGTACAAATAGAGCTTGGCGACTGAATCCCCTAGCAAGTTTGCCGCCTCAAGCGCCAATACAGCTCCGGACGAGCTTCCGAACAGGTAAGCTTGACCGCCGGCGGCTGCAAGTAAAGCCTCGATATCTTCCACTTCTCGTGCGGCTTCATAGGGCGCGGTATCCGTACTACGTCCACGTCCGCGACGATCGTAATTGTATACGGTGAAATTTGCCGACAAGCGCTCGCCTAACGGTGAAGCATCCTGATGGTCAGCCGCAGCCGATGAAACCATGATGAGGGCTGGACCGGTCCCTTGTTTGGTATAAGCAATCTGTGTCCCATCTTTTGAGATAACGGTCTCCATCGTTTCATTGCCTCCCATTAAGGTTTCTAAGTATTCTTCCAGTCGATCATAGGCATCGGTGAAACCTTCAATCATGCCCATTGCTTCTGCGTTGTCCATTTGTTCGTTGGTAGCGAATCGCGTCACGATGCTAATCCGCGTTCCTTCGCTTTTTTCCTCGAACAACACTGTCGTGTACATTTCACTGTCCGAAACCACATTCCACTCGCTGTCAGCAAAAGTGTCTGTGTATACCAGTTTGTGCGGTGCCTCTACTTCTTCATATACGGCTCTGCAATAGGCCTCTTCGCCGCTATTGTCAACCGCTTTGAGACTATACCGCCACACTCCGCCTGGCCGCACATCCATTTCATATACAGTTGTCGTCCAGCCTTTTGGCCCCCACCATTTTGTAATATGTTTAAGCTCCGTCCAGCCTTCCCATGCAAGCTGGGCAGGCATCGCGACATTACGTTCGACAGTGAGTTCTCTACGCTCGCGGTTTTTACGAATGGTTGTTTTTCTTTTCATCTACAGTCATCCTTTTCAGGTAGTTTTCAAGGGAATCGAGCCTCTTGTTCCAGACGTCGCGGTAATTCAACATGTAGCCCGCGATAAAACTGTTGATACCTGTCATAAATCCTCCTTCTTCTTGTAATCCTGCATATACTCCTCAAAATTGTCGAGACGTTCTTCCCATAGAATGCTGAAGGAATCAAACCATTCATCCAACTCCTGAAACGGCCCGGCTTCGAGGCTGTATATTCGCAGTTGTGCTTTGCTGCGTGAGCGCACCATCCCGGCCTCGCTCAAGATGCGCAAATGACGGGATACGTGCGGCTGGCTGATGCCAAGGGCTTGGACGATTTCTCCAACCGATTTGGGCCCATTTCTTAGCAACTCAACGATGTTGAATCGATTGGGTTCGGCAAGAGTAAGTAATGTTAACTGCATGGTTGATGATCTCATGAACTTAATATACACTAATATGTATATACACGTCAATGTATATACAAAAGTTAACTTTCACTTTTAAAGAGATAAATAGGGTACTCCTGATTTGAAGATATTAGACCATGCAAAACAAAAAACCAGACCTCACGAGGTTTGGTTTTCCATGGTTGACATGGAGTCGAGGGGAGTCGTCTCCTACTATATACAAACATTGTTGTTGTTTTATGAAACTATCGTTCCCAGTTAGTCTAACGATACGAGCAGGGAACTTCAGATTCTTACTTGTTTGTGTTTAGTTCTCATATTAAGCTCCGGGACTTTATAAGTTTTGGTGATTTTAGCTAAACGACTTTTGTCAACTTGATATCCATCCAAGGTATCCAACTGTCATCGTCACCCGACAGCTCCCAACTGCCGGTTAAGGTGTTGCTGTCATCACTACCTACCTGTAAAGCGCTCCGATTTTCCTGCAATGGTCCAAAGTATCCTTTTCTGACACTAATTAAGTTCCTCCTTCATCATCAGGCGGTTGCCACACTGCATGAATGAAATGATAATTTACTACTTTTATTCTAGCATGATACAGGAGATGTGGTTTCTTATCGATTGCTATTTTCGGAAGTCGAATCACCTCTCTTCGGACATCAACACGCGCCTCACCACAGGTGGTCCTTATATAATCAGGGTTGTCATTTATCTCAATTTCCCACCCAAATTCCATCACATCATTTTTATCACTTTTTCACCCTGTTACTCGTTGTGGTATTAAGCTAATCTCCCGTTAGCGCAACAACGGCAGCCGTACATTTTAACCGGCTGCCGTTGTGTCACGATTGAGCTATCGTCCCCGTTAGCGTAGTGGAGATTTAGAAGTCGAGGATTAATTTCTCCTGATTTCGCCAATCTGTTTTGTTAAATTACTCAATTCATTTCTTATAGTTTCATTTTCAATTTGAATTTCTCTAATTAGTTTTAGGAAGATAAAACCCAAGACATTTAACATCAAACCCAGTGACGGAAAGGCTACTCGTTTTGCTATGCTTAACATAAACACGCTATCTGGAGTTTCCGATGAATATGACCTAGGAGCAAACTCCCATAGACCAATCGCTGCGAGTAATATTCCCACTAAAATCATGAAGTACGATATTTTTTTCGTAGCTTCATAGTACATTAGCTTCCCCTCATCCCCATAAAGTCATGTTTCCAGTAATTTACTTTATAGAGTTTACGCTGAATACTTGGATTTGTTGCGTTAAACCGTCCGTTAGTTGAGCAAAGGCAGCCGATCGTTCTGGATGGCTGCCTTCGTGTATCTTTATCAGCTATCGTCTCCGTTAGCGTAATGGAGTTACGATAGGTGACCGATGAGGAACACTTCGCATGTCACATGAAGTAAAACATTATTTTCTCTTCACCGGAATCCAAATTTCCCCAGAAATATATTCTGCCGTTCCATAGTACATTTCGAAGGTTGGACCTTCAACCTGTTCGAATTCCGATGTCGGAAACCACTCGGAATAAATTCGTCCCCATAGCTTTATTAAATCACATTGCGGTTCCGGGAATATCGCCCACGTTAATTCCGGAACAGAAAGTTTTGTAAATCTCTCCGGAATATCTAGACCTTTTGGCAAAAAATAACTCACCATGTATTTAAACGATGTTCCAGTATGATCATATAAGGCAGCATGCAAGATTGTGTTACTAAAGCGTCCCAGTAATTCATTCATCCCTTCAACACTGCCATCTACATCGCATTGTTGACGGAATTTAGCAACCTCTTCATATACTTTTTGATCGGAATTGACCAGACCATAAGCTCCAAACATCTCAAAAGGACCTCTTGATTCGATGCGGTAATTCATTTCGACATCTCCCACTATAAAGTAATGTTTTCTCCTGTTTTCTCGCTCATTCTTAGTTTTTCAACTTTGACAACCTATGTCCGTTGGAGGAAGATTGA
>NZ_JACXJA010000006.1 GCF_014705615.1 Paenibacillus oceani
GCGGCATCCCTTTTCATGTCGTTTGTGAGCAGTTCAAACTGGCTTAGCAAACTGTCTTTTTTTGTATCCGTTTTTGCTCATTTATAGTTACAAATATCATCCGTTGGACGGTTTGCGGTTTTTCACGAATTTGCGCAATACTTTTTGCAGCGGTCCGGGGAATCGGGCGGCATCCTCAGCGGTTACCACTTTGGTTAGCGCCAACAGCGCCGCGTAGGCCGCCAGAACGACGATGCCTACGATCGCTCCGCCTATCATCGCGCTCATCCGGTATCCGAAAGGCTGGACATAAGCGTGGACCAGTTGCTCCAGCCCGAAGCCAGCTGCCACTACGATCAGGGTCGTCAGCAGCAGACCGTACCATTTCCGTCCGAGAATCGTATAATCGACATGTCTGCGCAATACGACGAGGTTCAACTGGGTCATCACGATGAAACATAAGGCCGTAGCCGTGATGATTCCGTATATGCCGAATACCGGGGCGAGCAGGTAGCTGCACGCCAGCTTGACGACGATGCCGATCCCGACATGGACGATAAGCGGCCGCATCTGCCCAATGCCCATCAGCACGGCGCCGGATGTCTGCATGACGATCTGGAAGATCGCGCTCGCGGTCAGCAGGATAATAATCCCGGTTCCTTCATCGTTTCCGAACATGAAGATGTTGATCGGACGCGCCGCCGCACAGATCGCCAGCACGAGCGGAAGCCCGGTCAGCACGGAAATGTACAGCGCTTTGGACGCCTGGGCGTTCACGGTCGTTTGCTCTTTTTTGGCGAAAGCCGCCGAGATGACCGGGACGGTCGACTGGCTGAGCGCGATCGCGAGAATGATCGGGATGCCCGCTAAAGACTGGGCTCGTCCGCCCAGTACGCCGAGCGCGTCTTTCGCCGCTTCGTAGGCCAGATCCGGCTGCAGCAGCCCGATCGTGATCGTCGAATCGATTGCGTTAATGAGCGGAACGGCCAGAGAGAACAGCACGATCGGCACTGACAGCTTGAATATTCGCGCATAAATGTCGCCGTAGCCGAGCGGAGCGGCCGACGGGGTGCGGTTGCCCACTTCCCCGCTCTTGCGGTCTTCGCCTCTCAGCTTCATCGCATAATACAGCATGACCAGTACGGCTCCGACGCTTCCGGCTACGCCGCCGAACGAAGCGCCGGCAACGGCCCATACGTGGCCCCAGCCGATCTGGAGCAGCAGGAAGGCAAGACCGATCGCTGCAGCAAGCCGGACGATCTGCTCGACGATTTGCGATAAGCCGTTCGGCGCCATCCGCTGCCGTCCCTGGAAGTACCCGCGCATAATCGCAATCAGCGGAAACAGCAGCAGCGCCGGCGCCAGCGCGCGGATCGCCAGCGAGGCGTCGGGGTCTTTGGCCATATGCTGCGCATAATAAGGAGCGGCGGCGAACAGCAGCACCGTCATGACAGCTCCCGCGATGAGCGCGAATAAGATAGCGGCGCGGTATATGCGCCCGGCCTCTTCGTATTGCCCCAGCGCGGTCCGCTCGGACACCAGCTTGCTGAGCGCGCTCGGGATGCCGGCCGTCGCAACGACAAGCAGCATCATGTAAATGTTGAAGGCGATCGAATACGTCGCCATCCCGGCATCGTCCAGCAAATAAACGAGCGGAATGCGCTGCACGGCTCCAAGCACCCGGGCGACCAATGCCGCGACCGCCAAAATAATCGTACCTTTAATGAGCGAATCTTTGGACAAAGAACTCTTACCTTCTTCCGTATCGTAATGAATAGAGACAACGGAATCATTATACACCGATTCGGATGCAATCTCACCCGTCGCTGCGGAAAACATCGCTTCGCTCCGGTGTTTGGCTGGTGTTGACACCGGCATCGGCAACGTTTATGGTTGGGGGTAGACAGGATGCGCAGACGAGATGATGGGCGGCGGACACGATGCCGGTCATACGAATCGGCAACAGCCAATAGCCGGCCGCCTTAGCATGACCATACGAAAAGAAGCAGGTGGGATTCCATGGAACGGGATACATTGGAACTGTTTAAGACGCTAACTGAGCTGCCGGGAGCTCCCGGCTTCGAAGACGAGGTGCGCCGGTTTCTTCGTTCTCAGCTGGAACCGATCACGAACGAAATTGTGACCGACGGCCTCGGCAGTTTGTTCGGCGTTATGCGCGGCGATCCGGACGGACCGGTCGTTATGGTGAGCGGCCATATGGACGAGGTCGGCTTTATTGTAACGGCGATCCAGGATAACGGCATGATCCGCTTTCAGCCGCTCGGAGGCTGGTGGAATCAGGTCATTCTGGCGCAGCGCGTACATATTTGTGCGAAAAATGGGCCGGTTACCGGCGTAGTCGGGTCGATCCCCCGCCACTTTCTCAGCGAAGCCGACCGAAGCCGGCCGGTCGATTTCCCGGCGATGTTTATCGACGTCGGCGCGGATAACCGGGAACAAGTGCTCGCGATGGGCATTCGGCCGGGACTGCCGATCGTCCCGATCTGCCCGTTCACTCCGCTCGGCGACGGGAAGAAGCTGCTCGCCAAAGCGTGGGACAACCGTTTCGGCGTAGGACTGGCCATCGAGCTGGCCCGGGAGCTGCAAGGCAAGCGGCATCCGAACGTGCTGTATACGGGTGCTACCGTGCAGGAAGAAGTGGGCATGCGGGGAGCCCAAACCGCGGTGAATCTCATCAAGCCGGATATCAGCTACGTGCTGGAGGCCGGACCGGCCAGCGACGTCAGCGGGGATAAGCTGGCGTTTGGACAGCTTGGACGCGGAGCGGCGGTACGCATTCTGGACAGCGCGATCGTCACGAACCGGACGCTCGTCGAGTTTATTATCGATACGGCCGAGACGAACCGGATTCCTTACCAGTACTACATCTCGCCAGGAGCGACCGATGCGGGCAAAATCCACCTGAGCGGTACCGGGGTGCCCGCCGCCGTAGTCGGTGTCGCCGCGCGTTATATCCATACGGCGGCCACGATGATTCATACGGACGATTACGACGCGGCCAAGGAGCTGATCGTCAAGCTGGTGCAGGCGACGGACCGCACTACGGTCGATACGATTACCGCTTTTGCCTAGCAACGGCCCCGCCTGTCCAGGAGTACAAGGCGGCGGATCTGGTGGTTCAAGCATCTACTATGTCTATTGCGTCTAGCATATCGAGCTCGCTCAGTCGTGTCCGGCATGTCTAGATCTCCCGGCACGCCCAGTCATGTCCAACATCTCTACCGCGTCGGCACCATAGAAGCGGTTTGTACCTCTTATTTGTCAGTCTGCATCCTGCTGCCGGGAGATAAGAGCGATTTGTACCTCCTATTCGGGTCGTTTTGGCGGAAATTCTTCATTAGGGCCAGTTTAAGAGCTGCAAACCGCTCTTATTTCCGCAACAACTCCGATTTCTAACGAAATAAGGGGTGCAAATCGCTCTTAATCTCCTTCTGTCGGCCGCAGTTGGCGCGACGGCTCGAATACCGGCTGCTGCCAACGGTTTGCTATGCCGCTGGAGTTGGCTTCTTTAAAAAGAACCGTCAAAAGACCGCAGGCGTTCCGGAATCTACTTTCCGGATGCCTTGCGGTCTTATCGTTTTTACAGCTGGCTCTACATGCCACGCTTCCACTTACTCCTGAGCGATCTCGTACAGCCCCTGGTAACAAATATCGGCGTGACGCATCAGGTCCTCGATGACGACGAACTCGTCGGCCGCATGGATATTGTTATTCACCCCGCCGCGCAGTCCGGCGCCGAACGCCACTCCGTTATTGCGAAGCTTGCGGGCGTATGTGCCGGCACCCATACGCAGCAGCTCCGCCTTTTCGCCGGTTACCCGTTCGTAGGCGCGGCTCAAGCGGCGGATCACCTCATGATCCGGGTTCACATAGACCGGATGCAGATGGCGGATGACATCGGTCTCCAGTCCGTAAGAACCGGCCAGCTCCGTAACCGTCTCGATCACACGCTCGCCGCTGTGGGTTACCGGGTAACGGATGCTCACTACCGTCACAATCCGGTCCTCCTCGGTCGTCACCTGCTTCACATATACGACGAGCTTGCCCGACACGTCGTCCTCGCAGGAGATGCCCAGCGACGCACCGTTGGATTCCAGTCCGATCCGTTCCTGTAAAAAGCGCAGCAGGCCGTCCATATTCGTCCTGCAATTCGCCGTGCGCATGGCCGCCATCAGGTTCACGACGGCATTCGCCGTCCCGGTTTCGGCTTCCTGAACCGGCTGACTTCCGGATTGAATACGAAGCCGGTCGCCCCCTTCCCCATCCCATGCCGCCGTTATGTTCGGCATGCCGGAGACGGCTTCCCGAATCCGGCCAAGCTCCTTCCGGCCTTCCTCGTCCTCAGCGCCAAGCACAATACCGCTTTCCTTCGGAATAAGCGCGATGGGAATGCCACCGCTAAAAGAGAGCACGGCCACCCGGCTTCCCGCAGCCAGATCGACCTCGGTACGCATCCACCGGAAAGCGACGAGCATGTTGCCCAGCTCCACGTTGTAGATCGGATACCCGGCGTCCGGGGCGAAGGCAAGGCTTGGCAGCGGCTCCTTGGCAAAATAATAATCCAAGTCCTTCATCCCGCTCTCCTCGTTCGTTCCGAAAATAACCCGGACCCGTTTACGGGGCACATATCCGGAATCCTTCAGCGCCTTCAGCGCGTACAGCGCGACCACAGCAGGCCCTTTATCGTCCGCGGCCCCGCGCCCGTATATGCGCCCGTCCGCGACCGTGCCTCCGAACGGGTCGTAGTTCCATCCGTCCCCCTCGTGGACCGTATCCAGGTGAACCAGGACGGCCGCAATCTCTTCCCCCGCGCCGTATTCCGCGTGACCGGCGTAGCCGTCGGTATGGCTGACCGCAAATCCCATCGATTCGGCCAGCTTCAGCATATAGTCGAGCGCGCGCCAGTTCCCCTCACCGAACGGCTTGCCCGGCAGCTCCGGCTCCTTGACGCTGCGGATTCGGATCAGCTCGCACGTATGCCGCACAATGTCATCCTTATACCGGCTCATGGGGCCGGTATAAACGGGGACGGGCACACTCCCGTTCGTATCATTCATCATCGGTATCCTCCGTGAAAGTAGTCGGTTGCCGTTCCTATTTGGCCAGCACCGGGAACAAACGGCCGCGAATCGGCTGATCCGCCGTCAACGCCTCGCCGTTCGTGACCGGATGGCCTTTACCGCTATAGGTCGTGCCGTCCGGCATATAAATAATCGCCAAAACGCGGCGGGGTGCGTCGGTCTGGTTCGAATGCGCGTAATGAAACGTCAGGCCGTCATGGAACGTGCAGCTTCCGGCCTTCATCCGGACGATGACCGGCTGTTTCGCGGCAATCTCGGGATCTTCCACATATTCCTTGATATCCTGCGGATTGATGAAATCGATTCCTTTCAGCTTGCCGGCTTTTTGCGAGCCGGGAACGAACATCATGCAGCCGTTGCGCTCATCCACATCGTCCAAAGTAATCCAGATCGACAGCGAGCCTTTCTCGTTCATCGGCCAATACGGCATATCCTGATGCCACGGCGTCGGCTTGGAATCGCCCGGCATTTTGTACAGCGCATGGTCATGGAACAGCCGGATCGCGGACGCCCCCGTCAGTTGCTTGGCCAGCCCGGCAAAGCGCGGATGGAGCACGTATTTGGCCATACCGCCGTGATCGCGCCACGTGTTCACCTTCTGGTTCAAGACGCGGTAATATGCTCCGCCCTCTTTGTCCGTAGAAAACGAATTGTCTTGATCGGCCTGCATCGCTTCACCCAAATACTCGCGCAATTCCTCAAGCTCCTCTGCGTTCAGCACGCCGTCCACCTGGACAAAGCCGTTCTCCCTGTAGAAACGGATCTGTTCGTCCGTCAGTATCGTCTGTTCCATCGTTGTACTCATATGACGTCTCCCCTTCGAAAGGAATGGATTCTGTTCGGTTACGACTTTATTGTAAGGGGAGAGCCGGCATACGGACTTGGTCGATTTCACGCAAAATAGGGTGTATCCGATTCGCATCGGTCACCCTGGGTATAAGCTGCAACGCGCGGAAAACATCCCTTTGGACGAAAAATGATTTCCGCCGTGTTCCGGTACCAATTATATATGTTTCACGAATGAAAAAAACGTCCATTCCGATTCAGCTCCACTATAGAAGCTTTGGCTGGCTCCCTACCAGTTGCTCCAGCCTCCGTCTACAATCAAATTGTGGCCGGTCACATAGCGGGATGCATCAGAAGCGAGATAAACGATAGCCCCTTTAATGTCCGTCTCGTTCGCCATCCTTCCGAGCGGCGTGCGTTCGACATAATTTCGCACGAATTCCTCCACCCGAATCTCGCGATCCGTGCCTACCGGATTGTAGCCGCCCGGACTGATGCAATTGACGCGGATACCGTATTTTCCGTAATAGTTGGCCAGCCACTTCGTCATCCCGACCATCCCCCACTTCGCATACGTATACTCGATCCCGCTCGTCATGCCGGTTTCGCCGTATACTGGAAAATGGGGTCCCAGAACGCCCTGGATGGACGCGATGTTAATGATCGTTCCGCCGCCCTGCTCCCGCATCCGGGCAACGACCGCTTGGGTCAGCAGCATCAGCCCGAGCCCGTTCACGCGCTGCGCTTCCGTCCAGCCTTCGGAGGTCGTCTGCTCGATATCGGCGAGCCCGGTCCGGGACACCGAATTGTTGATCAGAACGTCGATCCTCCCGTGCCGGTCCGCCGTCTCCGCCGTGAAGGAGCCGATGCTGATCTCGTCGGCCATATCAAGCCGCATTCCCTCGGCGCGATACCCCCGCCCGCGAAGCTTGGCCGCTTCCTCCTCGCACCGCTCCCTGCTTCGGGAAGCGATCAGCACAGTCGCCCCCGCCTCGCAGAGCGCTTCCGAGATGGAGGCGCCGTACAGACCGGCTCCCCCGGTTACGACCGCTACTTTGCCGCTTAATCCGAACATGTTCATTACGTCCATTTCCCATCGCCCCTTAAATGGCTGTTTTCGCCGTTTCGATTATCCCTGGAGCTGGAGCTTCCCACACTCGCCCACAGCTTGCATAATCCGGTTGTACAGCTCGTCGAGCTGCCGTTCGTGCTCGCCGGTCACCTGTTCGAGCGGAGCTCTCACCCCGCCGCAATCGATGCCGCGCCGCTTGATAAGCTCCTTAAGCGCTCCGTAAATCGGCAGCTCCAGCATCCGGGTAATGATCTCGTTGATCCGGACCTGCAGCGACAAGGCTTCCTCCAGCTTCCCGACCCGGATCTGACGCTCCAGCGCGACGAACAGCTCGGGCATCACCCCGTAGGTGCCGCCGATTCCGGCGTTTGCGCCCATCATTCTGCCGGCGAGATATTGTTCGTCCGGACCGTTGAATACGACGAACCGATCGCCGCCGACTGCTTTAAATTGCTGAAGCTCGTAGGTGGAGGACGTCGTAATTTTCACGCCGATTACTTTCGGGTTTTGCTTCATTTCTTGCAGTACAGAAGCGCTTAAGTGGAATCCGGTCGTCGACGGAATATGGTATATGATAAACGGCAGCTCCGTGCTGTCGATCATCGCGTTCCAATGCTGCTTGACGGCCTTGTCGCTCACCCGGTAATAAAACGGGGCGACCGACGACAAAGCGTCCGCTCCGGTCCGCTCGGCATGACGTGCCAGCTCCACGCTGTCCCTCGTATTCGCCGCTCCGATATGGGCGATAACGACCGCCTGGCCGCGCGCCTCCTCCATCACCGCCTCGAGCATCCGTTTGCGCTCCTCCACGCTTTGGATCAGCCCTTCTCCCGTACTGCCGCCTACGTATAGACCGCTTACCCCTTTGTCGAGCAGAAAGCGGGTCAGCTTTTTCGCCGCCGATGGGTTCACTTCGCCGAACTCGTCGTAGCAGGAATTCATCGCTACAAATACGCCTTCATATTTCGTCAAATCATAGGTGGACATGGATTAACCTCCTAATAGGAACGGGCTGCCCGCCCTCCATCGTTTACTCCGGCGACACCGACGGTTCCGTCCCGGCAAGCATATATAGAGGATCGCCCGCCCGTACCGGCGGACTTCCCGCCAGCATCACGACCATCCCGCCGCGCGATGCCCGGACCTCCTGCAGCTCCAGGCCGTCGAGCCGGCATACGGCCCCGATTTTGTCCCCGGCGCGAACGATTGTATTTAATGAAATGGCAGGTATAAAAAAACCGTCCGCTCCGGCCGTCTCGGAGCCGTCGAAATTGCCGTCCCCGTAAATCCGCGTAGGCGGGCGCCGTCCGGCCTGCCTCGCTCCGGTAGGAGCCGGCACTTGAATTTGAACCGCCTGTTCCGTGTGAGCCCCGGCTTGATATCCGGTTTTGTCCGCTTCGTCCGTTTCGTCAGCCGACTCTCCAAGCATCCCCAGATGCCGCATCAGCCGGTACGCGCCGGCGTAAAACAGTTCCGCATCCTCGCGCCGGATTCGCCGTCCGCCGTAAGCTTCCGTATACAGCCAAGGCACGCCCAGCGACAGCGCCGACGACACGCTCCTTCCGGGAGCGATGTCCGTATGCGCCCACAGCAGCTCCGCGCCGAACGCCTCGGCCGCCGCCCGGCTGCGCCTGCCGGTCTCGGACGCTTCGTTCTCGTAATAGCCGACGAGCGTGGATACGGCGTAATGCACTCCTCCGCTGTGCAGATCGAGCAGGAAGTCAGCTTGAGCAATAAAACGGTGATGCAATTGATAAGCAAGCCGCTCCGTCGGAGTGCCGTGCGGATTGCCGGGAAAAGCCCGCGCCATATTGACGCCGTCCTCCGGCGTGATCCGCGTGCCTCCCCGGTACGCAAGCAGATTGGCGGCAGGAATCATAATGACTGACCCGGCAAGGTGTCCCGGTCGTAAGCTGCGGTATAACCGCAGCACCGTCTCCACGCCCTCGTATTCGTCTCCGTGAACGGCAGCCAGCACGAGCAGAACCGGCCCCGCCTCCGCTCCGTCCACTTGCAGCACCGGGAGCGCCAGCGGCTCGTCCAAGCCGATGTCTACCATACATTCCAGGTAACGCTTCGCCCCCCGGCAAACCGCCTTCGCTTCATAGTGCTGAAGCTCCATCCGAATCGTCATCGGTCTTATCCCCTCTTCTGCGTTCATTCGTAATTTTGAGGCACAGCTGCCAAGGCAACGTAACTTCCTTATGCGGCGCACCGTACCGAGGGACTCCGGCCGACGCTTCACACGCCGCCTCATACGATGCTTTGCGGCGCCACCCCTTCCCGGAACCGCCTGTGCGCAGCCGCGACATCCTCACCCCCGCGCTCGGTGACGGCATAGCCGTGGCCCGGAAACAGCTGCTCGACCTCGAGCTTGCTCAGCCCGGTTATCGTCTGCCTGTACGCGTCCAGCGAGAAATCCGGCGTCCGGATCACCGCCAGCTTGCCTCCGGCAAAGACGGCATCCGCCGAGAACAGCGCCTTCAGCTCCGGGCAATAATAACAAACCATATCGAAGCTGTGCCCGGGCGCCGCTATGACCTGCAAAGACAGATCGCCTGCGGTTATCTTGTCGCCAGCCGCCACAGTCCGGTCGATCCGGCAAGGCCGGAGCCGGTACCACGGCGGATACGTCCCGCTGGCTCTCGCCTCCGCAAGCGACGTGCGGACCTCGTCGCCGAGCTCCACCATGCGGGCCGTCTCCTCCGCGGCGACGACCTCAACGCCAAGCCGTTCGCGGATCGCCCCCGCGCCGCCTGCATGATCCGCGTGACCGTGCGTCAGCAGCAGGCGCGTGACGCGCTCCGGAGCAATCCCGTCCTCCTCCAGCCTGCGCAGCAGCAGCTCCGGCTCGATCCCCGAGCCGGCGTCGATCAAGGTGTATTCGCCGTTGCCGCAGTCGAGCGCATAAACGTTACAGTCGTAATAGCTGCTTAGTCCGTATCCGAGTCCGCCTCCTCCTACCACCCGCACACGTCCGGTCAGCTTCATAAGGGATTCGCTGCCGGAGTCAGCCGTACCGGACAGCCTTCCCGGGCGGACTGTCGGACAGCGTCCGCTACGCGAACCGCCTTCCAGGCGTCGGACGGGCGGAGAATGTCGGACGGGCGTCCCAGACGCACGCAGTGCGCAAAATGCTCCAGTTCCCGGACAAGCGGCCCTTCCACCCGGCCGTGCACCTCGCATCCGGTCAGCAGCGCCGGCTGTTCGGCCGACGAGCTGCCGATGTAATCGATCCCGCGTTCCGGATCGCGGATAATGAGACTGCCGAGCTCTCCCGTAATCTCGGTCCGCACGTCCGCAGGGGAAGCCGCCCCGTCCGGCAGCAGCCAGTTGTTCTCCAATATGCCGATCCCGCCTCGCGCGAACTTCAGCATCGCCCAGATCAGATCTTCCGTAGGATGACCGGATGCCGAACGGATGGCCGTTACCTCGATAACGTCATCCTCAAACAGCCAGTGCATCAGATCGATATCGTGTATACCGAGTATGAATACGGGAGAAATCCGGTTATAGATGGAAAAGAATTTTTTACCATTGTTCCGCTTGGCGTAAATCGAGCGGATCGGTCCTGTCTCGCCCCGCAGGATGCGGGATTTGGCCTCGGTATATCTGGCGTCGAAGCGGAGCACGTGTCCCGTCATTAAAATCCGGCCATGCTGCCCGGCGGCCCGAATCATCGTCTCCGCCTCCTCCGGCGCGGAAGCGAGCGGCTTCTCTACAAAGACGTGCGCCCCGGACCGGATCGCATGCAAAACCGGCTCGGCGTGCAAATGTTCGGGCGTCAGCACATCGACCGCATCCGGGGATTCCCGGTCGATCAGCTCTTTCCAATCCGTATAACAGCGGGCTTCGGGGAACATCGCCCTAAACGGGCCGAACGTCTCCGGATTGCGGTCGCATACCGCAACGACTTCAATGTGTTCCATTTGCGACCAGATCCGGGCATGCGCCAGGGCGAACCGGCCCAGCCCGACGATCGCTAACCGTATGGCTCCCATTTAGATCCCATCCTTCTTTAATTCGCTCATGATCCTAACAAAGTCAGAGCTGCTCCCTTGTCTGGAACCCGGTTGGAGCAACCGCCAAAACTCACGATCAACTCACCATATAAGTTCAGGCATACGCCAGGTTACTCCGACTCGTCCGGCAGGTCATATGTCCAAGCGCTCCACCTCAAGCAACGGTACATGCTTGTGCGCGACCATGTCGAGCAGCCGGTTGCCATCCTTGAACCCGACGCCGGTAATAACGCAGACGGCCCGTTCGTCCGGAAGTCCGCCCTGTTCGCGGCACCGGCGGATCAGTCCGGCCAGCGAAACCGCTGCGGCCGGTTCGCCGAAAATCCCCTCTTCCTCGGCCAGCAGCCGTTGAGCTTCCCAGATCTCCTCATCCTCCACCGCCAGAGCGGAGCCGTCTCCGCGCGCCATAATGTCTAGGGCGATCGTACCGTCGGGCGGATTCGGCACCTGCAGACCGGATATGAGCGACGTCGAAGGTCCCGGGGCCGGTGTGCGCCCGCCTGCCTCATACGCTCTGACGATATTCGAGCAGCCCGCCGATTGGACGGCGGTCATATGAGGTTTGACCGGAATCGCTCCGAGGGCGTGCAGTTCCTCAAACCCTTTCCAGATTCCGACGTACAGACCGGCTCCTCCTGCAGGGGCGTATACGCGGGTAGGCGGTGCTTGGAGCTGCTCGGCCAGCTCGAAGGATATCGTCTTTACTCCTTCCATCGCGTAAGTATTGTAGCGGAACGCCGTAATCATCACTTCCCAATCGTTCAGCCGCGCCGCTTCGAAAATACGGCCGAACACTTTGTCGCCGACTTCCGGGTCCGTTCCGAACCGTTTGACTTTGCGAACGTTCGCTCCATACGCGAGCACTTGCGCCAGCTTCGCTTCCGCCATATGCTCCAGCACGAACAAGTGGTACGGGATGCCCGCCCCCGCCGCATAAGCGGCAACGGCCGCCCCCGCATTGCCCGACGTCGTGCCGATGCAGGCCGAACGCCCTCCCGCCAGCGCCCGCGATACGCCTATAGCCGCTATGCGGTCTTTGTACGATCCGGTAGGATTGCCTCCCTCCAGCTTGAAATAAAGCTCGCCCACCTTCAGCCGTTTCGCCAGTCTGCGGCTGGGTATGAGCGGAGTCGCTCCTTCGCCCAAGTAAAGCCGGCAAGCCTCCGGAACATCCGGCAGCAGCCGATGGTATTTCCACAACCCGGGCTGTCCGTCGTCTTTCCAAGATTCTGTAACCCCCTCATATTGCAGCATCAAAATACCGCCGCAATCAGGGCATGCATACAGCCGCATATCCGTTGTCGTACGGCCGCATTCCCAGCAGCGAGCTGTCTTCATCATCGGTTTCTCCCCTTGCATAAATATATTATGGTTAGACCATATATAATTCTTTGCAACCTTTCAAACGATAAGCCCGCTCGTACGCATAATCGCGACCGAACAACTTCCCCTACACAGCAACTTTAACCATCCGAAACTACTAATAATCGATGGTTGGACCATCTTATATTCACTTACTACTATAGGGGGTTCGCTTTACCGGTGTCAACCAATTTTATCGCAAATGAATGACGGATTCCGCTGAAGCCGCTTCATTGACAAGTTAATCGAAAACGAATACGATGTCTATAAAATCGTGGTCTGACCAGATTCCCTAACCTAATCATAGAAAAGGAGTTAACCGGATGAAACCGATCGAAACAGCAGAGCGCTATACGCTCAGTAAACTAGTGGTCCACAAACTAAAACAATATATCGTCGAGCATAACATCGCCCCCGGAGACAAGCTGCCCGCCGAACGGGAGCTGTCGCAGACGATGAAAGTAAGCCGCGCCATCCTCAGAGAAGCGCTGCGTTCGCTGGAAAGCGCGGGAATTCTCGAAATTCGCCATGGCGAAGGCGCGTTCATCTCGGCCAACAGCCTTAGTCCGCTTCTGGAACAGCTGTCGTTCGCCGCACAGCTGAACCGGAAAGGCGGCCGGGAGCTGCTCGAAATCCGCTACCTGCTGGAAGCATCCGCGGTTGATGCCGTGCTGGAGCAGGGCAGAAACATTCCGTTTGCAGAGCTGGAACGTCTAAACGAAGAGTGGGCTTCAAGCGCCGGCTCCGAATCCCGGCAAACCGAGGCGGACGTGAATCTTCATCTTGCCGTCGTTCAACCTCTGCTCAACAGCTCCTTCACTTCGTTAGCCGAGCTGTTCATCCGGCAAGCGGCCGCCTCCACGGGGACTGACCGGTCGCACGCTGCCGCCATCTATGAGCAGCATTCGCGGTATATCCGTCTCCTGCGGGAAGGCAAGGCACTCGAAGCGAAAGCGCTATTGCGCGAGCATCTCGGGCTCTGATAGACAACGTTCCTACGCACATCCCGGGCTCTGATAGACGACGCTCCCACCCACATCCCGGGCACGCGGTAATTTGCCGGTTCAGGCGGACGTTTTTCTATTGACTCTGTATGTAGAGCGAGTTATATTTTTATTGAACATTAACAACTTTTATTGAACCAATCGCATCGAAAGGACTTATCCCCCATGTCCCGTGTTCTGAAAGTATCGGTTGACGAATTTATCGAGATCGCCAAAGCGTTATCGAACGAATCCCGGCTGGACATCTTTAAGCAAATTCAGAAGGCCGACATGAACGTCAATGAAATCGCCGACATGTTCGGTCTCCCTTCCTCCACGGCAACCGTAAACATCAAGAAGCTGGAAGAGGCGAATCTGATCAAAACCGAACTGATGCCCGGCGTTCGCGGCTTTCAGAAAGTTTGCTCGTCGCAGTTCGATCAGCTCGTCGTAGAGCTGAAGCCGGGAGGCTCGCCCGCCGAGGAGGCGGCCCGATACGTCCACATGCCGATCGGCCTGTACTCCGAATGCGAGGTGCGCCCGACGTGCGGACTCGTCAGCGACAAAAGCATTATCGGCTATCTGGACGATCCCCGCAGCTTTTATGAGCCGGACAAAGCCGGAGCTCAGCTGCTCTGGTTCCGGCAAGGATATGTTCAATACCAGATTCCGAATAAAGTGCCCTATGACGCCCGGCTGACCGGCCTCGAGATTTCCATGGAGCTGTGCTCGGAAGCTCCCTTGTACAATGCGAACTGGCCTTCCGACATCACCGTATCGATCAACGGCGTCGAACTCGGCACTTATTTAAGTCCGGGTGACTTCGGCGGCGAGCCCGGGCTTCTGAACCCGCCCTGGTGGGATTTGAGAAATACGCAGTACGGTTTGCTAAAAAAGTGGAAGGTCGATGAGAACGGAAGCTATATCGACGGCCGGCGTTTATCCGACGTAACCGTAGACCAGCTCGGCATTCACGACAGCCCCGCCTTTGCGCTGCGGATCGGCGTCCTGCCGGATGCCGCCAACATCGGCGGATTGAACCTGTTCGGCAGCAAATTCGGCAACTACGAACAGGATCTGCTCGTCCGGTTCGATTACAAACCGCACAAATCCGGACACTCGTAAGGAAAAGGTTCGCAACAACATTTCCTCCGGCACACTCCGCCCGTCCGCTGTGCCGCAACAGATCGATTGCAGACTGGAGCGTGCTCCCTTCTGCACCATTTACCTCAATTTTAATTGTTTTACTACATATATTATTAATATTAAGGAGAGATGAACGATGAACCAGCACCCGGCCATTCCCCGTCCGGAATATCCCCGCCCTCAATTTGAACGCAGCGACTGGCTGAATTTAAACGGCCAATGGGAATTTGACTACGACGACCGTGACGAAGGTGTGCGGGAGAAGTGGTACGCCGGTGTGGGCAAGCCGCTGACCCGAACGATCACTGTTCCTTACTGCTTCCAGAGCAAGCTTAGCGGCATCGGCGATCCCGATATCCACGATATCGTATGGTACCGGCGTACATTCAAGCTGCCGGATTCCTTTGCCGGCAAGCGGGTGAACCTTCATTTCGGCGCTGTCGACTATGAGGCCCAGGTATGGGTGAACGGTCAGCTCGCAGCTGTACACAGCGGGGGCCATACGCCGTTTCAAGCGGATATTACCGATTACGTTACAAGCTCGGGGAGCAACACAGTCGTCGTTCGCGCGCAGGACTACAGCCGCGACGTTTCGCTTCCCCGGGGCAAGCAGTATTGGAAGGACCGCTCGGAAGGCATCTTTTATACACGCACGACGGGCATCTGGCAGACGGTATGGCTGGAGGCGGTCGCTCCCGCCCACCTGAGACGGGTCCGTATGACACCGGATATCGACCATAACCGCATTCATCTGCAGTTCGATCTCTCTCATCCTTATACGGCCGGAGATCCGGTGTTGAGTTCGCTTGCGGTACGGACGACGATTTCGTTTAAAGGGGAGCTTGTCGCAGAAGATCTGTTCAGCATGCGCCGCGAAGCGGAGTCCCGCAGCATCGTTCTGACCGATAAATACGGACACGATTCCGGTCGCTGGTGGAGTCCGCAAAATCCGCAGCTGTACGACGTCACCTTCGAGCTGATCCAGGACGGTCAGCCGGTAGACGTGGTCAAAAGTTATTTCGGCATGCGCAAAATCTCGATCGATAACGGGAAGCTGCTGCTCAACAACCGCCCCTGCTTCATGAAGCTGGTGCTCGACCAAGGGTACTTCCCGGACGGTCTGCTGACCGCGCCGACGGACGAGGCGCTCCGTTACGATGTGGAGGCGACCAAAGCAATGGGCTTTAACGGCGCGCGCAAGCATCAGAAGGTGGAAGATCCCCGCTACTTGTATTGGTGCGACAAGCTCGGTCTGCTCGTTTGGGGCGAGATGGCCAATTCGTACATGTATTCGGAAACGTATGTTCGGCGCATGACCGCTGAATGGACGGAAGCCGTGGAGCGGGATTACAACCATCCTTGCGTCGTCGCCTGGGTGCCTCTCAACGAAAGCTGGGGCGTCCCGAACATCGCCCACGACAACCAGCAGCAGATGCATGCCAAGGCGATGTATTATTTGACCAAATCGCTGGATGTCACCCGGCCTGTCGTATCCAATGACGGTTGGGAGCACGCCACCACCGACCTGTGCACCATCCATGACTATGAATGGAGACGCGAGGTGCTTGCCGAACGTTACAGCTCGGCGGACCAAGCGGTCTCGGCCGTTCCGGCCGGGCGGGCGATTTTTGCCGGCGGTTTCGCCTACGGAGGCGAGCCGATTCTGGTCACCGAATTCGGCGGGATCGCCTTTAAGCAGGCGAACGAGGACGGCTGGGGATATTCCGGCGCCAAAGACGAAGCCGACTTCGCCCGCAGGCTGGCCGACGTCGTTCATCCGCTGCTGCAAAGCCCGGTCGTACAAGGCTACTGTTACACGCAGCTGACGGACGTCGAACAGGAGAAAAACGGCCTGCTCACCTACGACCGCAAACCGAAGCTCCCGCTGGACGTCATCCGGCAGATTAATCAAGGGAAGCTGCCGGAGCTGTAATAACGGACTAGATTCCGTACAAGTAGAACCGGTACAAACGCCAAAGGCAGTCCCTGCCCTTCGATCGAAGGGGGACTGCCTTTTCATCGGAACAACATGTTAAAGAAAAGCACGCCTCAACAAAAAAGCTCCATAAATGAAAAAAAATCGCACATTCGCGATTGTAGTCTACTATTTTAAAAAATGGCGGAGCTGACGGGATTCGAACCCGCGGTCTCCTGCGTGACAGGCAGGCATGTTAGGCCACTACACCACAGCTCCACTATGTAAATCAAATTGCGGGGGCAGGATTTGAACCTGCGGCCTTCGGGTTATGAGCCCGACGAGCTACCGGGCTGCTCCACCCCGCGTCGTTATGATTCGGATCTCGTCCGCCGCAGCAACAGCTGCGTTCCGTTTGATCACTTTTCATACTATACTATGATTGCACGCGTAATGCAAGGCCTTTTCCCGTAATCTCGCAAACACAGAATGCTCTGAATTGTCCGACACCGATTAGAAACCCCTGCATAACAACCAAATGTGGCAGTTTGCGGTCGACCGATCGCATTCATGCGGCGTAGTCACAGTAATCTGTTGGGAGCTGTCTCGACCGTCGCCGCCCTCTCGTTGTCCTCGTATGCTATAATGAGCGATACAATAGAGTAACTCGCTTACCGTCTAACCAGACGCCGATTCTCCGCCTGACCGTTTCCCGGCAGCCGAATCCCAATCGGAGCGTGGAAGGGAGCTGACCATGTGAGTATATCGTTTATGCTGCTGATCGCCGGAGGTTTGTTCCTCCTCCTCGTCGCCGCCCTTGTTATTATTTTGCTAGTGAAGAAGTAATTCTTGTAAAAGCCCCATCGAGTCGCCCAACTCGAGGAGGATAGGGTCTGCCAGTCTTGCTCTTTTCTACCGGGCAAGCAAAATAAGAGCTAAAATCGCTCTTATTTCGCCTCCAATGGCCGCACGCACCGGAATAGGTGACGATAGAGGATCTTATATCGCTGGAGAACTACGATTCCGGGTAAATGTTCGATTATAAGAGCTGGAAACCGCTCTTATTCCTCCACAAACCGCTGCCTGCGCCAAAATAAGCTATACTAAAGTACTAAAGACCCTTATCCGCAAAACCATGGTGGACCGATCCGAAAGCTGGACCTTTCCCGGCGATTCAGGTGTCCCTTACTTCGGCACGACCGCCTCTGCTGCTTCTGCCGTTCAGCGGAGCCTCACGGCTCCGGTTACTATCCTCAGAAGGCGTTCCGGCTGATTTGTCTCCGGGGAAGGATGTCATCTTTCCGCTCCTGTGCCTGCCCAAGTTTACCTGCATAAGCCCTTGGCGGCTTCGGACCTCGTCTTGTGTGGCAGACTCATCCGGCCCACACAGCCTCAAATCAGGTTCGTGTACCTCGGGCCAAGCATTGCCCTCCAGCTTCCTCCAGACTCCCCCTCGCAACAGACGCCCTTACTCTTGGCTAGGGGCAGGCCCTCGCCAGCCCCCGTTCCGGAATTTCGCCATATAGATGGCGCCCAGGCCGGGCGCGCCAAAAAAATCAAAAAAGCCTTGCTAAGCAAGGCTTTCCGGGTATTGCTATGAATGAACGCTAACGGGATCGAACCGCTGACCCCTACCCTGTCAAGGTAGTGCTCTCCCAGCTGAGCTAAGCGTTCATGAAGTATTGGCAAGCTCCGACGAACCTAATAGGTTCTCATCCCAAGCGGAGTTATTACATAGATGGTGACCCGTAGGGGATTCGAACCCCTGTTACCTCCGTGAAAGGGAGGTGTCTTAACCCCTTGACCAACGGGCCATGCTAGTTGTTGCACTTGCTTTGTCCTCACTAGGAGTGACAGCGAAATTAATCTTAGCATAAATCTACCGACTTGGCAACTAGTCTTCTACATTTTTTATTTCCCTCCGCGAAAACGTCCGGGGCCGCGGCCTATGTAAAACCGCCACAGCCCTGCCGACGCCCGCCCGGCACCTAAACAGCCCCGCCAGCCGCCACCAACTTACCGGTATGTTTTCACAAAATCGACGGCTTGGCGGATATTCGCCTCCGGATGTTCACCAGTCTCCCGCTCGATCGTCAAATAGCCCGTATAGCCGATATCCAGCAGCGCCTGGAAATAAGCGTCAAACGAAACATGCCCTTCTCCCAGCGGCGTTTCGGTGTACACCTTCCTGGCCCGAACCAGCTCCCGGATCTTGCCGTTCTCCTGAGGCGTATAATGAAGCGCCCCGTACACTTCGCGCGGATCGACGGCTACGAAGCGGACTCCGTCCTTCACATGCGTATGCACGATATAGTCTTTCAGCGTATATACGCCGCGAACCGGATCGTCACCGGTAACCATGACCAGATTGGCCGGGTCGTAATTGACGGACACACCTTTACCTCCGAGCGTATCGAGAAATTGCTTCAAATGATAAACGGTAGTCGGCCCTGTCTCGATGGCAAAAAAGGAGCCCATGCTCTCCGCATACTCGCACAGCTCCCGGCAAGCCGCCTGCATCGCCGCGTATTCCCTACTCTCGGAGTCATAAGGGATAACCCCGATATGCGTCGTCACGATATCGGTCCCGAGCTCCTTGGCGAGCTCCATGATTCGTTTCGACTTCTCGACTTTCTCCGGATTGGCGGCCTCGTCCTCAAAACCGAACGCCCCCAAGTCGCCGCACAAGGCGGCTATATCCAGTCCGAGCGATGCGATATAATCTTTCAGTTCCCGCCGCGCCGATGCCGATAAAGACTGCGGCTCCATCTCTCCCCGGACGGCATACAACTGCAGTCCTTCCGCTCCGACTTCTTTCGCCTTCGCGATGCCTTGCCTGACCCCCACCCGAAACCCGTCGGCGATAACGCCTATTTTGTTTGTGATTTTCACGGTATGCACTCTCCCCTTCCTCGTCTCACGCTTAGTATAAGGAAGGACGTCTCCGCTGTATTGTTCCGGCGCCGCCGTATTATTGTGCATCCGCCCGGAAATTGTCCCCTCCTCCACAAACCGAAAAAAGACCTGCCGCCATGGACAGGTCCCGCTTCCAGATCAGGCAAGCCGGTTTAAAAAACGGCGTTATTGCTCCGTGCGGCGCCAGCCCCGGAGGGCGGCTTTAAATGTTCGCGGATATATTGCGTCGGGGAATAACCGAACGCCTTGCGAAACGCGCGGCTGAACGTGTGGATCGAGTCGTAACGCATGATGGCGGCGATTTCCGTAATCGAATATTCTCCGGTTTTCATCAGCTCGACCGCCTTGCGCCACTTTTTCTTGACCACATAATCGCGGAGGCAGTCGCCCGTTTCCCTGGAAAACAAATGGGACAAATACGATAGGCTGTAACCGAACGCGTCAGAAATTTCTTTCAAATCCTCGATTTGCAGCAAACGGTCGTCGATGTAATGGATGGCCGCATATACGGCTCTCTTCGCAGCATTCTCTCCGCCTTCCCCGGGATACTTGGCATCCCAGTCAGAGAAAAAGTTGCGGTAGGTCAAGATCAAGATCTGCTCAAGGTACATTTGAATCATCGACTCGGAAAACCGGTTGGTGCCGCACATTTCTTTGAGCACATTGACAAACGGCGTGCGGATGTCCAGCCGGTCCCGGCAGCGGGGCGTCGCCTTGTTGTCCATCCTCTTCTTGATATCGAGGAACGGATGATCCGCAGGCAGCGCCGGGTTGAAATGAAAGCCGAGGTACAAGTACCGGAACGGTTCGTCCGGATCGCTCCCGCCTTGATGGTACTCTCCCGGGTTGCCGATATAGATGTCGCCCTGTTCCAGATCGAACCGGTGATCGTCGGTGGCGAACCAGCCTTTTCCCGAAACGACGTACGAGATTTCATAACAGACTTGCTGGTGATTGGAAAGGACAAAATTCGCATCACAGCTCAGATCGCCGATCTGCTGCAGCAATAAGGGTCCGTAACGCATAGGCTCGGGAAGGTGCAAACAATCGAATTGAAATCGCCGCTTGCCCGGTATGCTCGTCATCTTGGCCCCCTGGGGTACCGACATTACGACCGCTCCTCTCGTTCCGTCTCCATCGCCCTGCTCCTCTCCATCATACCCACTTTCCCTAAAGTACCGCAATAGGAAGATCACGGTCCACCCGTTGAAACGTTGCGGCACCCTCCTACGGAAATAGGCGCGAAGCCGGGCGACAGCGTAAGAGCAATGGAGAAGCTGTATTCTCCAGCGGGCCCAAGTAACCGACTACTGGTGCACAGTCCGCTATTGTCCGAAGACTGCCGCTAATCCGGCCGAAACCGGAAGCCGCCTGTCTCTTATGAAACTTAACCGATCAAGGAGGAATGTCGGATGGAGGCGTAAACTGCCAAGATCAGGTTCCGGTCCAGCAATAGACCCACTCCCCCAACAGACCCGATTTCAGGCCGGACATCCGCACGGAACAGCCGTTCCTTCATGTGATGCATGAAAAGTAGCATTATCAATGGACGTTTTATAAACAAGTTCCGGCGCGGTATAATAGCAGACTCCCGGCTCCCACACAGTCCAACAGATGCAGAGGGTAGAGAGCGGCAGACTGCTTGATAGTCTAACGAACCGAGTAACCCTTAATGGGACAAATTGCAACGATATGACATTATTGCGAACTTCATAAGCGTTATTTCACTCATCCGATCACACTTTCGTCTGTTTACGACTTCATAAGGTCGCTGGGGTTCGTTAAATCAAAAAGAAGCCATTCTCCCGGCAATAAGCACGATACGATTCGTTAGTCTTAAACATAAGCGGGTTGCCCCTGACCTTTTTTGCGCCGCTTGGGGCTCCAAGGTATGAGTTTCGTACAAAAAACAAAAACAGTCCGCCCCCACTCCGTAGGCGGACTGTGTCTATTGTGATCAGGCTCCGGCTCTGCCCGGCCCCGCAGTAATCAGAGGTCGAACCCGCAGCAACTGCCAAGCTGGTATTTAAAATCCGGTTGCCCGATATCCGATATTCGACCCCGTTATTTCTCGGCGGCAATATACGCGTCGATCTCTTCGCTGGCTTCCCGCAGCGCGGTGTTCACATCTTTTTTGCCTGCCGCGTAATCTTTGTATTTCGCTTCCAGTATGCCCCGCGCCTTCGTAAACCGGGTTTGCACGACATACGTGGCCGGCTTCGTTTTCAGAATCGCTTCGATATGTTTGTTTTTAAGCAGCGGATGGTCGGCGCCGAAGTTTTTGTTGATCGCTTCGTTCTGCAGAGCGCTCAGCATGATGCCCGACCGGCTCAGCGCCGTCTGCACCTCGTCGGAGGTCGCGAGCTTGATCACCTGCATCGCCTGCTCGGGATGCTTGCTGTTCGAGGCGATCTGCAGCACGAACGTCTGAACCATCCCCGACGTGTGCGGCCGCTCCGGGAAGCTCGGATATTCCGCGACGTCCCACTCGAAATCGGCGTTGGCCATCCCGTTTAACACTTCGGGGGCGGCCAGCATCGCCACGTTTTTGTCCTTCACGAACCGGTTGACCGTATTGCCGTGGCTCGTGATCTGAAATTCGTTGCCGGGGATATCGTTGATCCGCTTGGTCAGCTCGAACACTTTCCGCCATCCGTCTGTATTTACCGCAGCCTTGAGGGTAACCGGGTCGACGTAGGGGATCGACAGCGAGTTCCCGACCTTCTCGATGCCTTCCGGATCGAGACCTTTGTACTGAACCCCGTCTTCCATACGTGTCAGCTTTTTGCCGAGCTCGATCGCCTGCTCCCAGGTCATGCCGTCGGACGGATAAGGAACGCCGAACTTATCGAAGATGTTTTTGTTATAAAACGTCGCATAGTAGTTGTAGCCGAACGGGAGGGCGAACAAGCCGCCTTTGGCGATCGTATCGGATTGCAGCCTGACACCGTCGAGATTCGACTTCTCAAACCGGTTCAGATCCACCTCGTACTTCTTGATCAAAGGCGTCATATCGGCCAGCAGCTTGAAGTTGGCGAATTGGTCCAGCAGGCTGCCCCACCCTGTAATAATGTCCACTTCGTTCCCGCCGATGGCGAGGTTTTCGATTGGCATAGCCGTGCGTTCCAATACTTGCAGCGTGATGTGCGGATATTTCTGTTTCAGCGGCTGAACGAACAACTGCTCGATGATCTCCGGAGTAAGCGCGCCATAATTGTACAATTTCAGCGTTACCGGCTCCATTTTGACCGGTGTTTCCTCCGGCTTGCCGCTGTCGCCTGCCTTGGGCGTCCCCGAGGAACTGCAGCCGCTCGCGAATACCGCCAGCAAAGCCATACTCCATACGAGCTTTTTCATACTTCTGCCCCCGTTTCACAAGAATGAAATGTAACCGCTTGCAAATAAAGCTGAGAAAATGACTCCCCCCATTAACGCTTCCTTTCGCGGAAAACGTTGTTCCTCTTCACCTCCAACGGCACCCCCTCCTTGATCGTTGTTCCGTTATAAGCCTAGTATAGAAAATCGCCCGTTCCGCTGTATTGGTCCTAATCCGCCGCAATATTGTGCAGACGCCGCGATTGAGCCGGAAACAGCCGGTCCAGCCTGGCCGCAGCTGCGGCGGCGAATCGTCTCTCCCTTGTGCAGCAACAGCCCTTACCCGAGACACGAGAAAAAAGCCCGCCGCCTGCATCCGCGCAGACGACGAGCCTTTCTCCCCCTTTCCTTATTTCACGGTAATCTGCAAATCCGCCCCGAGCTTGAACTCGAAGCCTTCGCTTTCGTCGTTATCATCGTCATCGTCGTCGTCATCCGCAGGCTCGACTTCCACCGAAATCGTCGTCGTCCCTTTGTTGTGCGCCTTCAGCCGGCTCTGCCCGTTGACATTGGCAATGTTGGGGCGCTCGCTGTCCCAGTCGAGCTCATATCCCGACAGGTCGGCTTCGGTGCCGTCCGCGTACCAGCCTTTCACCTGGAGCTGGACGGTTTCGTTTTTGGTCAGCTCCGTCTTGGGCGATACGATCGTTATCGAAGCCGGCCACATCAGTTGACGGGCGAGCGGGATGACGAACGTGTTACCGGGCGCTACGTCGTACTTAAACCCTTGCGACAAATCGGTCGTACTGGCATAAGAGCGGATGAGCGTAATATCGCCGAGATCGAGCTCGTACAGTCCCCCGCCAAGCGGCACGACGTCCTTGATCAGATATACCGCATTGCGCTGGCCGTCGTTGCGCACGTAGACCGATCGGCCGATCAGACTGCCCGGCTGCTGATCTTGCAGATCAAGCTGTACCTGAAGCTTGTTCTGAAGTGACAGCTCCCTCGTAAAGTCGGTGACCGTTCCTTCCAGACGGGCAACTCCTGTGTTCGCGTATCCGGCGTACTCCGGACCGGTTCTGCCGATAGAGGCGCCGTTGTTTACGTAGCTGAACACCGGCTGGCCGCCGTTTTCCGAGTAAACGCCGAAGGAGCCTTGGAAGCGGATTTTGCCGTCGATCACATAGGCCGCATCCGGGTTCATCGAGCTGATGACGTAGTCGGTCCGGCCGTTCGCCAGCTGCACCTTGACTGCCCTCACGCCGTACACGTCGGCCGATACCGAGCCTGGCGCCGCCGATACGGATGCTTGCGAAATATCGCTGATGAAACGGGAGTTCTCATAAGGCTCGATCACCGACGTGAACGTACTGTCCAGATTCAAGCCGCTGCGATGGGCGACGACGTATTTGAGACTTTCCGGGTTGCCCGGCTTATTGCGCGGCGGAACCCCGTCGGCCAAAGCGACGTCGTCCAGCTCGCCAAGCATCGTCATCCGCACGTGAATATCCCGGTCGACCGGATGAACGTTCCACGTATCCTCCACGTCGTAATCGACGCTGAACGCCGCGGACGGCTCGTTGTCACGCTCCACGTTTTTCAGCCAATGGAAGCCCGGTCCGGCATATCCCGATCCGGTTACACTGTCGTTTGCCGGTCTGACGCCGAATTCGACGCCCGGTCCGGCATACGTTCCCGTCGGCTGCGCCGTCAGCGAAAGCCCTTCGGTCGTTACCGGTCCTTCTGCGGCATGGAAGCTGAAATGATGCTCGCTGCCGCCCTTCACCCGGAAAAAGTCAACGACATACGAGTTCGCCTCGTCCACCTTCACCATCGCCGAGGTCCGTTTGTACAGCTCGGTTTGCGGATACGCTTTTGGAGCTTCGGCCTCGAACAGTTTGACCATCGAGCTGTCGTCGTACAAGGTCGGAGTGCCGTCCCAAACCGCCGCCTGTTTTTTCTTATCGACCATAACCGTATTATGGCTGATCGTATTATTCACCCATTCGAACCGGTTCACGTCGGTCGCATTCGCCTGTTCGGGGTATCCGAGGTCCGGGAGCAGATCGATACCGAAGCCGTACAAGCCCAGATTCAGCATATCCCGGTGCCCGTGGCCGCTCGTCCGTCCGTAGTACGTCCACATCGCGCGTCTCGTATCCGCTCCGGTGCCGGCCGCCCCGTCTCTAAGCGCCGCCAGGCCGTAACCGGTCAAGTTCGTGCTGTCGAGATCGAGCGGGCCGTGCTGCGCAATGACGGCTTCGATGTCTGCCGCAACCTGATTCGGATTGGCCGTATACACGTCGGAATGAATCCCTTCCGTCTTATTGCCGTTCAGCATATAAGCAAGCTGGGCGTATACCGGATCGCCGAACCGTTCGAACGCTTTGATCGACTGGGCTTTATCGACCTGGATGCCGGGCTGCCCCGTCGTGCCGCTGTCGCCGATCGAAGGCGTATACCGGCCCAGCATCGTCAGCGGATACATCGCCTGGAACATTTTGCGGAACTTCACGTTTTCATACAAGTCGGCCGCCGGATATTTGTCATACCCGTCCAGCGCATCGGCAACCGTCAAGTACGTATTCAGCCACAGCTTGTTGTACCCCGGTCCCGCTTCGTTGCCGTGCCCGTCGCGGTCGACGTCGTTCACCATACTGAACAGCACGTTGCCTCCGGTGACACGTCTTGGGATCTGATTGACGAACGCCCCCGGCTGGAAGACGAAATCGAGCCAGTCTTTCGTCTCCGGCAGCGTATCGTGAACGACCGCGGCCAGCGCTACCGCGCTTTGATGGAAACCGTTATTGCCGCGGATCTGATCCCAGTACATGCCCGGCTGCACTTGCCGCAGAATGCCGTCCTCGATGTTCCGGCGGATCTCCGTGCCGCTCGATTTCAGAGGCAGCTTGTACTGCTGGCCTTTGGCCTGGAGAAACGCGACGACATCCGGCGCATCAAACGCGGTGAAAAAGGCGTCGTAAGCGCCGATAAATACTTTGACGAGCGATGTTTCCCAGATCGATCCTACGGCTTTACCGTCCCCGGTGCCCCCGTGGGAATTGACGTACACCGCATTGCTGAATTCGGCTACGTCAAGCGACGGATACACGTCGGCCACCCGATCGAGCAGGACAGCGCCGGCTTTGGCGTATTTCTCGTCGCCGGTGTATACGTACGCGCTTTGCAAATGGCTGAGCGCGCCGTTCACATTAGCGGGGCTGCCGTACCAGGCGAACCAGTGGGCGTAATAAGCGATAAACGTATACCGCTTGTTCGTCTGCGGGTCTACCCAGCCGTAGCCGTCGTCGACGCCCCATGTCGGGCCTTTGTCCGGATACAGCGTGTTCACCAGAAGCGTACGGTCGGCTAATGCCGGATTAAAGTTGCCGTGCTCGTCCAACCCGCTCCGGTAATACGCCCCGAAGTCGTTCGTCGGAAACTTGTAGCCGCTTGCCGGGTCGGTAATTTTCCACGGATCGTTCAGCGGGTCCGCTTTCCACGGATAGTTGCCGTACGATTTCAGATCGCCGGATACCGGGCTGAAGTTGCCGGTAAGCTGATTCGTGTTATAGCTGCGCGGGATGGCCTGGGTCGGCACCAGGTTCCACAGTCCCTCGTACCCGAGCGCGACGAAGGCGTCCGCTTTGGCCAGCACGCTATCGCGCAATGCCGCCGCCCAGTCGTACTGCTGGACGTTTTGCCGCGCCGCTGCCATTTTCGCATCCGTCATATACGTCCTTCGCGTCTTGCTGTTCGTCACCTGATCGCTGTTGATCAGCACGAGGCGATGCGGATACATGACCGTTCCTGTGCCGTTGCCGACTCCGTTGCCCTTGCCGGTTACGGTCAGCGTAATCGTATGCGTCCCGGCGGTCAGCGGCAGCTCCTGCACATACAGATCGGGCCGCGGATATTTGCCCGTCACGCTGTAGAAGCCGTACTGCGACGCCTTGACTCCGTCGATGCTGACGTCGGCCGTGCCGCCGTCTTGTCCGGTCATGCCGCCGAGCTTCACAATGTAATTTCCGGCCTGGGCGATCTGAAATTCGAACGTGCGGGACGGCGCCGTCAGCGTCGATTCAATCTTCACTCCATATGTAGCGTTCGTCACTTTGGGTGCGGCGTTCGGATCGCCCGCCAGCGTGACCGTAGGCTGTCCGGGGACAGCGCTTCCAAATCGGTAAACCGTCGTATCCGGCATAATAAACTCCGCTACTCCGCTTCCCGCAGCCAGCGCCGGCTGGGAAGCTGTAAATGATACTGCAGAAACTAACATCAGCAAACAAAGCACGACCGATATCGGCCGGCGAATCGATACACTCATCTGGGTCCCTCCCGTTTCCTATACACGAATGGTTCATGAGGCCGGTTCTTGGATGTCGACGTACAGCTCCATGACAACGCTTCCATTCCTTCTCTGCTACCACCCGCTTCCCGGGATACTGTAATGAGCATGTATAAAATAGTGAGTTGTATTATACATGTCTCTTTTTTAGTATAAGCGGTGCTCTATCATTTGAACAGGGAAAAAAGGCTCTTCTTTCTTTTTTGAAAGTTTTTGCAGAATCGAAGAAGGAGCGCAGTTGGGGAAACTCTTGCTTTTAGCGGATTTTGACGCATATCAGTGTTCTCCCTTCGATCGTCGGAAGACAGGAGCTTATACGCTTACTATGAAAAACCGTCCGGTCAAGGCGTCCGGACGGTCAGTGCACAGCGAGCTCTATCACGAGATAAGAGTCTTTGGCATGTTCTATTTTCGGCATCTGGGGACGGCAGGGTCGAATATAGGCGGTTAGCCCCCCTTATTTCAACCAACTGTCGGGGTGTGGACCCTTTTCGCAGATTTTAGCGGTCGCAAACCGCTCTTATTCCGTGTCCAAGCGAATTTTCAGGTCAAATAAAAGCTACCAACCACCCTTATTTGGTTCTCCTGTCCATATGCGGGGACACCCGATCGAGATCCTGCGACGAACGGCCTGCGGCTACTTTTTGCTGTCGGCCTCAATCGTTTTATTCACCGTCTCCTCAGCGATCCGGAGCGCCGTATTCGCATCCTGTACACCCGTAACGACCGATATGAATGCATTGAACAGCTGGCCTCCCGCACTCGCATTATATTTCGAAATTTGCATCGGAGGAGCGTTCTTCTCCGCCAGAAACGCCTTTGCGTTCTTACCTTTATAAAGCGCAGAATTTTGACCGAACGCACTTCTTACTTCTTTATTTTTCAACATGCTGACATATTGGCCTTTTTTGGATAATTCGAGCTGGAATTCCGGAGAGGCCAAATACGAAATTACTTCATACGCCGGTTCCTTATGCTTGCTGGTTTGCGACACAAACATATAAAACGGATACGCCTGCGGACCGCCCCCCGGGTTTTTCGCATCTGTCGGAAATGCCGCGAGATCCCAGTTCATACCCTCCAGTTCCTTCTCCGTATACAAAGCGCTTACCGGCAGCCACATGGCGACAGTCCGGTCTTTCATGAACATATTCCCCTGATTGGCCACCTGAAGCTTCGTTTTATCCCATTCCATCCCGGGGAGCTGGTAAAACCGCGTTACATTGTCCAGGAAGCTTTTCCATCCGTCCGTGGCCAATGCCGCTTTATTTGTGACCGGGTCGATCATGTTCATCGACTGCGGATTACGCAGCGCCAAGTGGGAGGCGGAAATTACTGCGCCGTAATACTGCGTGCCTCCGTCTTTAACGGTAAGCCTTTTGGCGGTCTCGTACATCGTGTCCCAGGTCATGCCGTCTTTCGGGTAAGGAACGCCGAACTTGTCGAAAATATCCTTGTTGTAATAAACGCCGGAAGGCACGTCGAATATCGGCAAACCGTAGATTTGCCCGTTGCTGATTTGCTTCAATATTTCGATGCTCGCCGGTTCGTATTGATTCAGATCGGTCTTGTATTTTGTAATATAAGATGTGATATCGCTCTGCAGACCAAGCCTCAGCAGAAAAGCGTCGACAGAGCCGATCGAGATGGCCATAACATCCAGCTGCTCCCCGGTCATGACCAGTTCATCGATTTGTTTCGTATCTTTGTACGGAATCAACTTGGCCGTGACATGGGGAAATTTTTTGCGGATCTGATCCCCGTAATCCTTCATAAACGTTTCTTCGTTCCCGTAAGGCCAGTAAAACGCTAATGTCACAGGCTCTTTTTTGTCCGGTGTCTCCGTTCCGGTTCCTGCGTCCGTCCCTCCTTCTTTTGGATTGCCGCAGGCAGCGGCGGTGCTCAAGGCTGCAAGCAAAACAACGGATCTGATCCTTTTACGTATCTTCATAGCAACGATTCCCCCATTATCTATCTTCCGGTTCAGCATTGCGCACTCCACACCAGAAGTACATTATTTCCCACTGCAGCGGGAGGGGACAAGAAATGAACGTTCAAATACGCTGCATCGGCCTCCACATAAGCGATACCCGCTGTTCCGGAATCAGCGGAGGCTGGCGTGACCTGGTAGCTCGACGGGGTCCCTGAAAGTCCGTGCGGAATCGGATAAAGCATCGTCACGCCATCCCCGCTGTAAGCCGCTTTGCCGGTTCGGACTTCACTCAGAAGCCCGTATGGCTTGAACACGGGAGCGCTATGAACGGATACATACTCCCATAAAACCGTTCCGTCGGCGGCGATCCCGCTGCTGTGACCCGGCGATGCCGTCCCCGAAACACCGTTTTTGACAGCCCGGTATACTTTGGCATTGGCATTTGTATAAACACCTGCCGGGTAAGATTGATTGGCGGTCCAAGCTGTGCTGGGCGTAAACGTTCCTGCCGCCGTGCATACCCATCCGATTGATGCATTTGCACCCGACGGTCCGGTATTCTGTACACGATCCCCGATAGTCCAAGTGCCGGTTGAAGGTACCGTTGACTGGACAAGCGTCTTCGGGTTAATTCCGAAATTGTCGTACTGGTAGCAGTCCACCGCACTCGGAGACACGATAATCGGGCGATTCGAGCGGTTGCCGTAAAACACGCAGTCCGACGCCGTCCCCTGGGCATAGGCCATACTGTTCCCCATCATCACACAGCGATTGTTCGTTACTTTTACCAGATACGTATAACTGATGTTAATAAAATAAGTGGTATTGCCGATATCGTCCCGCAGCTGGTTATTGCTGATTTCGATGTCGCTGATGCGGCTCGCTGCGCTGCCGACAAGGTTTATGCCCGCTTTGTACGTATTGCCCTGGCTGTTGTTGGACAGGATGTTGCCGTCAATCGTAACTTTAGTTACGCCGGGATACACGTAAATGCCAAAGCCTCCGTTATCCTTCATGATGTTGTTGGCAAGTACAATGTCTCCGGTAGGCAGATTGCCGAAATACGTAATCGAGTCGTCCGTCACCCCGTCTCCTGCGGCGCCGAAATCTTTGACGCTGATTTGCTCCCGCAGCTTATCCCGCGCCGTCCGCTCCGGTTGATTGCCGTCATACTTGTCGTCACGCAATCCGAGCCGATCCCGTCCGGACAACTCCCGCCGCCATAAACCGCATTCCGTACCGAATGGCCGTTTGCGGCCGACGCCAAGCTTCCGTTCCATAGTCCTCCCGCCATCAGAGCCATCCCGCCCGCACCGATCGCCGTCAGCATCTCCCTGCGGCTGACTTTGTTTTCTGTCCCGGCTTCCCGTTCCCCTTTCCGTTCCCCGGCATGTAAAAACGGCTTGCTTTCTTCATCATTCATACGCGTTTCCCCTTTGCCGATCCCGCAGCAGACTCCGATGACCACCGGGCCTGTTTAACGGAATTTATTGTCGGTAAGCGCTTACGAATATAAGATAGCATAGCCGTTTGTTGTTCTCTCATCATTGCTTGGTGATAATTTCGCCGAATGTATCTCTAATTGCGCTCTCGGCACAACTTTTTAAAATGTTCGGGAGTCATCCCGACCATCTTCTTGAAATTCCGCGAGAAATGAGTCGGCTGCTTGAAGCCGACTTCGTAGCAAGCATCCGTCACCGACATTTTGTAGTCGACCAGAAATAGCAGCTTCGCCTGATGGATTCTGCGTTTATTCAAATGTTCAAAAACCGTCGTGCCGGTCAATTCCTTAAACAGCTTCACCATGTAGTATTTGCTTAGATGCACGTAGTCGGACAGCTCGTCAAGCGTCAAGTCATTGGCGTAATGGAGCTCGATGTAGTTCAGCAGCTTCCGGACAATTTGTTCCTTCTCTACCGGAATGGCGACTCTTTCCCGCAGCAATTGTTCGCTATGCTCATAAATAATGAGCAGCAAATCGATAAACGAGGCTCTCAGCCGATTGAATTCGATTGAGCTTGGCTGGTTGTAATAACGGTGCATTTGCGAAAAGACCATTTCCACTTCCTTTTGGGTCCGCTCCGACAAGCGGCATCGGTAATGAAGCAAATCCCGGAACGGCTTTAATACATCCACAAGTCCAGGCTGGTTAAGATGCGGCTTCAAAACCGTTTCGTCAAAGCGGACCATCGTGCGGGTACATTTAATTTGCCTTTCCATGAGAGGTCCATGCGAGCTGATCCCGTTCAACACGACCATATCTCCGGGTGTCAGATCAACAACAGTGGTCCCTAATAAATATTGGCATTGACCGGCGTGTACATATAAAATTTCATATTCGGAATGGTGTGAAAAAAAGAAGACAGAAAGCTTTCATTTCGGTAACTGAATACATCGATTAAAGGGTAGGTTTGGCTCATTCGCTTTCCACCTTTGGTGTAAGATCGGTCATGGGTCAGCTCTGACACTGATATTGGCTTGGGGAGTTTCCGCTATATCGCTCACGATGCGCCGAATTGCAGCTTGTAACCTTCCTTCGTCCGTCACAACGAATCCGGTCCTTTAAAGAGGTTTTATCGCGTCGACTATCAGCGATACGAAGCCTAATTTCCCGTCCCGGTTCCGGTGATCGAACCGCTTGGACCGGTAGATGAACCCTTTTCTCTCGTCCCATTCTTCATAGTGGAACTCTCCGCTTCGATCCCTTCTTCATAAGGCAGATGCTCCCATACATGCTCGGCTAAAACCGCCGACAAACTGCCCGGCGTGAAAAGCCTGCTCCAATGATCGCGCACCAGCAGATTCAATTCATTCTCCTGAGTATGCGTCCAGCCGGGGTTGTTGTTTTGCTGTCCGGCGCCAATTACCACTCTTTGTTCCATAATGCCTCCTATATAGAAAATGCTTGTGCCGCCTGTATTTGGAATCATACGCCTACCCGGGTTTATAAGTTGCGGCAGATGGCATCATTTAACTGTTTCAAGCGCAATGCCAATTTAATAACTGCAACTTTTCATTAAAACTCAGCGTATGTACACAAGAGCTACCTTTTTCATATAACAATCGGGACGGTGTATCGTTGATTCACGAAACTACTTATGAGCATGAGACGGAGCTGGAGCAATTTATAACAGGGATGGAGCAATATGCGCTATACGGTTACGAGGAATCGGTATCCGAACGGCTAAAGGGTCAAATCGACCGGTGGGCCGAGCAAGGACCGGACGATGTGCTGCTTCGGGCGGTCGAACTTACCGAACTGCGGATTCGGGCTGAGGAGCAAAACTGGAACTTGATCGGTACGATGCTGGATGTTTTGGAAACGGTGATGGTCCAATTGTCCCCGTCTGCAAACCTTCTCGCTTCGCTTCAGCATCTGCTGGCCGAACGGCGCGGCGCGAAATCCGCATTTCCGAGAAATGCGAAGAATCACCATCTCCGCTATTACATAGCCGTACTGGCGGAGGCCCGGCCGCTGCAGGAGCTGATGACGATCCTTGCGCACGCCGCTCAGAAGGAGAACGCTCCGCTGGAGCCGCTTGCTCTGCTGTTGTATGAAGCGGTCATCAGGCACAACGTGGATCGCCGGAATCCGGTCGTGCAGCAGGTGCACAGCCGGATAATGGAACGCGGCCATCCTCTGGCGTGGCTGCCGCTTCATCGAACCGAGCTGGAGCAGGACTTGATGCTCCGGCATTACAACAAAGGCGGCGGGGGAGGATACGGCTCGTCCTTCGGCCCGTCGCGGCGTGCGGACAAAGAGATCCGGCGAGCGGTAGAACAAGCTGCAGAACGGTCGGCTCCTTCCGCCTCAGCAGCCTACCGATCGGTTCATACACCGGAGGAAGTCGAGCGGCTTCAGACCGCCGTAACGAATTGGCGCGAGCATTCAAATGGCAGATCGGAAGCGGCAGTTTTTGACCTGGAGAAGCTTCACGCGCCCGTTCATATTACCGAGGAACTGCTGGTGTCGCTCGGCCTGTTATGCTTGCACGGCTCATCCGCATCCCATGTGATGCTGAGGTCGGTTTTTGCCCCACGCGCGTTTAATCTGCTGTATTCCGCTGCGGCGAATGGCGGAGCTTACAATGACGGGAACTGCAACGCCTACGGTCGCCTGGAGGCATGGAAGTCGTTTGCCGCTTTGTGCGGAGCTCCGGTAACCGCCGATGCCGATACGGTCCTTCAGCTCGCCGGAAATTGCTCATGGTGGTATTTCGCCGCCCCGACTCCATGGTTCCGGCAGGTCGCATGGGATATGGGCATCGTCTGCCTCCGGCCTGATGGCCGCTCGCTTGCCGTGCTCGCCTCGACCGATACGGATTAAGTCCCGGCAGCCCGCCTGTAACTGGCCAATACGTATAAGCGGGGCAAATGAAAGGAACGAATCAACCCGTGACGTTTTGCCCACTACAAATGCACACGAGTTCATGTTATTAAACCTAAAGGCTGGAGACCTGTTCGGATCGCCAGCCTGTCTTTATTCCAGCTACTATCGCCCGATGCAGCGATCGAGCAAGTTCCGGGTGATCCGCTGCACCCGTGGATCGGGGCCCTGGACGTGGCCGAACGTACCTACGGCCGGGATATGCCCTGGCGGGCTGCTGAGCCCTTCCGCCCACCAAATCGTGCCGGCGTTGAACACCCAGTTGCCGTGCGGACCCGGATAGATGACGGCCGCGTGCTTCCCGTCCCCTTCGGTGACGGCGCCGGTTCCGATCAGCTCGCTATGGGCGAGCAGCTCCATCCCCTCGATTTCTTTTAGCGGAATGCCGTGATATTCCCAGCCGATCAGCCCCGGGATGCGGTCACCGGCTTTCATGCCCGTCCCTTCGAACACCCAGTGGTCGGGCTTCGCCACCGTCCAGTCCCCGTAACCCGGCCCGTAGGAACGGGCGCCCATCAGCTCGTGCTCGTCGGTAAACCGTTTCTTGCGCGCGAAAGACCGGAACGATTCCGCCGAACCTGGAGACGAATAAGGAATAATCTCATGATACAACGCGTTCCCGGACAAAAATAACAGGCTCACTCCCTTGTCCCGCGCGGCCGTCGCATGGTCGTACATGTCTCTGGTCCAATACTCGTCGTGACCGACCGAGATGAACACCCGGCACTTGTCCAGCAGGGAAGGATCGGCATGAAGGTCGAGATTCGAGCAATACGTGACGTCGTATCCTTCCGCTTCCAACCAATAAGCGAGCGGGAATTCCCATAGCAGAAACTCGCCCGAGCCGCTCGACAACGGCGCATCGACGATTTGGCAATATCTCGAATACGGACGGTCGAAGCCGACCCTCACGTTCGGCCCCTGGTACCACAATTCCGGCGTTCCGTCGTCGTAGATCGAGTTTACTCCCGGCCACTTGTTGTATGCCTGCCACGTAAGATCGCTTACTTGAAGGAGAACCTCCGTCGCTCTCCGCTGCTTGACGACGAAAATGATATAGCTCTGCGCATAGGGAGGAGCTTGCCGGGTCAGCTTGGCCAAATACACCCCGCTCGCCCAGTCGTCCGGAATGACGATCGTCGTGCACGACGGCCAGTCGCATTCCCGAAGCCGCTCCACCGTCTCCATCGGCATCGGCTGCTCCCCTCCGTCAAACGGCCCCAAGTGCAATTGATGCCGTCCACCTTTGCCGTCGTAATACCCCATCCGGTACATGTCCACCGTAAACGGACACTCCGGATATACGCTCACCTTCAGCTCGATGCTGTCCCCCGGATATACGCTCGTACGCGAAGCATACCCTTCGATCGCCGAGGAGCGAAGGCCGCGGATTAGCGTTCCTTGCTGCGTAGGCGTATAATCGAACTTAAATTTCGTGATTTGCCAGTCCAGGGTGCCTGGCTGCGTATTTTCGCGCTGTGTCGGATTCGGCATGCCGCTCACTCCTTTAATCTCAGCCGGATTGACCGGCGACAAATGTAACCGCATACAACTCATTCGAATAGCTCTGGAATCTTCTCACCTAGTTAGTTCAACTGCGGGGCGGAAACTCCTTCCACAATTCTTTCGAAAAAGTCTTAAAAAATCTGAACCGTTTCTCCTACAATGCCACTATAGAAATGAAAGGCAGGTGATGCTGTGAATTCAAACGGTTATGCCGATGCCAAGGAAGATTATTTGGCACTGTTGCAGCAGGAATATTTAGAAAAGCTGGTCTACTACGCCTTGAAGAAAACAGGGAATAAACACGAAGCCGAAGAACTTGCCCAAGATATTGCCGTTCAGGCGGTCATCAGCTTATCCAATGGAAGTGAGCCGTCCGAGTTCGCACATTGGCTGTGGAAACTTGCCAGAAACCGGTATGCGAGATGGGCGGAACGCAAGCATCGCGGTCGTCTAGTTACAGCAATCATTGATGACGAGCAACTGGCTGAATTTGAAGACGGCGGCCCCTCCGTCGAAGATCGTTTGATTCTAAAAGAAAACATCTCTCTATTGAAACGGGAACTCTCTCTCCTGTCCTTCTACTATCGAGAGATCACCGTAGCCTACTACATTCGGGGAGAGCGAGTTCAAGACATCGCCTCTAATCTGCAGTTGCCCGCAGGTACGATCAAACGAAAGCTGTACGAATCCAGGAAAAATATTAGGGAGGGCAACCTTTGGAGCCGTGCCGGGGAACTATTTTCCCATGAAGTCTACATATTGGCCAATGCGATTCAGTCAGGCAAACCTCCGGAACAGCTCGGAGATGCAGAAAAAGAAGTCATTCGCGATCTCATGAAGAGGGGATTTGTGAAAAAGGGCAGCGGACCGATCACGCCGACATTCCCCGTGTGGACCCGTGAACAACTTCATCAATGGGTGAATATTCTCAAAAGCGAACGGTTACACAACGAACTATACGCCATCATGGAGGAGCATTACGACTATATTTATGAAAAAGATCGGGCAGCATGTGCCCGACCGACTCGTCAATCAGCTGAAGTTTGTTTCAGCGACCTACCTATCCGATTTCCGCATGGCCGGTTTGCGCTATGCCCTGAAACACAAACGGATTTCCATCCCGGATTCTATCGAAAGCAGCACCATCGCCATGTACATGGAGCTACACGGATTGCCCGCTGACAGCACCGACTATCCATGAAAACGGCGTCAGACACCTTCCGTTGTCGTCAAACAAGGAAAGCCTCATCGGCAAACCTTTCTCCCACCAGGACGTTGCCGGAGGAGGAAATATGGATTTCGTCCGACAGCGGGCAATCAACCGTTACGATCAGCTCCACCTGCTCCTCATGGGCAATGCGCCGCTGAATCTCCCGCATCCGGCTCCACTGCGGATCGGGAGCGTCCGGCGCCGTATAAGCGCCAAGCTGAGCCGTGAATACCGGGAGCTCCGCTCCAGACTTGCCGGCGACGGTACGAAACGCCTCCAGCAGAGAATGAAACCACTGCGGATGTTACTCCGGGACTACTCATCTCACACGCCTCCCGACTCCCGATCCGCGGATGGCAGAGCACGCATAAACTGCACATACTGCGGGAAAGCAAGCTCCGGCTCCTCCAGGTCCCGGTGCCACCTTTTCTCCCATTCGAACGTATACCAGCCGTCGTAACCGCTTTCTTGAAGCACCGAATAAATGTCGCGGAACGGAATGTCCCCCTCGCCCATAAACCGGTAACGGAATTTCCCCGGCTCGCTCAAGTCCGGCAGCGAATCTTTCCAGTGCGTGTACGCGATGCGGGAACCGAGCGCCTGCCACGTCTTCTCCAGCCGTTCGCCCAGCATCCGGTAAGGGTGGTGGACATCCCACAATACGCCGACCGCGTCCGGCGACGTCCCTTCCAGCAAGAGCAGCATATCCTCGCAGCTCGTCCAGTCGTCATGCGTCTCGATGATCAGCTTCACGCCCGCCTGACGCAGCACCGGCTCCATCCGCGACAATTGGCCTGCGGCGGTGTCCAAAGCTTCCTGCCTGCCCGCCCCGCCAAGCTTGCCGCCAAATGCCCGGATGTACGGCGTGCCGAACCGCCTGCATAGCTCCGCATACCGTTCCAGCTCCTCGAAATTTTGCTCCTCGCGTTCCTTGGACACCAGCGTAATCGAGCTGGAGAAGCAGGTGACGGCGAGTTCCGCCTCCTCAAAACGGCTGATCGTCTCCGCACAATCTTCCGCAAACGGACGCGCCTCGTACACATTCATCTGATCCTGCAGCCCGCGGAAATCGACTCCGTCGAATCCATAACGTACCGCGCTGGCGATAATCGTCTCCAAGTCCCATTGCGGACAGCCCAGCGTCGTAAATGACAGCTTCATCCCAGTTCCTCCCCCGATATACTGATAAATTTAGAAAAACCCGCCCGATCCATCAGCCGGAACAGGCGGGGTGTTTGATCTTACTTAGCGCCTTTGATCGGCTCAAGCGGTTTGGCATTGCCGTACGTCTGGCGCACGCCGTGTCTCGGAGCGGCCCAATTCACCGCATTGGAGATGACTTTCAGGACGTCTTTGTTGTAATAGGTCGGATACGTCTCGTGGCCCGGGCGGAAGTAAAAAACTTTGCCGTTGCCCCGGTGGTACGTGCAGCCGCTGCGGAACACTTCTCCGCCCTCGAACCAGCTGATAAAGACCAGCTCGTCCGGCGCCGGGATGTCGAAGTGCTCGCCGTACATTTCCTCATGCTCGATCTCGAAATATTGGCCAAGCCCTTCCGCGATCGGATGCGCCGGGTCGACGACCCAGATCCGCTCCTTGTCGCCCTGCTCGCGCCATTTCAGGTCGCAGCTCGTGCCCATCAGCTTTTTGAAAATTTTCGAGAAGTGGCCGGAGTGAAGCACGATAATGCCCATGCCTTGCAGGACTCGGCTATGTACGCGGTTGACGATCTCGTCGGACACTTTGCCGTGTGCGCGGTGGCCCCACCAGATCAGGACGTCGGTTTCGTTCAGCACTTCTTCGGTCAGCCCGTGCTCCGGCTCTTCCAGCGTCGCCGTACGGATTTGCAAGCCTTCCGCGGCGATTCCGTCGGCGATGGCGCCGTGGATGCCTTTCGGATAAATGCCGGCAATTTTCTCGTTTACTTTCTCGTGCTCATTCTCATTCCAGATCGTGACTCGAATCATGTTCACTCAGCTCCCCGAAATTCATCTAATTGGATATGATCCATATAATAAACAGCACAATCATGAGCGTCTGCAAAATCAGCTTGACGATCGTGCTTGAAAGAAAACCGACTAATGCGCCGAGTCCGGCCTTCGTCGCCTGCTTCATATCGGCCCCGGTCAGCAGTTCGCCGATCCATGCCCCGATAAACGGGCCTGCGAGCAAGCCGATACCTGGTATGACGAACGGACCGACAATAATACCGATCGTGCTCCCGATCACCGACGCCCGGGTTCCGCCGAACTTTTTGACTCCCCAGGCGCTTACGACATAATCTGCGACCAGGATCGCGATGACGACGGACGTTTGCAGCAGCCAAAACCATACTCCGAATTCTGTGAAGCCGAAAAACAAGCCGTAGACGAAAAATGCCGCATATACCGCAAGCACGCCGGGCAATATCGGAAATATCGCTCCGGCCATCCCGACAACGAACAGCACAACGACCAAAACCCAGCCCAAAATATCCACGAATCCAAGGCCTCCCGTTACCGTAAACGCTCCAGATTAGACGAGCACGTGCTCTTTAATGATTTTGGCTACGGCGTGCTCGTTGTTGGTTACCGTAACGAGCTTGGCGGCGGCTTTGAGCGCGTCCTGGGCGTTGCCCATCGCTACGCCGAGTCCCGCATCGCGGATCATGGACATGTCGTTCATACTGTCGCCCATCGCCACCACTTCGGACATGTCGATACCGAGCATCTCGCATACTTGGCGAAGCCCGCTCGCCTTGCTGACCCCGATCGGATTGATCTCCAGATTGTGCGGATGCGAATTCGTAATCTCGTAGATCCCCTGCTCGTGCAGCCATTCGAGGATGCGTGCCCGGCTGTCGTCGTTTTCGGTAAAAAAGCCGAATTTCAGCCACTGCAGCGAATCGAGGCTTTCCCCGGTCCACGTTTCCTTGTTGAACAGCCCTTCCACCGCGTATGCCCAATACCAGCTGTCATACCGCTGAGCCAGCGCGTGCATCGCCCGGATCTGGTCGACGTCCATCAGCGTACGCTTCAGCAGCTCCCGCGGCGCTTTCCACACTTCGCTGCCGTTGACGGCTACGATCGGGCTGTTCAGGTTCAGTTTATCGCAATACGGATATACGTTCTGAACGCCGCGGCCCGTAGACAGCATAACCATAACGCCTTCCTCAAGCGCCTTGAACATCCATTCGCGATTCTCGTCCGACACCTCGTGCTGACTGTTCAGCAGCGTGCCGTCCATGTCGAGCGCAAGCAATTTGTAACGACCGATACCCATCTGTACGTCCACTCCCTCTGTTCTATAACGATAGCGATCGAGCCGGTTACGAAACCGTTGCGCTTCTTTCGCGGCCGAAGTTCGTCCCTTCCTGCAAATATGTCGAGTGCCACATGCCGAAAATGTATACGGCCCACAGCAGGCGGGCGTAATCCCCTTGACCGCTCTGGTGAAGCTTCATCATCCGCTCCACTTCGGACATCTGAAGCACGTGATCGATGCCCGAGCCGCGAATGCTCTCCAGCAGCTCCGAGCCGCGGGCGCCTTTCAGCCAGTCGCGGAGCGGCACCGGAAAACCGAGCTTCGGACGGTTCAGGATGAAGTCGGGGATAATCCCCTCCATCGCTTTGCGGAATATGTACTTCGTCGTTCCGCCGCCGAGCCGGTACGATTGCGGAACCGTCCGCGCGAACTCGAACAGCTCCTTGTCGAGAAACGGAACCCGCAGCTCCAGCGAATGCGCCATCGTCATTTTGTCGGCTTTCATCAAAATATCGCCGGGCATCCACAGATTCATATCGATATATTGCATCCGGGAAACCGGATCGAGATGTTTCGTCTTGTCGTAATATTGTCCGGCGACCTGCCAAGGATTCTGGTACGAATTGAGCAGGCTCCGGTCATACCGGACGAGCCTCGCCTTCGCTTCTTCGTTGTACAGCTTGGCGTTGCCGAGAAACCGCTCCTCCAGCGGGGTCGTGGCGCGCAGCAAATAGTTGCGCCCGGTCAATCCGTTCGGCAGCAGCCGGGCTGCGGCATGCAGCATCCGCTTAAGCGGCAGCGGCAGCCAGGCCAGCGGACGAAGCGAGAGCGGCTCGCGGTAGATGCGGTAGCCGCCGAACAGCTCGTCGGCGCCTTCGCCCGACAGGACGACGGTCACATGCTCACGGGCCAGCTGCGCCACATGGTACAGCGCGATCGCGGAAGGATCGGCAACCGGCTCATCCTGATGCCAGACCGCTCTCGGCACGGAGTCGAAGAAGTCGCGTTCCGTAATAATTTTCGCATGGTGACGGGTTCCGAGCGCCGCAGCCGTTTCTTTGGCAATCACCGTCTCGTTGTTCGGTCCCTCGAATCCTACGGAAAACGTACGAATCGGTTCGATCGCCCGCATATGCGTCGCGATGGCCGTCGAGTCAATGCCGCTGGACAAGAAGCAGCCCCGCTCCACATCGCTGTGCATATGATGGATGACCGAGTCTTTCAGCCGCGCCCGCAGCTCTTCGACCATCTCGTCAAACGGCCGTTCGACCGGCGCGAACATCGGGTCCCAGTACCGCTTCATCTCCATCCGCCCGTCCGGCGTCACCGTCACCGTATGCGCAGGAGGCAGCTTCAAGATGCCTTCAAACATCGTATTCGGCTCAGGCACGTACTGAAACGTCAAATATTGCAGCAGGCTTTCGTCCCGGAGACGGCGGCCTACGCCTTCCGCTTCGAGCAGACTTTTGATCTCCGACGCGAACAGGAACCTTTTGCTGTCATGGATATAATAAAACGGCTTGATCCCGAAATGATCCCGTGCGCCGAACAGCTTCTTGCGCCTGCGGTCCCAGATGACGAAGCCGAACATGCCGCGCAGATGCTGGACGCAATCTTCGCCGTACTCCTCGTACAGATGGACGATTACCTCCGTGTCGGTCTGCGTCCGGAAGCTATGCCCGCGGGCGAGAAGCTGCTCCCGCAGCGGCTGGTAATTGTAAATTTCGCCGTTAAATACGATCCATACGGACTCGTCCTCATTGCAAAGCGGCTGGTGCCCTTCCTTCAAGTCGATGATCGACAACCGCCGGAAGCCGAGCCCGATGCCCGGGTCGGTCCAGGTTCCCATATCGTCGGGTCCCCGATGGTGGATGACGTCCATCATCGCCTGCAAGGAAGAAGCTTTTATTTCTCTATGATCGAAGTACATCATGCCGGTTATGCCGCACATTAGGTACAATCCTTTCTCTATCGCGATTCAAGCCAGCGGAACGCAGCTTAGGCCGGAGGCGCTACTCCTCTCCAGCTTTGCCCGCTTTCTCGTTTTGCAGACCCGCTCCTCCGTCGGCTTGACCGGACAAGCGTATTCCGCAACAACTATAGAGTATACCATACCTTAGGCGGTTTTCGTAAAAAGATAGACTTGCTTCAGAGCAAGTTTTAGTCCAGGCGGATTTCGCGGCCGAGCTTGGCCGATTCGTAGATCGCGCACAAAATTTTAATCATATCCACGCCCTGCTCCGGCAGGAAAATAGGGTCGGCTTTGCCTTGCACGACATCGATAAAATGGTGAATGTTCGACTTATGGCCGCCGGAATCTTTTGGCAGCTGCGGAATGACGTTGCACAGCGTGCCCTCGATCTCCGTGAACAGCTTCAGGTCGTCGTTAAACAGGCTGAAGCCCGACTTCGTGCCGCGAAGCTCGATAAAACGCCCCTCGTTTTCGACATTGGACGCCCAGCTGCATTCGAGCTGCAGCGTAGCTCCGTTGTCGAAGCGGATAAACCCGGTCGCCAGATCCTCGACGTCAAACGTGCCGCCCGTCTTTTTCTCGCCGAAAGCGCCGTGCTCGGAATCGTTCAGATCGTTGCCCGCAAACTTCGTATACACCGAGCCGCTAACTGCAACCGGTTTCGGATTGCCCATAATCCAGATCGCCAGGTCGATCATATGAACGCCGAGATCGATCAGCGGACCGCCGCCGGACAGTTCCTTCGTCGTGAACCAGCCGCCTTTGCCGGGAATGCCTCTGCGTCGCACCCATCCGCAGCGGCCCGTATAAATCTCGCCCATATGCCCTTTATCCACATACGTGCGCAAGAAATCCGACACCGGGCGGAAACGGTTGTTGCGCATCACCATAAGCACTTTCCCGCTCGCTTTGGCCGCTTCCGCCATCTTGACCGCTTCATCGGGATTGATCGCATCCGGCTTTTCGCAGAACACGTGCTTGCCCGCTTGAAGCGCTGCCACCGACACGACCGAGTGGTACAAGTTCGGCGTACAGACGTTGACGACATCGACTTCGTCGCTGGCGATCAAATCGTTGTAATCGGAATAGATTTTGGCAATTCCATGCTCGTCGGCAAGCTTCTGAGCCGCCTGCTGATTCGCGTCGCAGACGGCGACGATTTCCGCATCGGGATGAGAGAGCCATGACGGCAAATGCGCATGTTTAAATATATTGCCTACCCCTACCACACCTATCCGCAATTTCGACAATTCGGGCACCTTCCCTTGTCCATAGATTTCCTCGCCTTCCATTATCAACGGTTGCACCCTGGATGACAAGACAAAAATTTAGTCGATATGATCGATGGCAAGTCCGGTTGCAGTCAAGGTTTGGCGCGCCCTCTCCCTTCACTACGATATGCGGTACATGGTGCCGAACTTTCGGAACGCTGCAACCTCAGCAGCACGTGTTCGAACAGCAGCAGAGTACCTCCCTTCCCTTCACTTGATTCACGGCACGACGCCGGAGGTGATCGCCTTTCTGAAGGAAGGGCGGATCAACCTCCGGCGTCGTGCGTTTGCCGATCGTGGTATCGCAATGAAAGTTCGCGAAAGCTTCTTGCTTCACGACTGTTTACAGCCTTTCGGTTATTCCGAGGTTTTTATCTTTGGATGTCTAAACGTAAAACTTCAAGTCTTTTAATTTGTCCACATCAGGCTCTACACCGAGTCCCGGCCCAGTCGGCACTTTGACCGTAGCGTTCGTGATCTCCAAGCCCTTGACCAGCATATCTTCCAGCAGCTCGGGACCATTTAATTCTGGCGGGAGGGCGAGCTGCAACGTGCTGAACATATGAATCGCAGCCGCAAAAGCGATCCCGCAATCGGTGAGTCCGCTTCCAAGAAGCGCTATCCCGTTCGCTTCGGCCACGGCCGCCGACTCCAGACACTTGCGGATTCCGCCTGCCTTGCATATTTTGAGCACAACCATATCTGCAGCACCCATACGCGCCGCTTTGGCCAAATCCGCAGCCGAGAAAGAACCTTCGTCAATGGCAACGGGCAGCCCGCAGCGCATGCGTACGGAAGCCATTCCATTCCAATCATGGCTTTTCACCGGCTGTTCGACACAAGCAACCGTAGATATATCCCGGATCGACTCGAGCATCCGCCAAATGGTGCCGGGCGTATATGACTGGTTCGCATCCAGCCAAAGCGGATTGCTACCGGTCGTTTCCACAATTTTGCGAATTCTCCGGGCATCTTCTGCGATATCTCCGGATATTTTGATCTTGTAGGCCGTGTAGGCCGAAGATTCCGCGGCATTTGCCGCCATCACCTCGGGACGATCGATCCCGATGGCCGAACAAAGCGGAACTTCGGAAACAAGCGCTCCCCCCAGCAGAGCATGCAGCGGCAATCCCGCCATTTTCCCCGCCAAATCGTGGAAGGCGATATCCATCGCCGCTCTGGCAAAAGGCATCCCGTTCGAGACGGAAATGCTCATGGCCGCTTCGGCCCTTTTATGGAAAGTTCCAATCTCATAGGGCGAGAGACCGAGTGCAAGTGGAGCCAGGTGATGCCGAACGGCGGCGACCATCGTTTCGATCGTTTCGTAATGCCACATCGGATTGGCTCTTTGCTCGCCCCAGCCGACAATTCCGTCATCCGTTTCCATCCGAATAAACATGACTGGTCTTCCGACTCCGCCTGGCGTCACCTTGGAACCGTTGCCCAACTCAAATACTCTTCGGCCGGGCACACGTACGGACCATACATCAATTTTAGCAATTCGAGTCATTGCTCCTATCCCCCCGGTTTTATGTTATAACGGAACGATCGCCCATTCCCCGTCGTCGCCGATCCTGAGGCTGTGCCGCGTTCCATTTGCAGACTTCAAAACATACTCCGTACTGCTGTCTTCGATATGATATTTGGAGCCGGCCGAGGCCACATCGTTTCCTTCTTCAATGACATACTCTTTCACAACAATTTTTTTATGATTCGGATTTGCTCCCGCAAGGTTTGTCAGACCGATCATATTTAGTGAGGGATTCACTGCGCGATATATCATATCTCTTATCATCGCTTTTTTTAGTGCCGCCAGATGAATGGACATGCCTGTCCCGGTCCCTCCAATGACCGTCATGCCCCTTACCGTTACATATTCCGCTTGTACCGACAACGGATGTGTGATGGTGATTTCTTGTTCCTCGTGTTGTTCGGCATCGAACGTGCAGTTCTCGATTACGAGCTGCTTGACATCTTTCAAGCTGGTACGTCCTACGCACTCGACATTTCTTAACGTCAACCTATCGACTCTTGTGTAGCAGTGAATAGCGTATAAGGTATTGGGTGAAAGCGCTTTTATAGTATCGAACACGGCCGTGCCAACATCTATAATTTTGATCGAGTTCGAGCGATTGGCACCCTTGATATAAATATTGCGCAGCAGCAAATGCTCGACAAAATAGTTGTTCGGATCGATCAGTACGGGATCTACGCCATTTTCCAATGAATCGGTTATGGCCACAAAATTTTCAACCGTGATCAGCTTCGAATTGCCGTTATGAGAAAAACCTTTGAATTTGAAATGGAGCGCTTCACTGTTCAAAAGTTGAAAGAAATCCCCATGTGAATTTCTAAACCCCGAATATCCGGCATTTTCCGAGTAGCATTTATTGAGCGTAACGTGATGGGCTCCATCATTCCAGAACCCGTGAAATTTCGTATTATTGAATTGAACGTTCATAAAGTAAGAACGATTTCCTTTATTGTGAAGCCCGAAACCCGTTCCGGTATAACTTGAAGATAAGGCTTGACTATTTCCGTCAATTATAATGTTTTCCACTTCTATGGTTTCCATTGCTTGCAGTACGGCAGGCAATTCGGGATGATCGACAAATTTTAAAGTTCCGCCGCCTGAAATCTTTATCGGCTTGTTGATAACCAAACCGCGAACTCTGAATATATGAGCAGAAGGAATCATAATGGTTCCGCCTGCAGGACAAGCTGCAATCGCGTTGAGAATCGCATCCGTATCATCGGTAAGGCCATCCCCGATTGCGCCGAAGTCTTTCACATGAATCGATTCGCACAGTTTCATGCTGACCATTCGACCAGGGGCACCAATCTCGTTCCGATACGAGTCGGCAACCGCGTTCTCCCTCCCGTATACATCTGATGAAACGCCGGACACGCCGTTAACTTTCCTGAATAGCCCTTGCGAGATCAGCACAGTTCCTGCCGCTCCGGCCATAGTCAGCACCGCTCTTCGGGTCAATGACTTGCTTTTGAATGTCTTGCCGTTTTCGACGGATGTCTCGTCAATACCCTTTCGCTTAAGCATTGGCTTGAACTCCTTTGCATGGTATCATTTACCGGATTTTTTTGTTTCGATCTCTTTATTGGCCGCTTCTGTAGCCATACGAAATGCGGTATTGATATCCGTATTCCCTTTGAACGTGTTTTCCAAAGCGATTCTGGCATGCTTAGTCGCGATGTCATAGTAGGTAGAGTAGATCCCTTCCGGCACTGCTGCAAATTGTTTCGGAAAAATGGCCTCCACCTTTTTTCCTTTAAACAAGGCCGACTGTTGACCGAATGAGGCAATATGAGCTTTGTTTTTCATAATCGGAAGCAATACGCCTTGCTTCGACTTTTCCGCCTGATATTCCGTTGACGTCAAATGCGAAATCATCTCAAATGCCGCATCTTTATGCTTGCTCGTGCTTGTAATCGCCATCGTCAGGAACGAATAAGGCTGATACCCGACTCCTGGCTGCCCCTTCAACGTGGGAAAATAAGTAAAGTCCCAGTTATCCTGGCCCAAAGGCTCAATTCTTGCCTTCGCATATAAAGCGGCACCGGGCTCGATCATAGCTACGGTTTGCTCTTTAATGAACATGTCATTTTGTTTGCCGTTCGCCATGGGCACGCTGGACATCTCATACCCCGGCTGGGTATAGATCTGCACCAGATTTTTTAAGTAATTTTTGAACTTGTCTGTATCGAATGCGACCTTTTCCAATGAATCGTCCAGCATACGCTGCGATACCTGATTCAACAGGATTAGATGGTTGTGAGACAGTAAAAAGCCGCGATACTGCACGCCACCATCGTTTCGGGTAAGTCTGCGAGATAAAGCATCGAGTTCATCCCAGGTCATCGCCCGATCCGGATACGACACGCCAAACTTGTCAAAGATGAGCTTGTTATAGTAGATGGTATTCGGCGATAAATATAACGGCAAACTATAGATGCCCCCATCGGACATTTCCCGGATCAGATCCACAACGTTGGGATCGATCAAATCGAGATTGTAGTTGAATCGTTTAATCAGCTCGGACATATCAAATTGCAAATTATAATCCATAATATATCTGGAAGTTGCCCCAGTCGAGGTGAAAATAATGTCCGGCGTCGTGCCGGCGGTTATCAACATTTCAAGCTGCTTGCTATTTTCATACGGGATCAGCTTCGTTTTGATATAAGGATATTTCTTCTCTACCGGGTCAAGAAAATGTTCTCGAAATTCATCCGGGGTCCAGACCGTGTTCGTCGTGTAAATCGTAAGCTCGACGGGTGCCTTTTCCGCTAAGGGCCGCACCGCATTTTCACTCGACGATTCCTCTTTTCCGCAAGCTGCCATACTGAAGGCCAAACACGTCGTAATTGCCGCGAATACCATGCTTTTTTTTCTCATTGTCATGTCCTCCGTTTTAATTTCTACTATCGAAGCGCCCTCGCGATCGACTACACGACAATAATAGTATTTTTCTTTATTCCAACCTAAATCAAACCTGTCGTGCTGGATTCCTTTCGCAGCTCTCCCGTAGCATCTCCTTCTTTCATGTTTACAACCTTTTTCATCCTGTGCATAATGGTAAGTAAACCGTTATTCGTGAATCGGAGGTTCATCATGAAAACCCATATCGGATTAGTCGGACCTTATGACGCGCTTCAATCCGTTCAGGAGGTTGCCCGGGAGTTTCAAGATCGCATCCATCTTCATCCTTTTGTATACAATAACTTTGAGGAACTTTCCAATATTGTTGAAGCGAACAACGATATGACCGACATTTGGGTGTTTACGGGCATAACGGCTTTTCATATGGCTACCAATAGCAGTTTTTCGAGAGGAAAGCTGCTGATCCAGTCCGGCGGCTCATCATTAATGAAGCAGTTGTTCCAGATCTCCCGTGATAACCTGAACCCGGAGAGGGTCAGCATCGACACATTGCCGGATAACGATTGCCGCGAAACGTTCCTCGAGATGGGACTTTCTGCGGACGAATTGTATACGTTCCCGGCAAATGGGGCCATGTCGATGCCAGATTGCGTAAATTTCCATCTTTCACTTTATACAGACAAAAAGGTGGATGCCTGTATCACGCATCATATTCATGTGTTCAACGAGCTCTGCAAACAAGGTATCCCCTCTTACAGGCTTTTGCCGACCCGAATGTCGATCCGCCAAGCGCTTCATTTGGCTTGTCAACAAGGGGAGACAAATTTTTTCCGCAAATCTCAAATTGCAGTTGTGATCATTACGGTGAAAAATATGCATGATGAAAATCCGCATTATTATGAATCCTATCAACTCAAGTTAAAGATCGAAGAGCACATTCTACATTATGCACAGCAAGTATCGGGTACGTTGATCACTGTGGATAACCACAAATTTATGATTACAACGGCTCGCGGTGCCGTTGAACAAAGTGAAGACCATCCCCCCCATTTGTTGTTGAACCAGATCAAACTGTTGACGGATTCCGAAGTTCACTGCGGTATCGGGTATGGGACCAATGGACGTAATGCCGTTCAGCATGCTTCTCTTGCCTTATATCACGCTGCAAAAACACAAGGAAACAGCGCTATTATAGTCGATGAAAGAAGCACTATTACGAGTTCTCCCCGCAATAAAGAAAATTGGGCTTTCAGTTATCGGACTGAAAATACCGAATTGATTGAACGGCTTAAAAAAGAAGGCGTGACTATCTCCACCTATAACAAATTGGTTGCCATGCAGGACACTTTGGGCATAGCTCTTAGCGCATCCAATGTTGCAGAATCGTTGAACATGACCTACCGGAACGCAAATCGGATTTTGCTTGGATTGGAGCGAAGCGGTCTCGTACAGGTTAGCGGGCAAGAAGCTCCGACTTCCGTAGGAAGACCCCGTAAATTGTATCGAATAACAGCTCATGATAATACTTGCAATCAGCCTTGATCGACGGTTATAACTCCACACTCCGGCCCGTTTCCCGGCTTTCATTGGCCGCCTCGATAAACCGGATGACCTCCAATGTGATCTCCGGATCATGCTTAACGATTCCGGATTGAAACATTTCTAAGATGACGGTGAGGATGGCCGCTTGATTCGGTTTCGATTGAGCGGAAACATCGACGAATTGGCTGCCCTTCGCCTGGTGAAGAACAACGCCGAATTTATTGTTGCCCGCCCGGTTCCCTCTCGCTGATCCGATGCGTCCATCTTTCCAGCGCCCGACGATGAGATCGTGATTCATCGTCGTTTGCGTGTTCACTTCGCTGCATCCGCCGCCCATAACCGTGTACAGCATTTCAATGGCGTGTATGCCGTACCAGAAAAAACCTTTCTGTGTCGGCTCGATCGGCATCGGACCGAATACATCCGCACCGATAATGGCGCCGTGTTCCTGTTTATGGAGTGCAGAAGCGAGTGCTTCTCCAAAACGCCCTGCGGAAGAACTCATAAGCGGAATGTCATACTGTTGCGCCAAGCCAAACATCTCCGCAGCATCCGCCGATGTCGTAGCAAGCGGCTTATCAATGAATACCGGTTTGCGGTAAGGGACAATTTTGCGAAACTGCTCCAAGTGGATACGCCCGTCCCCGGAAAGAATCATGATGGCGTCGCATTCCGCCGCTACCGATTCGAGACGATCTGCAAGACGCACGCCGTATTGGTTTCGCAATTGTTCTGCATATCCTGCCACTCTGGAGATGCTCAACGGGAAATCACTTGAACCGCCGGGGTAGGCTGCAACTACCCTCCCCCCTGGCACGTGAAACGGATCGTTACTATCGTTTAAATATTTGGTAAACGTGCAGGCATGCGAAGTATCCGTTCCGATTATACCTATTTTCAATTTGTCTCCTCCAAATCAGGCTCGCATCCGGTATTAGTCAAGCACGATGCCGAAACAATCCTTAAGCGCCAGTGCATACGCTTCTTTCGTCTGCGGGGTGAATGCGCTTACACCTTCAGGTGTAAATATGCGGAATTCGTTGCCGGCGAGCGTTTTGCGCCCTTCTTTTGTCCGAATCGCCGCCATCGCCCCCTTAGTAAAGATCGAATCCGGCGCATGCTCGCACCAGTAATTGGCCATCGCGTAATCATGAGGCAACTGCGGCTCTTCGGAGAAAGAATAAATCCAGTTCCATTTACTTCGCTTCCATTCGCATAGCACCCAACCGAATACATCGTGGCGTTCGAGCCGGTACAACTCAGGGGCCTGCCGTTGTTCCGTATGTGCCACCATTTGGAGAGGCCGGCGCGGCACAATTCCCCCGACGCCAACGTCGCACAAAAAGCTGTCCTCCTCGGCCTCGACTCTCAAGACGTGATGACGGCGCTTCGGAGGCAAATTCGGCTCATCCCGCCAAAACCGTGAAAAATAATCGGTTACCGTATATCCCAGCTCCCGCAGCAGCCAGCCGAATAAAGCGTTAAGTTCGAAGCAATATCCGCCGCGTCGTCGAACAACGATTTTGTCATACAGTTTCTCCACTTCCAAAGATATCGGTATGCGGCGTAAAATGTCCAGATTCTCGTATGGAACCGCATACAAATGACATTCCTGCAAATCAGCCAGCGCTTTCGCGCTGCCGTCCAAAGGCCCACTGTAACCGAGGCGATCCAAATATGTCCGAATCTCGAGCTTGATTACGCCGCAAGATTCATGCATGACCATATCGCTCCTTCCCGTCCGCTAGACCGTCGCGGTTGACCCGATGCTTCCCTTTCTCAATGATCTTCCGGTTCGGCATCTGTACAATGATTCAGTTTTTGTCTCGTTTCCTCAATATGCCGGATGTACTCCAAGGCCACTTCAACCAGTATGTCAAGCCATTTCTTGCCTTTTTCGGCCGTTGCCCGTTCCGGGTATCCCCAGTAGCCATCCTCGCTCAGTTGTGCGGCATCGAAATAATCCATATAATCTTGCGGATAAAAAGTCCGGTCAGGCGGAACTTGAATCGCGCCGACAGATTCACGGTGCAGATGCAGCATCAGAGAAGTTTCCGTTTCTCCGGCATGAATATCCGGGGGAACGCCATATTCCATCACCTCCTGAATTCGCGAACGCGCCAACTGGGTACTGACCAGAATAACATCGAGCTCCTGTAATTCACGGTTCAGCTCTCTTATGGTCGGCTTGATGATCCAGTTACCTCCGTGTCCATTGACCAAATAAAGCTTCCTGAAGCCGGAAAATTGCAGCGACTCCGCGATATCCTTGATGAGCGCGGCCAATGTTGCCGCCTTCATGTAAACCGTTCCCTTCGTTAGCCGATGTTCGATGGAGCACGCGATCGGGATGGCGGGAAGCAGATAAGCATCCAACTCCCCTGCGATCCGTCTGGCTAACTCACTCGAAATGAAAGTATCCGTCCCGACCGGCAAATGACTGCCGTGCTGCTCCACCGCGCCGATCGGCAGCACCGCAACGCGGCAATCCGCCCGCTGGAAATCGCATTTGTTATTGAAAATCGTCAACATAAACGCAAAAACCTCGCTGTTCTTAAACTTGATCATACAAATACGGCTCTACTCGTTCCAGTTCCGGATTTCGAAATGATTGTCAGCCCTATGCCTCCGTCATGCCAATACATCCAAAGCGCGCAGGTCGGCTTCCTCCTGTAAAGCCTCACCCGACACATAACGTCGCAGTTCACCAACAGCCACTTTTCCGACCAGCGTTCGCCCGTTTTGCGACAATCCGGCCAAATGCGGCGTAAGAATTACGTTGGGCAGAGTACGGAACGGATGATCCGGTGCAGGCGGTTCCGGGTCTGTCACGTCGATGCAAGCCCATAACCTCCCTTTCTGCAATTCGGCAATCAATGCCGCCTCATCAATGATGCTCCCTCTGGCCGTATTGATCAGGATGGCGCGATCTTTCATTAATTGCAACCGTTCGGCATTAATCATGCGGTACGTAGCCGGGATCGATGGCGCATGGATCGATACGACATCCGCTTCGCTCATCAACTGCTCCAAGCCGACACGCTCCGCCCCAAGCTCTCTTACCTGCTCATCCGTTGCCACCGGATCGTACACGAGAATCCGTACGTCGAAATTTCTCATATGACGCATATAATGCCTGCCCGCTTTGCCCGCTCCGACAACCCCAACGGTAATATCATGCACGTCTTTAATATGGATTCGATGCTCTCCTCCTTTAAAATGGCCTTGGCGCGTATACTGCGACAGTACCCAAATGTTTTTCAAAGACACAATCGTCAAGCCGAGCGCCGTAGCCGCCACCCCTTGGGCAACGGCATCGTTGCATCCGCTGACACGAATTCCTCGCTTCAGCAAATCGGGCAGAACTTCCGAAACCAACGATTTAATACTGCCGCCCGCATGCAAAATATATTTCAGATTTGGCGCATGCTCCACGATCTCCCGCTTTATCGAGCGCAGTCCCCAATACGTCATCAAAACGTCTGCATCATTCATCTGTTGGAGCACTTGCGACATTTCCGCCCCCTGCGGTATCGTGATTACGGTCCCTAGTCTTTCGAGTTCATCCAGATGATTCTGATTAAAATCGAGCGGACTGCCTGCCAAACGAACGATTTTCATTTGCTGTTTTCCCCCTGCAATAAGATTGGTTGATAACGCCAAAACAATAAAGGTATTATTCTTTAATACTTCCTGAATAGAGACTAACATGCCTCCAACTGACTGTCAATCCCTGCTTTTTGCTCGCGATCCCTGATATAGGGCATGAAAACATACAACAGACGCAGCAAGGCTGCCGGTCCAGGCCGGCAGCCTCGAAAATTTCGGTTTATCGGAAATAAGGAACCCCGAATTCCGGGGGAATTAGCTTTCAACAGATTTCAGCATAGTTCTCTTAACATTATATGAGCCGTTGGTATGAAATAAAGCTGCCCTCCTGTCTAGCAGACGGAAGAAGACAGCTCCTTACTTCAACCTACTTATTCATAAATCCAACATACTGCAGCATCCGTTTAACCATAACCGCCACCTGAGCCCGCGAGGCAGAATCGGCCGGTGCGAATGTATTTTCGCCTACTCCGTTCATGAGACCCGCACGAAGCACGTCGGTGACAGCCGCTTGTGCCCAAGAGGATACCTTCTCGCGGTCCGAGAATGGCGATATCGGATCAGTGTTAGCGCTGACGCTTTCCGGTTGCCCCGTCATCTTCAAGGCACGGGAGATCATGAGCGCCATCTGTTCGCGTGTAACCGGCTCGTTGGGAGCGAATCGATCAGGTTCCACACCCGTTACCAGTCCTTTATTTACTGCTGCCGCCACGGCTCCCGAGAACCAATCGCTACGCTGAACGTCCTCGAAGGTCGACTCCCCGCGTAACGGCTCCGTGATGCCCAGCGAACGTACGAGCAGGGCTGCGAATTCCGCACGTGTAATTTGCTGATCCGGAACATACTGGCCCGCTGCCGCACCTTTAACGATCAGCTTGGAAGCGAGCAGCTCGATATCCGTTTGAGCCCAGTGTCCTTCCAGATCGGCAAACGTCATCTTAGGCGTCTGCACGACGGAGTACAGGCTGTTGCCCTGCCGCATCATCCGCACCTCGGTTTGCCCGTTGGTCACTGTAAATACCGCCGGAACAAAGTGAAACTCATTCGTCACCGGATCGATCCGAACCGCGGTCGCTTCAGAACCGTTCACCGGCTGCCCGAGAGTGAAGGTTCGTGATACGAACGTACTGCCAAAATCGTCGATCGTCTGCTGTTTACTGCCGTCCTTCGTTGAGATGGCAATGGAGAATTCCACGGGAGGCGTAAGCAGCGTTACCCCCGCTTGCTTCGCTTTTGTCTCCAGCTCTTTAGCCAGCAGTTCGCCTACATTCTCGACGGTAATCGTCAAGCGGACGTCTTTCGGGTCGACGCCCAACTGCTTGGCTAGTGCCTGTACGTCAAACAATTGAACCGGCAAATCATAGCTCACATTTTTGTAGGCAATCGATAAAACGGCGTTTTCCGCACCACTCGCAGCGCTCGCCAGTGCATCGACAGGTACAACTACCTTCGCATCGGCAGACTGTTTCAAGTCGATAACCGCCTTGTTCGAATGGCCGCTTTGGGCTTGCTTGAACACCTCCGCAAGCTTGGCTCCATCCAACTCGGCGACCGTATACACTTTTCCGCCAATGGTTTCGGTTTTCGTTTGCGGCGTGTAGCTGCCTTTGTCTACTTTGCTATTGTCAGCGGTTGCTGGACTGCCCATCGGACCGCCGGGGCTACCACCTCCAGGACTGCTGCCGCTTTGCTCGGCTGCATATGCTTTCTCGGTGCGCAAGCTTTCGAGGTGCCCGGATCTTGTAACGGTAACGAATACGCTGCCGGAGCCGGTTCCCAGTTGTGGTATGGTTAACTCGACGCTCGTCCCTTCGGCAGACTTGGAAGCGATCGGTTCAGAGACTGTTCCATCCCGATACACTTTCACGATGTCATCGTAAACGACTCCGGTCACCGTTACTTCGTCATCCGTACCCGCCCGGTTGTTGACCACCGAGATTTGATCGGCCGTCAGGGCCGGAGTTCTGATTAGGTTAACCGGCTCGGCGGCGTACGTTTTCTCCAAACGGTCGCTTTCGACATACAACTGGTTACTCACCGTAAAGAAAATAGATCCTTCAGTGACTCCGAGCTGTTTTACAGGAATCGTTACTGCATTCTGGAAAGCTAAAACCGAAGCTATCGGATAGGGAACGGTTCTGTCGCAATATACTTTAATCTCATCGCCTGGAATCAGTCCTGTAATCGTTATCGTATCCTCGGTTCCTTGCGGATTGTTGATTACCGTTATTTGTGAATCGTTCAGCATGGCTGAATAAGCTCGATCCGTACCCGTTATGGGCATTGTATATGGCTCGCTTTCAAAAGTACCGTCCCATGTATAAACCCCAATATACTTTGCATTTGCAGGGATTTGGGTATCCATCGGTATATGGGCGACCGGCGTATAATACCGTCCAAACGACTTTGCGGTCACTATATTCTGTATCTTATTATAATTCTCATCTAAAAAGTAAGCATTATGCGAATAATTATTTGTTCCCGGACTAACGTATAGACGTCCTCCGATTTCTCCAAGATCGCCGTCTAAATCAAGAAAGGTAACATATGGTGTAGTTATATTTCGGTTGGTGTCGTTGCTCCGTATCGAATCAGCTGAATTATTATCCGAAATAGGAGCCATAAAATTACCGTTCATGTCGATCCATGATTGCTCTTCATACAAATTTACAGACACGATAGTCATAAATCGTGTTAATGACGGAATGTCCCCATATGGAATTGCCATCTCATAGAAGTACTTATATTCTTTGCTTTTATAGAACTTCTTAGTGGATTCGATCTTCTCCATATTCATATCGAGAAACAACACTTCATAACCGGCTATGGACGTTTCATCGTAACTCGGGACCCAAGAAAGCTTTGGAGATATAAGCCCCCCTGTCGGATTCGTATCGGTAAACCAGATTCGATCTGCTTTTGCGAAAGGAGAATCCCACAACGGCTTGACTTCCCCGGTCGCGCTTTCCCCTTGATCGTTTTTAGCAAATATTCCCAACTTAATGGCTCCATCAGGCACCGGTGTATCGTAGTTGATGCTGGCTGTGAAGTCAGTAAGTCCTCCCGGATATATTCGATTTACTTCGAGAATCGGTTTGATACGTTCATCATTTTCATTAAGGAAGTACACGACATATTTGGAGGCGTTACTATTTACCCAAAGTTCAAACCATTGAAGCCTTCCCCCGATTTCGGACGAATCCAAATCTTCATCCACAAAAGTAATTGGTCCATTGAGGGGGATACGCTCTGGTGTTCCACTTCCTCCAATCTGACCAGACACATTCTCTGATAGGATGTTATCAGCGACAAGAAGGTATCTCGGCTTGCCCCAAGACACATCTTCGTCATATGCGCCGTTCTTCCTCTTATATTTAATTTGAAGAAGTGCGGCACCTTCTGGCAGTTCACCTAATGAAAATTTTTGCACTTCCATCGACTTATTGAGCGGTACATCTGCAATTTTGCTGCCAATTACAATTCCGTGTATATCAGCGGGATAAAGCTCCATAACCGAGTGTGCAGGGTTCGGTTCATTCTCATGCCAAGACAATACAAAGTCTGTTTTCCCTCTCATTGGATTTGTGTCAGTGAGTGAAATACCCATAATATAAAGTTGACTGGAAAGCGCACTATCGTTAATCGGTACACTCGCCGCAACTGCGCTTTCACCTAATGCATTTTTAGTATATACCGCGATTCTCGTAGCCCCATCGGGAATAACAGTACGATTGATAATATTATACATCGCCGTGTACTTGTCTAGTTCAGCCAGCGCCTTGCCGATTTTTACACCTTGATCATCCGTATAATAAATGACGTAATTAGTTACATAATAAATATCTTCGGGAAATACCCAGCTTACCGACCCCATGATAAATCCTTCCCGGCTGTCAACATCGTAAAATTTCAAGTTCGGTACTGGATGTTGCGGAACCTGGTCGGCTACTACTTCCTGCAATAGGAAATCAACAGATGTGTATTTTATCAATTTTTGCTCATCTGTGTAATAAATGAATACGCTCCCTTGGATGATGCAAACTTGCCCCGCTATTGAAGGGAATGTAGCTGCTATCTTTCCACTAAAGGTATTATAGATAAAATTATTGGAAAATACATGTGCCGAATTCGCGTGAACAACGTTACTATCAAAACCGCCATACACAAGAAGATCGGATTCGGCAAATTTAAGTTGTCCAAAATAAACCAAAAGATCATCAATAATCAGTTTCGAATTTGAATTACCGAGGTTCCAAGCCCCAGTAGCAGTAGTTTCACTTCTCTCTAAGTCCACCTTCGTAATATCACTCGACGTCCCAATATAAAGTGTCTTACCAGTCTTATCTAAAGCCAGGTCAACGGCAGGCCCCGTCCATCCGCTGATCGCAAATGCCTCGTCATGAGCGGTTACCATGTCGACAACTCGCAGCTCCGGCGTGTCCGGACTCGCATAATAGATTTTGCCGTTCACGGTTTCTAATGCAGCCGGAGAGTGGGACAGATTATATTCGTATACCTCTCCGGTAACCGTTCCGGCGTTCGTATCGACAGCTGCGATTATGTTCGAGCCCTCCAGAGCCACGTATACTTTTCCATTATCGTAACTTATATCGCTCGGCGCCAAGCCGATATCAAATGAGTACACTACGGATAAAACAGTCGTGTCGATGGAGTAGAAACGATTATTCGGCTTGGAAATCGCATAAATATATTTCCCGTCCGCGCTGGGAAGCCATCCTGTAATTTCATCCTGAAAATCAAGGCTTGTCCCGGTTGACGATCCGCCCGTAGAACCGTCGGCATATACAGCCGTACTCCACAGTGGGACTGTAAAAACAGACAATAGATAGCAAATAACAAGCAGCACAGAGCATTTTCGCTTAACGGATCGTTCAAAGTACGAATGTGTTCTCATGTTATCCTCCAAACTTTATCAGGTAATGGCATAAAGTGTATTTAAAGTGATAGCACTTACACTATGTCCTCCTATCTTTATTTATGGATATATTTACCTCAATTAGTATAACTCATGCTTTTCGCAAATAATGTCGAATTTAGTAGATTAATATCTGTTCCTAAGAAAAAAGTATCAAATATTGGATAAAAACCGACGAATATCAGTCCCTTGACCTACCCACGGCTTCTATATTCCGAATTTCCTTACGTCCCTTTTTTCTATCCGGAAGTTTCACTTCCTCTAATCCAGCCTCACCCGCTCCCGGAGCAAGATACCGGAAGCATTATTTCCGCTATTGCCAGAAAATCCTCTGCCAAAGTCCCATTTTACATGAATAACGGCAGTAAAACTTCCGGTAAACACCGTTTCATCGCCCTGTTAGACGAATAGCGGAACTGTTTCTTCCGCTAACAACGAACGCCAAACTCGACGCCCTTCCCTTCCCTCAACCGGCCAGTCAAAACTCACAATTCGCTCGAACACCCCAGAAAGCTCCAAGCAAAGGGGCGCTCTCAAAAGTTATCTTGCTACTATTTTTGGGCCCATTGAGGAACCGGTTTTCCGCAATCAACTAAAAGAACCTCAGCCTCCACTCTCCTGTGGAATTTGAGGTCCTTCATATAAAATTAGGAAGTTTCCATCCCTGTCAAGCGAACACTCTGGCGACAACCACCGATGGTTATATCTAGCTTAGCTAGCCGCGCAGCACGCAGCACATAGCACTCAAAAAAACGCCTGCTATAAACAGGCGTTTCCAACTTACAACTATCCGCGCTCCGCATTGCATACGCGCCAGTACTGCAAAGCAACTCCCTACCGTCCCGCCGCCGCTTCGTTTGGATCGCCCACCGGCACGCCGGTCAAGCCGATGGCGCTGTCGTAGGCGTCGAACATTTTGCGCGCGATCGGGGCGGCGCCGCGTCCGCCGAAGCGGCCTTCGGGGACGACGACGGCGACGGCCAGCTTCGGCTTGTCGGCTGGCGCGTAAGCGATAAAGACCGCATTGTCGACGGTATCGCCGCCGACCGATTGGGTCGACGTCCCGGTTTTGATCGCCACCCGGTACGGGAAGTCGCTGAAGCCTTCGGCTTTGACGAGTTCCATACCTCGCTGGATGACGTCCCAATGCTCCTTCGCGAACGTTTCCTGGTTCAGCACTTCTTTCTGAAACTCCTGAACGGTTTGATCGTCAAAGGTTGTGATCTTCTCAACAAACTGCGGCTTCAACCGGGTCCCCCGGTTGGCCAGCATTGAGGTGAACTGCGCCAGCTGCAAGGTCGTATATTTCCCCAGCTGCCCCCAGGTGGCGCGGACGAGCGCCGCTTGCGGGCTATACTTTTTGGCGGTGTCCAGGTAGTCCTTCAACCCGACCGACTCGCCCGGCAACCCGCTGCCGGTGGAGACACCCAGCCCGAACTTCTCCATATACGTATCCCACACCTTGACCGCATCGGTATTCGGGCGGAAGTAGAGACGGTTCCCGATCATCGCCATGTACGTATTGGAGGAATGCTGAATCGCCTGGTACGCGGTGATCGGTCCGAACCGCTTGGAGTCGGAGTTGGTCAGCCGTTCTTTATTGTCTTTCCCGAAATGAAACACGCCGGTATCTTCGTAAATTTCATTGGCTGTCACGAGTCCTTCATTCAGCCCCATCAATACGGTAAGCGGCTTAATCGTCGAACCCAGATACACGAGCGAGGTCGGATGCTTGTTCAGCTCTTTCTGGTCCGCGTAAGGCGGGCGCACTTCGCTAATCGTGCCGTTCCGTACAAAAAAATGGTTCGCTTCATAGTAGTCCGGCTTCATGCCCCCATACCACTGGTTCGGATCGTAATCCGGATAACTCGCCATCGCGACGACCTTGCCCGAATCGACTTCCATCGCCACCGCATACCCGGTAATCGCATTGGGCGCATACGTCCACGAATCCCGCGCGGGGCTGCGAATGTACTTCAAATGATCTTGGATCGCTTGCTGCGTAGCGAGCTGGACCTCACTGTCGATCGTCAAAAACAGGTTATGCCCTTTATCCGGCTTCGTCAGCGATACCGGTCCGACGATTTTGCCCATCGCGTCGACCGGATAGCTTTTCACCCCGTTTTTGCCGCGCAGCTCCTCCTGGTACATTAGCTCAATCCCGTCGAACCCGACATATTCGTTATCCAAATATTTTTCCGTCGGATCGGTCGATTTCGCCTTTTCCCGGTAAAAATTCAACCCGTTCGTCGGATTGCGCGCCGCGGAAAACTTCTTCAAATACCCGACCAATTGGACCGCAATCCGCTTATCGTTATATTGCCGGATGCTCTCCTCCTGAATGTCGATGCCCTTGAAGTTGTCCCGGTTCCAGGAGAAGTAGGCGATCTCCTCCTCCGTCAGCCCGTCTTTGATTTTCCGCGGGACGGAGTAATAACTCGGGTCCTTCGTTTTGTTCAGGTTGAGGTCGTATCCGACATCCATCATCGTGATGATTTCTTCGGCGGTGGGCTGCACGACCGTTTTGGAGCCGTACAGCTGGAACGCTTCGGCCAGCTGCCTGGCCAGCGCCACAACCTCTTCGCGGTTTTTATTACCGGGCTCGACCGTATAATACAGCGATTGCGTCGATATCGATACGGCGAGCGGATAATTGTTCCGGTCAAAAATATTGCCGCGGATCGGCGGAATCGCATGAGGCGTATTCGTGTGACGTTCCTTCTCCTCCGCGTATTTCTCCCCCTCCACAACCTGCAGCAGCGCTAAGCGGAAAATTAAGACGGAAAACAATAGAAAGATGCAAAAGAAAAAAAAGTTAGTGCGAAACATAAAGTGGCGGCGTATCGTCAACTGCTTCTTATCCAGATCTTCGCTATTCACGGTAATTGCAGAGCTCCTTGACAGATTTCTTGTATATGAATTGGACGAATGACAGGCCGATTCGGTTCGATCGGCGGCGCTAGCCAAAAAAAAAAGCAATCCCCGCACATCGGCATCGGGAATTGCGATTACGGATTACGGTTATTTCGGCCTACTGGCCGGCATTCGGGTTAGGCGTTCCGGTCAGGCCGATGGAACGGTCGTAGGCATCGAATATTTTCCTTGCAATCGGCGCCGCTCCATAGGAACCGAAGCCGCCTTCCGGTACGACGACCGCAATCGCCAGCTTGGGCTTCTCGGCTGGAGCGTAAGCGATAAACACCGCATTGTCGACGTCCTTGCCGGCGACGCTTTGGGTGGACGTTCCGGTTTTGGTGGCCACCGTGTGCGGAAACCCGTCGAAGCCCTGCTTATTGACTTGCTCCATTCCGCGCTGAATCGTATCCCAGTATTCTTTCGGAAACTGAACCTCATTCAGCACTTCGGGTTCCGTCTTTCGGACCGGCTGGCCGTCGAACGTTTCGAACTTATCGACAAATTGCGGTTTCATCCGCTTCCCGCGGTTAGCGAGCATCGCCGTAAATTGAGCGAGCTGGAGCGTCGTATATTTCCCCATCTGCCCCCACGCAGCACGGGCGAGCGCGGATTGCATGCTCGCTTTTTGAGCTTCGGTTTTGTATTCAGCAACCCCGGCCGTCTCCCCCAGCAGCCCGCTTCCGGTCAGAACGCCGAGACCGAACTGCTTCATATAGCTGTCCCAGACGTCCAATCCGCCAGGGCGCGAGTATAAACGGAGGCCGATCATATCGATCATGTACGTATTCGACGAACGGGCGATAGCGGTCACGGCATTCAGCGGCCCCCAAGCTCTTCCGTCGGAGTTGCTGATCGTCGTCTTGTCCTTGCCGAACGAGGTCGATCCTCTGTCGTTGTAAATTTCGCCTGCGGTGATTAGCTTCTCCTGCAAACCCAACAGCACGGTTAAGGGCTTGATCGTGGAGCCGAGATAAACGAGCGAGGAAGGATGCTTCGCGCGGTCCTTCGGATTCGGCCAATTAGCCGGAACGTCGGAGATCGTCCCGTTGCGGTAGTACAGCAAAATGCTGTTCCACTCTTCATCCGTCAACCCGCCGTACCAAAGGCTCGGATCGTAATCGGGCATGCTGGCCATCGCGACGACATTGCCGGTATCGACCTCCATCGCCACCGCGTAACCGGTCGTGGCATACGGGGCATATGTGTAGCGGTCCCTGCCCGGACTTTTGATATAGTTAATATGGGAGACGATCGCCTCTTGGGCGGTCAACTGAACGTCCTTGTCGATTGTCAAATACAAGGTTTGCCCTTTTTCCGGCCGCGTCAGCTTGACCGGTCCGACGATTTTCCCTTCGGCGTTCACCGGGTACGTTTTCACCCCGTTTTTGCCGCGCAGCTCCTCCTGGTACATGTACTCGATGCCGTCGAAGCCGACGTATTCGTTGTCGAGATATTTCTCGGTCGGGTCGGTCGACTTCGCTTTCTCCTGATAAAACTTCAGCCCGTTCGTATTGCGCGCCCCCGAAAACTGCTTCAAATACCCGGTTAACTGGACGGCAATCCGTATTTTATCATTATACTGGCGAATGCTTTCCTCCTGGATGTCAATCCCTTTAAAATCGTCGCGATGCCAAGAGAAAAACGCAACCTCTTCCTGTGACAGATCGCCTTTAATTTTTCTGGGGATGGAGTAAAAGCTCGCATCTTTCGTTTTGTTTTTGTTCAAATCATAGCCGACATCCATCAGCTTAATTATCTCTTCGGCCTTCAGCGTCGTGTCCCCATTGAGCGCGAACGCCTGCTCCAGCTGCCTGGCGAGCTCGATAACCGCATCTTTATTGCGGTTGCTGGAATCGACCGTGTAATACAGCGATTGCGTCGATACCGAGATGGCGATCGGGTAATTGTCCCTTGTAAAAATATTGCCGCGGATCGGCGGAATGGCATGAGACGTTATCGTACGGTTCGTCTCTTCCTCGGAATACCGCTTCCCCTCCACAAATTGAAGCAGCGCCAGACGAACGATCAAGATCGAGAACAACAAAAACGTACAAAAAAACAATAAATTCAGCCGGAGCGAAAAGTGCCGGCGCTTGATCAGCTCTTTTTTGGCGGGATCTTCCATATTCATGGAGGTCGTTCACTCCTTACACGAGTTCGCGCAGCGAGAGGATTCCGTCTCCGGTCATGTAGCCGTAACGTTTGATCTTGATCGCGCGGATGCCGACTTGGTTCGGCGCCCAAATATCGTTTTTGTCGTGGTCCCCGACGTACAGCACATCCTCCGGAAGGAGGCCGGACTGCTCGAGAGCCAGACGGAAAATAGCCGGATTCGGCTTCTCCAGACCCACCTCGGTGGACACGATAACCGGATCGAAATAGTGCAAAATCCCTTTATGACGCAGGATGGAAGTAAGCGTGGGAGCGAAATTCGAGATAATGCCCAGCCGGAAACCCAAGGCGCGAAGACGTTCCATCGTCTCCGTCACATCGTCGAACAGCTCGTATTGCTCGGGGGAAGTAAACAGATCGTACAGCTCGTGGCTCCAGCCGTGAATGATCTCCTCCTCGCCCGGCTCGCTTGTTGCTCCAAGCCGGTTCAATATATGCGTGTAGATGCCGACCCAGAACGCCCGGTCCGATTCCGGGGAGCACACCTCCGTGCCGTCCGATACTTTCCCGTAATAAAACGTCCGGAACGCTTCGTCGAACAGTACGCCGATCTGTTCCTTGTCCCGGTGAAAGTCCCTCTCGGCCAAATAGCGGTGCATCGTCTCCTGTGCGCCGGGAATCGTGATAAGCGTGTCGCCTACATCAAAAAAAACAGCCTTGAAGCCGTTTAGGGTAAGAGTTGTCGTCATGCTGGTCTCCTTGCTGGATAAGGTGAAATAGTGGCTTGATCTCCTCCATAGTGTACCATAATCCGGAGCTTCAATGCTTAAGAGTTACAGCCGCGAACGGGATAAATTTCTGTGAAATCCTTTCGGATAAAAACCCGAGTCGCCAAACAAAAAACCGGCGCCCTCAGGCACCGGCTTCTGCATCAAGCGTCGCGTATATGGGTTTTGTCGAACCCCTGCGGATTGAACCAGTTGCTGCCGCTCGACACCCAGGTCGCATCCAGCGGAACCCATTCGTTGTTGTCGGCCAGAAACACCTCGTTCCAGGCATGCGGACCGTAGCCGCCCCGCCCGTCGGAGCCGAGCCCGGTCACCACCTTGACGTCCAGTCCGACCGCCCGGGCCATGACCGCATACAGCCGCGAATAATCGATACATACGCCCAACTTCGTTGCGAACGTATCCTCCGGCGTCTGCTCCTTCCAGATCCGCTTCTGCTCGTACTGCTCGACCTTGTCGTAGTCGTACTGGACCCGGGTGCCCACCCACTGGTAAAGCGCTCTCGCTTTCGCTTCGTCGGTTTCCTTGCCCGCGGTAATCTGCTTGGCCGCTTCGGCGATGTCGCTTGGAATCCGGGCGTCGATGACCTCGTATTTGCGCTGCAAAATTTGGCTGAATTCCTGCTCGACCGCCTTGGCGAATACCGGAAGCCGCTGCTGCAGCAGCTCCCCGCCCGCCGGCTCGACTACCCGGGCCGCTCCTTCGGCGTACAACGTCGACGCTTGAACGTATCGGGTAAAGGGCGACTCCGGAAACAGCGCCGTATAAACGAACAGGCACGCGATAACCAGCAGCGCCCGTCCGCAGCCGATTAACGTACCGATCGCTCCGCCTACTCCGCTGCTCATCCATGACCGGCCGCCCCCGCCCGCGGGAGATTTGCCCATCAGCCCCGCACCGTAGGCGATGAACAGCCAGAGCCGGAGCAGGATCGCTTTGCACGCCGTATAGGCAAGCACGAACACCGTGCCGACCCGCAGCAGCGGGAAATCGCGAATTCCCGTGACGAACGTGTAGTACATCTGGCGGAACAGGCCGAGCTCTTCATCCGGATAAACGATCTGCCTCGACTTGAGCCACTCCTCTACAACCGGCGACAACACGGCTGCAAGCTTCCATGCCACGATCACACTGACGACCGTAGCCGCTCCCTCGGCCGCGAATTGCATGAACCGCTGAGCGGAGCCGGTTGCTCCGCGTGTCGCTCCTTGCAGAACCGATACAAGTACAATAATAATAAGGACAACCGTAACCAGGTTAACGGGAAACGTTGGCTGAAGCCATTCGATATCGCTCATTCGTCATCCCCCCTCCGTTCCAGCATGAACGGAAACGGAACCGTTTAACCGTTCTTCTTCGCGGTTTCAATTACTTTTTTCAACGTTTCGTCAAGCGAAACTTCGGCGGACACTCCGGCTACCGTGATTTTCACTTTGTCCGCTCCCGTCTTGCCTTCAAGCTTGATGCTGCCTGATGTAATCGTATACGTGCCGTCCCCGTTATCCTTGTAAGCGCCGTCCTTGCCGGCCAGTCCCTGGACGGCCTTCTCCTTTAATTCCCCGACCGCCTCTTTGGCGGCCGTCGCGACGTTTTGCCCCAGATCTTTCAGCTCGTCCGTATAGGTGACGCCATAGTAAAACAGACCGGCCACGATCGCAGCCACGATGACCCATTTGATCAGCGTTTTAACAATTTTAATCACGACGAACAGTACGACCAGGGCGATAACGACAACGAGCCACCGATCCTGCAAAAACGCAACAAGCTGCTCCATCCTAAGTTCATCCTTTCGACAACGGGATAATCTGATCCATATATACGATATTTAGATTATCACACAACAAGCTTGAATCAAACTGCAACATACCGCGGGATTCAAGCCCGGGCAGGCCGATTTCGCCTAATCTTCCCCCATTAGGCATAACCGGCGGCCCTAAGACGTACAAGTTATGGATAAGAGACAAGCGAAGAGGAGGATTGAGATGAAAACCGCTTTATGGCTGTACCTGTTCATGTTCGTCGCTTTTTTTGATCTGCATGCCCAGTATCCGATCCTGACACCGTTCGCCATATCGCTCGGAGCCGCTCCGACTTTCATCGGCTGGATGATGGGCATGTATTCCTTAACGCATCTCCCCGGCAACCTGCTGGCCGGATACTGGGTCGACCGGTACGGCAGCAAATGGTTTATCGCCATCAGCCTGGTCTGTGCCGGAATGCTGCTGCTCGTGCAGTCTTATGTCGCCGATCCGTGGCAGCTGCTGGCAATCCGTTCGGTCAGCGGGTTCGTCCTCGCCTTTCTGTCTCCGGCCTGTTTGGCGATGCTCGCCAAGCTGGGGCGCTCCAGAACCCACCAAGGGAAGCTGATGGCGGGCAACGGTCTGGTGCACACGCTGGCCTCGGTCGTCTCGCCCGCCGCCGGCGCTTTTCTTGTCGCAGAGGTCGGCTTTACGACGGCATTTTCCGTGCTCGGCTGGGCGTTAATCGCTGTCGGCGGCGTAGCGGCGTTTTTTATTCGTGAACCGAAGACGGCCGCAGTGCTCTCGGACGGCTTCCCGGTGCATCATCACCACGGCGCGGTACCGGCGCCGGAAGCCTCCCTGCCGCCCGTGACCGATTCAGCCAGACGGATTCCGTGGCTGTTCTACGGACTGCCGCTCGCGCTGGCTTGCTCCCAAGGCATCCTGTTCTTCGAGCTGCCGTTGCTTCAAACCTCCCAGCAATCGCTGTTAACGTCCGGACTGCTGTTTTCGATGGTCAGCCTGGGCGCTTTATTGACGCTTTGCCTGATGTTCCTTCACCGGTATTCCCCCTTCGTCCGGGCGGCGGCGGGCTCGTTCGCGCTGGCTCTAACGTTTTTCGGGCTTGCTGTCGAATGGCCGCTGCCGCTGACGGTGTCGTTATTTATGATCGGCATGGCGAAAGGCGTCATCTTCCCGGCGACCGCCGCGCTGCTGGCCAGCTTGTCGAGCGCCAGCCGTTACGGCCGGGTGTTCTCCCTGTTGTCGATCTCCACGTCGATCGGCGCTTTTATCGGTCCGATCACAGCGGGACAGTTCCGGCACGCCGTATCCCCCTATTTTATCGCCTTTCTCGGCCTCATGCTCGCTCTGGTCCTTCTCGCTCCGGGGAAATTCCGCTCTACGCCGGATGCGCCTCCCGTAGCGGATTGAAACGCAAGCTTCCGGTAACCGCACAAGGGCGATGCCCATTTTATCCGGGCTGGGTGTTTGCACAGGCGATTCGCCCGCCTTGGTAATACGATGTATTGTCAAATGACAAATCATTAGTTACCCAAAAGGAGTGATTGATAGATGTCTACTTGCGGCCCTGGTGTTGGCGGCGTGTTTACCTCCACGGGAATCATTCTGGTACTGTATATTTTGCTGGTAATCATCCTTTGTTCCAGCTGGATCTGACCGCTGCGAACCATGAAGCCGTCGCGATATCGCGACGGCTTTCATTTATTCGGGCGAACCGCAGCACCGGGCGGTAACCTTTAACCCCATTAACCAATTTCACCCTCCGACTGGTATCCCTTCGACATTTCCCGGGAAATCCGCGCCTGCTCCGACTTGTTTGTCGGATCACGGATTGGCTATACTGTTGGAAACGACATCTCTTCCCAACATCGAAACCGGAGGTGCCTAATGACCGTCGCGATCATCGTAGAAGGTAAAAACGACAAAAGCCGCTTGCGCAGACTGCTTTCCGACGAAATCCGGATCGTATGCACCAACGGCACGCTAAGCAGCGACAAACTCGAGCGGATCAAAAAAACGATCGGAACGCGCGACGTATACCTGTTTACAGACAACGACTCCTCGGGCAAACGAATACGCGGCTTATTGCGCGACGCCTTCCCCGGTGCCGAGCAGATCTATACTCGCAAAGGGTATGCCGGCGTCGAGGGCACGCCTGACGAGTACATGATCCAGCAGCTCGAGAAAGCCGGGTTGGACGAATATATCCGCTATCCGGATCTCCCAGCAGCGCCGTAAAGAAAATCTGTCCGGTAAAACGTCCGGATAGTGCTTTGATGTGCAAAACCGATCTTATCCGGTTCTCCTCTCCCCGCTTTTGAACCATTCTGTACGAACCAAACAGACCCTCTCCGCCCTGACGGACGAATGGGTCTGTTACAGATCATATCGGCTTGTGTAACCTTGGGTCAACCTACAAACTGCAGCAAATAAATGACAAACGTCACAGTGAAAATACTGAAGACGGTCGAAGAAAATACGGCTTGGGACGAAAACTCCGGCTCGTTGTCGAACTCCACCGCAAGCAGTACGCTGCTGAGTGAGGTCGGAACCGCGCATGACAAGATCAGCGCTTTCGCCATATCGCCCTCGAATCCGAACGCCCAGACAATCAGGAAACCGAGCAGCGGCCCGGCGCAGAGCCGCAGGAAATTCGAGATCGCCACATCCTTCAGCTTCAGTTGCCACTTCATGCTGCCCAGCTGCACGCCCAGCGTCGTGAGGGCGGTAGCAATAAATCCTTTGGCAATATAATCAATCGAGATATACAGCGGCTGCGGCACCGGAATGTGAAAACCGCGCATAATCAGCGCGATCGGAATCACATAAATAACCGGCATCGACAAAATCGTCTTCAACGTATCCTTCAGCTTCTGTCTATGCGCGTTGACCGCATATACTCCGTACGTATTCGGAATCAGGCTCTGCATCATCATAATGATGATCTGGATGGACAGCGTGAACGGATCGCCTACGAATACGAGCTGATTAAGCGGGATTGCATAATTGGCGCTGTTATAGAAAATAACGCTGTTGCGCATCGCGCTGCGCATGCCGCCCTTGTAGCCGCGAATACGCATAACAATCTCCACCAGGCCGAACGACGCGAAGAAAAACACGAAAAAGAACAGCAGCACCTGCGACATCACTTTAAAGGAAAGCTGCGATTCGTACAGCATCTGGAACATGATTGCCGGAGAAAACAAGTAAAAGTTAAGCTTGGACAACGTCTTGATGTCGAGCTGAAACGATTTCTGCAAAATAACCCCGAGCGCGATGAGCAAGCTTAGCGGCACTACGTTGTTCAGCAGAATATATACGAAGTATGACACGGCCTTCGGTACCTTCTCTCCGCTATTCTTTGGCCAGCTTCTTCACTTCTTCGGCTACGAGCCGATAGCTCAAATCACCGTTTGTCGCAACAAAATATTTACGGATATTGCCGGCCCGGTCGACCAGAGCGACTGAGTTCGTATGCGCGAACGTTCCGTCCTTGCCGGCCAATACGCTGACTCCGTATTGTTTGGCCAGGTCGGTGATCTTCTTCGTATCTCCCCGCAAAAACTTCCAGCCGTTCGGGTCCGCTTCGAATCGGGCCGAATACGTTTTCAACTGCTCGACCGTATCTTTGTCCGGATCGAAGCTGATCGAATAGATGACCGCATCCGATCCGAGCAGACTGCTCTTCTGCAGCTCCTGCTGCACTTTCGACAGCTCATAGGTGGTCGGCTGGCAGACGTCCGGACACGAGGACCAGAAAAAGTAAACAAGCCGCACTTTGCCGTCATCGTCCTTCAAACCGGTCATTTGCCCGCTCGTATGTTCCAGTTGAAAGTCGGCCGCCTGCTTAATAACCGGCAGCTTGTCCCCTTTTTGGGAATTGTATGCCCAACCCGCCCCCGCTGCCGCAATCACTGCGATTACGAGCAGCTTAAACCAATGTTTTTGTACAAATGCCATGAATAAGGCCCTCCTTTGTTCTGCCAAACAGGAATCGTTGAAATGTGCTTCATTCCCAAAAAAAGAACAAGCCATGAAGACTTGTTCCGGTTATCCGCGCCGTATGCCGTAATAGCGGATCGTATCTACAATTCGGCCGGGCCGGGCTTGGGCTTAGGCGTGGATCGTATCGATGATCATCACGATGAACAAAATCGGCAAGTAGTTGATCGAGAACACAAACATCTTCTTTGCCCAATTGTCGTCTTCATTCGTCTTGAATCCGGCCAGGCCGATAAACGTCCAGGCAAGACCGAGTACGATCGCCGCGACCAAATAAATCTCACCGACGTATCCGTATGCGTACAAAAGCAAAGATACGGGTACGAGCATAACGAGGAAACGAAGCATATGCATCTTAGTCAGCTCGTTGCCGTGCACAACCGGCAGCAGCGGGAATCCCGCAGCCCGGTATTCTTCCTTGCGGCGAATGCCCAGCGCCCAGAAGTGCGGCGGCTGCCAGAAAAACAAAATGCCGAACAAAATCCATGCGCCCATATCCATAACACCGGTAATCGCACAATACCCGATAACGGGAGGCATCGATCCGGAGATCGCGCCGATCGTCGTGCTAAGCGTCGAAGTCCGCTTCAGCCACATCGTATATATAAAGACGTATACGATCAGGCCGACCGCTCCAAGCAGCGCTGTAAGCGGGTTCGTGCCGAAATACAGGACCACCAGTCCGGCCGCTCCGAGAAAAATACCGTACCCTAATACAATATTCGGGGAAATGATGCCCGTCGGCAGCGCACGCTTGCGTGTACGGGTCATCTTCTGATCCAGATCCCGATCCCAGTAGTTATTAAGCACACAGCCGGAAGCCATAACGAGCAGCGCTCCAAGTACCGCGTAGAGAAGCAGCGATAGACGGAAAGATTCTCCCGAGCTGCCCAACGCGACCCAATATCCGCCGAATACCGTGATCGTATTCGAGAACAGGATGCCGGGTTTGGTGAGCTCCACGAAAATTTTCCAAGTCGGAATCCGGGCTGCCGACTGTTCCTCCTCCGTATCTGCGGCTGCTGCTGTGGCCGAATCTATACGGCTTTGTTTGTCCACAATGTAAGCCTCCTGAACGATTCCTTCAGCGCCCTCGGCGCCGTACTCACCTTATCATAGCAACACGTGCCGGATTTGACAACAAACGCAGTTTGGTTTTCATAATTTTGTCGATTCTGATGTCACCTTTCCGGCATCCGCCCATACACTATAGAGTAGGTTTTAGCCCATACCCGATTCGTTACATTATTCCCCAAATCGCGCTTCAAGCATTACAAAAAAATTGAACGAATTCGTTCAAGGAGGAATGCGATCATGATGAACATGAATCCTTACCAAACGGGCGCAGGCGCGCCGAAAATGTCTTTCCCGTCCATGCCGCAATCCGGCTCCGGCATGCCTTCGTACGGAAGCGGAATGATGCCGCAACCCGGCACGGGCTTCCCGTCCTATGGACCGAGTCCGATGCCGCCGGTTACGACAGGAGGCACAATTCCCGGAATGCCGGGTCCGACTCCGATGCTGCCGGCCGAGGAATCGTTCGTTGAGAATATTCTCCGGCTCAATCTGGGCAAAACAGGCACGTTTTACATGACGTACGAGAACAACAGCGAGTGGAACGCCAAAATATTCCGAGGCGTCATCGAAGCGGCGGGACGCGATCATATCATCATCAGCGATCCGAAAACAGGAATGCGTTACTTGCTGTTGATGGTCAACCTGGACTATGTAACGTTTAACGAAGAGCTCAACTACACATATCCGTTCCGGTAAACACGTCCGGACGGAAGCTTGCCTTCGGATGCACAGATCCGTTTAGCGGCTTTTTCCGCTGCAAACGGAGGGCCCTCCGTCCTAGGCGGGCAAGGGCCGCCCTTCATTTCCTATACCAAAAGCGATACGCTCCTTGAGGCCTGCCGAACGAATCGGGGGAAACCGGCCTCGGACCGTATCGCTTTTCTTCCTTAATATAGGACGACCGATGGACCTTGCAGTCAGACGGCCGACGATGACGGCACTTTATCGTAGCTGAATACGACGCCGAGCTGGCTGCCGGGATCGAGCATCAACTGTTCGTACACGCCGGCCGCATCGTCTACGGGCACGCACGACGTAATCAACGAACCGACGGCAACGCGCCCTTCGGACAGCATCCGGATATATTCGCCCATGTTGCGTCCTTCCGTCCACCGTACATAACCGATCGGGTAATCGACTCCGCCCCGCTCGTAGACGGCATCGTAGCGGCCAGGACCGCCCGCCCGGGAGATGATCACCTGGGCTTCCTTGCTGAACAACTTATTGCGGCTGAACTCGGTTTTGACGTCGCCGACGATGACGATCTTGCCCCGATCCCGCAGCCACTCAAGCGCCTGATCGATCAAGCCCCCCGCCTTGCCGCCCGCACAGATGAACACGGCGTCCGCTCCGGCTCCATCGGAACGGTCGCGGATCGCTTCCCCCAGTTCCGCTCCATTCACGCATGCGGTGCCGGCTCCGCCGGCCCGCAATTGCTCGCACCTTTCCTCCATCAGATCAAACCCGATAACGCGGAAGCCGGCCGCGCTTGCGAGCTGGCACAGCAGTTGTCCGAGGATGCCGAGCCCAACGACGACGGCCGTCTCACCGAACCGCAGATCGGATTGGCGTAAAGCATGAATCGCAATCGCTCCATGCGCCACGAACGAAGCGTCGCGCAAGTCGACATGGTCCGGTACGGGTACGACCAGATTTCTCGGAACGACGATTTGCTCGGCATGCCTGACGTAAGGACCGCCGTAGCAAGCAACCCGCTGCCCGGGGCGCACATGCTCTACGCCAGCCCCGACTTCTCTCACGATCCCTGCCGCGCTGTAGCCTAGCACGATCGAATCTTCCACTTCCCTGCTCCGGTTAATCGCGCTAATTTCCGTTCCCGGACTGATCGCCGAGTAGACGGTATCTACAACAACGTGACCGTCCGCGCACAAAGGAGCCTGCACCGTTTGCGTCCGAATGACGCCCTTATGGGTCGTTACAATTCTCATGATTGCTGTCCTCGATTCCGCTGATCTTTGGTTCATATCTTGTTCTTATTGTATATTATAAAGAGGGTTAACCATTACCGTCAACTTCTCAACACGCACATTTGCCGTTATAATGAGTACAACCGATCAAGCCATGTACGTTTGGCCGGACTATCTTCGGAGGTTTCTGCATGTCCGCAAAACCGAAACGCACTACATTTCGCATCCGACTGGAAGAAATGCTTGTCTCGCTGCGCAACGATATCGGCATGGGCCGGTACGCGCCCGGCGACTTTTTGCCGTCTGAGCATCGATTGATCGAGCAGTTTTCCTTAAGCAAAAACTCCGTCCGCAAAGGACTGGAGCAGCTGGTGGAGCAAGGACTTGTTGAGAAGGTGCCGCGGATCGGCACCCGGGTCGTCCAGAACGCAGCCGCAGCGACGGTTACGATCAGGCTCGGGTATTTCTCGACATTGCTCGAGCATGTCAACCTGATGACGCTGCTGAACCGGTTTCACCGGACGTATCCGGGCATAGTCGTACAACCGGTACCGCTTCCGTCTACCCGGTCCGCTTCCGAGCTCGCCGATTTCCTTAACGCGGAGCCGATCGATGTCGTCACCGTAAACAACGAGATGTTCGAGACGATGCTGGAGAACGGTCCCGCTTCGGGCCAACTGGAGCCGCTGGAGCCGTCCGGTTCGCTGTATCCGTTCCTGAACAGGCCGTTTACCGAAGCGGGGGCGCTGTATGTACAGCCATTCGTTTTTTCCCCGTTTGTGCTGGCATACAATAAAGTTCATTTCCGCGAAACGGAGCTGACCGCGCCGGACGACAGCTGGACATGGGACGATGTGGCGGCAGCGTCGAAGCGGCTGTCCGCCAGCCGCGGACATCTCGGTTTTTATATGCATTATTTATCGATTAACCGGTGGCCGCTGTTTCTGCTGCAAAGCGGGATTCGTTTCGGCCGGAGCCCGGAAGGCCGGCTGGCGTTCGACCGGGACTTGCTCCGCACGGCGGCCGCAACCGGCTCCTCCCTGCTTGCCGCGCAAAACGTCGCTTCCGCTTATTTGTCCGAGCGGGATGCCGATGCGGAGGCGTTATTCGCCCAGCAGAAAGTATCGATGATCGTCACGAGTTATTTCAGTATAAATTCGCTGCGCGAAACCGACCTCGATTACGATATTGCGCCGCTTCCCCACTCGGGGAAGCCCGCTACGCTGATGCTGGCGATCGGACTGGCTGTCAACAAGCAGAGCGGCAAAAAACAGGCGGCCAAAAGGTTCGTCGATTATTGCACGGGGGAAGAAGCCCAGCTGTTCATCCGGAAGACGACGCTGAGTCTGCCTTCCCGCAAGGAAGCCGCCGAATGGAGCGGTCCGGACGGCTTGAACCGTCCCTCCCGCCATGAGGTGTACCGGGATCTTGTGCCGACTTACCGGCTGTATGCCGACATGAACATCCGCTATGCCGAGCTGGTGCGGATCTGCGCCGAGCTGAAGCTCTATTGGGCCGGGCTCGACGATATGGACACCGTCAGCCGGAGGATTGAGGAGACGGTGTAGGCCCGGGGAATTTTCAAAAAAGAGGTTGAGCGTTGCAAGCTGGCGCTCGGCCTTTTTGCATCACACCCCTTATTCAGCCAAAATGCTGCGATTGAAAGCTGTTGCGAACCTTAGGCACGTTACCTCCTCTACAAGATCGTATCTCCAACTGTTCTTCGCCTAATAAGGCCGATGGCGTTCGTTAGATCTCAGAAAAACGTACTTTGCGAGTATAAGCGCCGTACAGTTCGTTACCCGATGTAAGTTTGCTTCTTTACACGATGCAAGTTTGCTTCGCCTGAAGGCCAAACGAAGACGGAGAAAGGAGACGGAGAAAGGCCGTCCTCCAAGTCTCATCAGACTTAGAGGAACGGCCCCGCCTCGTTTTCAATCTATACGCTGTATTCGTTTCGCTTATACCGCAGGTACTTTCGCAAAATGATTCGCGACCTTGCGGATCGCCCGGACCATATCGTCGATGTCCTGCTCGGAGAAAAACTCGTTGACGCTCAGGCGGATCGCCGTCTGCAAAATCCGTTCCGCTTCCGGGCAGTCGCCTTCCTTATACGTGATTCCCGTAATATCAAACGGGAAGTGGCTGCCGAGATACGCCTGGCGCTTCTGGAACAACGGCTGCATGTACATAACGGAAGCGATATAACCCGCCGTATTCGGAATGCCTTCCGCCGCCAGCGCCTCGCTGAACTCCTTGCGCGTGCAGGTCAGCTTGGACTCGTCGATGCGCAGCATGTAGAACCAGTACGTCCCCTCGTTGCCTTCCTCCACCTTATGCGGCTCGATGCCCGGCAAACCGCTGATTCCGGCTGTAATCCGGTCGCCGAATTTGTGACGGCGCTCGCAAATCCAAGGCAGCTTCTTGAGCTGCGCGATCCCTACCGCGCCTTGAAGCTCGGTCATCCGGTAGTTCGGCGCCACGTAATGAAGATCTTTCTGAACCGTATCGCCGAAACGTTTGAAGTTTTTGTCCGCGAACGCATGCGTCGTCAGGAAATCCTGCTCGTCTCCGGAGTTTACCGTCACGATCCCGCCGTCGCCTGTCGAGATATGCTTGAAGTCATTGGTGCTGAAGCAGCCGTAATCGCCGATCGTGCCGGCCAGACGGCCTTTGTATTTGGTCAAGTAGCTTTGCGCGCAGTCTTCGATGACTTTGACGTTATGCTTGCGGGCGATCGCCATAATCGCGTCCATATCGGCCGGGTTGCCCGCCAGGTGGACGACGAGAATCGCTTTCGTACGCGGCGTAATGCGCGCTTCGATCGATTTCGGGTCCATGTTGTACGTATTCGGATCGAGGTCGGCGAACACCGGAATCGCATTTTGATACAAAATGCCGATAAGCGTCCCCTGGTCGGTGATCGGGCTCGTGATAACTTCGTCGCCCACCGTTACGCCGGCCGCACCGAGCGCTACGTGAATCGACGCCGTCCCCGAGGTTGTCGCGACGCTGTACTTCACGCCGTACATCTCGTTAAAATCGCTCAGAAATTGTTTTACCTTTTTGCCGAAATGGTAAAACAGTGTATTTTGCTCAAGCGCCTCCAGGAGCTCCTTCGCTTCGTCCAGACCGAATCGCTTCCCGGTGCCGAACGGAGTCGTTTTCGTTTTCGGACCGCCGTGGATGGCTAACGTTTCTTGACTCATGGCTCTATCCCCTTATCCCATGTATTGTCCGGCTCCGCTCAGGCGAAGCGGCTGCTTGCTTGGCTTCTCTGGCGCCGGATATAACTGCTGCTCTCAGTTGCTATTATAAAAGCCCGGGCAAACGCTTACGCGCCAATTTGTGTAGGAAAGTAAGCCAATAATTGATACAATAAGGCCATACGAACGTTGATCCCATCGTGATATGCGAGGAAAAACGAATGACGACTTTTCCTATTTTTCAGGACAGCCTTCGCCTCAACACGTTCAAGAAGGGCGAGCTGCCGCTGTACATCAAGCATTACACCGTCCATAACGGGTACCCGAACCACCATCACGAGTTCGTCGAAATATCGCTTGTGACCGGCGGCGAGGGAACGGAAGTCGTCAACGGCGCGGAGCACCGGCTGGGACCAGGCAGCATCTGCCTGCTGCTTCCTTACCATCTGCATGCGCTGAAGCTGCACGGGGACCGAAAGCTCGTCAAATTTTGCTGCATGTTCGATATTAACCTGCTGTTCCAGCCCGACTTCGCCGAGGTCGGGCGGTGGCTGGTCCGGCTATCGGACGAGATGACTCCATTTTACGATCTCCCTGCCCAGCCGTTCGAAGCATTGCAATCGGTTCTCTTCGCATTGGAGAACGAATACAGGACCGTGCCGGAGACGCTTGGCAAACAGGGCTTTATGCGGATTAAGCTGCTGGAGGCGATCTATTTGTTTTTCCGCCACCATCCCGGCTTCGCCTCGCTCGAGCAGCCGTCCTCCGCCCAGCCCGAGGAATGGGATTTCGTCAAATACGTCAACACGCATTTTCTGGAGGAAAATATTTCCCTTGAGGAAGTGGCGGGCAAGTTCGGGGTGAGCGTATTTGTCGTGCGCAACGCCTTCAAGCGGCTGCTCGGCAAAAACTTTCTCGAATATTTGCATCAGCTGCGGATTCGCCGGGCATCGGGTCTACTCAGCGCCACGGACATGTCGGTGTCGGAGATCGCCTATGACGTCGGCTTCTCTTCCTTGCGCTCGTTTACCCGCGTCTTTAAGGAAGCGACCGGCATGAGCGCAACCGATTACAGAAAAAAACATTCGCGGGTGGACCCGTAAAGCCGGCTCCGATCGTTTTTTCGAAGGGGCAGCTTCCCTTCTATCCGCTTTCCGTGTACGTTCCGCCGCCTTTTACCATTAAAGGTTCGTGACGCACAAAAATCAATTTTGTACAAAGACGGCGTTCCCGCCGATTTGCTATGATGGGTTCATCACTTGCTCAGGAGGTTTACGGTTCATGGACGACTTTACAAGACTGCAAGCCAGACTGCTGGAGAAGGCAACAAATCCTGCGGCGAGGCCTGCTATATATGTCGCGATAGGCGACAGCGTAACGCAAGGGTGCATGGAGGAAGGCGTGGTCGAGCATGAGCGCGTCTATCATCAATTGCTTCGCAAACGGGTAGCCAACCGTTATCCGATCAGCATCCTGAACGTGATCAACTCCGGCGTATCCGGAGACACGGCTCACCGGTCCAGGGAACGCTGGCAGCATGACGTGCTTATCTACAAGCCCGATCTGGTTACGATCTGCTTCGGACTGAACGACGCCCACGGCGGAGACGCCGGGCTGGACAACTACATCGGGGCGATCCGCGATCTGATCCGTCAAGTGAAGGAACAGACGGAAGCGGAAGTGCTGCTGTTCACTCCCCCGATGATGATGAAGCACGACAACCCGCGGATCGCCGACGTGCACCGCCACCATGTGGCGAACTTTACCCGGGTATACGAGAACGGAAACCTGCACCGGTACGTACAGGCTCTTCGTGCGATGGCCCGGGAGGAGGATGTGGCGCTGCTCGACATTTACGCGATGTGGGAAGAGATGGAGAAGCAGGGGATCGATATTCACGAGATGCTGTCGAACGGGATTAACCATCCGACCGCCGACTTCCACGAACGGATGGCGGAAGCGCTCGAGCAGAAGCTGTTTGCGGACGCGCCGGTACCAGCGCAATCCTAGATACCGGTATCACTGCCTCGCCCGAAACCGAAACAGACAAATGAACTTATATGCCCTAATCTGACGAAACCCCCGATGACCCGGGAAGCTTAACCGCTCTTTCGGGCCATCGGGGGTGTTTTATTGCTCTTCGCCAACCAGCAGCCGTCTATCGATTTTGATCACCATCCGGCGTACCGGGCCTTCCGTGTTCACGCTGCAGCAAGGGCGGTGAACATCCGCCGGGAAAAAGACGGCGTACATCCCCGGCTTCTGGTGCAGCCAGAGCTCCTGCTCCACCTTGTCGTAGAAAGCGACGTCCCTCGTGTCCAGATCATCCCTGGCGACTTGCAGCAAAGAGCGCCACGGCACGACTCCGATCTTCTCCTCGCCGCTGATTACGTATTGAATATCGATATAAGTACGGTGCGATTCCGCGTTTTGATCCGCCGCGGCTCTCGTCGTTGTCGTCTTGATTGAAGCGTGCATCCGTCTGCCGTCCAGCTCGTATTTTCCGTCCGGTACTTGATCGAAGTCCAGCGAGCGGATATGCTCCATCGCTTGTTGAAGAGCCGCCGGCCACATGGCTTTCTCCGCTTCCCAATTGTCGATATGCCCCCAGAACAAATAGATCCAACCTCCCGCCGGCCAAGCCTGAATAGGAACTGTCCTCAGTCGAGCCGGATTTCGCGGCCTAGCCGCGCCGATTCGTAGATCGCGCTTAAAATCTTGATCATATCGACGCCCTGCTCCGGCGTAAAAATCGGCTTCTCCCGCCCTTGTACCACCTCTACAAAATGGTGGATGTTGGAGCCGTGCCCATGCCCGTTTTTGACGATTTGCGGCTCCACGTTGCACAGGGTCCCTTCGATCTCCGTAAACAGCTTCAAATCGTCGTTTCTCAAGCTGAAGCCCGCCTTCGTGCCGCGCAGCTCGACGAACCGGGTTTCCTGCTCGATATTGGACGCCCAGCTGAATTCGATTTGCAGCGTCGCCCCGTCCTCGAACCGGATGAAGCCGGAGACCAGATCCTCCACGTCGAATACGCCGCCGCTTTTCTTCTCCCCGAACGCGCTGTGCTCCGAATCGGCGAGATCCGTCTCGGCAAACTTCGTATATGCCGAGCCGCTAACCGCAACCGGCTTCGGATTGCCCATAATCCAGACAGCCAGGTCGATCATATGGACGCCCAGATCGATTAGCGGACCGCCTCCCGACAATTCTTTCGTCGTAAACCAGCCGCCTTTGCCGGGTATGCCTCTTCGCCTGATCCATCCGCACCGGCCCATGTAGCAGTCGCCCATATGGCCTTTTTCCGCATACGTTTTCAGAAACTGCGCTACGGAACGGAACCGGTTGTTACGCATGACCATCAGCACCTTGCCGCTCTCCTTCGCCGCTTCCGCCATCTTGACCGCTTCCTCGGGACTGACGGCGTCCGGCTTTTCGCAGAACACATGCTTGCCCGCCTTCAGCGCGGCGATCGACACTTCAGAATGATACAGGTTCGGGGTGCAGACGTTAATAATATCGATGTCGTCTCTCGCGATCAGCTCGCGGTAGTCCTCGTACACGTCCTCGATGCCGTGCTCGTCGGCGATTCTCTGAGCCGCCTCCTTATTCGCATCGCACAAGGCGACGAGCTCGGTGTCCGGATTGGCCAGCCAGGCGGCCAGATGCGCGCCTTTGAACATCCCGCCCGTTCCTACTGCCCCTACTTTTAAAGTTGCCATTCGATTTTCTCTCCTCGCTATTAGTTGGATGATTTGACCGGCTTCTCGCTGGGCACCGGCTCGAGCGCCGGATGCGGACTAGGCGGCACGCTGCGCGGAGCCTGCTCCGGCTCCGGTGCCGCCCAACGGACTCCGTTCGAGATCACCTTCAGCACCGATTCGTTATGGAACGTCGGATACGTCTCGTGGCCCGGGCGGAAATAAAAGATTTTCCCTCTGCCCCGCCGGAACGTACAGCCGCTGCGGAACACTTCCCCGCCCTGGAACCAGCTCATAAACACAAGCTCATCCGGCTCGGGAATGTCGAAAAACTCGCCGTACATTTCCTCCTGCTCCAGCTCGAAATAACGGTCGATGCCCTGCGTAATCGGATGACCGGGATTGACGACCCACAACCGTTCCTTCTCGTCCGCCACTCTCCAGATGAGCGAGCAGGTCGTGCCCATCAGCTTGCGGAATACTTTCGAGTAATGCGACGAATGAAGCGCGATGAACCCCATCCCGTTCAAGACGCGGGCATGCACTTTGTCTACAATCGCGTCGTCCACTTCCTCGTGGGCGCGGTGTCCCCACCAGATCAGCACATCGGTATTTTGCAGCACATCGTCCGTCAGTCCATGCTCCGGCTCAGCCAGTGTCGCGGTGCGGATCATAAAATCGCTTGATGCGATCCCTTCGGCGATCGCCCCGTGGATGCCTCTCGGGTAAATCGCCGCCACCTTTTCCTTACGCAGCTCGTGAGAATACTCGTTCCAGATCGTAACGCGAATCATCGTCCGCCATCCTCCTTTTCCCTATCGCACAAATGTACCGTATCCTTATCCGTTTCCGGATACTGTCAGCTTCCAATACGCGATCCGTTCCCGGTTCCAGGTGTACGTAATATGAAGCGTTTCGCCGTCCGCCACGATAGCGGGGTACGAATATTCGCCCGGCTCTTTCTCGAGCACGAACTCGCCGCCCCAGCTCATTCCGTTGTCGGAGGAGAAGCGGACGACCAGAGGCGTTCTCGGCCCCCATCTCCCGCTTACCGGGTTATAAACAAGCGCGAGCGTTCCGTCATTCATCTGTACCAGATCGATGCCGCTATTGTTATTCAGCAAGCCGATCGAATAGGCCTGGCACCACGAACGTCCGCCGTCTGCGGAATCGCTGCGGAAGATCGTGTCTTCGGTTGTGCGCAGCAGCATGTGCACACGGCCCGGCTCCGATTCCCACAGCGTAGGCTGGATAACGCCTTTGTTCATCACGCCGTCGGCCTCCTCGGCGGGCCGGATGTCCGTCGCCGCTTCTCCTTCCTGTTTCGGGACGCGCCGGAGCGGGACGAACCCGGTCCGGTTCCAGGAAGCGCCGCCGTCCTCGGACAAGTCGACGAAAGCGTCCCAGCGCTCCTTCGTCTCTAGCGATGCGGGGGCGGCCATCGTGCCGTCGCGCAGCCGGATCAGCTTGTTTTTGACCGGACCTCGTCCCCCTTTGTCACCCTCGATCAGCTCGCGGGGAGCCGACCAGGTCGTGCCGTCGTCGGAGGAGGTCGTCACCATTGTCCGCCACGAAGGGATTTTAACGCCGGATTTGTAATATAACGTGAGGATGCCCCTCTCGTCCCGGTCGAGCACCGGGTTCCACAGAGGAACGTCGGCTCCTGCCAAACGCGCCGGCTCGCTCCAGCCTTCCTTCGTTCGAAACGCACCCCAGATGTCGACATCGTGCGCCCCTTCCTTCGTCCCGCCGAACCAGGCGGCCAGCAGCCGTCCGTGATCCAGCGCTACGATCGTAGAAGCATGACAGGACTGAAAAGGCCGCTCGTCCTCGAAAATGTACTCTTTACTGGCGGATTCCACCCGCATTTCCCATCATCCCCCGCTTCAAATTTCGGAACGGTTCCGTTCCGGCAGCAGCCATACTTCCGCGACATTCAACCGCTTGAAACCGCGCGTACGCCGGAACGTCAGGCTCAGCCGGCCGTCCTGCACCGCTTCCGGCGGAACCGCGCATTCCCGAGTCGTCACGCCTCCTGCCGCGATATGCACCTCTTCGTCCAGCACGAAGCTGTCGCCTGCGGTCAGACTCGCCCAGCAGTCCCTTGGCGTCCGGCCGCTCGTCTCGCCTACGAGCACCGCCTTCACCTTGTACTTCGTCTGCGGATCGAGCGAATCGTACCGGACGACGATCGGCGTATCCAGCATCGCGTTCGTATGGGCGACCCAGGAAAGCGGTATGCCTCCGAGCTCTTTTTGGCGCTCTGGCGACATCGACAGCAGATGCATCGCATAAGCGATTCTCGGCGTCGCCAAATACCCGGGGTCCGCCTGCCAGCCTGCACCCGGATCGACGCGGCGGAAGCCCCGACAAGACCCCAAGTTGTCGTAAAAGCCGCCCGGCCCCGGGTCCGTCCGGTTCAGAGCCCCTTCGATCAGCGCAAGCCGCTCGCCTTCGTCTTCCGCCTCGCCAATCAGCTCGCACTGGGTGCGCAGCCAGCGGATGTCGTTCAGCGGAGCGTCGATCGCGTCCATGAAGGCGCCTCTGCCTTGCGATCTGGCGAAATGGCGCGTTACCGTCAGCTGGTAGCCGATGTTCGCGAACAGCTCGTCGGCGAGCTGCTCGCAGCGCTCCTTGTAAGGAGCCCCCACCGGCTCCGTCCTCGCCTGCCCGAGAATATGCCCGGCCCGCTCCAGCGCAGCCAGACTTCCGCTGACAGGCGCCATTTGCAGCGCTTCCCTGGCCTTATACTCCAGCTCCGTCTCGTAAGCGAGCCGCCGCTTCGTGTACGTATCGAAATAAGCGCGCAGCAGATGCATCTGGAACCGGTAGCTGTCGCGCATCCGGGGCGGCGCGTCCGCCTCCATCCGTTTCCACTGCTGCAGCGTCACTTCGACTCCGTCGTTCACGGCCAGCGGCCCTTCCCAGTTGCGCTCCAGAGCGAGCAGTCCCTGAGCGACCGCTTCCGCACGCTCGTCGTCGATAAACAATCCGGCGTACTCTCTCAGCGTCTGCACGACCGGCGTCGCCGGGTCCCACTCCTGATCGGACCAGACGAATTTGTTCACATCGTCGTTGATCCCTTCCGAGTAGGCAATCGTGCCGTCTGCGTAAGGCGCAAGCACGTTATGAATATGCTTCTGGGCGGCGGGACGCGGATTGCAGCTTTCCCGGCCGAGCGTGAGCGCATAAGCCATATCCCAGTCTGCGACCGGGTATTGGCAATGATAGTTGTGGGTTATATCCTCGTAACGCCGAATCGGGTACCGGGCCGGAATCCGCCGCCTCAGCTCGGGCAGCGGAACGTCGACATGCGGACCGAAGACGATGCCGCCGAGCCAATCCGGTTCCCGGTCGACCTGCCGGTAAAACGCTTCCATCCAGGCCGCCGAATCATGCCTCATAATTTGCGGAGACAGCCAAATTTTCGCCTCCGGATGGTATTGCCTGAGCAGCCGGGCTACCCGCTCCGTCCATACGAACAGCGGATCAGGCTCCATCTTGCCCGGATCGCTGCCCGGGACGAACAACGCCCGGATGCGCGGAAGCTTGCGGAAAATGTCTTCGCGCTCGGCCAGCTCGGCCGCGATCGTAACCGGATCATCGTAATCGTCGCCCATATTCGGATACCAGATCCACGTATCGAGCCCGTAGCTGTCGATCGATTCCGCGATCCGCACCATCATCTCCAGCGGCTCGACCTTCATCAGCGGGCCGGTCGGATGATCGTCGGTGCGCGGCGGCAAAATCTCGATGCTATTCGCCCCGAACAACGCAAGCTCGCGGATGTACCGGTCGAACTGCTCCGGACTCCAAGCGTCCAGCGCATTGTTTTTCGGCCGGTAGCCGAGCTGGTGGCCGCGTATCGGCGAATACGGGGCGGTTATCGTATGAAGCGGCCCTTCCAGCCGGCACGAGCCCGCTCCCCAGCGCAGCAGACGCAGCAGCTTGCCGGCGCCGTACAGGACGCCTCTCGCGTCCGCTCCGACGATCCATACCGCCGGCGGTACGCCATCGCCTCCCTCCGTTCGCAGCATGTACCCTTCCGGCTTCAGCTCCGCGAGTCCCCCGGTCACCGCCTCCGGCCATTCCAGCCCGGAGATGCGGCGCAGCGACTCAGCCGTTCCGGCAACGATAACAGGTACCGGCCGCCGGGCATATACCTGCGTCCTTTCCAGGACGACGCCGGTCCGATCGGCTATCTCCTCGACGAGTACGTCGATAGCTTTCGCCTCGGGTCCGCAAACCTCAGGCGCGCTTAGAACCAGCGCTCCTGTGAAGTCGATCCCTTTCATGATTGGTCCCGCCTCCCGTTCGTTTATTTGGAATCCAGCCCGAGCCATTCCAGCCACTCCGCCGTATTCGTAAAATCTCCGGCGATCCGGTTCGCTCCCGCCGTCTTCAGCCGCTCCAGCTTGACCGGATTGATGCCTTCCCGCTCGTTCTCGTCGCTCGCCAGTCCCAGCGCCAGTGCTCCGTTCTCGCGAGCGATCCGGATTTCGACCTTGCCGTCGCCGATAATCGCCAGCTCGTCGCTGCGAAACCCTTTTTGCTCCAGCAGATCGCGCATCACTTTTTCTTTCGAACAGTCGGCACGGCCTACGGGCGCTCCCGCAATTTCCTTAAAATACGCATGGACGCCGAGCACCTTCGCTTCATTCACAACGTCCGGATGATCGGTGCCGCTCGCGACGAACATCTCGATCCCTCTGGCGTGCAGCAGCTCGAGAAACGCCTCGGACCCTTTCATTAAATAATCCGACGCCCGGAGCTTCCCTGCCTCCAGGTCGGCGATCCGTCTGCGCACCGTCTCGAGCAGCCGGCGGTTGTATTCCGCCTTGTACTCCCACTCCCCGAGCACCTGCTCGTTCCATCCTTTTTTCGCCACTTGATCCGCCAGCCATCTCATCTGAAATATCGTCTGGATTCCGGTCGATTGATCGATATAATCGGCGATTTCCCGGTCCAGCGCCTCGGATTCCTCCTGCGTCAGCTGCCGGCTTCCCGCGATCGCTTCTTTCATCATCGGGGCCATCGTCTCTTCCCAGCCCGCCCGGAGCGTTGACAGCGTGCCGTCGAAATCGAACAAAATCGCCTTGACCGGCGTCTTCAGTGTAGTTCCGCTGCTAGATTCCATGTGCTTTATGCCTCCCCCATATCGTATATCCGTTCTTTACGTTGCTTGCCCCGCTTCGACCAGAGCTTCCCAGATCGCGGGAATCGTTTCCTCATGGAGCCCTTCAAAATGAAACCCTTTGCCGCCGAGGCTGGTCGGACGGTGAACGATATTTTTGCGCGGCCGGTAGTAGTAGTCCCAATCTTCGTAGCCGACCTTCTTGTGGTAGTCGCCCAGCCGGACGATGTCGAAGTTCGCGGTAGTGATATGATGAACGGGATAGTGCAGGTTGCGCGCGATCGACAGCGCCTTCAGGAACACTTCGGGACCGGTGACAGTGGAGCCGAAATTAAGGAACAGGCCGCCCTCCAGATGAGCTACGGTATGGCAGTACATTTGAAAATCGATGCCGCTCGCCTTCCCCTGGGCCGCGAAGTCGGACATCGGGTGCAACTGGATATCGTCCGTGCCGATCGTAATATGGCACGTATAGGGGATGCCGTACCGGGCGCAAGCTCCGAGCAGGCTGTCCTCGATATGCGGGAAAAGGGCGGGATGATTGCGGGCGTATCGGATGATGCTCTCCCCGTAACCGCATCCAGTTCCGATTTCGGTTTCGGTTTCGGTTGCGTTGCCTTCGAGAAGGGCCCCGTGCACGATATCCCCGGTTTCCTTCCACATCGCCAGCTTTCCATCCTTCAGCGTCCCTTCCTCCACCGCTTCCGTATGGCCGAAGGCGGCCAGCTCGATATCCTGGAAGCAGGCGGCCCCGGTCAGCGCCAGATGCGTCACGTAGCCGCGGCGGATCAGATCGATCAAGTAAGGCTGAACTCCGCTGCCGGCCACGTTGCTGCCCAGCGAGACGAGGACACGGCAGCCGCGCTCCTTCGCTTCCTGCAGCCGGGCGATCAGATCGCCTAGCTGCGGATCGGTCCACGTTCCCGGCCTCGGCTCGGATGCGCCGCCGGCGGGACCTCCGGCGTGTGCCGCTTCCACCCGGTGGTGCGGCGCGCCTGCCGGACCAGCCGCAGCGTCAACGTCCGGCGGCGTGTCCTGGTCGAGACGAAATTTGCTGCGCCTGACGCCGACCGGGTACAGCTTCAAGCTTTGCGCCGCTTCGGCGCCCGCATCCTTAGGCGGTGCGAATGGGGCGTCCAGCTTCTCCTTGCGGCGCATCAGACCGTGGAACAGCGCGGGGATCGTCTGCTGGTGCAGCCCGTGGAACAAGTAACCTTCCCCGCCGATCTCGCCGAGTCTGTCGATCAGTACCCGGCGGGGCCGGTAATGGTAGTCGGGGTCCGTTTCCGGAGGGCGCGAATCGGCGGTTACGGGAACGATATCGAAATTCGCGGCGACGATGTCTTGCATCGGCAGCCCCCGGTTACGCGCAAGCGATAAGCCGCGCAGAAAAATTTCCGGTCCGGAGATCGCCGAACCAAAGTTGAGAAAGACTCCCCCGTTCTTCATAGCGGCGACAGATCGGCACATGTGCCGGAAATCTTCCCCGGACGTTCCGCCCAGCGCTTCATAGTCGACAATCGGATGCTGATGAATAATATCGGTACCGATCGAGATATGGCACGTATACGGAACGCCGAAACGCTGGCACTGAACGAAGACGCAGTCGTCATAATGCGGGAACTTCTCGGGATGAGCCGACAAATACTGATACAGGCTCGCCCCGTAGCCCAAGCCTTGCGCCGCTCCCTCACGGATCGCCTCGTTCATGTACCGGCCGGTTTCCTCCCACATCCCGAACGAACCGTCCTCGATCGAACGGGCCACATCCTCCGACGTTTCCCCGAGAAAGGCGAGCTCGAAGTCGTGGATGCTCGTCGCGCCGTTTCCCGATACATGCGTAAGAAAACCGTTACGCACCATCTCGATCACGTAGCGGGACTGCCCGTTTTTGATCACATGCGCTCCCATCGACCAGACGACCGGTTTCCCCTCGAGCCTTCTCGCTATAATCGTATCGAGCAGACAGCTGAACTCCGGCGTCTCCGCTCCCCTCCAAGGCTCCGCCTCATCGTCGTAAGGGCGGGCCATATTGCGGATCGTGACGAGATTGGTCCGGTCGTACACCGAATTGGTGCGTATCGCTGCAAAAATCAATCGTTTCCCGGCAGTCATAGATTAGCTCCTCCCTCTGTCAAGCGTTGGATTAGATGAAGTCTATGCCGCTATTCCCCTCCGGGAATCGCTTCGAATTCCAGCCATGACGACAGGCGCCCCGACGGCGGCACGGCCAGCGCCAGCTTGCGCTCGACCGCTTCGCCCAGCGTCAGCTTCGGCGGCACGTTGAACATTTCCAGACCGATGTTGTAGTCGCATCCGAAGAACGGCGCGGCGAAGTCGGATTGGAAATTTTGCCAGTACCACAAATACGGCCATACGCTGCCGTCCCAGCGCACCTCGAGCGATACGCCCCGGCGCGGGCTGTGCAGCCGGTACTTGCTGTCCGGCGCAGAGATGTAGAGCAGATCGCGTTTTGTCCCCGGTGCCGGCATGATCGACAGATCGGTATCAGTTCCGCCGCCGCTCATCAGAGGCCATGCCCAGCTTTCCCCGGTTACCGGGTGATGAACGGTCGCCCCTTCGCCAAGCGTAATAAACGAATCCGGACCCAGAAATGGCCGGCCGTACGCCAGATGATGCCCCCAGTTCGCTTCGAGCGGGGTCGCCGGAGACAGATTGAAAATCGTCTCCTCGATCCGGACCGTCTCGCTTCCCGCCGTCAACACGATCTGCTTCTCCGTCCGCAGCGGCAGCGAGCGGATCTGGTTGATCAGCAGCACCCGGATTTCGTCCGGATCGTCCCGGATGATCCGGTAATCCCACGGCGTTACCGCCGACTCGCCGCGGTGTACCGTCGCACCGCGGTAGGTCGACGTATAGCTGACCTCCGGGAACATCTCCTGCCATCCGCCGATATAGCTGATTTCATATTCGGAATATAACGGATGGCTCGGGCCCAGCCCTTTGCCGGCTATCCAGATAAAGTCGGTGTCAGTCGGCTTGTGCAGCCAGCGGATCGGCTCGCCGCCTTTATCGAGCAGCAGATGAATAAGTACCTTTTCGTTTTCGAGCAGCAGCGACCGGTAGCCTTTGAACGTAAGACCGTCGGTTATTCTGCAGCCGGCGTTGCGATGCGGACGATACCATTCTCCCTCTCCCATATGGTTCTTCCTCCTGATTTTAATTTACTTAATCTTTAAGTTTATGCGGCAAAAAAAAGATGTAGTGCTATGTAGTTGAGTACGTGATGCTTGGCCTGCAGCTCTGCCAGAAACCGCCCGTCCGGGCCGGCGGGATCATCCCGTCTAACCCGGAGGCGGACGATTCGTGCAGAATGCCGTGAAGGCGGCTGAAGCTCTGCAAAGCGAAACGCGATTGCAGTCCAACACGGGGCAGCCCGATTCAGGCAAGCTTAACGGACTACACGGGCTCTTATCCGCCTTCGGCCAGCGCCAGCAGCCGCACCGGCTCGGACAGCAAAAATCCGAACAACAGCGCCGCAGCTCCTACGGCGCTCTGAGAAGTACCGAAGGTGGAAGGTTCGATCCGCAGCCGGTCCTTCGCAAAGGCGTACAGCCTCGAACGCAGATGGTTCCGGACCGGAAGCAGGTAATCCGCCAAATAAGGATATAATCTCCCTCCCAGCACGACTAGTTCCGGATCGTACAAGTTATACACATTGATAAGCGCCGTTTCGAGATAACCGAGCGTATCTTCCAGGCAGCGCAGCGCTTCCGCGTCTCCTTGCCGGATCGCTTCACGCAGTTGCTCCATTGAGCCGCCGCCGGACCACCGTCCCAGTATGCCCGGGATCGAGCCTACCGTTTCCCAGCAGCCGCGGTTGCCGCAGTCGCATATTTTGCCGTCGATGACGATCGTCATATGGCCCACTTGCCCGCACAGTCCGTTCGTACCCCGGACGATCTTGCCTCCGGATACGACGCCGCCGCCGATGCCGATGCCCATCGTGATGAAGACGAGATCCTGCACGTTCCGGCCCAGGCCGTACCAGCGCTCCGCCATCGCGGACGTACGCGCGTCGTCCTCGATCAGGGTGACCATGCCGAACCGTTCCTCCAGCGTCCGCTGCAGCGGAAACCCGCTCCAGCCCGGGAAGTTCGGCGGATTCAGCAGTTCTCCCGTGCTGTAGTCCATCGGTCCCGGCACGCTTGTTCCCAGGCCGAGTACCGTGTAGCCGGCGTTCTCGATCTCCCGTTTCGTCTCGGTAAGCAGCGGTCCGATTACGTCAAAATACTCGTCGGGACCTCTCCGCTCGCTCATGTCGCGTTCGATCGATTTGATGATTTTACCGTTCAGGTCGACGACTACAACCTCCAGCGTAGCCCGGCCGATATCCAGCCCGATAATCCGGTACAGGCTCGAGTCGAGGCCGAGCATCACCCTCCTGCGGCCGACGTTCCCCGATACGGCTTCGAATTCGCGAATAATCTTCAACCCGATCAGCTCGTGCGTCAAATTCGTAATCGTTCCCGAGGTCAACCCCGTATGCTCAACAAGTTCCACCCGCGAAATCTGCTGAAATTGCCAGATCCGCTCGAGAACTTCGGACATGTTACTTTGCTTCACCTGTTTCAAATAGGCGATTTTATTTTGCTGTATTGCAGGTCTCCTCCTATTTTCTTAATTATTTAATTAATTCATATTATAATCAACGGCATCTGCAGTTGTAAATGACATTCTTTGATTAGGACCTTCCTGGGACGGATAAATGGACGGAATTCGGGTGTGGGAGTAGAAGCGAGAGTCGGATCGGGTGCGGGAGTGAGTGCTGGAATAGGAGCGACTGGGAGCCGAGGTGGATGCTGGAGGGTAAGGCCTGTGCACCATCGTTCTTGAATTCAGCCATCCATCGATAGAGCGTATTCATATGCAGCCCCATTTCTCAAACTATCTGTGCTACCTCCTGCCCTTCTTCTTGGATGAGCCGAACAGTTTGAAATTGAACTCCTTGTCATACTTTTTTGTCCTCTCGGACACCTCGATTTAGAATCCATCTATTGTCGAACTCTCGGTTTCCTGTGTCCAATGTAAAGTCTAACATCATGCCGGAGTGGGTGCTGGAGGGGAAGCCGAGCAGGAATGGGAGTGAGTGCTGGAGTGGTTGCTGAACGGGAGCCGGGGTGCGGAAGTCGGAGCGGGCGTGGTTACCGGAGCCCTCGCATGCCTACGCGCCGCGTATCTACCCATACGCCTACCCATACGACTCACGCACCTGCAACTTCCCAACAACTTGCCGCTGTTTGGACGGTGGGCGGTAATTAGTAGTTTTTGTCGCTAGCAAGTTCATGTGGCGGTCCGATCGGCACGGTGGCTCATTTGACTGAGTAATATTAAGGTTCAACTGCGACTTTACCTGGGCCCCGCCTGCGAATTGCATTGGAGTCAAATAGCACACCACCGCGTATCGCAATCAATCAAACGAATAGAAGTCTTTAGCAGCTCTTATTTTTGGTCATTCAAGGATAAATGTGGAAATAAGGGCTTTTAGCACCCCTTATTTTTATCAAAATCAAAGATTGCAGCTTAACGCACCATTATTAGGGTCCCTGTTATCTCTTATATTGTGTGCAGAGCCAGTTTCCGTCGATATAGCAGCTTCTAAAGACTCTTATTGGGCAAGTAACCAGCCAGCCAAAGCCGCGCACGCGCACATCAACATTCAAAACAAGCCCCATCCCAGAGAAACTTACTGGAACGGAGCTTGCGCAACTACGCTTTTAGCCCTATCAGCTCTTTTAGCTCTTTTAGCTCTTTTAGCTCTTTTAGCTCTTTTAGCTCTTCCGGCCCTTCCAGTAGCCTTTAGCCCTACTCTTCCCTACACTTCATCCCATAGGCGCCGGACATTTTCCATGCCGACCTTCGAACCGTACGTGCAGGATTCTTTTCCTTCGAACTCGATCGAGAGATAACCGTCGTAACCGGAATCTTTGATCGCCTTCAGTACGGTCCGGATATCGATGTCGCCCTGACCGACTATAGCGCCTCTCAAGTAATTGCCGCCCGCCGTGCGGAACCACCCTTCGCCCGGGTTCTGGTGAAACGGCCGCAAATAAAAATCTTTTATATGGACCATCGAGGCGATCGGCAAATTTTTCCTCGTGGCAACGACCGAATCCTCATCCGCGCACATAAAGTTTCCGATATCCAGCGTCGTGCGGTAATTGTCGCGGCCGACCGCATGAACGAGCGCTTGTACGCGGTCGCTGTGCTGAATATAGTAGCCGTGATTTTCTACGCTGGTCGTGATCCCGTATTGGGCTGCGTAATCGGCGATCCGTCTGCACGCCTCGGCCAGCTTGGGCAGGTCCGCGATAAAATTGACGAGCGTCGCTTCCGGGATCGGGCGGGACGCCACATCATGACGCATCAGCTTCACGCCCAGCGCATGAGCGACGTCAACATGCTTCATCACCCTGGCGATTTCCGCCTCGTACGACGCTTCGTCCGGCTGCACGAATTGAGCGCCGATCGCATAGTCGGACACATCGATTCCGCTAACATCCGCCTGCTTGCGGATCGCTTCCACGAGCGCAGGCTCCTCGGTCAAATTGATTTTGCCCGAAGAAATTTCTACGTGCTCCCCGCCGTTGTCCGCAATCCATTTTACCGTATCCAGGAAGGTCATCTCCCCGTCCGCTACCGCCCGGGACAAACTGTACGTGCTGAGTCCTACTTTCATCATCGATCGCCTCCGATTGCTTAAAACTTAAACTTAATTCCATCTGCCCTCATCTTACAATACATTGCGCCCGTATATGCGACAAAATCGAAAAAACAGGTGTCAAAAAATAACCGGAGCAAGCAGCAGAATTGCACGTCTAACCGACGATTCATGAGCGCAACTGCCGGCACGGTTTCGGCATGGTGTTTTGGCACAGTGTTTTAGCGCGGTCCTTTGGCACGATGTTTCCGCACGGTGTTCACGCGACTTCCAACGGCCAGACATTCAGACGGCCACGATTTGGCGGCCATTTTACGGAACCCGGTCCTCCCGAAAAGCCCCGCGCCTATTTTTACTGCGACAGCTTCTGATTCGCTTTCTCCTCGATCGTCCGGATCACCGTGTTCACGTCATGGCCTTCGGTGATCAGCCGTCTTCCCACCTCCGCTTCGGCGCTTACCAGATACTCGTATTTGGTAATCACGTGCGGAGTTCCCGGCGTCGTCTTGAACAGCGCCTGTACGTTCTTCCCTTTATACTCGTCCAGCTTGGAGCCGTATACCTTGCGGATCTCATCGCTCTGCAGTATGCTCGGGGAGCCGTATTCGCTCATCAGCTTCTGCACTTCGTCGGAGGTAATCACCTTCAGCGCCTCCATCGCCGCATCTGTCTTCAGCTTCGCCGGAGATGTTGAGACGCTTTACCGTGGCGGGATGCTTCCCTTTTTCCTGTATCGCAGGGAAGGCTTTGACCGATTCCCTTGGATGATTCTACTTTCAGAAGAGGCATACGTTTTCAGTGAAACTGAACCCTTCCTTCCTGCAACCAAGCCCCCTTTTCGCACAAGACATTTGCCATGATACAGCTTCGCTCGGAAGCTTTCTTTGCATGGACTTCAGACTCTGCTTCTTCTATGTATACTTATTTCTTTCAGGTTGTACTATAATGATTTCATCTTCATAATCCTACACGCATTCCGGATAGGGGGCGAAGTTTTGCTCGCTTTGCATTCGATTTATTTCGACGATGTCGATACGACCTGGCGCAAGCCGTTATCGTCTACCGAATACTGTATGCTCATTCTGGTCGTCCGGGGCAGGCTCCTCTACCGGCTGAACGGCGAAGACATCCCGCTGCAAAAAGGCGACCTGCTCTACATCCCTGCGCATACGATGAGGGAAGGATTGCCGATAAACGGTGAGACGCATCAGAAATATTCCGTACATTTCACGCCCGACGAGGAAACGCTGCGCTTGTTCCCTCCGCTCCGCTCGGACAGCTGGTTCAAGGCCGAGTCCCAGACGCTCGAATACGGGAAGCAGCGGTTCCATATTCTGGCCCAGCAGTGGCTCGGCAAGCTGGCCTATTACGAGCCGGTATGCTGCGGGATCGCCCAGGAACTGATCGCCTTGGCGTGCCGGGATTATGAAGCGACGCGCTATCCGCACAAAAAACACGCTCAAGTGCAGACGATGCTGCAGTACATACTGGAGCATTACCGGGAACCGATCCGGATCGAACAGCTTGCCGCAGTCGTCGACCGCACGCCGAACTACGTAACCGGCATTTTCAAGGAGATCACCGGTCAGCCGCCGATCGACTACCTCCACCAGGTGCGGATCAACGCAGCGAAAGACCTGCTACTGAACAGTACGATGACCATCGCCGAGATTGCCGATTTTCTGGGCTACTGCGACCCGTCCTACTTTAACCGGATGTACAAAAGGTGGACCGGCTCCGCCCCCTCCTCCTTCCTCAAGCTGCGCCTAGCCGGGACCCGCTTGAAGACGTAAACGGAAAGCGGCTGGCCGACAGCGGCAGCGGGAAGCCCCGCATGGAAAAAAGACGGACGGTTGCCGTCAAGGCATCCATCCGTCCTTCCGTGCTTCCGCGCAGCCGCCCGCCACACGTGACGCTGCGAGTCTGACATTTACTTTGCTGGGGATACGGAAGTACTAAGGTGCGGAAAGTTTACCTGACAACAATGCGGACCTTCGCCTCTCTTTACTTCACAACGATGCGGACCTTCGTCCCGTCTGCATACTTCTCCAGCTGATTGCTGACCCAAGATCCGGCGCCGCGGTTGTCCGAGGGGCTTATGTGCATAATATCTGCTCCCGCCCCGCCTTCGGCACACATCGCCATAGGCCACTCATCGCGATCCAGATTCGGCTTGGTCGGTACGCCTTTTAACGACTCCTTCCGGTTCTCGTCGGCGCCTTTACGGTCAATCGTGCAGATGGAAGACTTGCCGCGTTCCACCGCGATCCGGATATGCTCCGCCGTTTCGGGGAACCGGTCGGAAGGAAAATAGATCGTATACGCCGCTTCTTCATCGTGGCTTGGAGCGGTTTCGGATGTTAGAAAAGACAGCAGCTCCGGCTTGTAGAAAAACAACAGAGCCAGTAATCCAAACAGTACGACAGTAAGTGTTTTCGGTTTCTTTTTCATGATGCCTGCCTTTACAAGTATTTGGTCAAATAAAGTTCTTGTTATCCTTATCCGCAGGCTCGACAGATCGAAGGTAAAATCCGGATGAAGCTTCCATCACCTGCTCCGGCCTACAATTCCATACCTGCTCGACCATCATAGCAAAAATAACCTGCGAGCCAAGGAGCTTAGTTCCCATTCTACAGTCCTTTCCTGGCAAAAGCACCCTCTATCTGAGTTTTTATTGGCGTTTCGTTCGCAGCCTACCAGCGCTTGAACCAAGGCGGATAAAGGTGGTTTGAGGCTCTTATTTACCGTATAACGTATAGGAAAAGGCAAATAGGAGACGTTTGCGCCTCTTATTCGGGGGCTACTCCCTCTTCAACGGTGATTTTCCTCAAAATAGCAGTTGCAAACATCCCTTATTTATCCAAAACACCGTGCGTATGGAAAAATAAGAGCTCCAAAAGACTGCTAACCCCACGCCAAAAAGGGCCAGCCCTAAGCTGTCCCTCCTCTTCGGATGCGGTCATTCGTCCGCCGTCACACCATATAGCGCCGCAGGCGGCAGCAGCCCTTCACCTGCCCTGCCTAATCTTCCATCGCCTCACCTAATCTTCCTGACCTCGCATGGCCTCACCATTGCCTAACCTACACTAACCTTATCCCATCCCTCCGCTGCTTCAACGCCTGCCTTCGTTCAAAAAAACTCCTCCTCCAGCATGATGCAGAGGGTATGATAAATCGGCAGGTGCCGTTCCTGAATGTCAGGCGTCACATCGGAAGGGACGCGGATGATAACGTCGCACAGCTCCTTCATCCGTCCGCCGCTCCGGCCGGTCAGGCCAATCGTGCGCATATCAAGCGCACGCGCCACCTGAAGGGCGCGCACGACGTTGGCCGAATTGCCCGACGTGCTGAGGCCGATCAGCACATCGCCCGGCCGGCCGTAGCCGTACACCTGCTGGGCGAACACCATGTCGGCCGCCACATCGTTCGCATACGCGGTCGCCAGCGCCGTATGGCTGACGAGCGAGATCGCCGGCAGGGCGCCCTGCAGCCGGTCGGCGATATAGCCGCCGTCCTCGTCCCCGAACCGGCGCAGCCGGTCTCGCATCGTCTGCGGAACCGGACGCTTCGACATAAATCCTTTCATCAGCTCGCCGACGATATGCTCGCAGTCAGACGCGCTGCCCCCGTTGCCGGCAAGCAGCACTTTGCCGCCACCGCGATAGCTGTCCCGGATCGTCTCGAACGCACTTACGATATCGCCGGAGCATTCCGACAGCTCCGGATATTTCGCTACACATTGATTCAATACATCCCTCATGAATCGGTGCCTCCTGTAATAGAAATAGAAACATTTCGGACTTCTGCCTGTTCGTCCGGCCGGTACAGTCCGCTGCTTTCGATGATGCGAAGGACCCGCTCCGGCACCAGATAACGAATAGAGAGTCCCGCATCCCGCCTTGCGCGAACGTCAGCCGACGATAGGCCGACCGGTGTCATTCCCGCGCTTCGCATTTTGTCTGCGATAAACTCGGGGAGCGCCCGCCCCGTGTCCGGACAGCCTTGACGCTTCAGTTCAATAAATCCGACGCGTGCGGCAATCTCTTCGATCCCCCGCCAGCCGGGCAAGGATGCCCGCGCATCGGAGCCGATCATATAATGAAAATCATGCTGCGGATACGTCCGGCACAGCTCCCGCACCGAATCTACCGTGTAAGTAATGCCGCCCCGTCTCAGCTCGGCCTCTTCAACACGAAAGCGCGGCTGATCCCGGATCCCCTCTTTCAGCATCGCAAGTCTCAATCCGGGCGGCGTGACGGTATGCTTCCTTTTGTGCGGAGGGAGATAGGCCGGCAAAAACCAGACTTCGTCCAGCGAGTGAGCCTCAAGCGCCTGTTCCGCCGCGAGCAGGTGTCCAAGGTGTACCGGATCGAAGGTCCCTCCCATTATGCCTATTTTCACTGCAATCCCTCCTGCACCTCGCATTGTTCGGGACATACGGCGAACCGGTCCGGATCTGATCCGTGCCTAACATCCCCTCTTAGCCTGAACCAACTGTAGCGGCATCGGCGTATCCCCTTGCCCCGCCCAGCCCGGATCGCGCACGAAAGTGCGCCTCATCATCTTTGATCTCCGGCCACTGAGGAGTTCATACGACATTCTCCACGACCTGCCAGTCCGGACGTTCCGCTTCAGTATCCGTCCCGAACGCCGCCGCCGATCAGACGAGCGGCTTCCTCTCTCGTTACCAGATCGACCACCGCTTTGACCGTTACTTGTTCAAAATCGAGATCCGGCACCTGTCCCAGCGACAATCGCTCCGTCATCAGCCGGACGAGCTGCCCCGGGTACATCGCCTCGATGCGCTGCAAGCGGCGGATCGCAGACTCAAAGTCGGCACGCGAAGCGTTAACCGAGCCGATAATCGCTTTATTTTTCAGGACCATTTCCTGGTTCAGCATATCGCTTGAAATCTCGATCCTTCGGTCGCCGGAGGCTACTCCGAGCAGCGCCAGCACTCCATTCGCGTTTAACGCCTTCATCGCCTCGAAGGCATGCGGGCTGTACCCGCTGCATTCCCAGATCAGATCGGGCGATATCCGCTGCGTGACGGCAAATTCGGCCAGTCCGGAGACGCCGCTTAGACCGCCGCCACCCGATAACAAACCGGAGTCAGCGCCTGGCTCCTCCCGCAGATTTACCTCGTGATAGCGGCCTCCACAGCTGCGAACGATGTCCGCATTCACGCTGTCCGCACCCGACCTGGACCATACATGGACATCAAGCCCCACACTTCGGCACGTCAGCGTCGCCAATAAGCCGAGCGGACCCGAACCGACGATAAGGACCGTTTCAGGCGACCAAGCGAGACGCCGCTGCAGGCTGCCGATCTGGTTCCACGCCTTCTCCACGATGCTCTGCGGCTCTACGAGCACACCGTACTCCGCACACTCCCGGGGAACCGGCACCACATAGTCCGACCGCTCCACCACATATTCGCACAAAAAGCCGTCCGCCCCGCGGATGCCCCGCTCCGTGTAGAAGCCCGTCGAGCAGTAATCCTGCTGACCGCTGCGGCAGCAGGTGCACCGGACGTCCCCGCACGGCCTCCTCACCAGCACCGTCGCCAGCTCGCCTGGCTTCAACATCGAAGCGGGCCCCGCCTCGACGACGACTCCGAGCAGCTCGTGCCCGATGACAAGCTGGGACGCGCCTTCCGGCAGCACGCCGTACCGGTTGCGGATAATTTCCCGGTCCGTACCGTCCAGTCCGACGCTAAGCGCGCGAATCCGCACATCTCCGGGACCGGCCAGCCGGGGAACCGGGAGATCGGTTACCGTCACGTATTGACCGCGCTCCCTTTCTTTAAGCACAACCGCTTGCATAAGAAGCCGCCACTTCCTTTCGCTTCGGCCGACCACAAGAGAAAACGGAACAGACGCGCCTTCACCCGCATTACGCTCTGGTTCTGCATGACTTCGGCCTAATCTCCATCGATAAATATGCGAGACCGCGCCGATCAAGACGTTTGTCTGACAAACTGTGCGGCACGCCGTTTGTCAATTGACTTATTCCTTAAATTAATTAGTTAGACGGCTGTCCCACATTGCATCTATTTCATTTTCATCTGATTATCCGCCGCCCCGCAGCCTTCCACTTTCCATGACCGCAGAGAGTAGTTCCTGCTGCTTTTCCTAATTTACTTAATCATTAATTAAATGTATTATATAAGGTAAACCGGACTTTTGTAAACACTGGGAGGATGAGCATGCACCCGAACACGAACTGTCGCGACGGCCGGTTTACCCCGGTCGACTTATCAGCCGCCTATAATCGGATCATCGCCGAGCTGCAGCCGGAAGACTGCTCCGACGCGGTACTCCGCAACAAGCACCATCTCCTGACCGGAGTGCAGGAGTTATGGGGAGTGCCGTTCTCGCTCGGTCCGCAAGCGCGAAAAGGAGCGGGCAACGTCGTGCTGCTCAAGGACGAAGCCGTCGAGCTGGCATTTCCGCAGCCGCTGCATGACCGCCAGCTGCTTTTTCTGCATGCCGCCGATTTTAAGGAAAGCCCGGCCGCTCACGGCGGAATTGTCAGCCCGATGATGGGCACCCCTCGTCTCGGTGAGACGGTGTGCGTGTACACGCTGCGGTACTCGGACGGGACGGAGGCGGAATTCCCGATTCGGAGACGGTACCAGATCAGCGAGTTTCAGGTGAAATGGGGCGAGAACAGCTTCGAATCGGTCAAACACGTCAAGCCGCGCACGATGGCGACGAATACGGATCTGCTGCATATAGAAGCTCCGGCCATTCCGTGGGGGCAAAGCCAGCTGCGCACTACGTTTCCCGGCTTCGGAAGCCCGATGCACCACTGGCTGTACGCGCTCGAGAACCCTCACCCGGACAAGGAACTGATCGCGTTGTCGATGCGCCCCGCAGACGGCACCGCCTTCCTGTTCGGCATCACCCGGACCGATCTGGCATCCAATCCGTTCCGCTGGGAAGCCAAACGGAAGATGCGTTATACCGCGCCGGCCGGCTTCATCCCCCAGCCTTATGGAGATAACGCCAACATTCTCATCGATCTTGGCGAGGTGATCCACGCCGCGCCGGCTCTCGAATACAATCACGACGAATGGCTGGGTAACACTAACCCTCGCCTGCCTACGCCTCGCCCGGACGAATGGATCATCGAGTACTCCGCACACCCCGATGCGCTGCTGTTCATCGAACACGGCGGAAGCGTCGAAGCGATCCCCGTCCGGAAGCTGCAGCAATCGTCTTTATGGACGCCTGTGGAGAATCCGGTGCAAAAAGTCGCGATCCGGATCGTCGAACGGACAAGCGGCCGCAAAGTCGCAGCCAAAATTCACGTACACGGCGCCTTCGGCGACTACATCGCCCCGGTAGCCGGACACCGGATGCCGAACGCCCACTGGTTCGAAGACTACGGTGCGGAATATGTCCAGGAGTTCCATTACAGCGCTTACATCGACGGGGAAGCCGAATTCAAGCTGCCGCGCGGCGACGTGTACATCGAGGTAACGAAAGGCTTCGAGATTCGTCCGGTTCGCCGCAAGGTGACGGTCGACGGGCAGACGAGTACGATCACCGTCGAACTGGACCATGTCCTTCCATGGAGGCAAAAAGGCTGGGTGACGGCCGATACGCACGTCCATTTCCTGTCGCCGCAGACGGCTCTGCTCGAAGGGGAAGCCGAAGGCGTCAATGTGGTCAACCTGCTTACGAGCCAATGGGGCGAAATGTTCAGCAATCTCGGTGACTTCGACGGCAAAACAACGATCGGCAGCAAAGAAAACGGCGGCTCCGGCGAGTATCTGGTCAGGGTCGGGACGGAAAACCGCCAGCATGTGCTCGGCCATATCTCGCTGCTCGGTTACGAAGGGCGGATGATATTGCCGCTGTGTACCGGAGGGCCGGACGAATCCGGACTCGGCGATCCGCTGGAGGCGACCGTAACGGAATGGGCCAAGCGATGCCACGAGCAGGGCGGTATTGTCGTCATGCCCCATCTGCCCAACCCGCGCGCGGAAGGCGCTGCCGCTCTCGTGCTCGGCGAGGTCGACGCGGTCGAGATGTGCTCATTTGAAAATATCGGGATCAACCCGTACTCGCTGTCCGACTGGTACCGTTATTTGAATTGCGGCTACCTGACCCCGGCTGTCGGAGGGACCGATAAAATGTCCCAATCTACAGCGGTCGGAACGATCCGCACATATGCGCTGATTCCTCCGGACGAACTCTTCTCCTACGAGTCGTGGATGAACGCAATCCGCCGCGGGAACACGTTCGCCACACTCGGCCCGCTGATCGATTTCCGGGTGGGCGAACACGAGATGGGGACGCGGCTGGAACTATCGTCTTCCGGCGGAACGCTCGATGTCGTCTGGCAAGTATCGTCGGTCACCGTTCCCGTGACGAAGATCGAGCTGGTCGTTAACGGCGAGCTCCGCGAGCTGCAGACGACCGATCCGGAAGCCTGTCATTATGCCGGACACTGGTCGGTACCGGTTAAGGAAAGCTGCTGGATCGCGCTTCGCGTGCGCGGCAAATACCATGACCAGTCGGAGATGATCGCCGCTCATACAAGCGCGGTTATGGTCGTCGTCGAAGGGAATCCGCTCTTCAGCCCAGCCGATGCGGTCACCATCCTCGAACAGATCGAAGGATCGACCGCATATATCAAAACGATGGCGACGAAGGCGGACGAGCAAACGTACAAGCGCCTTCTGATGACGCTGACGAGCGCCCACCGCATGCTGCACAACCGGATGCACCAGAGCGGAGTCATGCACCACCACAGCGCCGTTGACGATCACAAGCATCATCATCATCACCATCATGACAATCATGGGCCTCACGGTCATTCGGGCCATCATCATTAATTCATCCGGATCGTCCGATTCCGCTTCAAGCCTTCCGTCGCTTCGGCAGGAGGGCTTTTTGCCGTACCGGCTTGCATCCGAAATGAAACTTTACGATTCCGCACTCGTCTAATCTGTAGGGCCGAGGAACGTGTCATGTGTCACCCTCTTCATCGTTCGTTCGCTTCGGACCAACCACCTCATCTCTGCTAAAGGCGGTGCTGCCGTTGAATCTGTTCCGGCATTATTCGATCCTGTGGGTTTGCTTTATCGTGCTCTTCAGTGCGGCGACGTTCGGTATGGAGCTGTTGGAAGGCTACAAAATAACAACTACAGAATATATGGGCATCCGCAATGTCGGGCCTATCTTAACTACGCTATTTTGCATCATCGCCGCTATAGGATATCCTCTCACGCTGATGCTCGTATCGATGCTGATTCGCAAAACGGTAAAAGTCCCTATCGTACACGTGTTGGTTTATACCTTGATCGGCGCCTTGGGGGGAGTCTGGATTTTCGATGCCTTCTACCCCGCCGAATTCGTCCAGCGTTACGACCTGAACCGGAACGGCCGGTCTGTTGTATGCCTGGATCGATAATGTGCTGGCAAAGAAGCTGAGATGACCGGTAAAGCACCCGTGCGGTTCTTTGACGTGCAAACCCATACGCCATCGTGTGGAAGGGAATGGGTACCTTCGTTCCAGCCGCTCGCCCTCGGTCGTATTGTCTTTTTGCGATGGTATGGCTAACGAACCCAGCATTCGTTATCAGAGCCGAATTCGGACGTTTGAATTTGTAACGAACTCTTGTATCGTTACTCCCGCCAAATCGGATCGTTTTTTTCCACTAGAGGTAGTTTGGAGTAAATAAGCGCTGTGGTGACCGTTACATTTAAATAAACTGATATTTTAGCGAAATAGCCTCCACCATGTCCGTTAGAGTATCGTTTAGCTTATATTCCGGGCTCATCTTCACTTTGATACGGTGAAGAACATAAACATTCTGCTCTCTTAAATAAGCCCCCGGCCCGCAAACTGCGGAACCGAGGGCCAGCACAAGCCAATCACACGGTCACACGATACTCATACAACGTCGAACAGCTGCGGGATCGCCGGACCGATGTAGCGGATCGACGTCTTGGCGCCTTCAAAGCCGAGCCACCAGATGCTGCAGTTGTCGCCGTAAGGACGAAGGCTGCTCGAATAGTCGAGGCCGAGCGTCGCCAGCATCATGCGCCGGTTCAAGGCGCCGTGAGCGAACAGAGCGACGCGCTCGTCTCCCGTGAACCGGGTGCGCAGCCTGTCCAGCAGAAGCTGTGCCCGGCCGTATCCCGTCTCCGACGTTTCGCCTCCCGGACAATGCCAGCCTAGCGGATCGCACTCCGTTCCTTCGGCGAACCTTACTTCCGGGTACATAGCGGCGAGCCACTCGGTCGTCGGCCCCCGATACCCGTCCCCGGTCCATACCTCGTGAGCGTCCAGCCATACTTCAACCGGCAGATTAGCTGCCCGGGCCAGCGGCTGAGCCGTCTCGATCGCCCGCATGAGCGGACTGGAGAAAATATGCGAAAGACCGGCGCCGGCCATACAAGCCGCCACTTTTTCCGCCTGAGCCCGCCCTTTGTCGGTTAAGCCTCCGTCTGCCAGCAAGGTAGGCGACGTATTCGTTACCGATTCGCCGTGGCGGATAATAAACAATTCCATCGTGTTCGTTCCTCCTGTCCTCTCGTCTTTCGCCTTTCGCCCCGCGTCAAGCCCGATATTCGGCCTTCCGGGCGAGGCGAAAGCCGTTTACCCGAATATGGCGGGCTTCATCGTCCATGTCTGCAGCTTCGACATCCGGACGACGTTCGGCACCCGCAAATCTTCGGGGAAGATCGACCAGCGGGTTCCCCACAGCTCATTGTCCCCCGCGCATTCCTTCGTCTTCAGCTTCCCGCGGACAATCTCTACCTCATCGTCCCCGCTCAGCCCCCGCTCGAGAATCCGGGCCATCGTACAAGTCAGATCGAGCGGGCTGATCTTCCCGCCATTCAGCTCAAACGAATCCGGAAGCATCTTGAACCCGAGAACTTCGGGATGCTCGGCGCCGAGCGCCCATATCAAGTCGGATACCCGCACCGTGCCGGACGTTTCGCTCTCGACCTCGTTCTCCGGTCCGTACAGGAACTCCGGCGTTAGTTCCTTCCCCAGAAGCAAGCCGCGAAACAGCGAATACAGATCAGCCGGAGAAAGTGAATGGGTGCCGGATACGCGGAACCCCAGCTCATCGCCTATGGAAGCCGCCAAAGCGCGAAGCTCGCTTTCCCCCACAGGCGCACGGGACGAACATTCCAGGGCGAGCGCCTGCTCCGAGCCGATATATTCGACGTTCTCCCTCGATAACGTGTAGTCGATAAACTGCCCGAGCTGCTCCAGGTAAAATTCCATCTCTCCGGCCGGTTTAAGAGGAGCCGGCTTCCACAGCTCGCGCGGCGTCTGCCGACCCCGCCCGAAATTTTCTTTATCCCAGAACGCGCTGCACACGAAATCGCACTCGTGGTAATAGATGCTTACGAATCCGGCCGGTTCGGCGGACAACTCGTCATACAACCTGTCAAATTGCCGCTTCGCCTCCTCCAGCCCGCCTTCGCGCAGCTTCATCCGCATCGTGCCTTTCAGATGGGTAAAATGAAGCAGCCCCCCGTACCAGAACGGCTTCTCCTGCCAGGAAACATGGTCGTGATCGTCCAAATAGACCGGAATTCCCCACTTGTTCAGTGCGGCGAACGTCTGCGGCGCCCAAGAGTAGCCAGCCTGTCCGTAACAGAGCGCCGGCTTGCCGGTAATGCGGCGCACGTCCTCAAGCCCTTGACGCTCCCGGGCTTCGTACTCTTCGGCTCCGCCGCGGAAGCTGAGCAACTCCAGATACTCCGTCGTGACCGGATGCTGGCTGTGCAGATCGGTATGGTAGCCTACCTCATGCCGCTGCAGCTCGCTCACAATGTCGGCGCGACCGTCCTCTTCGACCCGCCTCGCCTTTTCCCCGACGAACTTGAAGATCCCCTTCACGCTGCGCTTGTTCAGCATTTGCAGAAGAGCAAGCAGCGAATCCTGCGACTGAGGGGTAATGTAATCTTCCACGTCAATCCAGAGCAGTACCTTCACACCCGCCATACGACCGTCGCCTCCTACCCGATTTGCTTATTTTCGTGACCGGACAGCTCCTCCTTGCAGTCAAGCAGCCGAGCAGCCGGCCGGTCATCGCGATGAAGCGCAGCACCGTGCATGCGGAACCTCGTACGGCGCGCGCCTCCTCGTTCATCCCTCTTCGCTTCTGCCGCTCCAATCACTCCTGCCAATCCTGCCACTCAAGACTCGTACCAGATCCGCCGCACGTTCTGGAAGGCGATCCGTGCCCCGACAACAGCAGGCTCCATTCCTTCGAATTCGATCGACAAATACCCGTTGTAGCCGGACGACTTGATCGTAGACAGCAGATGCGGCATATCCAGATACCCGCAGCCGGCGATCGCTCCCCGCAAATAATTCCCGTTTAAAGTCTCGAACCAGCCTTCTCCGGGATTTTTGCAGCGCTGCCGGTAATAAAAGTCTTTGATGTGCACCATCGAAGCGTGACCGATCACTTTCGCCACCGCGACATGCGGGTCCTCGTCCGCGCACAGGAAATTGCCGACATCCACCGTCGTTTTAAAGTTGGGACGGTTCACCGCATGTAAGATCCGCAGCACCCGGTCCGCCGTCTGCACGTAGTAGCCGTGGTTTTCCAGACTGGTCGTGATCCCGTACCCTGCCGCGTAATCGGCAATTTCCCGGCAGGCGTCCGCCACGGCGGGCAGATCCCGCTCGAACCAGTCGGCCGAGCATTGCGCCATCGGTCTGCGGGCCGTATCGTGACGCATCCGCTTGACGCCGAGGGCATGGGCGATATCGACCTGTTCCTTGATCCTGGCGATCTCCCCGGCAAGCGCCGCATCGTCCTTGCCCGCGAAATTGCCGCCAACCGCATAGTTGGACAGCTCCAGTCCGGCGTCCTCGGCCGCTCTGCGAATGTCCGCCACGTACTTCCCGTTTTTCATCCGCTCCTTCATGGCGGACAACGGCACGATCTCCACATGTTCCGCGCCCTGCTCCGCGATCCAGCGAATCGCGCTTCCGATATCCATCTCGCCGGACTCGATGCAGGAATTCAAGCTGTAGCTGCTGATTCCGATTTTCAAGCGCTCTCCCCGCCTTCCCGCTTCGCCGCCTGCACCGGGGAGCCGGACAGCGTAGCCTTGGCGGCAACCGGGTAATGATCGGACGGGTAGATGCCGTCATACTGGTCCCGGATAATGCATACATCGTCAAACCGGACCTCGGACGTTCCGAAAATATAATCGATCGGCTCGCCTTCCGCCCCTCCCTCAAAACTGTGGAACGACGTCCCCGGAGGCTCCGTCAATATCGAATACGCATCGGTCAGCGAACGGTTCTCCGATCCCGGATCGGACTGTCCGCGCAAATAGGCGATGGCCGGATTGTCCGGCTCGGCGTTCATGTCCCCTGTAAGCAGCACCGGCAAGCCGGTCCGCGCCCGATGGTCCGACAGCCGCTGCCAGAGCAAGCGGACGCCTTTCTCGCGGGCTTCCTGACTGCTATGATCGAGATGGGTGTTGTAATGCAGGAACTGCCGGTCCGGATCTTGGCGCGAGCGGAAATGCGCCCATGTGCATATCCGGTGATGCGAGGCGCCCCAGCATTTGGCTACAGGCCCTTCCGGATGCTCGGACAGCCAAAATTGCCCCCAGTCGGCCACCTCCAGCTCCTCGGTCAAATACAGGATCGCATTGTGTTCGTCGGCGCTTCCCTCGTTCCGGCCTTCGCCGATCCATGCATATCCCGGGAGCTGCTGCTCCAGAACGGTCAGCATCTCGCGAAAGCCTTCCTGCGTTCCCGCCACCGTCGGGCGGTACCGTTTTACGATATCGGCCGCATACGTCTTCCGGAACGTCCAGGCATTGCCCCCGTCCTTCGTCGTCTGCCGCCGCAAATTAAAAGTCATCACCGATAGTTGCATCGCATCTTATCCCCCTCGCTGGGCATCCCGCAGCATTTTCCAATTGATCATGCGGATGTTCTCCTCGTCAATCACGCGCCGCACATCGGCGTCGCGGAACAATTCATATTCCATCTGCCGTTTCGCCCACTGTCCGGTGATCGCCTTCAACTCTTCGGTAGCGAAGAACGGATGAATAATGATTTCCGAGATGCCGGGCTGCAGGCTGCGGAGCGTATCGATCATCTTCGCTTTAAACGAATCGTACGTTTCGTTTTCCTCCAACGAATACGGCAATCCGAGCAGGTGATCGATCAGCGCGATGCCGCTGGCCTCCGCGTAGCGGACCCGCTCCTCATAGATCAGACGCATCTCGGGCGACATTTTTCGGCCGTTGTCGCCCAACTGACGCGGCAGCCGGAAAGGCAGCCGGAACTCGGCGCACAGCTCGATCGCCTCCCGCAGAAAATCGCGTCCGCAAGCGATTCCGTATACGCTGCCCATATGATTGTCCAGGTGCGTCGGGTCCACCCCGAGCTTCATCGCCAGCAGCACCTGGTTCCGAAGCTCCGTCTTCACCTGCGCGGAGTCGGCCCGTTCTTCGACCTCCCGGCATTTGGCCGGAAAATAACCTTCGGGCGTAATCAAGCTGCTCACATCGGCGTCACGGGTAACCGGACCCCACTTGTACATCTTCCACTCGCTGGTGAGCGTCAGATGAACGCCGACATCAAAGTACGGATTGTCCGCAGCCGCTTTTGCCGCTTCCAGCGCCCATGGACACGGCGTCATCAGCGTCGCCGACGAGATCAACCCCTCCCGCAGTAAGCCGATAATCGCTTCGTTGCCCGAGTGGCACATGCCGAAATCGTCCGCATTCACGATCAGCAGCCGATCCGTTTCCGAAGAGCCTCTTTTTTGCAGCATACAAAGTCCTCCCGTCCCCATCGTTACAGCTTCCGAATATGGCGCGCTTAAATCCGCAGCTCGTATCCGCCGCCCCGGCCTTGCTCGCCTCAGGACTGCGCCGATTGCACCGGCTGTTCGGATTGTACCGGTTCCACCGGCTCGGCCGGCTCCGCCTTCACCCGGGGCACGGGCGGCACCCGGCCGATCGCGGTGTGCTCGGGCTGTTCGTCTACGACCGAACCGTCCGCCATCCGAATCCATGTCTCGAAGCCGCGCTCGCCTTCGCGCAGCCGGATCACCCTCGATCCTCTGGCGAATTCCTCTTCCCCCACCGTGTTGTAGCCGCTAGCCCGGCCGTAGCATAGCCGGATTCCGTACAGATCTCCCCAATAATCGTTCGTATGATCGTGCCCGACAAACGTGCCCATCACGTCGCCCATCTGCTTCATCGCCGCGAACATGCCCGTATTCAGGCGCGGGCAGCCGACATTTTCATTTTTGACCCCGTAGCATGTATGAAAATCCCATACATCGTTATATTCCGGCAGCGGGATGTGGAAAAAGGCAAGCGCCGGAAGCGGCTCCCCGCTTCGCTGCGTCAACGCCTCCGATTGCCGGATATACCAGTCCACCTGATTGCGCTCGAGCCATGCGTAGCTTTTGATAATATGCTTCGGCGCGCTGCAGCCGGTGTCGAAAAAGTAGAAGGCCGCCTTCGACTCTTCCCCATCCGCAGCGGATGCGACCGTAACCATGTAGTTGCCGACGCCCGTCACATCGTCCGGCCCTGCCTCCGCATAACAAAGCGGCCGCCGCGAAGCGGCTTCCATCATCTCCTCACGGGTGCACATATCATGCTCCGAGTCGTGGTTTCCGAACGTAAACGCGTAAGGAATCCCGTACGACTCCGGCAACGCGAGCAGCTCCAAAAACTGTCCGAGCTGGTCGGGACAACGGTTGCCTTTTACCGCATCGCCCGTAAATACGACGAAATCCGGCCGCTCCGCTTCCAGCACCGATTGGACAGCCGCGATCGTGCGGAGATCTTCCGGTACGCCGCCCTCATAGTGAAGATCAGCGATCTGAACGATCTTAAACGTCCCGTCCGCGCGAAATTGAAGCTTCTTCTTCTCCGCCATTCCGATTGATTCTCCCTTCATACGATTCGTAATTGTGACACTCCGGGGCAGTCGGTTCATCCTGCAGCATTCGGCGCCATCGCCGGTTCGCCGGGCCGATGCTCCGGCTGGCTGTATACCGTCGATCCGTCCTCCAGCCGCAGCCAGCTATCGAAGCCGCGCTTGCCCTCGGACAAGCGGATGATCCGCGCCCCCCGCGAATGCCCCTCCCGTATGTTGCCGTTAAATCCGGTCGTCCGGCCGTAGCACAGCCGGATTCCGGCCAGTTCGCCCCAGTAATCGTTGGAATGGTCGTGACCGACGAACATTCCCATCACGTCGCCTCTCTCCACCATCGCGGCGAATACGCCCGTATTCAACCGCGGGCAGCGTACCTCCGCGAGCCGGTGCCCGTAGCAGGGACGGGTGTTCCACACTTCCTCGTATTCCGGCAGCGGGATATGGAAAAAAGCGAGCGCCGGAAGCTTGGCTCCGTGCCGCTTCTCGAGAGCCGCAGATTCGGCTGCGAACCATTCGGCTTTATCGCGGGAGATCCATTCGCTTCGTCCGTCCCGGACGGCCCGCTCCGGCGCGTTGCATTCGCTGTCGAAGAAATACAGATTCGCCGCCGCCCGCCGGACCGCTTCTCCCGAAGCGATAGGTGGCGGGAGGGAGTCCGTCGGCGCTGTCAACGCCGTACGCTCCTCCCCCTCCGCGATTCGTCTCCGGGCGGCGGAGGCGTCCGATTCCACCACGGTCAGCGTGTAGTTGCCCGTCCCGCTGACGTGCTTCGGCCCCGCCTCGGCCATACATAACGGCCGGACAGCCTCCATCTCCATCAGTTCCTGACGGGTGACGCCCCGGCGGGAATCATGATTGCCGAAGACAAACGCGTACGGGATGCCGGCGTTCTCCGCGATCGCAGTCACTTCGCGGAACTGCGCCCGGGGATCGGGTCCGCGGCTGCGAATCTGATCCCCGGTATACACGACAAGGTCCGGCTTCTCCAGCCGCAACACTTCCTCCATCAAAGCGAGCGAGCGAACATCCTCCGGCGCGCCTCCGCCGTTATGCACATCGGCGAACTGCACGATCGTAAACGTTCCGTCGTCGCGATATTTCAAGTTTGGTTTTGTTTTCATTTCCATCGCCTGTTCCTCTTGTCAACTTAATCATCATCACGCAAACTGCACCAGCTTGCCCTCGCCGGGCTCGAGAGACACGCTCAGTCTGCCCGACTCCGGACGAAGCTCCATCTGCACCCCTTGCTGCCATACCTGCACTGGCTCCTCCGGGCGGGACAGCCACAGGTTTATCGTATGCGCAACCTCGAAGCTCTCGTTGACGACCAGCGCGTAGGCGCGGCCGACGCCATCCCGGAAGCAGCCGATAATCGCCGCATCGCCCTCGAGACGACTCAGCGGCCCGAATTGCGTCAGAGCGCCGTCGAACGGCGGCTGTACGTTGCCGTGGGTCATCACGCCGACCGACTCGAGCGTCGACAGCAAGCCGCCCAATCCGGCAATTTCCCGGTTGACCGACTGCACTTCGCCGTAATGCCGGGTCCGGTTGCCCGCCCGGTCGATCATCGCGTCGCCGAACGTCTCCCTGCCGTCATCCGGCGTCCAATAAGTAAAATATTGAATGCCTTTCGCACCGAAAGCGAGGCTCGTATATACTTGCCAGCGGATCTCCGCCGCGGAAGGATCACGGTTCGAACGGTTGAACGCCAGCGTCTGAATGAACAGCCAGAAAGGAACGTTATGCCGCAATGCGGCTTGGCGGATCAACTGCAGGTTGACGAAATAGTCCTTCGTAATCGTCAGCTCGCGTCCCGGGCGCGGAGTCAGAAACGGGTAATGGTCGTAAGACAGGATGTCCGGCCGAAACTGCTCCATATACAACTCGACGTACCGCTCGTGATCGACGCCTCCCCGCTGCTCGTCGGAAGCGTAGGTCGGAAACAAATTCACATACGCCAATCCGTGCGGCACCGCTTCGGAGTACGCCGCTTTCAAAGCGGTCAGATGCGCATACTGGGCGACAGACGGCTCATCGATGAACAGATTTCCTCCGAAGGCGGGATGGCCTGCGAATTCACCGGCAATTTCCCCGACCTTGTGCAGGTCGCCCCGGGACAAAGCAAACAGTCTCGTGTCATAAACGAGATACCGCAATCCGTTCGCCTGCGCAGCATCCAGCGCCTTGTGAATATATTCGGTCCCTGCGCCGTATTCGGCCAGGCCGATCACGAACGTAAACCCGGCTTCCTTAATCTCTCGATACCGCTCTTCCGATATATGCTGCGGCGGGGGCGACACCCATAGTCCGATCGGGATTCCGGCCCCTTGCGTCCAAGTCGAATGGTGTGACGGATTCGTCGATTTCATCGATTGGCACCTCCCTATGCGCCAGAACGGTTGGGTCCTGGTTAGCGTGATGGGGGCGCCGCAGGTGCAGCGCCCGGCAATGAATCGGCTTTACATCGCGCCGGTTGAAGAAGCTCGGCGTTTGAACGTTTCGCATGCAGGCCGGATTGGACAGATAGCGGGCCCTTCCTTTACCAAGGGTCGAGTCCGACCAGCTTGCGTCCGAGCTCGGTCAACCGGGCGGGGCCGTCGCTGTTTTTCAGCTCCCACTCGCGTTCATCTGCTGGGAACATGGACGGACCTTTGCGATTTTGCCAGCCTTCGACCACTTCCGAACGCGTCACCCCCGGCTTGGCGGGAAACATCGTGATGTATTGGGCAAATCTGGGCTGATCCGTATAATTTTGCCCGTTGCCGTGCGCCAGCAGGAAGTCCCAGATGAGCAGATCGCCGGCCTCGCCGGGAATCGGAACGATCTCATGCCCCTTCACGTCGGGGATCGTCGGATGGCGGTCCTCCGGCTGCGTCTGAAGCCACTGCTCGAAGTCGCGGTAAATGCTCGGCACGCACTGGAATCCGCCCTGATCCGCCGACGTGTCGGCCAAGTACAGCACGCCCTGCACCGGACGCGGCCGGGGAAGCGGGAAAGTCAGATTCGACGTATTCGTATCCCAATGAATAAAGCCTGTATTAAACTGCGTAAAATCGTCGCGGCGCGGCGGCTTCATATTGACGCGGTCGATGCTTACCCACAGCTCCTTCACCTGCATCAGCTCGGCAAACGCCTGATACAGCCGCGGATGCTGACGGTTATCCCACATCGTCTGGTGCTGATACAGCGGAATCATACCCGCGCTCTGGTGTTTCCACAGCGAATCCATCCCGGCGGCAGGCCGGTACCAGCTCTCGGGATCGTCCGGCTGCTGGCCGGTAAATTCCCAGATTGTTTCGATGAGCCGCTCGCAGTTTTCCTTCGGCACTGCATTTTTCACAAGCAAATATCCGTTCGTATGAAAAAAGTCGCGCATCTCCTCAGTTACGACAGCTTCCATCTCTCCACACCCCTTACCGGAATTTGAGAGCCGCGTGTATCGTCCCTTCCTCCGCCGCTCCTTGCCTCACCATGGGTCAACATGCTTATGGTTATGCCTTTGGCCTTATGACCGCCCATTCGTTGAACTTGTGCCGATAATTCCCTTGCCGCCCGTCCGCTTGCGATGTTCCGACCGCTTCATCCGTATAGCCGCCCTGAAGCGGGTTCGGGTTACCTTGCTGCCTCCGTCTCGTGTTCTTGCTGCGAGCGTACGGGAGCCGGCTCGCTTCGCTCAGGGGCCGTTTCGACCGGCTTCGGCGATTCGTCGATGAGCTTGAAGTACCGCGCCAACCAGTACGGGTGCAAATAAACGGTTCCGTCCTCCAGCAAATGTCCGTCGCCTGCGTCGCAAATATAAGGCGTTTTGTCCCAGCGGTGCATCGGACGTTCCTCGTACGGCAGCGGCTCGCTCAGCAGCTTGTAGCCGTGGCGCTGCAGCTCCGGATGGAACCGGATATCGGCCCGGTGGCTGTTGACGACCTTCCAGTGGATCATGTCGAGCGGCATCTCCGCCAGCGTCTGCACCGCGTTTTCGATATCGCACGCTTTCCCGGTCAACCCGCCGTACACCGAGTTCCAGAACGGGGACCGTTCCCGCCGCTCGAATTGCCAATGGTGCTCCAGACTCATCATATACAAAGCCCGCAGATCCGGATCGGTCTCGTACAGGAGCAGCGGAACGTACGCATGGAAGCCGAGATTGTCGTCGATGCTGCTCGCTTCGCCGAGGTAGGTCCGTTTTTGCTCCAGCGTGTTCATGCCGTAGTGATAACGGGTAACCAATTCGCGGTAAGTCCGCTCGTACTTTTCGTCGCCCGTTACATGCGAAGCCGTCTTCAAAAACGAAAGCAGCTGCAGCGAGTTGATTCCGCGCTGATCGAGCCATTTCGCGTCACGGTTCAATTTCTCCGGCGTCCATACCGCCCAGGTCGTCGGCAAGCCGTCCACATCGGTCAGGCAGTAGTCGTGCTCGAGCACGTGATCCATAATCGCCCGGACGCTTTCCCGGATCAGCCGCTTATCGTCTTCGTCCGCAACCAGATCGTAATAGATCGAATACGCGTAAAAATGTCCGGTAAGCTCGTCGCTCGACGTGTCTCCTTTCCATTCCCATTCGCCGTCCGGCGACAAGCGCCATTCGGGATTTTCCCGGTGCTTGCCAAACTGCGCTTCTGTCCGGTGGCAAATCGAGCGGGCAAAAAATCCCGGCCTGCCGGTAACCGCCAGCAGCCGCATCACCGCATGCATGGAGCGCTTCGCCTTCGCCTTCGCATGCTCGTCGCCGGTTACGGCGTAACGGTAGCTTTGGGCCGCTACATAATCGGACGTCCACAACCCGTCGTTGTCGGAGATCCGGACGCTGCCGCTTTCGATATCGCCTTCCTCCTTCAAGCCGCGCCGGGTGACATAGTCGTAACGGGTCTCGTACCGCTCGACCATCCGATCGATATGGTCCGCCTTCTCTTCGAGCGTCATCCAGCGCGCTGCGATACGTCCGACGCCGCCAGCCGTGGCGAACCAGGCCGTCCCGTCCGGCTCCAGGGCGATGGCGCGGACCTCGTCGTGCGGCAGCCATCGTTTGGAGGCGAAATAGCGCATCTGCCCGTCTAGCAGCCGGATCGCTCCGCGCGACGTGCCGAACCATACCGCCCCGTCCCCGCCCCGGACGATGACGCGCACGTCTTCGTAGGCGAGACCTTTGGAGCCGTCCAGTTTGTAAAACAAATCCGTATTGTCGTGGATGCATATGCCTTTATCGGAGGCGATCCACAGATGGCCCCACTTGTCGGCGGACAGGCCGCGCAGGTCATCGGTATCGATGCCGCGGTCTCTGGCCTCCATCTTAAACCAGTGCGGCCGCTTGCCTGAAAGGGCGAGCAGCCCCGAATCGGTCGACGCATAAACGTTGCCCTGACCGAGGACGGCAATGTCCCGCACCTGCGCACGGCCGAACGCCGCTATCCGCTCCCAGCTTTTCGCCCCGGAGCGGTACAGCGCTTCAGGTGTCGCCGCCCAATAGGCGCCGTCGTCGTCCTGCGTCATCGCGACAACCCGGCCATCCGGTCCGTCCTGGCTCCACTTCCCTCGCCGGAAGCGATACAGCGCGTCTCCGGCCGACACCCACAAGCTCCCTTCGCGGTCCGCAAGCAGCATCGAGACCGCTTCTCCCGCCTGAGGGCCATCCTCACGGCCGCCGTCGACCGCCTCCCAACCGTCGCCGCTCAGCCTGGCGAGACCGGCGGACGTCCCGGCCCATACGGTACCGGCTGCCAGCGCTACGGCATTCACTTCATCCGAAGGCAGCCCTTGCCGGGTCGTATACAACGTTCGCTCCAATTGGGGGTAGCGGCCCAGCAAATAAGTCGCCCTAGCCTGATTATTCATCTTACGCCTCCTCCGGCAATGAATATGTAAACTAATGATCGCAAACAGCAGCACGATTCCTCTAATGCTGAAGCGTGTCGAGTCAATTTCCAGTAACATTCGGTAGTAATCGGCCCGCTGCGGGTTCGGATTCGCACGTGCAGGATTCTCGCCGTCCTTGGCGCAAACTTGGCGTACTTCCGGCAGCCCATATACCCAAAAACCCAATTTGACATACTTCCAGTAGCCCCATACACCCAAAATTGGCGTACTCCCTGCCCCGCTCGCCAAAGACTTGGCATACTTCTGGCACACTTCGCCCAAAACTTGGCGTATTTCCTGCTCCATTCGGCGTAATAGGGGATGTTTGAGACTCTTATTACTCCAAAATCCGTGTTCGAGCCCGAAATAAGATATACTGGAAGCTCTTATTTCCTCGACTTTCCGCGATTCCCGCCCAAACCGGCATAATAAGAGCTGCTAAAAGCTCTTATCCCACAAAAATCTGCGTTTGAGGCCAAAATAAGATGTGCTAGAAGCTCTTATTCCATGGACGCCCTGCTCAGCCGCGCCCTGCCTTAGCGCTCACTTGGAGAAAAGCGGTTGGAAATCGCCGATGTACCTCAGATCGAGCCCCTGTTCGCCGAAGTGCAGCCAATACATCGTCCCGTTGCTTTGCAGGAAACGGACGTCGCTGCGATGGTCGAGACCGAGCGCCGCGCACAACAACCGTCGGTTAAACCCGCTGTGCGAAAACAAGGCCACCCGCTCATCACCCGGGAACTCCCGGCGAAGCCGCTCCAGGATGCGCAACGCCCTGTCGTGGCCCATCGCTTCGTCTTCATTGCCCGCGCAATACCACCCCTCGGGCTCCACCTCGTCTTCAAGATCAACTTCCGGGTACATCCGTTTCAGCTCCTGCTCGGAAGGTCCCCGGTACTCCCCTTTGCCACGCACTTCGAACGTCTCGATCCAGACACGGATCGGCAGCCCGGTCGTCCGTGCCAGCGGCTGCGCCGTCTCAATCGCACGCATCAGCGGGCTGGAGACGATATGCGTCAGACCGGCTCCTTCCATACCTGCCCTTACTTTTTCGGCCTGACTGCGGCCGAGCTCGGTCAGTTCTCCGTCAGCCATATCGTAAGAAACCGTATTGCCGATCGACTGCCCGTGGCGAATCAGAAATAAATCCATAACGGCCTCCCCGTCTACTAAACTATTTTCGAATTATCGTGCCGATCGACAACAAACCAATTAACCAACTTGAAAAAGAAAAAGGATAATCTCCTCGATTATTCAATAGGGAGTGCCCCGGATCGCGGTGGTGCGGACTCATGATGCAGTTGCCGGGAGGATGATCAACAAAGTGCAGTGACCATTTAATTTACATTTAATTTACAATTAATTTCGCATTAATTCACCAGATCGTTGACTTTTCAAGATCCGAATCAATGTGCAATTCATGGTAGCAGATCGCTATTCCAATTTAGTTATTGCAACTGCTGGTGCAGTTCACTTTGCAGTTCATCTTGTAAAAAGCAATTCACTCAGCAATTCATTCTGCGAAGGCAGTTCAATCTACAGTTAATTTTGCGATTCATTCTTCAATTCGCTGTACAATTCATGCCGCGATTCATCCTGCAATTCATGCTACAAATCATTCTGCAATTTATACTTCAATTCTTTCTGAAAATCACGGTACGATTCGATGCTACAACTCCTATGGCTAACCATGTTGTTACTCGACGATACAACTCGATAAGTCCTGCTGGACAGCCCGGCCTCCCCATTCGACCCTGGCAGTCCGGCCCCCTAGAAATAACACAATCCAGCCCGCAACTCGCCCCGGAATACTCCAACATTCGCGATCCAGCGGCCAACAAATCCGCTCCGGATCACCCGAAAAACCGCAGTCCCGCCTCCAGCTCGCCCGCGCAGAGCCGCGTCGCCTTCGTCGCCGCCAGCAGCGGAGAACGATCGTATTCGACGCTTTTCATCTCGATGCGGCCGTCCGTGATCGTCATGTAATGGGCGTCCTTGGACGGATCGTCCTTCCTCCGATAAGACACGCTGCCCGGGTTCAGCCACAGCTCCCGGTCGCCAAGATAATGAACGGTTCTCCGGTGCGTATGACCGAAGATCAGCCGCCGGTGCTCCGCTTCCCGTACATCCTCTTCCGCATGCGACCGCCAGTATTCGTCAAACTGATGCAAGCTTTCGATCGTCTCGTATTTGTAGTACAGATGCTGCATCCGATAACCGAAACCGTCCATCCAAAAGGAGACCGATTCCGGAAGCCGCTCCAATAACGTGATGTCGTCCTCGCCCAGCTTGCCGGCGTTATCGTGCTTCCATTTCCATTCCCCGTCCGGCGTATCCTTCAACTGATCCGGCCGGCGATACAGCGCGGCGACTTTGCGGTCGTGATTCCCTTGCACGCATACGGCATTATGTTCGCGCATCCAGGCGATCACTTCTCCCGGAAAAGGTCCGTAATCGACCAGATCACCGGCGCAATAGACGATATCGCTGTCGTTCTCCTTGCTCCATACGGCTTCAAGGGCGTAAATATTGGCGTGTACGTCAGATAAGACGAGTGCCTTCAATCGTTCTCCCTCTCTTCCCCGCATCGGCCGCTTGCAGGCCGGTGCCGCACGTCCGTCCACATATAGCCGACCGACCGGGCGGCAACACCACCCGAGCGGCCGCTTCCCGGCTTCATTCCGCACGCTTCACACCTTGGCAGCCGCAGGGCCCTCCTGCGTAAATAAAGGCCGCGGTCCCCCGACATACCTGACGACGATCTCCGGCTCCTGCAAGCTCAGCCAGTAGATGCTGCCGTTGCTTTCCTCGAAGCGGACGGCGCTTTGATGATCGAGCCCGAGCGCCGCGCGCAGCAGAAACCGGTTGAACCCGCCGTGGGCGAACAGCGCGACCCGTTCGTCTCCCGGGAACTCGCGGCGCAGCCGCCCGAGCACAGCCAGCGCCCGCCGGTGGCCCATCTCCGGCGTCTCGTCGCCGGCATACAACCAGCCGTCCGGCTCCACCTCGTCCTCGATAACGATCCCCGGGTACGCACGCTCCAGCTCCTGCGCCGTTGGGCCGCGATACAGGCCGCGGTCGCGCACCTCGTAAGCGTCGATCCATACCCGGATCTGCAAGCCGCTGGACCGGGCCAGCGGCTGCGCCGTCTGCAGCGCGCGCACGAGCGGACTGGAGACGATATGCGTCAGGTCCGCTCCCTTCATGCACTCCGCCACATACCCGGCCTGCCGCAAGCCCAGCTCCGTCAAGTCGCAGTCGGGCATATCCTCCTTGCACGTATTGCCGACGGATTGACCGTGTCGGATAATAAACAGCTCCATTACACGTTCACCGCTTCCCCCGTCTCCGCCGAACGGTAGAGAGCTTCCAAGATTTGTTGGACGATGACGCCTTGACGAGGGGTCGACAGCATCTCGCCCTTGCCTTCCAGCGCATCGATAAACGCTTCGAGCTGAAGCTGATGCGAATCGGGATCGGGCAGCTTCGGAGCCGTAATATCCACGACGGTGCCGAATTTGTTCTGGAAGACGGCCCCGGTCTTGAAATCGCAGCCCCCTTTCGTCCCGTGCAGCAGAACAGTGTTATTCGTATGGTTCGGCATATGCACGATAAAGCTTGACTCGATCAGGAGAGTCGCTCCGTTCTCGAAGCGGACCATGCCCATAGCCAAGTCCTCCACCGTGTAGTTCCGGTAATCCCACGGCGTGGGAACCGTCTCGAACGGTTTCGTGCCGAGCTCCTGGTACGTAGCCCCCATGACCTGCACCGGCTTTGGAAAGTTCATGTACCATAAAGCCAGATCGAGCATATGAACGCCGATATCGATCAACGGACCGCCACCCTGCAGCTCTTTGTTGACGAACACGCCTCCGGGAATCCCGTTACGGCGCATGGCCGTAACCCGCCCCGCATAGATGTCGCCAATCTCCCCGTTGTCGATAAACCGTTTGATATACTGCGCCCTGCCCTTATATCGGTTGTTAAATCCGTAAGCGAGTATTTTGCCGGACGCTTCCGCGGCAAGCTCCATCTCGACCGCCTCCGCGGCGGTCATCGCCGGCGGCTTCTCGCACAGCACATGACAGCCCGCGCGGAGCGCCGCGATGGCGGCCGGTGCATGGAACTTGTTCGGGGTGCAGACGCTGACCGCGTCGAGCTCCACCTGCGCGAACATGTCGTTGTAATCGGTAAACGTATGGGCGAATCCGTGCGCCTCGGTGTTATACCTTAACGTCTGCTCGTTAACGTCGGCGATCGCGACGAGCTCAACCCGGTCGGCGTGTTTTTTGTAGTTGGCGATATGCGCCGCTTGAGCGATGCCTCCACCGCCAATAATGCCGATTTTCAATTTCCCCACAGCGGCTCTCTCCTCCTTTATCTGTTACTTGGTGCCGAGCGATTTCTGAATGTCCGCCTTCAGGCCGTTCAGCTGACGTTCCATCGTTTCCTCGATTTGCGTCAAGATGGCGCGGGAATCCTGGTTTTTCTTAATGCCTTCCTCCAGCATTTCCGCCCAGATCTTGGAGGCGTCTGCATAGGCGGGAGTGCGCGGCGACATTTGCGACTTCTTGATCGCTTCGACTCCAAAAGCAGCCGCATTTTGTCCGCCGAACCCGGCGATCGAATTGTTTTTCACGGCCGGCAGTTCCCAGGACGGCATATACGGGGACAAGCGCAGCGACTTCACGTATTCCTCGGTTGCAACCTCGGACATGGCGGCAAACTTCGCGTATTCCCAGGCTGCTTCCTTGTTTTTGCCTTGCGAAGGAATGACGTAGACGTCGAAGCCCCAGCCTTTCGCCGAGCCGAGCGGCAGCTGGGCCAGCCTCCAGTTCCCCATATTATCCGCTTTGTTGCCGCCTTTCTCATAGAAGCTGCCGAGCGAACCAAGCAGGTTGAAATACGTGATCAGCTTGCCGCTGTTGAGCGCTTGGTCCGTCTCCTCTTTCGAAGCGGTAAAGGCGAGATCGAGCTGTGCAGCACGCTTGGCGAAATCGATCGCTTTGACGTATGTGTCCCCGTTGCGGAGATATTTCATCGAGCGATCGTAAAAGCTCGTATGCGGAGCGGCGATGTCCGTCACTTCGCTCAACCGTCTGAACATGTAGTGACCTTTCTGTCTTAACTTCTTCGCCATGTCGAAGAAATTTTCCGGATCGGAGACGAACTTGCTCACCTCGTCAGGCTTGCTCGGGAAGCCGTTCTGCTCGAAAATGTCGTTCCGGTACAGCATGACATAAGGAGAATACGTGTACGGAAGACCGATCAGCCGTTTCTCGTCCATCGATTTGGACAAGTTCCATGCCGCCGGCAGGAAGTCCTTCTCCAGCTCTTTGGCGTTGTACGGCGGTGCATACAAATCTTCCAGCCCGCTCGCCGTCCCGAACTTCCACAGGTGGGCTTCCCACACGCGCGCCACATCGGGCGCTCCGTTGCCTGCGGCCAGCGCGACGACAACGGCGTCGACATGCTCCTTCGGAGCGCTGGATTCGATTTTCACATTCGGGTGCAATTTCATGAACGCTTCAGAGACAGCCGGACTATCGCCCCAGACGACTAGCGTACCGGACAGCTCCTTTTTGGCGACAGCCGCCTTCGCCTCGTCCGCGGGCGTTTTCTCCGAACCGCCCGACCCTCCGCACGCGCTGACCGTTAATGAGATGAACAACAAGCTTGCGATCAGCTTCATTCGCTTAACTCCATGCATCGTTCTCGCTCCCCTTTACGAGTTTGGGATAAAACGATAATCAAGTTTCCGCCGACACTGCGCTTATTTCGCAACAAATTTTTTCATCTCGGCAATTTCCGCCGCCAGCTTTTTCTCGATCGCTTCCTGGGCTTGCTGCATCAGAGCCCGGGAATCCATATTTTTCTTCAGCCCTTCGTCTACAATCTCATCCCAGACGTCCGATGCGCTGTCGTCCGCCTTGACCATCGGTTCGTACTTCATGCCGTCCATAATCGAGGCGCCGAACGCCAGCGTGTTCTGACCGCCGAACGCCGGATCTTTCGTGTCCTTGAACTCGGGCAAATTCCACGACGGACGGTATGGCGAGATTTGCGCCGTTTTCAGGTTTTCCTTCAAAGCTTCTTCGCCCATCGTAATGAACTTGATATATTCCCAAGCCGCTTCCTTGTTTTTGCTTTGAGAAGGGATCGAGTAGGTGCCGTACCCTTGCCCGTACACTTGGCCGAATGGAGTCGTCGTCACTTTCCATTTGCCGTAAGCTTCCGACTTCGAGCCGTCCTGGAACGTGGAGACGCGGTAGAGCCCTCCGAAGTAAGCGACGAGACGTCCGTTGTTGACCGCCTGATCCGTTTCCTCCTTCGTTCCGCTGAAGACGAGCTGCAGTTGGTTGGCGCGCTTGAGATAATCGAGCGATTTGACGTAAGACTCGGTATTGCGGATATATTCCATCTTGCTATTGAAGAACGTGTCGCCGACGGTAAACGTGGACATATTACCCAGGCTGCGGAAGAAATAATGGCCTTTGCTTCTCATTTTCATCGCCATGCTGAAAAACTGCTCCGGATCGGAAACATACTTTCCGACTTCCTTCGGATCGGAAGGGAAACCGTTCTGCTCGAATATATCAGCGCGATAAAACATGACGTAAGGCGTATACCGCCACGGAATGCCGAACAGCTTCTTGCCGTCAAGCGTCGTCGACATCTTCCAGGCGCCGTCGACGAAATCTTTTCTCAGATCGACGGCATTGTACGGAGCCGCCAGCAAATTTTCGAGACCGTCGACCGTCCGGAATTTCCAGTAGTGGGCCTGCGACAATTCGACGACGTCCGGAGCGCCGCTGCCGGCGGCCAGAGCAACGATGGTGGCATCCTCGTGCTTGCTCGGCGTATCGAGAATAAGCTTGACGTTCGGATATTTTTTCTGAAACAGCTCATTTACGGTATCGCCGGCGGAAGATCCCCACACGAGCAGATCCCCTTTAATATCCTTCGCGGCCTCCGGGTTATCCTTGCCAACGTTCCCGAGCTCCTCGTCCTTGCCTCCGCAGCCGCTTAATCCGATCGCAAGCAGTGCGATCGCCGAGAGCAAAACAAAACGCTTCATTTTTTTCGCTCCTTCACCGTATAGTTCCTAACCCATTCAGTACCCCTGGCTTGCATGACTAGACCCACGTTTGCTTCATGACACAGACCCGCTTATGAATGAACCTCACAGCCGAATTGCGGCTTGTTCGCCGCCGCGCATCCCCCCTCTCGATACCGGTTATTCGCCGGCTATTCCGGTCCTCTCGACACTTTCCACGAAATACCTCTGCGTGTACAGATACAAGATCAGAATCGGCAGAATCGTCATAAGCGCGCCCGCCATCATCTTCTCATGGTTCGTCGGCAGCTGCCCGATTCCGTCCTTTGCGTCGCCGCTCTCGGAGATCGCCTCTTTCTGCTGACCGAAGTTGGACTCCCGGAAGTTGCCCAGCATCTGATTCAGCGTGAACGTATTCGTCTTCTTCAAGTACAGATCGGGAAAATACGAATCGTTCCAGTGCCAGACGATCGAGAACAGGAACACGACGAGGATGGCCGGCTTCGCCATCGGCAGCATGATCGACAGGAACGTACGGAACGCCCCCGCGCCGTCGATGCGCGCCGCTTCTTCCATCTGATGCGGCAAGCCGCGGAAAAACTGCATGAACACCATGACGAACAAGGCGCCGCGCAGCCCGTGCCCGAACAAGTTCGGAATGAGCAGCGGACTGTACGTATTCAGCCAGTTCAGCCGGCTGAACAGCAGGTACAGCGGCACGACGATCGCTTGCGGCGGCACGAGAAAGGTGAACAGCAGCAGCACGATCAGCACCGTATAACCCGGGAACCGGTAACGCGCGAACCCGTAACCCGCGATCGAGCAGCCCACCAGATGAAGCAAGGCGCCGCCGACGGACAAGATGATGCTGTTAATGAAATGTTCCATAAACCCCATGCCCCGGAAGGCGAAGGCGAAGTTCTCGAAGCTGATTCCTTTCGGAATCCACTGTACCGTGCCGTCGGCCGCATCCCGCGCCGTCATCAGCGACTGACTGATCATGAACAGCACCGGATACAGGAAGACAAACGATAAGCTGAGGATGATCACGTAATGGAACACCCCGGTCGTGATGTCCGCAGTCCGGCGTGCTCCCGACGTCTTCCAGAGCGGCAAGGCGGATTGCGTCCAACCGGGCGATTTCTTTTTATAGGCAAGAGTGACCTGCGCTTCCTTCATTGACGCTACCTCCTTTCCTGCGACAGTGCCGTAGTATTGCGGAACAGGAAAAACACGATGCCGATGATGACGAATATGCAGATGGAGTAGATCCAGCCGACGGCCGCGCCGTAAGCGAAGTTGAACTTATTGAAGATCAGCTCGTAAATAAACCGCATCATCTCGTTCGTCACCGAGGTGAACGAGTCGACGATCGAGAACAAGGTGCTGATGAACAGCATCGGCATGAGCATCGGGAACGTAATCTTCCAGAAGCACTCCCACCCGGTCGCTCCGTCGCACTTCGCCGCTTCGTACAGCGTAGGCGATACGGTCTGCAGCCCGGCGAGCAGGATCAGGATCGGCACGCCCGCGCCCCACATGACGAGGGTGAGCGAATCCATCATCGTCAGCAGCGGGTTCAGCAGCTGCAGCGGGATGTATTCGGCCAGCGTCTCCTTAAGCCCGGCCTGCTGGAAGATCGGCAGCGTCGCCGCCCCCTGCTTCGTCAGCGTCGACAGTGTCTGGCCGGTAGCGATAATGACCGGCAGGAAGAAGACGCCCCGGAAGAAGACCCGCCCCTTCATCGGTCGATTGAGCAGCAGCGCGCTGAACATCGAGAAGATGAGGATCAGCGGCACGTGCACGATCATCTTCACCATCGTCGTCTGCAGCGTCGGCAGCAAGTCGACGTCGACCGTGAAGGCGTGGCGGTAATGCTTGAGGCCTACCGGAGTGGAAGCGAGCTTCCCTCCGGTCAGCTTCAAATCCTGAAACGAATAGATGATCGATTCGATGAGGGGCATCGCCATAAAGACGGCGAACCCGATCACCCATAACGATACGAAGGCGTATCCTTCAAACATCGTCCGCGTACGCAGCGACAGTCGCAGCTTTGTTTTCATCGTCCGCTCCCTCCCTGTACGACGGAAAACCCGCCGGGACTGACCGTAACACCGTTCACGGTCCGGGACAGCTGCCCGTAGTTGACGACGATGGTTACCCCGTTGCTGTAAGTCGTCCGGTATACGTCCTGCATGACGCGCTCATGCCCTGTAATCGTCGCGTCTACGACTTTGTTTAACGCTTCCGCCGCCTTGCGGTATTCTTCGGCCGCAGGTTCGAGCCAAGTGTCCGCCTCCGAGCTGAACAAGCCGTCCATCGGCGTCCGTTTCAGCTTGGAGGAGTTTTCATGCGTCAGCTGATATTTCGGCACGGCTCCATATTCGACCATACGCAGAAACGACTTCTTCGGATCTTCGCGCAGGTTTCCGGCTTCCGAGGAATACGGGATCAGGCCGTGCAGCGCAATCTGGTAAAACGGTACGGTGGCGTCCTCGTACGTGTAATGGCTCGAATCGGCCGGAGCTCCATCGATCCGGTCGGCGAACCCGAACGTATACGCGTTGCCTCCGGTTACCGCTACGCTGCCGAGCTGCTTCCGGGTTAGCTCCATCGCTTCCTGCCACAGCCCAATTGTCTGCTTGCGGTACAGCGGCGAAGATACCCGCAGATCGCTGTACAGCTTCTCGCCCATATAGTTCAGCCGCAGTCCGCTGACGTCCAGCTCGGCATACCGGGCAAGCTCCGGCTTCAAGTAGTCGTTCACGGCTACGCCCGGATTGAGCATATGGTACGAAGTTCCCCGCTTCACCTGCAGGGTGGCCGGATGCGGATCGTAAAACGTCAGCACTTCCCGCTTCATCCCGTAGATCGCGTCCCGCGACGCCCGGTAGTCGCCTTTGGGGGCGAAAGGCAACACATAGTTCGCATCCAGGTACACCGGAATTTGTTTGGATTTGGCGTATTCGATCAGACTCGTAAGTCCATCGTCGCCGCCAAGCTTGCCGGCTACCGGGAAATGCTGCGGCTGCTTGCCGTACACGCCCCCGTCAGACCAGCCCTCCAGCACCAGCTCCAGCCGGTTCACGCCTTGGGCGGCGAAACGGTCGATCGTTTCCTTGGCCTGGGCAAACGTCGTCATCCCGATATAGGTGCTGCCGATAATCTCGTCGCGGACGACGCCGCCGACCAGATGAAGCCGCAGCGGAAGCTGCTCCTGACGGACCGGCTTCACGCCTTTGTCTTTGATCAAGTGGTCGCGGTACGCTTGCGCCATGCCCACGTATCCGCTCTTGTCTCCTTCGAGCAGCACGTACCGGACTTTGCGCTCGCCTTCCAGCATCGTGCCCTGGAAGAACGGAACTTCGCCGGAATCCCCGATGAATATGCTATCGCTGCTCCGGTACATGAATTCGACCGACGAGCGGTAGATGTCTACGTTCTGGTAGCCGGAAGGAGCGGCGATAATATTCGCGTCGTGTTCGCCTTCCGTAACGATGCCGACGAAGCCCTGGTCGCCGCGCTTGATGCCGAAGACGGGCAGCGCCACCCGTTCCTGCGGATCGGAGTAAATGTCTTCCTTCGGATTTTTCGTGACGACGCTTTTCGTCTGGCTGTCGAACGCCTCGTCGCCGCCGTAAATCGATTGGTAAAACTGATCGTAGTATTCCAGATGCTCTTTCTTGAACTCCATCAGCGCGCCGGCTCCGTCCGGATAAAACACGAAACCGTTCTCGCTCGGATGTCCCGAACCGAAGTAAGGGAGCGGCTCGACACTGACCACTTTACACTTGTTCTCCTCGACGATTGAATCGAACGGGACGTTCACTTCGAAGCCGTCCGGGGTCAGCTTGTATTCCATGGCAAAGCTGATGCCGAGCGAGATCAGCTTGTAGTTCACCCGTACCCCGCCGTCGATCAGCGCCGGAGTAAGCGTCCCGGCTTCCTTGTACGGGTAGGTCGGGGAAGCCGACGTTCCTTGCGTATAGCGGAGCGTCACCGGATTTTCCACGATCGGCTTCTGATGGCTCGCGATTCCTTCCTGATTTTCCGGGTACGTGTACCAGCGCTTGCCGGTCGCCGGGGATTCCAGGTAAACCATCCCCTTGCTCTCGTCGTAGTACATCACCAGACTCCCATTGCTCGCCACTTTTTTGACTTCCTTGCTGGAGCGGCCGTCCAGACCGACCATTTGAATCGGTCCTTCGTCGTTCGTATTCGTACAACTGTTCAAAAACGTCTCTTTTTCCGTTTTCACTCCCGCGTCGCGCGCTGCCTTGGCTCTTTTGGCTTCCTGCGTCAATTTAAAGTCGTAGGAGAGAGCGGCTCCGAGCAGTGTGCCGATCAGGATCGTATGAAAGCAGATCCGCGCAATTCGTTTTAACATACCCTCCCCCTCCTCTACATCCTCAGATTCAGCTCTTTTACGATGCCGAACACGAAATTGAACGCCTGATTGACGAGCCCGTAAATCATGATGAAGACGAACCAGATGATCAGCATGCCGACGATGGTCAGTAGCAGAATAAAGATCAGCTTATACAGCGTAAAATCATGGATGATCTTCACCTTCATAATGAGCAGAAAAGCGACCCATACGAACAGGAAGCCGGTCAGAAAGACGTAAACGGGCATCTCCTGAAGCGTCATCACGTTCGTCAGCAGCGAGATCGGGATGATCAGCAGGGCGTATGGCGCCAGAGCGTAAGCGCTGCCGACCAGAATCTCCTTGAACCGCCCTTCTCCGTCCTGAATCGTGCTGACCCCCCAGTTGGAGATGGACCACGTCAACCACAGCACAATTATCGAAACGGCTTCGGTCACGAACGAGATCTCGAATGCCTCGCGCTGCTGGTACAAAATGCTGGACAACAACAGGGAGATCATCCGGAAGGCGATCACGAGGGCGATCATCAGGATGCCGTCGCGGATTCGCGCCCGTCCCGGTTCCTGCAAATCGTTGTAGAAATCGATCGGGTGCGCGAGCACTTGTTTGGTCATATTCAAAAAGCTCATGGCGCGCCTCCTTCCGTCCGCCGGACCGCATAAAACTGTTTATTCATCCGCACCTTCCGGCGGCGGCGCCAGCCGAGGAACATCCGGAAGACGACGGCGAACAGGATCACTCCGGCGACAAACCATACAAAGTGTTCGCGCATATAGTTTTTGCGGTGCTCCAGGTAAGCGAGCGAATATTCCCTGTAGGAGCGCGCGGTTTTGAAGTATTCCATCGCTTCCTTGTACTGTTCCTGCTTGTATAGCGCCTTGCCGATCGCCAAGTACGCCAAATTGTAGTTGCTGTTGCGCTGCAGCACATCCATCCACGGTTCCTTCGATTGCTCGTACAGACCGTCCGAGTACAGGACCGACGCCCGGTGAACGAGATCGCCGAATTCGGTCGTGCGGAAACGGTCGATCCGGTTTCGCGTCTCGTCGGCGATATAGATGACGCCCCTGGAGTTGACGGCGATGCTGGAAGGCGTAATCATCAGGCCGTCCTGCGATCCGATCCCGCCGAACACGAAGAGCAGATTGCCCAGGCTGTCGTACTGGAACGCCTTGCCGGTCATCTGATCGAGCACCGTAATGAATCCCTGGTTATCGACCGTTACGCTGACGAACACGTGCTTGCGCTCCTGCTGCTTGCCCTTGCTGTCCGTAATGACGCGGAAGCGGGTGTCGCCGTAGCGGCCTAGGGCCGATTCCTGGGCGTTCAGCGTGTCGACGCCCACGGCGCTCAGCCGTTTCGCCTGCAGCGTATCGATGCCGAGCGTCGTCGTATAGATGAAGCCGTCCCGGTCTTGAAACAGGTTGGAGAACTCGGGTGGCTTCTCCGTAGCCATTTGCGCTTTTTGCTCCTTCGTCGCAATCAGTCTCGTAATGATTCGCGTCACGCTGAAGGGCACATGGTTCGCTCCGAAGAAACCGGCGAACTCCCCGTTCGGGTCGAGCTGCATCAGCCCCTGGTACAAACCGTCGACGACGACGAACATATAGCCGCGCTTATCGACGACGAGCTTGGAGGGGACGAACTGGAATTTGTCGCCGAGCAGCGGGTTTTTCGGATCGCGGTAATCCCGCACGAACTTGCCGGCGGAATCGAAGACGGCGATCCGGCTGTTTTTCGTATCCGCTACATAAACGGTTCCGTCGTCGGTGACGAATACCCCTTTCGGACCGTTCAGCTTTCCTTCCCCTTCGTCCGTTCCGAACACCCGGAGCAGGCGGTTGTCGCCGGACAGATGGACGACGCGGTTGTTGCCCGAGTCGACGACGTACAAGGAATCGTCCGCCGCGACGAATAAATGCTGCGGCGCCTTGAACGGACCGGACTGTCCGTCGTATCCGTCGATGGAATCCAGATATACGTATCCGTTCAAGGATGGGACCGGATTGTCTTTATGGTCGTACACGTACCCGCTGTAAGGAGTCACGGCGTAAGCTGACGGCGCAGCCAGGACGGAGAGCAAAACTGCAGCGAGTATGAGCGCGACGGTTCGGCTCATCTTCAAAGTGATCCCTCCTATGCTTTGATCCCGGAATGAGCCATCGTCTCCATCACTCTTCGTTGGGTGACGATAAACATGACCAGCGTCGGGATGATCATGAGCAAACTTGCGGCCGCCAGCGCGCCTACCCTGGCTACCGATCCCGCCCCTCCGCTGATCGTTCCGATCGCGTAGGGCAAGGTTTTCATCTGATCCGTCGTCGTGTACAGCATCGCCGGACCGGCGTTGTTCCAGGCGCCGATAAAGGTCAGCAGCGTCATCGTCGCCACCGCCGGCATCAGCATCGGCATGACGACATAGATGAACGTCCGCCATTCCCCCGCGCCGTCCATCCGGGCCGCTTCGAGCAGCGCGTCGGGGACGGAATCGAGATACTGCTTCATCAGGAACAGTCCCATCGGCGCGGCCAGCCCGGGCAGGATGAGCGCGAAGTACGTATCCATCGTGCCGCTCCGCGACATGATGATATACTGCGGAATTTGCGTCACCTGCGGGGCGAACATCAGCGCCAGCACGATCAGCTTGAACAGCGGCTCGCGAAACGGCATCGTCTTATGCTTGCTGAGCGGATATGCCGCCATCGCGCTGATGAATACGCCGGCCGCCACGATGGCAATCGCGACGAACAAGCTGTTGAAGACGTAACGCGAGAACGGAACGACAGAAGCTTCCGTGGCCGCGAACAGGTCGAAAAAATTGCGCATCGTCGGATTCATAACGAAAAATCGCGGCGGAAACAAAAACAGTTCGGACAGCGGCTTAAACGCTGTTGTAATCAAGTAAACGAGCGGCATCACCATCAGCAGGGCGAACACGGTCATGACGGAGTACAGGATCATCCCGCTCCAATCGAACCGGCCCCCCTTGATCAGCGCAGCGCGGCTGGACATCCGATCAATCCCTTTCCCCGAGTATATTAAAGATGAATCGGTTCAGGCCGACCATCATCAGGAACAGCACGACGGCAATCGCCGAGGCGTATCCCATATCGAACCGTACGAACGCGTAGTCGTCGAGATGGTTCAATATCATATGCCCCGCGTACAACGTACTCGGAGAGCCGGCCAGCTGGGCGCTGATCTCGGACACCTGCAGCGCGTTAACGACCGTGATGACCGCTCCGAACAGCAGCATCGGCTTCATCGAAGGGAGCGTGATATACCACAGCTCCTGCCAGCGGTACCGCACCCCGTCGATCACTCCCGCTTCGTACAGATCGCGCGGCACGTTGGCGAGTCCGGCGAGGAAGGCGAGGAACCCCGTCCCCATGCTCATCCACAGAGATACTAGGATGATGACCGGCAATATCGTCTGGACGTCCTGCAGCCAGATGAACGGTTCGGTGAGGACCCCGAGCTTGATCAGCCAATAGTTGATCAGCCCGTACCGGTCGCCGGAAAACAAGTACAGCCAGACGACGGACATCGCGATCGAGCTTGTAATCGCCGGCGTATAAAAGCACAGCGTATACAAAAACCGGTATTTCTGCGGAATCTGACTGATCAGCCACGCCAGAATGAAGGACATGAAGTACCCGATCGGCCCTGTAAATACGGCGAACATCAGCGTATTGGCGATGGCCTTCAGGAAGATGTCGTCATCAAGGAACAGATTGCGGTAATTGGTCAATCCGATCCAGCGGGGCGGCTCCAAAATGTTATAGTAGGTCATGCTGAGGAAAACTGCGGTGAATACCGGTACGACCGTAAAGATGAAGAACAGGATAAAAAACGGCGACAGAAACAGAAAGGAAGTGCGGTGGCGGATGATGCGCGTCCACAGGCTCGGGCTTGCGCCCGCTGCGGCCTTCGTCTTTTTCGTCTTCTCTACCGCCGGGCGAGTTATCGCTTCGCTCATCGGCTCCCCACCTCCTTATCGGTTCGCATGCCGACCGTCTCCCGGTCGAGCCCGAATTCCTCACGTTTTTTCTTCAGCTCGCGATTGACTTCCTTCACGCCGTCCTCCATCGCTTCGCGGACGTTTTTCCCTTTGAGCACGATTTCGTTCCAGATGTTGTTGACATACCGGGTAGTCAAGTAGTCGCCGGGCACGATTTCTCTTTCCCGGAACCATTCCCATTGCTCGAGAATCGCTTCGATATCTTTTTGCGGCCAAGGCAAGTTCATCAGCGCCTCGACGTTGGCTGTATTCCAGCGGGCTTCGACGCCCATCAGCGCTTCCAGTTCGGTTCCGAACCGCTCTTGCACCGGCGCGCTGACCCACCATTTCAGAAACTCCCATGCGTCCTGAGACTTTTTCGTGTTTTTGAAAATGATTCCCGTCTGCGAAGCGCCGCCCACCGACCGGTCGATCTTGCCATCCGGACGCTGAATCCCCGGCATCGGCAGCATCTCCCACCAGCCCGTCAGTTCCGGAGCCGCGGTCATCAGCTGCACGTATGTGGAGTAGTCGGCTACGCCGATCGGCATCTCCCCGGAGCGGAACCGGTTATAGAAACTTGCTTCCTTGCTGATCTTGTAGTTCGTATACAACCCCGTCCACATCTTCATCGCCGCCAGCGCCTCGGCCGAGTCCAGCGCGGACGACTTCCCGCCTTCGCGGTAGAAGTCCCCTCCCTGCTGGAACAGGAAAGGAGCGAATTCGCTTATCGCGCCGGCCGTGCTGTGGGAGTAGAAGAAGTCCATCCCGTGGCGCTGCAGCGTCGGGATGATGTCCATGACTTCCTGCCACGTTTGCGGAATTTTCGTAATGCCGAGCTCCTGCAGGATGTCCTTGCGGTAAAACATCATCGAGAAGTTCTGGTTTTCCGGCAGAGCGTAGTTGCCGCCCTGGAACCGATAAGGAATGAGCGCCCCCGGGCGGAAGCGGTTCGCCACTTCCTGATAGTCCGGGTAATCGCTTAAGTTCTTCAAGCCGTCCCGCAGCGCGAAATCGATCGGGATGACCGGCTCGACCCCGAGAGCGACGTCAGGCGCCTTCCCGGAAGTAACCGCTAGCATCAGCAGGTTCATCGCGCCGGCCGGGATGACGTTGATATCGACGTTGATGCCGGTAGCGGTCGTGAAATCTTCGTCGGCCATCTGCTTAATGATTTGCGCCCAGTCGCGGCCGCGGGCGACCCATACTTTCAGCGGCTCTCCCTCGTCTTCCTCGCCGGTGATCCCGATACTCCGGTAATCTTTGGTGAACGAGGTGAAGAAGTCGTACATGCCGACACCGAGCTTCGTCGCGAGGCCTGCCGTCGCTTTCGGCCAAGGCTGGTCCGGCGATTTCACGATCAGGTAGTCGAGCTGAAGCCTTTGCTTGTTCATCGACGTAATCCAGCCGCTCAGCTGCGACTGTGTGTCGGACAACTTGTCGGACCGGCCCGCGATGCTGTCGGTATTCGCCGCCAGATCGACGAACAGGTCGCGGGCGGTGGCGATCGAGGCGAGCTCCGGACTGCCTTTCTCGGTTCCCATCTCGTACATGCTCTCAATCGCCTTCTGCAGATCAAGCGCCATCAGATGAAGCCGCGGCACCAGGTTCGGAATATTCCGCTCGAGCTCCCATTCCCGGTTCGGATCGGGATTCGTTCCGATGACCATGATGATTTCCCGGCTTAAGTAAGACAGCCGCTGCGAGACGTCCTGAATCCGCTCGAACACTTGACCGAGCTGGCCGACCTGCACTTCCATGCGGAGACTGTGTTTGCCCCTCTCCAAGTAATACAGATAAGGGGTGTCGCCCCCGCCGAGTCCGCTCACCTGCCACCGCTGGGAATACGGGAAGTCGACGGCGTTCATTTCCTTGAAGGGGACTATCCCGTCAATTGTTACGGTCCGCTGAACCGGAATTTCATTCAGCCAGGAAGCGAGAAACCGGGAGCCAATCTGATACAGGCCCGATTCCGGCACTTCGATCTCCCATTCGATCCACTGTCCGCCGTCACGCCAGGAGCTTCCCCCGATCGTATTCAGCAGCGTGGCGCTCCGGTTGAACGGCTCGGTCGCCGGCTCGCGGTTGTCTTTGCGGCGCAGCGTCGGATCGGACTTCAGCTTGGCGTCTTCCGCCTGCACTTTGATCAGGCTGTTGCTGATTTCCTTGTAGCTCCGCTGTTTGTAAGTTTCCAGCACCTCCGCATAGGTCGGGATAACAACCGGCGAAAAGACGCGAAGCTCGCCGATCGCAGCCGACTCGCGGGTATGCTCGATCCGGATGTTGTGCTTGCCCTGGGTCAGGTAATAGCGGAACGGTTCCTCCGCCCGCGCTTCCGGATCGCGGAATTCCCGGTACTGCCAGCCGAATACTTCCTCTTGCTTCGGATTGAACTCGTTGCCCATCTCGTCGAACCGGGTCGGAGCCGCTTCCTTCCACATCCGCTGGAACACGATCCGCTTTGACTGGAAGAACGGATATTCGCCGTCGATCCGGACGCTGCGCTGGATGGACGCTCCTTTTTCCTTCATCGCGTAATACAGAATGCCCATCTGATAAAATCCGGACTCCGGGATATCCACCTCGTACTCCACCCAGCCGCCTTCCGCGGTCAGAGCGGCCACGTCTCCTCTGCGTCCTTCCGGATCGCGCTGCCGGGAAGCCCCGGAGCCACTGATCGCGCTATAATCGGCCCCCTTCAGGACGATCTGGTGGCCTTTCGTATCCTTCGCTCCGTCATCGCCGGCTTTCTGGTAATAAGCCAGATACGAAGGCTCCAGCCTGGAGCCGATATCGCCCTCGGCGAGAATCGAGCGCTGGTCCACATCACCGTATTCCGGCACGCCGGCCATCGCCGTATCGCTAAATCCCCGGGATTGGTACCACCAGACGAACGCTGCGATGAGCAGGGCGGCCGCCAACAGGGTTACCAAGTTTTTGCGAAGCACCTTGAGCATGACACTCCCCCCAACAAGCAAACTCGGGATATTTCTTCCTTCTTGAAAACTTAATTGCTGATCCTTGATGTACCTCGGCCCATTTTCTTACTCGTTAAAGAATGTATACCTTCGCCCAGCGATATCGGCGAAGATCGACATTCTTTATCCGGAGCAAGCCGCTTGCCACAGGCGCATGTGCGCCGCGTGCAAGCTTAGCCCTCAAACTTTTCTTAATGATTAAATTATAGTACGAGAATGGCTGTAATGCATGTTAATCCCTTGTAAATTTTAGCCTCGGTTTACGTTTCCTTCATCATCCGCTCCGCCGCTCTCAGCCATACCGCCATTCCCCGCTTGGCCGATTCGTTGGCGCTTTTCCCTTTCCGTGTAAGCGGCTCCATCGGAACGCCCCGCAAGGAAGCCAAATATTTGGCCGTCGCCGGATACCCTTTGCCGAGCACGCCGTCGAGGAAGACGAGCAGCTCGTGCAGCCGGTCCGCCGCTTCCGCATCCCCGGCCTGTTCCGCCCGCCAGTAAGCGAGCAGCACGTCGGCCGCCGCCGTCGAGGTCGTAGCCATAATTCCCCGCGCCCCTCCGCGCACCGCATCCGTCAGATAGGACATATTCGCCTGGAACACGATCCCCCCGGTAGCGCTTTCAATTTTCGCTCGAATGCCTTCGGGTGTGCATGTCGTATCCTTAATGCCCGCAACTCCGTGCTGCGACACGAGGCGCCCGTACACAGCCGCCTCTACCAACCGCGGGGAAGCTAGCGGACATTCGTACAAAAAGACCGGCAGCGGCGACTGCTCCGCCAACCGGGCGAAATAATACTCGATCCTGCTCTGGTCTTCTCCCATCGAGCCCGGCGGAATCAGCACGATGCCGGAGACCCCGGTCTCGGCCATGCGCTGCAGCTCCTCCGCATGTTCATCCGGGTCAGCCTGCACGTTGCCGGCGGCTACCACCGGCGTGCGCCCCGCTCTCGCGGCGGCGCGGCGGGCCAGCTCCAGACGTTCCTGCAGCGTCAGGCATTCCATCTCGCTGCTGCCGCAGACGGCGAACAGCGCATGAGGCTCATGGGACAGCTGCCAATCCACGTAGCGGTCGTACAGACTCCAATCGATCTCTTTGCTCGGCGCAAAAGGGGTGAGCAGCAGCGCATGCACGCCTTCGAACCTTTCCCGTTGCTTCCCGTTTGCCGATGCTTGTATGGACATAACTCCATCTCCTTCTGCTATTGAAGCCGGAACCTTTTATTGCGATTGGTACGTTTTGAGGAGCTTGGCGGTTTCGTCGAACCGGTTCAATATTTCTTGCGGCGTTGCCGATCCCGCGCGACCCAGCTTCCGGACGGACACCGCCGCGGCGAGATGCGCGAACGCCGCCGCTTCCGGTCCGGCGCAGCCGGCGCCAAGCGCGGACAGGAACGCGGCCGTAAACGAGTCGCCTGCACCGACGATATCGATCGGCGGCGCAACGGCAGCGGTCGGGATATGCGTCACGTGGCCGTTCTCGAACCAGAGCGCCCCCTTCTCCCCCATCGTCACGCAGCACGGAGCTTCCACACTTCTGGCGAGCCGCATGCCGGCTTTCATAATCTCGTGCTCCGAGGACGGATGGAATTTCAGGCTGCCGTAACACCAGCGCAGCGCTTCCAGCTCATTGGGCTTCACGGTCACTCCCCGGTACTTGCCGATATTCTCCCGGCTGTCGATGACGACCGTCTTGCCTTTGCCCGCCCAGTACCGGAGCCGGTCGCGCAGTGCCGTGCCGATCGCTCCGCTCTTGAGCTGATCGGTTGCGCCGATGATATCGACCTTGGCGGCCATCCGGTCCAGCTCCGCCACGAGCCTCCGCTGCATCACCTCGTAAGGGGCGTCCATGTTGATGAAATCGATGCGCGGCGCCTCTTGCTGCGCATCCTGCAGGCCGTGCAGAATCGTCTTGCAGTAAGCCGGGGTGACCCGGTTCGGATCGGCCAGCATATACGAATCGTCGATCCCGCGGTTGCGGAACGCTTCCTTGAGCAGCGCCCCCCGCCAGTCGTCGCCGACGATGGAGCAGAAGCTTACTTCGGCGCAGCCCAGCTCGCGGAAATTAGCCGCCACGTTGCCGGCGGCGCCGGGAGCGAACTGCTCCCGGATCACCGGCAAGTTATGATGCGGCGTCTCGCGCGACAGCTCGCTGACCGTCATGTCGGCATGCCAGTACATATCGAGACATCCGTCTCCCACTACCCCCGCTTTTAACGTAGAGATGCGGTCCAAAATCTCGATAACCCGCCCGCGGGTCAATCCGCTATATTGTGGAACGGAAGATAAACTCAATAATTCCTCTTCCATCGAATGATTGTCTCCCTTCCCACCCTCGTCTTGGACGCATCCGGCGGTTGTTCTTCCCGTGCAATTTCAGAGCTTAGCCTATGGGATGAAAAGATGTTGGCCAGTGGCCGGCTCTCCTTTTCAACCCTCATCTTTCGCTCTGAATTTGAACTAGTCTGCGCTCAGCGCCAGCCGGAACGTCTTCAGCTCGAACGGTTTGAAATAAGCGTTAAAGTGATGCTCGCCATGCTCTACCGCAACCGGCTCCAGCTCCGACAGATTGACTTCCTCGGCTTTGCTCAAGCCATAGTGAACCTGGAACGTGACTTCTCCCCGCTTGCCTCCGTACTCGTAACAGCGCACGATCCATTCGTCGGAATCCTCGGCCTTCTTCACCGTGTCGATCATCACGTGATCGCCGCTGACGCTGATCAGGCTGAGTGCCGCAGGAAGCGCCGCTGACGCGGCTTCCGTACCGCTTGCCGGCAGGGCGGCGGCCAGGACCGGCACGTTGAGCCGGTGAGCCTGCTCCGCCGTCCCCGCCGCGAACCAGTCTCCGTCGTGCGGAAGCAGCGCGTAGGTGAAGACGTGCTCGCCCTTGTCGCATTCGGGATCGGGTTTGTTCGACGATTTGAGCAGCGTGATTCTCATCACGTTGTCGCGGATGTCGTGGCCGTACTTGCAGTCGTTCATCATGCTGACGCCGAAGCCCCGCTCGGACAAATCGACCCACTTGTGCGCGCACGACTCGAACCGCGCGAAGTCCCAGCTCGTATTCCAGTGTGTAGGCCGCTGTACGTGACCGAACTGAATCTCGTAGGTGGCTGCGGTCGCCCTCACGTTCACCGGGAACGCAACCTTCAGCAAGGTTTCCCGCTCCTGCCAGTCTACCCAGGTGGAGAAATCGATGCGCGGATCGTGCGCATACAACAACACGTCCTGACGGATCGTCGTCTTGCCGTATTGCCAGACGAAGCGGATGACCGCCCGCATCGGCCCGTTCTCCAGCACCTCGAACGTGCGGATATCGGTGACGTGGCGCACTTTCTCGGTATAGAAGATGTCGATCTCCCAGTTGTCGTGATTGACCGGCTTATCCTCGTGCACGTCGAACCGGTTGCCCGTCTCGCCTGCGGCGAGCACTTCCCGGCCGGTCCGTTTATCGTACAGTCTGGCGATCTGTCCCGCTTCGTTCCATTCGATCTCGTAAAACGGCGTCGATACCGAGCGTCCTTCGAACGTGAAGGCCGGGGCTTCCTCCGCAGCCGGAGCAGCGGCATCCTCCATCCGGATCGTCGTATACCCCATCGCCGGTATGGCGTTCACCCGCAGTTGCAGGCAGTCCCCGTCATCCAGGCCGCTGACCCGCTCGGCGCTTACGAGATTGCCCTCTGCATCACGCCAGCACTTGCCCGCGAACCGCGCTTCCCACGGAAGCTGGACCAGTTCGCTGCGGCTCCAGGGCAGCGAGTTGATCACGATCCAGCCTGGACGTTCGTCCCCGCCTACGAAGGAAGCGATCCGGGCGACCCCGCCCGTCAATGCCTCTTGCGCCAGCTGATCGGCCTCGGCATATTCCACCCGGCAATCCTCGTACACCGCCGTAATCGACGACCCCGGCAAAATATCGTGGAACTGGTTGCGCAGCACGATTTTCCAGCTGTCATAGAGCTGCTCCTGCGGATATGACGCATACCCTGCCAGTGGGCTGCCGAAGCTGGCGACGATCTCCGCATCACGTAGCTTGAACTCCATCCGCCGGTTCATCCGCTTCACGTACCCTTGCGACGTGTAAGTCCCGCGGTGCAGCTCCAGATACAGCTCGCCGTCCCACCGGTGCACGTAGCGGTCCGTCGACGAGACCGTGTTCTCCAGCTTGTTGAAAAACTCGTCGGCCCGCCCTGTCGTCGCCTTCGGCAAGCCCGGCATGTTCTCCAGCCGTCTGCGCAGCTCGAGCATCGTCCGCGTAGGTCCGCCGCCGCCGTCCCCCCAGCCGTATGAGAGCAGCAGTTCGGAGTCGTTGATTTCCTTGTCGCGGTAATTGTTCCAGATGCCGACGAGCGTCGCGGGAAGCACTTGGCCGTTGTACGTGTAAAACCGGGTGAACGGGCTGTCGGCTAGGTCCGGGTCCGGCGTCGTAATGTAATGCGTCAAGATCTCAGTGCCGTCGATCCCCCGCCAGTAAAACGTATCGTGCGGAAACCGGTTATAGACGTTCCAGCTGATTTTCGTCGTCATGAAATGTTTCAGACCGCTTTTCTGCAAAATTTGCGGCAGCGCCCAGCTGTAGCCGAATACGTCAGGCAGCCATAAATACTCGCATTTGGCGCCGAATTTCTCCTCGAAATAACGCATCCCGTACAGCAGCTGGCGGACAAGCGATTCGCCGGATGGAATGTTGCAGTCCGACTCGAGCCACATCGCGCCGCCCGCCTCCCAGCGGCCTTCGCTGACCCGTTCCTTGATCTTCGCGAACAGCTCCGGATAATCGTGCTCGATATATTCGTACAGCTGAGGCTGCGTCTGCAAAAACACATAATCCGGGAACTGCTCCATCAGACGGAGCACGGTCGAGAATGAGCGCGCCGCCTTCTCCCTCGTATGTTTCAGCTGCCACAGCCAGGCTACGTCGATATGCGTGTGGCCGATGCAGCGGACCGTAAGCGGCTGGAACTTCGGCAGAGCGTCCAGCTCGGCCTTCAGCTTCGCGTTCGCTTCCCGGACGCTGGCGTAAAACGCCTCGTCGCCCGGCACCCGCCAATCGAGCAGCAGCAGCGAGCGGTCAAGCGCTTTCAACAGCGCCTGCTTCTCCCAGCTGTTCTCCGGCAGAACCTTGACCGTATGCCATACCGCGAACGCCGTGTAGTACAGATCGTCCGTTTCCTTGTCCAGCAAGGCGAGGACCGACATCGTGAAGCGGTGCTCCAGATCGGTCTTCAGTCCCGACTCCCCGTTTAATCCGCTCCATATTTTAAATAGAAGCTCAACCTTCTGCCCGACGAACGATTCGGAGAAAAATACTTCTTTATGATTGCTGCCAACTCCCTGATAAGGCGAGCCGTTCACATACAGGAGCGATTCGAACCCCGAGTTGTAGCCGGCCCCGGTTTTCCCGAAGTCGAACAAGCCGACCACAGTCCGGCTCGACCATTCCGAAGGAACGAAAACGTCGGCCTTCAGCCACGCCGTCAGGTCGTAGCCGCTCCACCGCTCGCCTACCGTGATGCCCCCCCACTCCGCATGATCCGGCGGCATGGCGCCGACCTCGGCTTGCCGGTCGATCCACATCCGGTAAAACGGTATTTCACGATGATCGAGATAGCGGTACTGGTCCAGTTGCGCGATTCGTTTCTTCAGCTTTTCGAACGTTAGAAGCATAGGCCCCTCCTATAAAATCGATCCTGAATTTAATTAATTTAATCATAAAGATAACTCTCAATTTTGTAAAGTGTTTTTTCCGGTTTTTTCCCTGAAATCTGGCCGGACTTGTCCGCGGGCTCCTTGAATTTAGCCGCTTGTGGCGCCGTTTTCCGCCATGTCTCGTATTTTTTTATTCACAAAGATAATTTGATTTTTACGAAAACTACACATTACGGACCGAGCAAACATCCGTTATCGGCACCCGCGGGCTATAATTGCAAAATAGTAAGGAATTCGATGAAATGATGGGATAAAGCATCGTTTGTTCACGAAGCTGACGTAATAAAGCGTCTCCCCCCCTTCAACCGTTCTTAACAATTACCCCGTATGGTTATAAAATGTGGGGGAAAATGTGGCAAATCGCACACATGTTCGCATTTGCCGATAATCACCTAAAAAAAGACGGATGGATGGACCAAGGGGAGGAAGAGCCATGAGCACTGGCGGCGATTCAGGAACGGGTAAGGGTACGCGAACGGGAACGGAAACGGGGACGAGTACAAGCACGGAGTCATCCAAGAAGAAGCTGATCCGGAGGTATTTGCAATTCGTCAAGCCTTATTGGCACTACTTGGCGGCGATCGTCGCATTGGGCATGCTCCAGTATGTCGTGCCGCTGTCAAGTCCGTGGCTGACCAAAATTTTGATTGACGATGTGCTGGGTCAGTCGGATTCCGGTTGGACGCTGAAAAAAGTCGTCGTTATTTTCGCCTCGATTTATGCGATGAGCGTCGTCGTTTCGTTTTTCAAAAGCCTGCTCACGGCGCGGCTGGGAAGCCAGATGGTTGCTTTTGTAAGAAGGCAAGTGTATGAGCACATCCAGAAAATGTCGCAGCGGTTTTATGATAACCAGCAGGTCGGCGGGTTGTTGTCCCGGGTCATTCACGATGTCAACGGAGCGCAAAATTTGGTAGGAAATACTGTGATCAATGTGCTGTTCGATCTGGTCATGGTTATTTTTGCTGCCTTCTTCCTCTTCTCGCTGAACTGGCATCTCGCCCTGCTGTCGCTCTGGCTGCTGCCGATCTACTATTTGTCGTTCACGAACCTGAACATCCGGATCCGGTACGCGTCGCGGGCGGTGAACCGTCAGATGGAGCGCATATCCGGCGTGCTCGTCGAGAGAATCTCGGGGATGAAGGTCGTCCAGTCGTTTAACGGGGAACATACGGAGCTTGAGCGGTTCGACAAGCAGACCGGCCGTCATATCAACCATTCGCTGGCCGCTCAGCTGCTGTCCAACCTGCTGGGGCGGATCAGCGAAATCGTCGGGCATTCCGGCACGCTCATCACTTGGGCGGTCGGCGGGGCGTTCGTACTGAACGGCGAGATGAGCATCGGTTCCCTGATTGCGTTCCAGGCTTTCCTCGGTCAAATGTACGGGCCGATCCAGCGTTTCGCCGACGTGAACGTCACGGTTCAAAATGCGATGACCAATATCGAGCGAATCTTCGAGCTGCTCGACGTCGAGCCGGACGTGCGCAACAAGGACAATGCGCTGCCGCTCAAATCGTGCCAAGGCGATATCCGGTTCAAAAACGTTTCGTTTACGTACGAGACGGAGCTTCCGGCCCCGAGAACCGATACGGTCCATAACGATCCCGATCTGGTCGAGCTGCAAAAGCCGGATCGGTCGTTCTACTGGTATCCGCCCAAGACGAATCCGACCGTACTGCCGACAACGGTCGAATCACGGACCGCGCTCGAATCGATAAGCTTTCACGCGAAGCCCGGTCAGGTCGTCGCACTGGTCGGCCCGAGCGGTGCGGGCAAATCGACGCTGATCAATTTCATTCCGCGGTTTTACGATGCCGATCAGGGGTCGTTGTATCTCGACGGACGGGATATTAAGGAATACGATTTGCACGACTTGAGGAAGCAGATTGCGGTCGTGCTTCAGGATAATATCTTATTCTCCGGAACCGTCTACGACAATATCGTCTACGGACGGCCGGAAGCTTCGATGAATGAAGTGATTGAAGCGGCCAAGGCAGCCAACGCCCATGACTTTATTATGAAATGGGAGAAAGGCTACAGTACCGTGCTCGGAGAACGCGGACTGCGGCTGTCGGGCGGACAGAAGCAACGGCTGGCGATCGCGCGGGCGCTGCTCAAAGATCCGAAAATATTAATTCTCGACGAAGCGACGTCCGCCCTGGATGCGGAATCGGAAGCGGTCGTCACCGAGGCGCTCGACAATCTGATGAAAAACCGCACCACCTTCATTATTGCGCACCGGCTCGCCACCGTCGTCAGAGCCGACATCATTCTCGTCATGGACAACGGCCATATTGCCGAACACGGTACGCACGAGCAGTTGCTCCAGAAAGGCGGCCTGTACCGCGAGCTGTACGAGAAGCAGTTGAAGGCGATGCGGCCCGAAGGGCTGGAAATCGCCGAGGTGGCGGCAGCTTCGGCGACAGCGACGGCAGCGGCGGCCCAGGCTCAACAGCCTGCTCCGGTCACCGTTTGATTCGACAAAGCAGCGGCGCGATCCGACATTTTTCATGCACTTATACACAAATTTATGCACACTATCTACAGGGGAAAAATCCTTTATCCCGTTAATATTCCAAGTTTCATCCACATATCCACAGAAGCGCTTGTCCACAACTTGGCGGATGCGGCTTTATGCACAGGCGGAACATGAAACGGTTCAGAGCGGTACGCTATAATCCGACAGGAACGCATCAGATTACGATAAGATGCAACCGAATTGCCTACTTTCCCCGGACGGATTCCGCCTATAATGGGCCTATTCAAGGGAAAGGGGTAACCGAATGTCGACACCATCTGCATTTGTTCCACATACCGCAAAGGGAGCCCGGCCGCATAAGTTTATCCAGTTTCAGGTGAGCGGCGGCGGGTATATGCGAATCGAACCCGTCGCTCCGCACACGTTCCGGGTCCGGCTAAGCGAGTCGGACGCGTTTCCGGAGCCGCCGCTCGTCCGCTACGGCGTTATTACCCACCCGGACGGCGAGACGGATTATGAGGCGGATTACGAGACGGACCGGGACGGACAACGGCTGACGATCCGGACGGCCGGCGCCATGCTCGACATCGATACTGGCAGCGGCACCGTATGCTTAAGGAAACCGGACGGGACGATGCTGACCGCCAGTTCCGTCCCTCCTTGGTCGACCCGCAGCGGATTTGGAGCGGAATTCGTTCTGTCCGAGGATGAACGTTTCTACGGGCTGGGCGATGTCACCCGAGACCGGATCGAGCAGCGGGGACACCGCTTGGACATGTGGGTACTCAACGTGAAGTCGTATGCGCCGATTCCGTATTTAATGAGCAGCAAAGGCTGGGGATTGTTCGTTAACACCACCTCCCGCCATTCGGTCGATATCGGCAAGACGGTGGCAGATAAATTGAGGTTCTGGGGACGCAGCGGCGAGCTGGACTTTTATCTGATCGCAGCGGACAGCTACGCGGGTCTGCTCGATCATTATACGAACTTGACCGGCAAGCCTCAGCTGCTGCCGCTCTGGGCTTACGGACTGACTTTCGTCTGCAACCAGCAGGCAACCGCCCGGGAGATGCTCGACGACGCGGTTCAATTCCGCAGGGAAGGGATTCCGTGCGACCTGATCGGGCTGGAGCCGGGATGGATGGAGCACCGTTACGACTACTCGCTGAACAAGAGCTGGCATCCCGAGCGCTTTTATCTCCCTTATTGGGCGGAGCAAGGACCCGGCACCTTTATCGGGGCACTGGAGAGACAAGGGTTCAAGCTGAGCTTATGGCTGTGCTGCGACTACGATTTGACGCATCATGAAGAACGTCTGGCCGGAGGAGCGGACGAAGCCGACCCGGCGGACACCAGCCCCGCCGACTTGCACCCGGACGATTACGAGCAGGATACGCGGCTGCAGGAGCCAACCTACATGGATAAAATTACGAAGCCGGAAGAGCCGTGGTTCGCCCACCTGCAGAAATTCGTCGATCAGGGAGTCGCCGCATTTAAGATGGACGCCGCCAACCAGACGCTGGAGCACCCCGACCGGAAATGGGGCAACGGGCTGGACGACAACGCCATGCACAATCTGTACCCGCTGCTGCTCGGCAAGCAAATGCATACCGGCTTCAAGGAGCGGACCGGGCGGCGGTCGATGATCTACTCGGCCGGCGGATATGCGGGCATCCAGCGCTATGCGGCCACCTGGGCGGGAGATACCGGCGGCGGTCCGAGGCCGCTCGTATCCGTTCTGAATCACGGATTGTCGGGACATACGAATACGAGCTGCGACATGGAGGTTTTCACTCCGGCTGGCATTCATTTCGGATTTTTGCAGCCATGGTCGCAGGTGAACAGCTGGGCTTACTGGCGCCACCCTTGGCTGCTCGACAAGAAACAGCTGCAGATGTTCAAGCTGTACGCCAAGCTTCGCTACCGGCTGCTGCCTTACATTTATTCCGCAGCCCATACCGCCGCCCGGACCGGCCTGCCGATCGTTCGCGCGATGCCGCTTGCTTACCCGGACGATCCGAATTGCGCCAATTTGCTGCAGCAGTACCTGTTTGGCGATTCACTGCTGGTCGGCGCCTTTACGGAGACGATCTATTTGCCTGCCGGCGAATGGATCGACTATTGGACCGGCGCCCGGCACACCGGCGGGCAAGAGCTGCAAGTGAGCGTTCCCGGCCATGCCGGCGGACCGCTCTTCATCCGCGCCGGCGCCATTTTGCCCGAATGGCCGGAGATGGACTATGTCGGCGAAGTTTCGCTGGAGCGGATCGGATTGCGCGTCTACCCGTACGGAGACAGCGAGTTTACGCTTTACGAGGACGACGGAGCGACATACCAGTATTTGGAGGAGCAGGTGGCGGTCACCCGCATCCGGAGCCAGTACGCCGGCGGGCGCACCGTTATCGGGATCGGCCCCCGGGAAGGCCGCTATGAGGGGATGCCGGACACCCGCACATTCGAGCTGTTCGTGCATGTGAGCACAAAGCCTGCACAGGTCACGGTCAACGGCCAGCCGTGGCAGGAGGAGCCGAAGCGGACATCCGGCGAGGAACAATCGGCGGACAGCCCGGCGAACGCATGGACGTATGACGAGGTAGCAGCTGCCGTCCGCTTGCTCGTCACCGAGGACCCGGCGAGGCTGGCGGACGTGACCGTCGAGCTTCTGCAGAAGTGAGCCGACGCCACCGACAGAGCCGCCCTGAAACCGTCCAGAAAGGTGGATAGCGGAACGATTACTTCCGTTATTTATGCAAATTTGCTTAAAATACAGAGGAAACCTCCGTATAGAGGAAATGAAACTTCTGCTAACGACCACTGCTCGCCTGTTAGATGAGGCTGTCGATACCATGTGGACAACCAAAAGGGAAAAGATGAGCTTCTGGCGAGTTTTGTCTGGAATCCCCTACCTTACCATCCTGATTCCATCCAGGGATTCCGGGCAACCTGTTTGAGCAGAAGAAGGCAACTTTTCACTTGGAACGCCCTGCGATCCCTTCTACACATTGAATCGACAGCCTCTATATGCCGACAATAAGAGTTTTTAGTATTTATTTTAGTAGCTCTTATTTTTTAGAAAAGTAATTTTTAAATTTAATAACCCGAGTTTGGCGACATAATTTTCCAGCATCAGGCGTAGCAAGGCTTTGCAGGTTTTTGAATGCTGGTTTTGGTACTACAAGCAGTTTTCTGCATGTTCAAGGACTTGTTTTTTGAACTTGGGGTCATTTGCTTTTTCACATTCCAGAGCCGTTAAGAAAGCTTGCTGCACATCTGTTATTTCTTGAATTTTAAGCATTTTGCGTTTTGTCGCAGTAATTTCTTATTCATGTTTGTGATGAAGCACGTTAACCCGTCAAGCCGTGCGACATCCCGAAGCTCGTCATTTTTCCATTGTAGGTCAATTTGAAAACTGTCAACTTGCCGCTCTTTACAAGAAGTCGACATTTGTTCTTAACTCTCGATAAGTCCGAATTGCTTGAAAACCGGTGGTGTCCCGGCATAATCACCAGATTGCACACATACCCAGCCTAAGTAACCTCCTGAGGAAGGATGAACACGATATACTAAATCTCCTTGCACCCAAACGCCTTCTGTCGGCTGTTGTTCTGCCCACTTCACACCGATGATGCTTTTATTGCTAATCGGGGAGTGCCATTGCTTGAGCTTCTCGCCGTTAAAAACAGCATTGTCGGCAACGCCGCCTATATAAACATTTGTTGAAGTAATGACGATTTCATTGTTCGCAGGCATTCCCGCTAAATTAATATGTCGATTCGTCGCGTGAATATAGTTCCCGTCAAACAACACATCTTTCACTGGATTTTCATCCTCACACGAAATACCGCACTTCGCTGTTCTAATTGTATTCCCGCGCACAATTGAACCTGAAAATCGGGTTAAACGGATGGCTCCATATGGTTCAGCGACCGTCGAATCTTTAATATAATTATGTTCAATGAGCATGTTTTCTTGCGTTAATGCCATCGCAATCGGTCGGGTTCCCATAATATCATTACGTCGAATTTTAATCCCTTCATTGTTCGCGATCGTCCACCCGTTAGCCCCCGTGCCGTAATCAATATTATCTTCAACCTTTACCCCTGGACACCAGCGTAAATGTAAAAAGCGGGAGGCGCCTTTGCCAGCATAAAAAATGTTGTTTATAATCTCTACATCACGCATCATGCGTGGTGAGTCATCGTATCGCGTAGTCGCCCGTACAAAATAGCTGGAAGCGCCTACATTGTTCAATATTTTTATCCCATGGTATTCATTATTTTTAGAATGGATTTGAATGAAATTCCCGTTGGAGCTAAATTTATTCCCTGCAATCGTGATGTCTTCCATGATTTCGTTGCTATCATTATCCGTTTCCAATATAACGGAACCAACATACGAATGGTTATCTTCGATTTTATTGTTTTCAATCCAAATCGATTTGCCAGAGATGACGACTACACATCCACGCCGAGGATTCACAATTTCATTACGGGTCACGTGAATGTTTTCACTGTAACGGGGAAGCTCGCCAGAATTTCCAATCATCACCCCATCGCCAAACATCAACTCAATCTTGTTGTTACGTACAAAAACATTTTTGGAACTCATGATTTTCACACCATGGGCGTATTCCGCATCGCCTTGCGGCGGCGATGAACCATCGTAATCACTCAATAAATGCAATCCTTCAATCACTAGACCATTCCCATGATAATTTGCAATTTGCAACAAAATTTTATCCCGTGACCCATCGGAATCGACCATCTTGATCATCGGCATATTCACACCAAACATCGAGTTTTTCAAATGAATCGTTCCGGTAATTTTATAAAAGTGTTCCGGCTTCGGAACGAATAGCGGTAATCCAAGCGCAGCTAATTGGCGAAAAGCTTCGGTATCGTCTATGATCCCATCGCCTTTCGCCCCGACTAACGGGGCCGGGGGGAGCAATACATTGATCCCCCGACTGCGAATATCCGACCACACATCGACTAGATGGTCCTGTACCACTTCTTCTGCAATTTCCCGAATGATTCCCGAGTTGTGATCGACCGCTTGACCTTTGGATAATCCGATCTTGCTACTCATCAATGTACCGGCAACTGCCACCGTACCAGCAGCCCCCAAGTATTTCAGCATTTTTCTACGATTCACTTTTGGGTTTTCATGGATACGAGCAGGCTCTTGTTTAGTGGACATTTTCCCAGCTCCCCTTCGTATGTATTTATTTATTCATTTCCGTTTCCAAATTCTTATTGTGCTGTTCCTCTGCATCCCGTAACACGGAGTTTAAGTCTTTTCCATCTAACAAATCGATTAACGCTTGGTTTGAAATATTTGTCGATTTCCCATCGTATAATCCTTGCTTTAAATAGGGAGCCGGCTGACTTTTAAAAATCGAACGGATACGTTTCCCTTGAACATGCGGGACATCGGCTCCGAGTGCATTTTTAATATCCGGATTTCTCAATGGAGTTAATCTCGCCAATTGGCGGGCACTGACCATCTGAGCTTCATCCGAAGTTACAGCTTCAATGACTCTCATAATGTCGTCCTTATGTTTGCTTGTTTTCAACGGCATAATATAATTGCCATCGACTTGACCATATACGTTTAGATTGTCTGCAAAACTCGGGTGTTGAGCAATATCCCAATTTAATCCCTTTTCACTCGGTTCCTTTAAAAAGGGAATGACGTTGATCGAAGCAAGCATGGCGATATTTTGCTGCGTCCAAAACGATGCACGCCCCTTATTCGGTACATAACCATTATGAGGAATCGAGTATATCTTGTATGCCATTTCGAATGCTTTTCGATATTTGTCTGTATTAAAATTCGATTTATTCGTCGCCGGATCTGTTTTTTGTGGCGATAACAGGGTCGCAATCCGCCCCACACTTTCCGGATCCAATCCCCGATAGGTTACATTATCTTCAATGCGAGATAATCTATTAGCCAATTTGATCGCATCTTCCCAAGTCATCCCATCCTCGGGATAAGCAACACCGAACTTATTAAAAATATCAATATTGTAATATAAAGCGCTAAAGTTAACAGAGTAGGGAATCCCGTATATTTCCGATCCTGTATCGGAATTCACCTTGATTGCCTCAATATAAGCTGGTTCAAAACGATTAAGATTAAATTTATGCTTTGCAATAAGCTCTGTCATATCCTCCAGCACATCCATATTACGGAGCTGCGGTAAATCTCCTTGGAATATGAGATTCATATCCGGAGGTGTTCCCGCTGTGAATAAATTTTGCAGCGTATTTCCGCCACTTTTATCAATCATCATTAACTCAATATGCGGATATTTTTTTCGCACAGGTTCAGCAAATAAAACTTGAAAATCTTCCTTAGTCACTGCCACTTGTGGATATAGCGTTAACGTAACCGGTTTCAATTCTTCCTGCATGTTTTCACTTATATTGGTTTCTTCGTTTAACGCCCCCCCTTCCTTGTTCCCGCACGCGGATAAAACCCCTAAAATAATCAATATAAAGACACTTCCAGACAAATATCGTCTCATTTTCACAATCCTCCCTTTTAATTACTAATTATGATAAGATGTACGAATAGAATAGCGCATATTAACATTAATTTCTTTAATGAAATTGCTTACTTTTAAAAAAATCCACTTATCTTGCGCTCAAATAGTTCGCGAGGAGGTACGCCCGGAATGGATCAAAACCCAATTATACGAAGAGCGAGCACACACTACTTTTCCATTCAATATGATAAGCGTTCAGCACCTTTTAATATGCCAACTCATCATTTTCACAGCAATTATGAAATTTATTACTTGTTATCCGGTGAAAGAAATTATTTCATAGACGGTCACTTTTACCATGTTACACAAGGAGACCTTGTATTTATAAAAAAAAATGCTGTTCATAAGACGACTACGACCGGAAAACACGATCATGAACGTGTTGTTCTTTATTTTGATCAAGCCGCATTAGGAAATAAACAGTATTTGCTTGATGATCCACACTCGCCTTTTAATTTGGATAGCCCTATCCTTTCATTAAACGTTCACGAACAAAAATACATCGAAGACCTATTTTATGAAATTAAAGAAGAAAGTAGTGTTCGATCGTTAAGACATGAGGAGTTTATGGAGGCATTATTAATACATTTATTTATTTTTTCATTACGCTGTTCTGAAAAAAAATTACAGCAAAATGAAAATAACGAAAACCTTTTACAAACAAAAATAGCGGAAGTTGTCCAGTATATTAATCAACACTATCATTCCCGAATTACATTGGAAACGTTATCAAAACAGTTTTATATTAGCCCCTATTATTTGAGTCGAATATTTAAAAAGGCGACAGGCTTTTCTTTCGTAGAATATTTAACAACGGTGCGAATCAAAGAAGCACAAAAGATGTTAAGAAAAACCAACATGAAGGTGAGTGATATTGCCGCCGATGTAGGTTTTGAAAACATCTCTCATTTTATTAAAATATTTAAAAAATTGAGCCAATGCTCGCCATTACAGTATCGTAAAATGAATCCGTAAAAATGGTAAAGGAGTGTTCATTTAGTCAAACCTGCAATTATTGCAAAAAGAAATTTGCTGCAGCAGTACATGTTCGGCGATTCGCTGCTGGTCGGCGCCTTTACGGAGACGATCTATTTGCCTGACGGCGAATGGATCGACTACTGGACAGGCGCTCGGTATACCGGCGGACCGTTCTTCATCCGGCCATTCGGGCAGAATGGCGACATCGGCGATGTTTTTCTACTAGAGCCGGGAGCAGTCGGCGGATGGATGCTTAATCACGATATAGAGACCACAGCCGGTAACAACGATCAAGTTGCACTCTCTTCCACCATACACATGCGAAAGTGAGACAGTTGTTTCCTTATCATATCCAGCATAAATGCCTGCGGCCGCCCCCGAACTGCAGCTCTCCATCTGGAGTTACACCTGCGCTCCCAACTGGACCCGCCCCACACGCAAAGACCAAAAGCCCGCGGTCATCCGCAGGCTTATAGACGCTCTTTCTTTTATTCCCCGCTAACTCTGACCAGTCTCCCGTCCCAGCTCAAGGGGAAGCGCTGCCCCTCCTTACTTCTTGGCCGCTTTCGCTTCGGAGATCCCTTTGTTGATCAGCTCCTCGGCCGTTCGTAAAGCCGTATTGGCGTCAACTTCGCTGCCTTCGACGATCATTTTCATCACTTCGCCGATCAAGATCGATTGCGATTTGGTGAAAGGCGTCAGGCCCGCCGCTCGGATCAGAGGCTCCGGAGCCGGCTTGTTGTAGAAAAACGAGGTGACGTGTTTTCCTTGGTAAAGCGGATTGTCCTGGTTGAACGCTTTCTTCATCTCTTCCGGCATTTGGGCCAGCGGCGGAGCGATTCCCACCTTGGACAGCTTTAGCAGCACCTCGTCCGAAGTCAGATGCGACATGACGTTAAAAGCCGCCTCCTTCTCCTTGCTCGTGTTCGTGATGAAGAAATAGCGCGCGCTTCCGGCAAGTCCAATGTTCGGTTTATCCTTATAGGTCGGGACGGATACGATATCCCACTCGAACGTTTTGTAATTGTCCGGCCGGGCAAATACGGTCATGGCGGAGACGCCGGTCTCAAATACTTTCAAATCCTCCTCGGTGTAACCGGTTTTGGAGTCGAATTTCAAGCCGGGCAGCTTGTAGAACCGGACGATCCCGTCGACGATCTTTTTCCATTGGTCGGTATTGACGGCCGCCTTGTCTTCCTTCGGATCGAGATACGGCAAGGAGTATTGGTTGAATTCCATGAAGATTTGATGCCATCGCTCGCTGTAGCCGCGATACTGGACGCCGTCCTCGAAACGCGTCATCTTTTTGGCAATCTCATACACGTCGTCCCACGTCATGCCGTCCTTCGGATACGCCACGCCGAACTTATCGAATAACGTCTTGTTGTAATGCAGCGCATTGGCCGGGGCGTTGACGGGAAGTCCGATCACTTTACCGCCGGCGTAACCTTTCATCGCATCGATGAAGACGGGCTCGATCCGGGTCAAATCGTACTTCCGGGTTTTGATCAGCTCCGAGATATCTTCCGACAGCCCGTATTCTTCCATTACAAAGGAGATCGTTCCTTTGGTACCGACTACGATGTCAGGCACAGAGCCGGCTGCGACGAGATTTTGGATCTCCTGTCCTTTGACCGCCGGTTCGGCTGTTTTTAATACATAATTCGGATATTTGGCCTTGATGATCGGCGCATAAATTTCATCGAATTCTTTCTTGGTCATCGAATTAAGGTAAAATGTAAGCTCGACCGCTTTCTGATCGTCCGTTACGGACGGAGCCGCCTTCCCGTCCTTCTCTCCGGCGGCCGGGGTGCCGCCTCCTGAGCTGCAGGCCGAGAGGATAAGCGCAAGAATGGCGGGAACAAGAACGGTGCGCGGACGAATAACGCAAGACTTTTTCATCATGAATGGTTACCCCCTGTGATGTATGGTTAATTCGGACATTAGAGCCATTATACGATGTATTCGCTTACATCACATAGGGAGTCTGATTGCAGAGCATCGTAATTTCATGAGGGAATGGCGCATTCTATGCTATAATATTCGGTAAATTACAGTTGTCCTAAGGGGGGATCTCGTGCTCGGAGAACAACGCGAACATTCTGATGTTCAATTTCGGACCGCCGCTGGGGCTTATGTTCGTCTGCAAGCCATTACCCCCCGCACGTTTCGCATCCGCGTGAGTGAAACGGAGCACTTTCCGGAGCCGCCGCTGGTCCGTTACGGAATCGTACGTCTGCCCCCCGATCCGGCAGCGATTGAAGTAGAAGAAGATGGAGACCGGATCACGATAAAGACCGGAGCCGCCGCTCTCCAGGCAGACCGCCGCGAGGGTACCTATACGCTGTACGGGGCGGACGACGAAGTTCTCACCCGCCAGATCGCAGCTCCCCATAGCGGGGCGGAGTCCTGCTGCGGAGCCAGCTTCCAGCTGTACCCGGACGAGCTCCTGTACGGACTCGGCGACGAAACCCGCGACAAGCTGATGAAGCGCGGGCATCTCGCTCACATGCGGCTCCAGAAACGGGAAGCTCACGCACCGGCCCCGTTCCTGATGAGCAGCCGGGGCTGGGGATTATTTATCCATACGACACTTCATCACGAGATCGATATCGCGCATACGGATTCCGACCTGATCCGCTTTTGCATCCCCGGAGACCAGTTGGACTATATCCTGTTCACAGGAAGCAGCTATGCAGATCTGCTATACGAGTATACGGGGCTTGCCGGTCGACCGCTGCTTCTTCCGATCTGGGCGTACGGTTTATCCTTCATAAGCAACGAGCAGGCCAATGCCCGCGAATTGATCGAGGATGCTCTGAAATTCCGCCGGGAAGGAATCCCCTGCGATCTGATCGGCCTGGAGCCAACCTGGATGGAGAAGCGCTACGATTACTCGACCTCCAAGAGATGGCATCCGGAACGATTTTATATCCCCGGCTGGAGCCCGAAGGGGCAGCATACGTTTATCGGGACGCTGAAAGGGATGGGCTTTAAGCTTAGTTTATGGTTATGCTGCAACTACGATCTGAGCCGGTACGAGGAGCAGGCTCTAGCGCAGCGGCATCTTGCTCCGGTCGGCGGCGGAATCGCGCCTGGTCAGGAGGAACTGCCGGATGAGCTGGACGAAGGCTGGTATGCCCATCTGAAACCCTTTGTAGATCAGGGTGTAAGCGCATTTAAACTAAGCGAAATGAGCCAGCTGCTCGGGCTGCCGGACCAGATGTGGAGCAACGGGATGAGCAACAGCGAGATGAACAATCTGTATCCGCTGCTGCTTGCGAAGCAGATGTACGACGGCTTCAGGAGCCAGACGTCGACACGCCCTATGATCTTTACCGTTGCCGGATATGCCGGCATCCAACGCTTTGCTTCGATGTGGACGGGCGGGCTCGGCGAAGGAGTCGGCGGGGACTACTCCTTGATCACCCTCTTAAATGACAGTTTATCCGGCATCTCCAGCGTGACGTACGAAATGGACATCCACTCTCCGGAAGGCATTCATTTCGGCTTTTTGCAGCCATGTTCCAAAGTAAACAGCTGGGCGTACTGGAGACATCCGGCGCTGCTGGACACTGGTCTCCGGGATCTGTTCAAAAAGTATGCGAAGCTTCGCTACCGGCTGCTTCCTTACATTTACTCAGCCGCGCATACGGCTTCCCGGACGGGTTTGCCGATCGTCAGAGCGATGCCGCTGATCTATCCAGGCGATCCGAGGGCGCGCAGCCTGACGATGCAATATATGTTCGGCGATGCTTTTCTGGTTGCGGCGTTTACGAACCGGGTTTATTTGCCGGAAGGGACATGGATCGATTATTGGACAGGCGAACGTTACATCGGACCGCTTGATCTGGAATACGACGCGCCGAAGGATACTGGCGGACCGCTGTTCGTCAAAGCCGGCACCATCCTACCCATGTGGCCGGAGATGGATCATATCGGGCAGAAACCGGTCGAACCGATGAGTCTGCATCTGTACCCGCACGGGGAGAGCGGGTTTACGCTGTATGAGGACGACGGCGTTACTTTCGGCTATGAGAACGGAGAATTCGCCCTCACGGAGTTTGCTTGCGCAAGCAGCGACCGCCGGACGTCCGTATCGATCGGCTGCCGCAACGGGCGTTACAACGGCATGCCGGCCCGCCGAAGCTACGAAGTATTGCTGCATCTCCGCAGCGCAGGCAAACCTTTGAAAGTTAAAGTAAACGGAACCGAGTACAAGGAAACGTCCCGATCCAAAAAAGGCTCCGCAGCCGCCGGCTGGCTGTTCGACCGGTTATCCGGAGTGGTGGCGGTGCATGTCCAGGAAAACGAGAACGATTCGGAGCCGGTCCGCATCGAGCTGATCCACGCCGCTCCCGCCTCGCGAAAAACCGGTGCCGGTTCGCCCTCTAAGCGTGCGGCTTCGCCGGCGGAACCGCCCGATCCGGAGAAAATGCTGGAGATCGGCCTCGAGACGGGAGACCCCCGGAAGACGAGGGCCGCCATGGAGAAACTGCTGGAGGAGCGGCTCGGCCCGGCGCCGGCGCCCGGGGAGATCCGCGGACATTTTCTGTATCTCAGCGGTCTGCTCGCCCGGTTTATGGAACGCAAAGGCTGGACGATGAACGAGGCGGTCGGGGAAGAATACGATTCGTTTCTGGACCTCCACTCCGTCTCGCTGAAAGAGGAAGGCTACGACAGGCTGATCCGGGCGGCTGTGCGGGTAGCGGAATACTCGGGCAAGATGCGAAAATCGTCTGTCCATCCGCTCGTCCAGCGGCTGAAAGATATGGTCGAGCAGGAGATGGACCAGCAGTTCTTCACACTGAGCGTAGCGGCCGAAAGGCTGCATGTGAACGCCTCCCACTTAAGCCGGCTGTTCAAGCAGGAAACGTCGCAATCGTTCTCGGACTACGTGATGGAGAAAAAGATGAACTACGCGAAACGACTGATGGAGCAGGGTTGTAAGGTCAGCGACGCTTCCGCCATGGCCGGTTTTAAGGATACCGGTTATTTTATCCGCGTCTTCCGCAAATATTGGGGAGTCACGCCCGGTGAGCTGAAACTGTAAGCGGAATCCAACAGACATCCGGGCGATACAGCCCAGCGACAGAGGCGTAAGAGTCCAGCGATAGAGTCAACAATACAGCGCAAGACGGCACGCACCGTCCTCCTCAGGTCCGGGAGATACGGCGCATGCCGTCTTGCGTTTTTCGGGTTTATCAAGCCAATTCCTGGACAAATCGTCTGTATGCCTCCACAGTCTCGCGGTCCGGTTCGATGCCGAGGTCTGTGTGAAGCACCCGTACAAACGATTCGTACTGCCTAGTAAGCGAACCGTAGTCTTTCAAGGACGCATACGCCTTCATGAGCAGCAGACAGCATTCCTCTGAATAAGGCTCTTTCTCCTGCACCGTCCCGAGCCGGCGGATCGCCAGCCGCTCCCTGCCGGTAGCGAGCTCGTACGCGGCCGTATGCAGACTGAGCTGGACGAAACGGCGGGAAAGCTCTCCTCTAGCCGCTTTCGCCCAATCGTAATCGTGCTCCTCGAGATAATCGCCGCGATAGAGGGCCAGCAGCCGGTCATTGCGCTGCCAGCCGCTCTCCGTCATCGCCGGTTCGTCCGCCTCCCCCTGCTCGAATTGCTCTACGTCGGTCGCAATCCCGTCCAGGATAATGCGGTAGCTGTCCTGGGAATATTCCACTCCCGCCGAGACCGCTCCCCATTCCTTCAGCATCCTCCGGATCTGGTATACCGACGTGTGCAGGTGCGTAATCGCCTTGTCCTGCTTATACTCCGGCCACAGCTGATCCATGATCGCATCCTTCGTCACCCATTGCCCCCGCATATGAATCAGATACGCGAGCAGCTCCTGCGCTTTTTGCGTCCTCCACTTCAGCCTGTCGCCGGCACCGGCGGCATCCTGCAGCGTAAGCCGCTTCAAGCAAAGCACCGCCGGCTCCTGCAAGACTGCTGCCGGACGCAGGCTCCGGCGTCTGTCTTCTTCGATCCGGGCGATCGTCTTGGCGAAGCGAAGCGGATCGACCGGCTTCAATACGTAATCGAGCGCGTTCAGCTCGAAAGCATCCAGCGCATAATCCGCATACGCCGTCACGTATACGATCCGGATGTCGGGATCGATCTGCTGGATGTATTCCCCCGCCTGAAGTCCGTTCATCTCCGGCATCCCGATATCGAGAAAGACGATGTCGGTTTTATCTTTGGCGAGGTGAGCGAAGCCTTCGCGGGGGTTCATATAGGTCCCCGTGACGTTGACCCGGCCGTCCGTCTGAATCATCCGCTCCAACTGCATAAGCGCCGGCTTTTCATCGTCGATCAAAATGGCTTTCATCTGTATTCTCCCCCCTGTTCCGTTTGCGCCAGGAGGCCGGCAAACTTTTGGGCACTTCAAAACTTACCCGTGTCCCGCGCTTCCACTCCGTCTCGATCCGCAGTCCCTGTCCGTACAGCGTCAGCAGCCTTCCGTGGATGTTGCGGATGCCGACACCTCCTTCGGAAAGCTCGCCTGCCAATACGGAAGCGAGCCGTTCCTCCGTCATGCCTACCCCGTCGTCCTCAACCGTTACGCTGATTGCAGATCCGGTGTCCTTCACCTTGACGAGCACCGTCCCTCCGGACGCTTTCTGCATGACGCCGTGCCGGATCGCATTTTCGACGATCGGCTGGATCGTAAGCGGAGGGATCATGGCGAGCGAATCGTTGTCGATCTTGTATTCGACCTTCAGCCGTTTATCGAACCTTGCCTTCTCCAACGAAACGTACGACTGAATCAGCGCGACCTCTTTATGCAGCGGGGTCAGTTGCTCCCTGTTGCGGAAATCGAAGCTGGCCCGCAAATAGTTGCTCAGCTCGACGAGCAGTCTCGTCGCCAGCTCCGGATCGGACGGGCAGAGGGCGATAATCGTATTCAAAGCGTTGTATAAAAAGTGCGGCTTGATCTGCGCCTGCAAAAAAGCAAGCTCCGACAATACCGCCGAGCGTACCGAATTTCGCATCGCAAGCAGCGTATGCACGCGGGCGCGCAGCTCGTCGGCGTCGACCGGCTTGCTGAGAAAATCGTTCACCCCCGCCTGAAAGCCGACCCGGATATCTTCGGGCAAGCTTCTGGCCGTCAGCATCAGCACCGGAAGCTCGGATAGCGAAAACCGGGTGCGGATCGCGCGGCTCAGCTCGAGTCCCGACATCTCCGGCATCATCCAGTCGGCCAGAACGAGATCGACCGGCCGGCCCGAGATGACGATGTCCAGCGCTTCCCTCCCGTTATCGACGGCGATGACTTCGTAGTTTTCCAGAGCGAGCAGGTTGATCAGCACTTGCAGATTGACCGGATCGTCATCTACGAGCAGCACCGTGGAGACAGTCACCCGCCCTTCCTGGCGAGGCCCCCGATCCGCCGCCGAAGCGGCCGTTTGCCTGAAGCCTGCGGCAGGGCCCGCCCCGCCGGGAACCGGCTTTCTGGATTCGGGCGTCACCGGAGGTCCGTCAACTGAGGCCGGAAGCGTAAAGTGAAAGACCGAGCCGCGTCCCGGCTCCGATTCAGCCCAGATTCGTCCTCCGCCCAGCTCCACCAGCTTCTTGGAGATGCTCAGCCCAAGTCCGGTTCCCCGGCTGGCCGTATCGCTTTCCACGGGATCGGTCTGGTCGAACGCTTTGAAAATATCGGCCATCCGCTCCGGCTCGATCCCGACGCCCGTATCGGCAACGGAAATACGCACGTGACCGTCTTCCGCTGCGGCGCTGATCCGGATCTCGCCCTGCCGCGTAAACTTGACGGCATTGCCGAACAAGTTGTACAAGATCTGGCGGAGCCGGTCCTCATCCGTATGCAGACCAGGCAGCTCCTCCGGCCATTGCTGGACGAAGCGGATTTTTTTCGGGGTGGCGAGATGTCCGACTACTTCCAGTACCGATTGCGATACCGCCTTGAGATCGACGTATTGACAGCGGAGCGTAATTTGCCCGTTCCGCAGTTTGGCGAAATCGAGAATATCGTTAACCAGCAGCGACAATCGTTTCCCGGTCGAGACGACCAGAGCCAGATCGGAGGACATCTTCTCGTTCAGCTTGCCTGCCGCACCCTCCAGCAGCGACTGGGAAATATTGATCATTCCGTGCAGCGGCGTGCGCAGCTCGTGGGAGGTGTTCGCCATAAACTCATCCTTCAGCCCGTCCAGCGTAAGCAGTCTCTGCGACAACTGCTCTACCTGCACGAAGGAATTCGCAAACCGCTTCGCAAGCAGCAGCGCCTGTGTCGTGACGAACAAAAGCATCTCGAACGGAATCAGAATCTGATCCTCGAACACGACCAACAGGTCCACCAGATAAACGACAATCATGACGACGATGCTGAGCATGCTTAACAGCATAAGGAGCGAATCCTCCGAACGGCTTCGCATTCCTTTCCACATGGCAGCAACCACGTAGCCGATCGTGACGACCGAGATCGCCAGAAACGGAACGAACTTGGAAATCCAAATGATCGGAAAACCTACGGCAATGATAATCGTGCCTGCAGCCATGATCCGCGATAACGCAAGAGCGATTCCGGAATAGGACAACGGAGCGATGACCATGACGTACCGGAGCAGAAAATAATACACGTACACAGAGGAAATCGTCTGGATTCGGGTGAACGTCTCGTAGTTCATTCCCGGGATCAGTCCCGCCATCAGCTTCTCCCCGTGAGTCAGCACGTACACGAGAGCGGCGCAGCAGAACAGTCCCAAATAAAGCAGCGCCGTTTCCTTGCGCCGCAGACGGTGCAGGACCAGGAAATAGATGCAGGGAATCAGAAAGCCGGCGGCAGTGACCCAATCCCCGAACAACGCTTCTTCCCGGCTGTCCATAATCGACTTCTGGTCGCCGAATAACATCGGATAAAAAAAACCGCCCGGCGAATAGATATAGTTCGCCACCTGGACAATAATCTCGACCTGACCGCCCGGGATCGAAGCGAAGGCCACGTACGGAACGTTGCCCGACTTGCCCTGCCCGGCCGATATGCCGGGATCTCCGCTGGCGCCCGCTTCCTTGCCGTTCATAAACACGCGGTTGGCGGAGCGAATATTGGTAGTCCGGATTCCGTAGATCGCATCCTCGCCTTCTCCCAGCATAATCCGTAACCGGTAGGTCGCATAGCCGGCCGAGGAAGGCAGCCCGTCTTCGGCGATGTAATCGTCCCACTTGCCGGGAAGGTGCATGATGCCGGTCAGCTCCGGCTTCTGCCCGCCAGTCCCTGCCGCAGCTGCGAAATCGTCCGGCGTCAACAGCTGGTTCCGGTAAAATTCCCACTCGCCGGTCAGCCGGACTTCCCCGTCCTTGCGGAAATCCCACTCGCGCAGATCGAGCCATCCCTGCACGGAGCGCGGATTCCGGTCGACCGAGACGGCAAACTGGATCAGGCTGTAGATGGGCAGAGCCAATACCAGGGCAATCCCCGCGATAACTAGAATCCACTGCTTCTTCATCGAAGTCTCCTTGCCTGCCAGCTGTTCATCCCTCTTTTTTTCGAGAGAGACCGGCTGTATTCCTTCCTGCCTGGCGGCGCATTCGCAGAAAAACCGGAGGCAGGGCCTCCGGTTTCCAGATCGTCAATATAGGTGGGGTGTTCTCGAAGCCGGACCCGTCATCCGTTCTTCATTCGTCCGCCGGTCCGCTTTACGGCGCGATCGCGGACAGCAGCCGCTCGAGCCGGGCGCAAAACGTCTCTTCGCTTTCCAGCCCGGCCCAATACAGGCGCACTTCCTTCTCGATCATCCGCATCTCGATCTCGCCGATGTTCATCTCCGTAAAGAACCGGTACGATGGAACGATTTCCCGGAACAGCGAAAACCGGGACGGCCGGTAGCCGGCCTCCTCCCCGACCCATTCCGCTGCGGGCTTCAGGGCCGGCAAGCTATACGTATGCCGGCGGATCTCCAGCTGTGCGGTGTAGGAGGTCAGGTAGCGAAGCAGCGTCATAGCCGCTTCCTTGTTCGGCGATTTCCGGTTGACGGCGAGGCCGATGCTCATCAGCAGCGTAGCCGGGTCCCCGAAGTGAGGCACGGGGGCGATATCGAACGGAATCGGGCTGTCCTTCAGAAAATTAAGGTGGAAATAACTCGTCATCATGACCGATACTTTGCCTTGCATGAACAGCTGCTCCGAATCGCCGTTGGCGATGTTCTCCGACAAGATCGGGAAATGCTCCTGCACTTCGCGGCAAAAGCGAAACGCCTCCATCATCGGAGTACCGTTCAGCTTCAGTTCGCCGCCGTCATCCCGCGCGAACGACCGGCCGCGCTGCAGCAGAAACACCGACCAGCGGTTGGCGGACAGAAAGTGGTAGTAAAACCCGAGTCTCTCGCCCGGTATCGCCAGCTTGGCAGCGTTGTCGAACAACCGCTCCCACTTCCAGCCCCCGTCTGGCTCATGCACGCCTTTTTCCAGAAAATGCTCCCGGTTGTAGCAAAGAATAACCGGCGAGAAAATAAAGGGCATGACGTGCTGCTCGCCGCCCGACGTATACGCCTCTGTCAGGAACGGGTAAATGTCCGGGTCCGATTGCACAGGCTCCCAGATGTTCGCCCATCCCTTCTCCAGAAAGTAGCGGTAGTGATTGTAATTCAGCGTGATGACGTCAAGGATGCCGTTATCCATAAACTGCTTGATCACATCCGGGTGCTCGTTCGTAATCGGAATCGCCTCGACGCGAATGTCCGGGTGCAGCTCGTGGAACTGCTCCAGCAGCGAACCGATCCCGGCTTCGCGGGGAATCGAGGTGTTATAGCCGATCCGGATCAGGGCAGGCCCGCTTTCGCGGGCCGAAGGTCCGGTCACCTTATTGCCGACTCTCGGAATTTTATCGATCAGCCCTTCGGCAACAAGCTGTTCCAGTCCTTTGCGGACGGTCAGATTGCTGAGATTATATTGCTTGGAAAACTCCCTCTCGGACGGAAGAAACTCGCCGGGCACTCGTTGCCCGGAAGTAATCTCGTCGCGAATCGTGTTGACGAGGTCATCCAATCGGGAGCGGAACATTTTGCGGCTGGAACGGCTTTCCATGCTTTTGACCTCCAGAAAGTTCAAAACCGGATGCTGGACAGGAACATATTTCTCCAAATCATATCATGCGTAACATTTCTGGACAACATGACAGGCGATCCGGCCCGGGAGGAACTGCTTCCGATTTTACTCCATTCCGCGGTACGTTTGCGTTCCTACCGGCAAGCTTTTTTGATGGCATATTCCGTAATCAGGCGACAGCAGCAACCGGCATTAGTTGGATTCCGCTATTTTTTTGTTAAGCGCATCGTCCGCTTCGCGCAAAGCCGAGTTAATATCCGTTCCGTTCATCACTTTCTTGAACGCTTCCTGCGAGATCGCCTGCCCTGCCGCTCCATCCTTGCTAGGCGGCACCGGTGCGGCCGGCTGCGTCAGGAAGATCGCCTTTAAGTTTTTGCCCTGCAGGTACGGAATGTTTTTGCCGAATTCGTCCTGGATCGCCTTGTTTTGCAGGATCGGGAAGCGGCCGTTGCGCGACATGTCCATCTGCACATCCTCGGACAGAATCGAGGCGAGCACTTGGAACGCCTGGTCTTTGTACTTGCTTTGCTTCGTAATGTGCAAGATCCACTCGTCCACCTGCATGCCGGTGTTCGGCTTGTCCTTGAATTGCGGATACTGGACGATATCCCAGTTCATATTTTCGACGCCTTTAAAGTTGGGGAAATGGTTCAGGCCCGGATACATGGCCAGCGTCCGGCTTTTGATAAATTGGTCGAAGGCGCTCGGCACCCAGGCGTATTTCTCGTTGCCCGGAATTTCGTAGACCGACTTCATGTACTCGAACGTCCGCTTCCAGCCTTCCGTATCGAGCGTCGCCTTTCTTGTCTTCGGATCGACGAATCCGGCCGACAGCACGGAAGCCATCCGGCTCGGCACATCGGGCTCCAGCCCGCGGAACTGGATCTCGCCTTCTTTTCTCGTCACCTTTCTCGCGAGCTCTCTCATCTCTTCCCAGGTCATGCCGTCCTTCGGATAGGCGACGCCGAATTTATCGAAAATGTCTTTATTGTAATAGGTCGCGTTAAAGGCGATCGTCCAAGGCAAGCCGGTCAAATAGTCTTTGCCGCTGGAGATTTTGACGGCGTCCAGTCCGACCTTGTTGATTTTGGACGTGTCGAACCCGTGCGTTTTAATAAGCGGCTCGATATTATCCTCAAGACCGAGGTCCGAGAACGTATACATAATCGGGTTGGCCGATTGAACGATATCCGGTACGGTGCCGCTGGCGATGACTTTATCGAGCGCCATCTCCGTCAGGTTGATGAATTCGATCGTAATGTGCGGATATTTCTTTTTAACCGGGTCCACGATGTACATTTTCCGCTCATCTTCGCCCAGCCAGGAAAAGTTGATGGCGAACTTTAGCGTTACCGGATCCGTGCTCACCTTGGGCGCGGCTGCGGGCGGCGTCTCGGCACCCGGATCTTTCCCGCCGCCGGGCTGGGCGGCCTTCTCGCCGCTGCAGGCGGACATCAGCATGACGGCGCTCATCATGGACAGCCATAAGGTCGACTTTCTTTTCATTTCGAACTCCTCCTTCTTAATTAACCCCTGATATGTTGTATTAGAAAAGCTTCGGATGAAGCTGTTTCCACAATGAATGGCCCGGTGCAAACGGCAGCCTTTCTCTTTTGCCAGCCGATCGTGCAAGCAGCAGCGGCGCTGATTCTCCGATAGAAACAAGAAGCGTAAAACCCATTTCGTGATTTCTTTGGTTGACATGTTCACAGATCAAATTTTAATTTCGGAAGCGCTTTCTTATTGGGCGACTGATGAATCCGCTTCCATTCCGGCTCGACAAAGAACACCAGCAACTATTCTCGCTGATTTCGTACTCTTCTTTGGACCGGTTTGGGGAACTGATGAAATGAATTGGAACTTGAATTGCATGGTTGTTGGATGTCATCATGAGAGGTCTAAGAGGTAAGTTTGAGGATAAGAATTAGTTGTGATTTTCTATTGATTTACTTTATATCGTGATTATAGGTTCATTCCGTCATGAAGTCAATGCTGATTTATTTATACCCGCCATTATTTTTACGAAACGTTCAATTTTCCCTTTTGTGATTTACTTATGATTTCCATTGAGGTTTATGTTGCGAAAAACTGATTTTCGAAACCGAAAACACTCTCCCATGATCTGAAAGTAAAAGTCAACGGCGTACAAACCCAATTGAAGGATGAGCAGGGCAATGCCGTATTGTCGATCACCTATGAAGGCAATACCTACTTGCCGGTCCGCGCTGTCGCGGGCGCTTTGAAAGTGGCTGTCGACTACGATGCCGCTACCGCCATCGTGCTGCTCGGCGAGAAGGTCGAAGGAGTTTCTATCGCAGGGGAGGAATATGATGCGGGCAATTATTTGACCAGCGATCCGAGACGGACTACGTTCAAGGACAAAGACTATAAGGAAGTGCTGTACAACAAAACGAAAACCGATACGGAGGATGGTGCCGGCTCCTTCATGCTGGTCCCTGATAAAATATATCAGAAGCTGTACCTGCAGGTCGCAGCCTTGGATCAGGACGCCGAGGTCAGCATCTATGAGAGCGGATCGCTCAAGCTGCTCAAAGAGACAAAGGTCCTTGCTCAGGACGGGATGGCAACGATAGAAGCGGATATCGGAGGGATCTCTGAGATTTACGTCGAGGTTCATTCCAAGGGTGGCGGATTTGTTATTCCGCTCAGCACATCCTACTATCAATAAGTCGGTTTCCTATCACCGGCATCATAATGACCAACGCCCTCCCGGACGGCCTTCTTAGCCAAGGGGAGGGCGCTTTTTCTGGAGTACAGCGAATCAGTTCGACGGAGTCCAACCCTAGTTACGGGGTATCGGTCAGATCGGCCGGCACGGTTGTGCGGAACCCGTTCTCCATTCACTTGAATGCGATCATACAGGCACAAGCTTCAAGGAATTGCCCGCGTAAACCTTGTCCAGCACGTCTTGCGGCAAACCGAGCGTATTCAGAAACTGCTGCAAGTTATTGTCCCAGTCGTCGCGTCCGTATAAGACGCGGTCCTGGAATTCGATCAGAAATTCCCGCGTATAGTCGGAATCCCGCTTCAGCGCGTTCAGCCCGGAGCCGGCCGACAGGTCGCAGTACAAATTGTCGCGCTTCCGCATCATCTCGTATACTTTGCCCCCTGGGACGACCGGGCCCGACGGGTAGCTGTGCTCCTTGTACAGCTCGTCGTTCGAGATATGCGCCCAGAATCCGGGACCGTGCCCGAGAAAGGCGGTATCCGGACACTGGGCCACAGCCCGCTCGAAAGCGTCGATGCCGCCCCCGTACCAGTAGCCTTTCGCTGCATACGGTCCGCCCTCCCCGATGCCGTAGTTCACTTCCACGATGACGGGAAGCCCCCGTTTGCCGCAATACTTGAAGACGCTCACCGCATCGGGATTGTCATACATCATGCGCAGCATAATTTCCCCGTATACGCGGACGCCGTACGACTCGATCGCGGCGTGAAGCTTGTCCAGCGCATACGGTTTGCGCGGATCGGGGGCGTAGCCGAGCACGAACTTATCCGGCTCCTTTTCCACGCAAGCGAGGCAGTTTTTGAACGGAATCGGGCCCAATTCGTCGCCCCATGTGAGCCGGTGATAGGCTGGAGCGTATTCGTACTCCGGCGTCTCGAGCGTCAGCAGCCACGTCCGGTCGATGCCGCATTGCTTCATGTTCTCCACAATTTTCTCGCAAGTCATGTTCAAATAGTTCGGATGATTATGCGAATCGATGATCATGCCGATCGCTCTCCCTTTGCCGGTTCATGGCCGGCTGGTTTCATTTTCCGGTTGGCCGTCAGCTTCATCATACCCGATACCCGGAGGGCTGTAAACGATTTCAACGCTGCACAATTTCAGCCTCACAAAAAGGTCTGCCGATCCCATATTTTGAGCTGAGACAACAAATTGCTCGCCAGCTACAATAGACTAATAGCTGCAATTCCCTATTATAAAGCAGCCACCGTCCTGTACAGCTTTGATCACATACATGAGAAAGGGGCCGACCCCGGATGACGTTGCTCCTCGGCTCGCACGTATCGATGACCGGTAAAAACATGCTCCTTCAGGCCAGCCAAGAGGCGGCGTCCTACGGCGCGTCCACGTTTCTGATCTACACCGGCGCTCCCCAGAACACGCGGCGCAAGCCGATCGAGGCGCTTAACATTCAAGCGGGACAAGCGCATATGAGGGAAAACGGCATCTCGGACATCGTCGTCCACGCCCCCTTCCTTATCAACCTGGGCAATACGCTGTCTTCGCAAGTGTTTGAGCATGGGATCGGCTTCCTGCAATCCGAGATCGAACGGACGGAAGCACTCGGCTCGTCCCAGATTGTGCTGCATCCCGGCTCCCATGTCGGCGCCGGTACGAAGGCGGGCATCGCTCGGATTGTGGAAGGGCTAAACGAAGTGTTGACGGACAAACGCGAGGTTCAAGTATCGCTGGAGACGATGGCCGGCAAAGGCAGCGAGATCGGAAGCTCCTTCGAGGAGCTGGCGGCGATCGTAGACGGAGTTGTTCATAACGAGCGTTTATCGGTATGTCTGGACACATGCCATATTCACGACGCTGGGTATAACGTGAGAGACGATTTGGACGGAGTATTGGATCAATTCGATCGGATTATCGGACTGTCGCGTCTCAAGGTCGTTCATGTGAATGATTCCAAGCATAGCAGAGGCTCGCGGAAGGACCGCCACGAAAACATCGGCCACGGGCATATCGGGCTCCGTGCCCTCCGGTACGTCGTCCACCATCCGCAGCTCTTCGCGATCCCCAAGCTTCTCGAGACACCGTCAATCGGGGAAAAGAAATACGTCAACCCTCCCTACAAGCACGAGATCTCGCTGCTGAAAGGAGAGACGGACGAGCCTGTCTCTAAAACCGCTGACGTCCTTTCCCCATAACAAATCCCGCATACGTCCGGCTCCCAGCCTGCCCCTAATCGTGCCGCACGGAAGGATCAGACCGGATGCGCTCCGTTTACACGGTCACAGCAGCTCTGCGCTCCAGCAGGACGATCCGGTCGCAGATCGCATCCGCGTCTTCTTTGTCGTGGGTGACGAGAATCGAGGTCATGTTGGCCGCTCGCAGCAGCTGCTTCAATTCGTCGCGGATTTTGCCTTTCAGATCCGCATCGAGATTGCTGAACGGCTCATCCATCAGCAGGATGGACGGCCTCGGCGCGAGCGCCCGGGCGAATGCGACGCGCTGCTGCTGTCCCCCGCTCAGCTCATGAGGGTACCGCTTGGCATATTCGCGCAGTTGCACGAGGCCGAGCATCTCGTCCAGTCTGGCCGCCCGCTCTTTTTTCGTCAGCCGGTGCAGACCGAACAGAATGTTGTTCTCGACGGTCAGATGCGGGAATAACGCATAATCCTGAAAGACCATCCCGACGCCACGCGACTCGGGACTGACGAATACATTCGAATCGACCATCGTCGTCCCGCCTATCGAGATCCGGCCCGAACGCGGCGCCTCCAGCCCGGCTATTAACCGCAGCAGCGTACTTTTCCCGCAGCCGCTCTGTCCGAGCACGCCTACGACCTCGCCTTGCTCCAGCTGGATCGAGAACCCGCTCAGCACGTGTTCGTTTCCTTTGTCGTATTGAAAAGTAAGGTTGGATATCTCAAAAAAGGTCATAGGGATCGCTTCTCTCCTAACCAATGATAAAAAAAGACGGACAGCATGCCGACGGCAACAATGAGCAGCGAGGGCGCCGAAGCTTGATGGATCTGCTCGTCGCTTGCGTACTGGTACGCTTTCGTCGCCAGCGTATCGAAGTTAAACGGCCGCAGCAGCAGCGTCAGCGGCAGTTCCTTGACAATTTCCATAAACGTCAGAATACATCCGGTAAAAACGGCTCCCTTGATCATCGGCAGATCGACCTTGAAAAACGTCCGGGTCATCCCCATGCCGAGCAGGCGCGACGCTTCTGAATACCGGTTGCCGATCTTCTCGAATCCGGCTTCTACCGAGTTAAACCCGACCGCCAGAAATCGGATGATATAAGCAAACACGAGCATCGCCAGCGACATGCTGAGTACAAGCTTGCCTTCTCCCCAGCCGAGACCGGCGTATAGGCCGCTGAGCTTGTTGTCGAGCGAGATGAACACGGCCAGCACCCCGATGGAGAGCACAGCTCCGGGGATCGAATACCCCATGGAAATCAGTTTCGACAACGCCAGCGTATACCCCATCCGGTGCAAACGGCAGACGTTCGCGACGATAACGGCGACCAGCATAAGCAGCGCGATCGATACGACGGAGATGTACAGAGTGTTCCACAGCAGTCCGGCGAATTTGGCGTTCAGCACGTCCCGGTACGTCCAGGTCGCCCACACGATCAGCTGTACGACCGGGATGATAAAGGAAAACGATACGATCACCGCTCCGAACACAAATGCCGCAAACGCCGGAACTCCCCGAAGCCTTCTTCTCGCCAGCGGCCTCATTTTACTGGTAGAGGAGTTGTACCTCCTGCGCCTGCGCAGCAGCCGCTCGATCAGGAACACGCCGACGATGAAGCACATGAGCAGGGCGGCGAGCCGGAGCGCCGAGTCGACGTCAGACATGCCGAACCACGTCTTGAATATCGCGGTCGTAAACGACTGAATGCCGAAATGCTTCGTAACCCCGTAGTCGTTCAGTACTTCGAAGGCGACCAGGCTGGCGCCTCCGACGATCGCCCCTTGCGACAGGGGAAGGACGATCCGGAAAAAAATATGAACCGGATTTTTGCCGAGCAGCCTCGCATTTTCGATAAAAGCGGCGCTTTGCTTCTCCAGAAACGTCTTCGTAATCAAGTATACGTACGGAAATAAAAACAAAGTAAAAATGAAGACGGCGCCCTTAACGGACATGATGTCGAAATAGTTCTGATCCGGCGTCCAACCGATCACGTTGCGGAAAAAGATCTGAACGCTCCCGGTATAGCTGAGCATATCCCCGTACGTGTAAGCGGCGATATAAGGCGGGATCGCCAACGGCAGCACGAAAGCCCAGGCAAAAAAACGCCTGAGCGGAAATTCGTATGCGGCGACGAGCCAAGCGAGCGTAACGCCGATCAGCACGGTGAAAAAGACCGTTCCGAGCACGAGCCGAAGCGACTCGAGCGCGTAATCAAGCAGCAAGTACTCCTGGATATGCTGCCAGTTTTCGTTCGGCTTCCGGAAGAGGCCGATCAGAATATATAGAGACGGAACAAGGGCCGCAAGGGCCCCGGCCGCGCTTAGGAGGACCCAAGCGTTGCTGTTCCGTTTTATCGTACGCCATAACGTGTTGACCTTCATTGTAAGTTCCAGCCTACTTCCAGCCTACCTTGTTTAACAGTTCGGTAGCTTTTTTGTTATGATCGCCGAGCTTGCCGAAGTCGATCTGTTGGGTCTTGAACGTTCCCCACGATTTCAGCAGCTCCGGCTTGTCGGCCGTTTCGTTTACCGGGAATTCGAAGCTGCCTTGGCTCAGCATCGTTTGCCCTTCCTTGCCGGTAATGAACTCGACCAGCTTGATTGCATTTTCTTTGTTTTTGGCATGTTTGGTCAAGCCGACGCCGCTGATGTTCAGATGGGTGCCGGTCGTGCCTTGGTTCGGGAAAAACACCCCGATGTTTTGCGCGACTTTCACTTCTTCGGCGTCCTTCGAATTCAACATTTGACCGACATAATACGTATTCATGATCGCAACGTCGCCGACTTTGGCGGCAATCGCCTTCGCCTGGTCGCGGTCTCCGCCCTCCGGTTTGCGGGCCAGGTTCGTCACGATGCCCTTCGCCCATTCCTCCGCCTTCGCTTCGCCGTTCAATTCGATAAAGGAAGCGAGCAGCGACTGGTTGTACAAGCTCGACGAGGAGCGGACGAGCACCTTGCCCTTCCATCTGTCGCTGGCCAAATCTTCATAGCTGGACAGCTGCTCCGGCTTGACGCGGTCTTTCGCATAGACGATCACGCGGGCGCGCGTAGCGACTCCGACCCATTGATTGTCCTTGTCGCGGAATTGCTTCGGAACGTTTTTGTCGATTGCTTGCGAGGTCATCGGCTGCAGGACGCCGTTTTGCTTCGCGTAGTTGAGCACGCCGCCGTCCACGGTGACGAACAGGTCCGCCTCCGTGCTGGCGCCTTCCCGCTTCAGCCGTTCGACAAGCTCCTCCGCCGTCCCTTTGACTTCATTAACTTTAATGCCGGTTTGCTTCGTAAAAGCATCATAAAGAGTGCTGTCCACATCATAGTGGCGGGCGGTAAAGATGTTAACGACCTGCTCCTTGCCTTTGGCGGCGTTGTCCGCCTGCTTGCCTGCATTCGGGTCGGCCGCACTGCCGCCTGTCTGGGCACCGCCGCAGCCGGCTATCACAATCATCACCATCGTAGTCAGCAGCGCAAGGCCGCCGGTAAGTTTGTTTTTTCTCATCGCTATTACCCCTATTCTTCTTTTGTGTATAAAAAATCAATTAGTTAGCTTGTTCGTTGATGATAATATTCATTCTCAGTGGAGGGCCAAAAAAAATGGCGGCCTGCAAGTTTCGTACCCGAGTACTTCTTCCGGGCCTTCATTCAAACAGCCGCTGCTTTCTTCCCCTTGATTCGGAGCGGCCTTCGCCTGTCGGCGTTGTATGTATCATGGCTTCCCTCCAGCCGTTTTCCATTCTCATTGATAATGAATATCATTACCATTGGAACGAACAATTTACATTATAACCGATGAAAATGAGAAAACGATGTGAAAACGAAAAAAAGTAGATAAGCTTCTATAGAAACTTACCTACCCGCGTTTAATTACCGTTATTTGGAGGTACTGCCGGTAATAATACAGTTACTGTCGTGCCTTCGTGCTCCACGCTTTCGATCTTAATAGTGCCGTCGTACCGTTCGACCAGCCGTTTGGCGATCGCGAGCCCGAGGCCGTGGCCGCCCTGCTCCCCGCTCCTGGCCTTATCCACCCTGTAGAACCGGTCGAGGACGCGAGTCAGCTCGCTTGCGGGGATACCCGCACCCTGGTCGGACACTTGAATGCACACTTGCCCGTCACGGACCGTCCCCGTCACCCGGACCGATTTCCGGTCCGGCGAATATTTGACCGAGTTGTCGATCAGAATATGCAAAATCTGCTCCAGCTGCTGCTCCGGAATACCTACCGCCACGCCGGTTACCTTGTCCGTCACGGCTTCGAACCGGAACGTGGGGAAAACGACGGCGCTGTTCCGGACGATCTGCCGGATCGTCTCGGCCGGATCGGCAGCGGGCCATTCCCCTTCGGGAAGCGCCGCTTCCGCGCGCGACAAAGCGAGCAGCTCCTGAACGAGCCCCTTGAGCCGGGCCAGCTCGTGAATGGAAGCGTCCAGCGATTCTTCCAGGATGGCAGGGTCGTTTTTTCCCCAACGCCGCAGCATCGCCAGATGGCCTTCGATAATCGCGATCGGCGTCCGCAGCTCGTGCGAGGCGTCTTCGACGAACTGTTTTTGCTGGAGAAACGATCTCTCCACCTGATCCATCATGTTGTTGAACATACTCATCAGCGTATAAATCTCGTCCTGATTGCCGCCGAGCGGCACCCGCTCATGCAGCCCTTTCCGATTGATCTTGCGGATCGTATCGGACATCGATTGCAGCGGCTTCAGCACTTGGCGGGCCAGCATCCAGCCCCCGAAGCCGCTCAAAAAAACAGCTCCAAGCCCGCACAGCAGCATGACGCGGGAGAAAGCCGCGATTAATTCGGCGAAGTCCTCCGTATTGCGGACAATCTCGATCGTGCCGGTAAACTCAAAAATGGTGAGCGGGCTCCTCATGATCAGCAGATTCTCGCTCCGCTGCCACGTCCCCGCGATCTCACCGCCCGCTGCCGATCTCGGCATCTCGCCCCAGCCGCCGCTTAACCCGTTCGAGACGGACACGATGACGCTGCCGTTCGCGTCGAGCACGCGAATCCCTTGATTTTGCCCGTTTATCCGTTCGAGAAAACCGCGAATCGGGGCCAGATCGGCCCCCTTGAAGGCGAATTCATTTTCCAGGAAATAGTTAAGCGCCGCTCGCATCGTCTGCTGGACACCGGTCTTCTCCCGCTTGATCATCCATTGCTCCACATACACGTACTGAACGGCGTTATACGCCGCGAACAGCAAAAACAACAGCAAGGACGACCATAAAGTCAGCTTCCACTTGATCGGGAGATGCAGCCAGGTACGCGTTAATTTTCTCATCTTCGCATCACGTAGCCGGTACCCCGGAGCGTCTGAATATAGCTCGTTTCCCCCGGTGCATCGATCTTGTTACGCAAATAACGGACATACACATCCACGACATTCGTATCGACCGCCGCTTCATATCCCCATACCATGTCGAGCAGCGTTTCGCGCGTCAGCACCCGGCCCGCGTTGCTCAGAAACGCAATGAGCAGATCGTATTCCCGCTTCGTCAGCTCGATCTTTCCGGCTCCCTTACGCACCTCGCGGGAATCCAGATTCACGATCAGGTCCTGGAACGACAGCAGCGCTTTGTTGTCCTCGTCTCTGTCCTCCTGCCTGCGGAAGACGACCCGGATGCGCGCCAGCAGCTCCTCGATCGCGAACGGCTTCGGAATATAGTCGTCCGCTCCGCTGTCGAGGCCCGATACCCGGTCCGTAACACTGTCTCTGGCTGTTAATATAAGGATCGGCGTTTTCTTGACGGTCCGGATTCGCCGGCATACTTCCATACCGTCTATACCGGGCAGCATCAGATCGAGCAGGATGACGTCCCAGTCCTCTCTCAAGGCGAGGTCCAGTCCCGACGGCCCGTCGTAAGCCGTCGTCACCGAGAATGAGGCATGGCGCAGCTCCAGCTCGATAAACCTCGATAAACGTTTCTCGTCTTCGATCAGCAAAATGGTCTTCATCCCGCAGCTCCGCCCTTGGTTCATCTCATTAAGTGAGAATAGTTATCATCATTCTGCTGTTATTGTATAAGAAAAAGGCTGGCGCATCAACCTTTGGCGGAGGTGCGGTAAGGGCGGCGTCCTTAAAGCCTGGGCGGGCAGGTGACCGGACTAAGCGGACCGGACGACACGAATCGGGGTGCTGAGCTGCGCTTTGTAATCGAAACGGTTATCTCCCCTCCAGCTCCCGGACTCGTTTTGTCAGCTCCTGCACAGCCTTAATCAATGGTGCGATAAACTCGGTATAACGCAAGCCGTAAACCGGTTCGCCTGTTGAACCTCCATCATTATCCTGAGGGAAGGAACGGGTCAAGGCGGCAAACTCGTTATCTGTCATCCCTAGCCGGCTGATCACCCTCTCCACATCCTGCGCGACTAATCCGTAATGGACGCGCCCGCTTTGCCCGTCCGTCATCTTATACTTGGCGGGAGTAAGCAGGTTAACGAAATCCAGTCCCAGGTCGGAAGCTTCAACGTCGTACTTCAGCCGTTCGTCCGACGTCTGGATGACCGCATTGGCCGCGTAAATATCGTTAAACCGGTAAACCGGCTGCCCCAGATTTTGAACGCCGTCCGACGTGGGGTGCAGGTCGCCGTTTGCTTTATACAGAAACCTCGGTGTCCCGTTCAAAGAAACCGATACGTCGCCGCCTCCCGTTATCGCCTGGTCCGCCGTCGAAGTCCCGCTGCGAAGCGTCAGACGCGATACACCGTCAATCGTACCGGCGGTATAAGACGCACCGTCCTGAATGATGGACAGCTGCTTCGCCAGCCGGTCCGCCGTCCCATTGCCGGACGTAGCCGCACCGGTGACAACCGCGGTCGAACCTCCGTCGCACATTACGCCATAGCGCGTATTCTGGCTGGCATTGACCTTCGTAGCCCTTGCCACAGCTCCGAACGCAAGCGAGAGTCCGTCCCGGCCGTTATAGGAAGCCGTCGCATTCGTACACGATATTCTCCCTCCGTACTCGCCGTGAATTCCGTTTAAACTGTTGTACACAGCCGTCGCGCTATCCGCGCTGAGTTGGGCGCCCGCCCTGGCCTCGAATCCGTTCGCCGCATTGCCTGCGGAAATCGTATTCGGAGCCACCAGCGATCCGCCGTTAAATGCAAAGCCTCCAACGAGCCGATTGCCGATAAAGAAGGCCGCGCTCGTGTTAAAGCAGCCGCCGTAGTCCGCGATCACGCCGTCCAAATAATTTCCTGCCGCTATGCAGAATTTGATCTCGATCGCGGCGGAGGTGCCTACGTAATATCCTCTTCGGCCGTTTCCCGTCGATACGGCACCTTTGCCGTACACGCCCGAGCCGCCGGCAACGCATATGCCTTGCTGGTCAAACTGGCTCACACATACGAACTCTCCGAGCGATATCGATCCGCCGGAAATACCAAGCGGATTTTCTCCACCAGGTGCAGCCGAGCCGCTCACGATCGTGTTGGACCCGACATAGATGCCATGCGTTCCTTTCTCCGTCCCGGTCACATTGGCTTCATTCCAATAGTCGTACATGTTGCCGACGATTCCCACATCCTCCAGGAGCCCGACACTGGAGCCTCTGACAACAATCCCGTCGGTATCGTTGTATTTAAGAATCGTGCCAATCTTGTATAGATCGGCGGAAGCCAGCGTATGCGCCGGAAATGCCGACTGGCGGTAGCGGTTGCGGACCGTGATCTGATTGGCGCCTGCCGACACGACTTCCCAAAATCCCGCATGGGCGTAATGGTTGCCGTCTCCGGACGTCTTGCGAATCATCACCCAGTCTCCTGCCGCAAAGCTTGCCGCATTCGTCACTGCGAGCGTAACGAGATAATGCCCCGCCGTCCCTGTCACGCTCGTCTGGCCGACCGCTTTGGCGGTTAAGGTTACATCCGCCCCTTTTATATGAATCTGCTCGGCGTTCGGATGCGTAATCCGGGTAGCTCCCGGCATCACATATGGACCCGCGGCCAAACGGATGCGGACCACCGAGCTGGACGGGATCATCCAGCGCTCGATCGCATGCAGCGCCGCATTCAGATCGGGATACTGCGAGGGCACGTCTACCGTGATATCGGCTCCGGGGGGGACGAAATAAACGTGTCCGCCGGCTGCGTCTGCGGCCAGCTGGGCGTCGCCGTTCCAATCCGCGGCGCTCGCCAGCTCGTTTAGCTTATCCGCCACGGTGCGGCCTTTGTAGCCGACCATCGCGGCTCCCTTCGCAGGGTCCGCATTATTCGCCAGTTCCTCCCTCAAGCCGTTATCCCAAGGCTTGCCTTTATGTCCGTAAACCGCCTCCCCGACCGTGCCCGCTTCCGCTTCTGCGAACTCCAGCTTCAGCAGCTCCGAGGACAGTAAGGCAGCGCCGCCGAGCCCTGCGGCGGCAAGCAGCTTTCTGCGGCTGATCGATGGGGCGGAGCCGCCGTTTGGCGGCAGCTCCTGACGTTGATCTTCATCCTGACGAGGCATTCCGAATCACTCCTTTACTGGATGGGTGTTGCCTTGAGAGGTTTACTTGCGTCCTTCCGCATACTTCTTCGTCTGCTCCTCGTCGAACTGGCGCAGCGCCGTATTCAGGTCGATTTGATCCTTCACGATTTTGCCCATCAGATTGGTGATGTCGTTTAAAGCTCTGCCTGCGAATTCCGTCGGCGGGAACGGCTTGGCCGGCTTGGTTTTAAATACGGCCTGCACGTTTTTCCCTTTCAGGATGTCGAGGTTTTTGCCGAACTCGTCTTCGAACTTTTTATCCTTCAGCACCGATATTTTGCCGTCGCGCACAAGCTCCAGCTGCACTTCGTCGGAAACGACCGTACTCATGACCTGTAAAGCGGCTTCTTTGTTTTTGCTTGTTTTGGCAAGCAGCATCAGATGAATGTCAATTTGCGTGCCGATCCCCGGCTTCTCCGGGAATACCGGGTAGGAAGCCATGTCCCAATTCGTGAAGCTCGACTTGATTTTGTCGTCGTTCATAAAGCTGAGCCAGTTCAGGCCGGCGATCATGGCGATCGTCTGGGTTTGGTTAAAATCTTTTATGCCGTTGCCGAGCGATTTAATATCCGAGTTGCCCGGAATCTCGTAGATGTCTCTGACCATCTGGAACACGCGTTTCCACGCATCCGTATTAGCAATCGATTTGTAAGTGGCCGGATCGATGAGAGGCAGCTCCAACTGGGAGCCGGGACGGAATACCGAGTCGGGCTCCAATCCCCGATACTGCACGTTGTCCGCCACCCGCGTCAACTTTTTGGCAAGCTCCGTCACCTCTCCCCAAGTCATGCCGTCCTTCGGGTACTCGACTCCGAATTTGTTGAATATATCCTTGTTGTAGTACAACGCGTTAAACTGCAGTGTATACGGCAATCCGACCAGATAGGGGGTCTGATTCGTGATTTTGATCGATTCGAGCGCATCCGCCTTAAACCCGCTAAGAACGGTTTTTTGGCTTTGCACCAGCTCCGTCATATCGAATTGCAGATCCCACTGCTTGAAATCCTGCAGGGTGAGCGAATTCGTCGTAATGATATCCGGCACTTCTTTCGCAGCGATCAGGTTCGGCAGCGTCACCGTTTTGTTATCGATCAGCAGCGGCTTGACCGTGATATGCGGATATTTCTTTTTCACCGGCTCGATCACGTACCGCTCCATCTCTTTTTCTGTAAAATAACCGGGCCGATAACCGAAAGTGATCGTTACCGGCTCCTGCTTCGCAGGCTGCACGGCAGCCGGCTGTGTGCCGGACGCGGCATCGGCCCCTTGACCCGAACCTCCCTCTGAAGCTTCTTTCCCTCCGCATCCGGCCAGCAATGACGCCGTCATCGCCGCGATGGCGGATAAAGCAACCGCTCTTTTTTTCCCCACCATATGAATACCGACTCCCCTCATGTTTTCATCAGCTACAACGGACTCTCTTACTTGCTCTTGCTGTCCTCGATGTGACGGTTGATTTTTTGGTCAGCATCGCGTAATGCGCTGTTCAAATCCTGGCCGTTGAAATAGTCCTCGAAGCTTTTCAGCACGATTTGATTGACTGCGCTGTCTTCATAACGCGAGTAGGCCGGTGCCGGGACGGGAGAGCTTTTGAAGATCGACTCCAACCGTTTGCCTTTCAGGAAAGGCATGTCGGCGCCCAGCTGTTTTTTCATCTCGGGGTTTTGCAGCGGAGACAGCCTGGCTGTCGTTCGCGCGCTCAGCAATTGAACCTCGTCGGAGGTAACGACCTGAAGCACCTGCATCGCTTGATCCTTATGCTTGCTCGTCTTCGTGATCGCAAGCACGTGCGCATCGACATGGCCGTACACATTCGGCTTCTCCTTATAGCTCGGATACTGGGCCACGTCCCAATTCAAGCCGCCTGCGGCCGCTTCCTCCAATGCCAGATTCAGCAGGTTGATCGTCGTAATCATCGCCAGATTCTGGTCTTTCAGGAAAGCGGGTTTGGCATTGGCGTTCAGGAAATTCCCCGGCTTATTGCCCGGTATCGAATAGATGGAGCGGGCAAGCTCGAACAGCCTCCTCCATTCGTCCGTGTCGATCGCGGACCTTTCATTCCCGCTGTTGACGTACGTGATCCCGAGCGGCTTGGACAACCGGGATACCGCCTCCGGATCGAGACCCCGGTACGAGACCCCTCCCTCGCTGCGGGTAACTCTTTTTGCCAGCTCGATCGTCTCTTCCCACGTCATGCCGTCTGACGGGTACGGGACGCCGAACCGGTCGAAAAGATCTTTGTTATAGTAAATCGCATTAAACTGGACGGTAAACGGAAGGGCGTACAGCTCCCGCTGCCCCGACAATACGCGGATGGAATCCAGGACAACCGGCTCGAACCGGGACAGATCTGCGCCGTGCCGGGCGGCAAGCGGCGTCATATCATACAATAAATCGTAAGCCTGGAAAGTAGACAGTCCGCCATTCCACGTATACAGCAAATCCGGAGGCTGGCCAGCAGCCACCAAATCTTGAATCATCGTACCTTTGCCGGGCTTTAGCAACTCGATGTCGATATGCGGGTATTTCTTCTTGACCGGCTCGATAAACAACCGGCTGACGTCCTTCTCCTCAATGCCTACCGCCGGAAACAAGCTCAGCTTGACCGGTGACGTATCAAACGCCTCCGCCTTCTCCGTAGCCTTCTCCGCTGCCTTCTCCACGGTCTCCTTAGCAGGTCCGCAGCCCGCCAAGGCGGGAAGTATGCAGAAACCGGCCAAGATCGACTTCATCGTTGCAGCTTTTCCTGCCTTCACTTGTATAGCCCCCTTAACTCCTGTAACACGCGCCCAATAATAGCCCGGATGTCCGCCGGGCGGGGGCGCACCTTTATTCCAGCTTCAAGCGCCAGTAAACGATTTTTACCCGGTTCCACGTATAAGTGATATATAGGTGGTCGCCCTGCGTTACGATAGCCGGATACGAAAATTCCCCCGGCTCATCTTCCAGCACAAACTCGTCCCCCCACGTATTCCCGTTGTCGTGCGAGAGACGAACGACGAGCGGCGTTCTCGCCCCCCGGTCCTCCCCGACCGGATTGTATACGAGAGCGAGCGTTCCGCTTTGCATCCGGGCAAGATCGATGCCGCTGTTGTTATTGGGCAGCGGCGTCGCATAAGCGGGTGACCAGGTTTCCCCTTGGTCCGTGCTGTCGCTTCGGTATATCGCTCCCGCGGTGCTGCGCAGCAGCATATGAACGCCCTCGTCCGACTCCCACAGCGTCGGCTGAATGATTCCTTTCCCCGGGAACGATTCATGATCGATCGGGACGAGACTGCTTGCCTCCCACGAACCGCCGTTATCGCAGGAGATATCGACAAAAGCGTCCCACTGCTGCAGCGTTTCGAGTGAGGCCGGCGCCAGCAGCATCCCGTTGCGCAAATAAATCGGCTTATTCCGGACCGGCCCGCGTCCCCCCGTATCGTTCTGAACAAGCGGGACCGGCTCCGACCATCTTGCGCCGTCGTCCGTAGATGTGCACGTCAGCGTATGCCAATGAGGAATCGTATGGCCGACCTTATAATAGAGGCGGAGCTTCCCCTCGTTCGTACGAAACAGAACCGGATTCCAATGCGGCATCCCCTCGCGGTCCGCAATCTTTTGCGGCTCCGACCATTTCCCGTTCTCCCGTTTCGAGCTCCAGATCGCTACATCGCCCATTCCTTCCTTCGTGCCTCCGAACCAGGCGGCCCGAATACTCCCGTCCGGCAATACGTCCAAGGTGGAAGCATGACAGCTGGCAAACGGCCGGCGGTCACCAAAAATATATTCTTTTTCCGTAAAGCTGTACCTCAACACGACTCACTCCCATCCCGCAACACTTGATCGTTTCCGACTGCGGCCGCAATCTGGTATCACTATATCCCCGTACGAACCCGTTTCCAAGAAGCAAAACAGGCGCCCCGTGCATCAATTTTCGCACTCCGGCGACCGATGATGCATGTATCTACCTGGATGCATGTTTCCCACTCGAAGAAACGCACAACAGCCAAGCCCGAAACCTCTCGGCTTCGGGCTTGGCTGTTGCGTAATGCGTTCAATCCGGTATTCCAGCCGCCTCTCTGTTCGCGTCGGCTGCAATCGATTTGCGAAAATCGTTCGGGGACAAACCTTCCACCTTTTTAAACGTTCGCAGAAACGTCGTCCGGTTATGAATTCCTACCTTCTCCGCAATCGCGCCGATCGGCAGATCGGAATGGAGAAGCAGCTCCTTCGCTTTGGAGATTCGCACTTGGCTGATGTAATCGGTAATATTCATTCCGGTTTTCTCTTTGAATACGCGGGAGACGTACTTGACGGACACGTTCATTTTATCCGCGATCTTGTCCAGATATAAATCTTCGTTGTAATGCTCGTCGATGTAGCTCATGATGGCGGACAGAAGCGCCCCCGACCTGTAAGCATGCTGCTGACGAATCATCGTCTCCGCGATCCCGCTATACAACCTGTGCAGCAGCTGCCGCCTCTCCTCCGGGTCGGCGGCGCTAGCCTGGAAGCGGAATAGCTGTTCCTCTTCCCGCTCCGTTAAAACCGCAGCGACGCCGATGCCCTTCTCGGACACAAATCTCAGCCCAGTATAGGCCATATCCGAGATGAGCGAGTGAAGCTGTTCGGCGGAACCGCCCTTGAGCTCGCATGACCTCAAAAGGTGATCGACCGCCTCCGACAAGCCCCCTTCGTCCCCCAGCTTCAGCAGATTCAGCAGCTTGTTTTCGTCGGAGAACAAATAGGAAGCGTCTACTCTCCTATCTGGCTTGTCCTCCCTCAGAATGACAAAATCCGGAGAGGACGTTTTCCTTCGCAACTGGTCCATTGCCTCCCGGTAAGACCGCGGGATGCCGTCCAGCCCCGGGTATAAACGGCCTGTCTCGATATGGACGCTGCAATAGATCGCATCATACCGGAACGTTTCCGCCAACTGCTCCAGCCCTGAACGGATGCCGGCGAACTCCTCCTCGTCGTCCAAATTAACGACGCAAATATATTGATGCTGCCTGCACTCAAGAACGTACAGATCGGCATAATCCTGAAGCGTTCCCCAGATCAGTTTCTTAAGCTTGCTATGAATGAGCATCCGGTCGACATCCTGCACCCCGGAATAAAATGTCGTCTTAAACTCGAACAGGATCGTACAGCACGCAAAGCCGCTTTTCGAATATCCCATCTGATCGAGCAGCAGGCTTTGCTGTTCCCGGGACAGCTTGCCGCCCTGCAGCAATTGAAGCAAGGCAACGTCCAAATATTCCGTGGACACGTTGCGCAGCTTCTCCTCGAACTGCCGGTTGTACCGAAGCAGCTGATCGATGCCTTGACCGATCCTCTCAAACTCGTCTGATGGCGTTACACGGCCGGGCGCCGGCTCTGCCCCGTTTTCGCCTTGATTGAGGATTTCCGAGATGCGCCGGATCGGATTGTAGATCCGAAAAGTAAATACGAATGAAAACGCAATGCTGATTACGCCCAATACGGCGCAAATCAGGAGCAGCATGTTGACGATGCCCCCAGCCTGCTTATTGAATTCGGCGGCAGGGGTGAGCGCGTAGTACTTCCATCCGTATATGTCGGATTGGACGATGGCCGCCAAATACTTTTTCCCTTCGATGGATATCGCCTCGGACAAGGCGGCCGGCTTGCCGGCTATCCGGTCGATCTCTCCGGCGGTTTCGCTATTGGGAAACGCCTGATCCGAAGCTAGAATAAAACGACCGTCACCGCTGGTTACGATGAAGCGGGTGTTCGGGTATGCGACGTTTCCCGAGAGCGTTTTGCGGATCGCGTCAAGTGATACGGAGGCCACGATGACGGCTTTGTTTCCCTGAATGACGCCCGAGGTCAGGAGCGGAACAACCTCCCTTTCGTAAAACGGAGTTTGGACCATGGAGCGGTCCAATATTTCTACCTGCGGCGCGTCGGTTCGTTTCCGTTCCCAGAAGCTCCGGTCATACTCGGCGAACCGGTAAAAACCGGTGAAAAAGGAACCAAAATCTTCCACTCCTCCGCTGGTGTAAACTTTATCATTATCGACATACACGAAAATTTCGTCCGTCGTCGTGTTTGCGATCGAACGGATTCGCCTCAAGCCGTTCAGCAGTTGATGAACCTCCGTCCGTTCTTCCAGTGAATAAGCGGCGAAAGGCTTCATGAGCCGGATGACGGACGTGTCGCCAAACAGGCCGACAATCGATTCCTGGACCATCTGCAGGTCGTTATCTATCGCTAGGGCTGAAGACCGCATGTTCATCGTTATTTTCTCTGTAAACTCCCGCTTGAATTGATCGACGAAGCGGTCGTAGGTGAACGTACCGATCAATGCGATCGGAAGCAGCAGCGATAAGAAATATAGCAAAATTTGAACGAAAAGGCGGTTGACCCGAAAATACTTCCTCCATAAGTTCATTGCAAACTTCCCCCACACCGCTCTATGGCCGTACACGCGCCAATGCGTCGTTATAGATCGTCTCCATCTCGGGTACGCCGGCCCCAGTCAATTGCTCGGCATAAGCCTCGTATTCGCTTAACGGCCTTGTCCCTATTATAAACTTGAGCAGCTCCTGCTCGAGTGGGGCCAGCCGGGAACGGATGTGGGTCAACCGGTCCCGTTCCTCCTTCGTAAAGCTTGGAGCCACATTGTCGATGACAATCGCCCCCGGATCGCGCTTCAGCTGCTCGCTCCAGCGCAGCAAGTCGGGACTTGACAGCTCCATGGCCGGCCTTTCATCGACAAGAGGAGAAATGGCCAGCAGACCGGCCCCGACTTCCGACTGCATCATGCGAACCGGGTCGGCCGTTTGTTTGTAGGTTTCGGCGAGACGGGCGCTTACTCGGGGCTCTCCGTCCACGATCTCGTACGTTTCCCCACGAATGCCGAAATTCGATGCCAACGCCCCTTCGGGACTATACAGCCAGTCGAAGAGTTTGATAACCCGGAGAGGGTCCTCCACATTGGAACTGATCGCATAAATATCGGATAGCCAACCTTTCGGATACAGAAATCCTCTTGCGCTGCCTTTAGCATTTGCAAGGTAAGGAATCAGCTCCAGACGATAGTCCGGATGATCCCGCTTTAACGCCTCGTTGAAATTAAGCGCAAACGTATAATTGTCGTAATAAAAAAAGGATTTCCCCGAGCCGAGGTTATCGCTCCAGCGCTGCTGACTGTTAACATCGAAGTCGGAATCGATCAGCCCCTCGCGGTACAGCCTGTTCAGGTACATCAGCACTTCTTTGAATTCCGGCTTGTTCGTCCCGTACAAGTACCGCCCGCCTCTCAGATCCGGATCGAAGTACATCCCCGCTCCCGAGCCGAGTCCGAAGGCGACCGCATTCAGAAACGATCCGATTCCTCGCGCCGTCCATGGAATCGAATCCGGATACAGCTCCTTCAGCTTTTGCAGTACGGTATACAACTCGTCAAACGTACGGGGAACCTCGAGCTGATGCTTCTTCAAGATGTCGGTGCGAATCATCGGCGCTTTCGCGTTTTGAATATAATGCTGAGCCGTTACAGGAAATCCGTACAGCTTGCCGTCTACATACAATCGCTGCATCAGCGGATTTTCCTCAAGGATGCTCCGGAAATGGGGCATCTGTTCCAAATAGTCGGATACGGGCAGAAAAATCCCCGTTCTTGCAAACTCAGTCATCTCATTCGGATTAATCAGCAAAATATCCGGCATATGGCCGGTCGTCATCAGCGATCTCTTCTTGTCCGAATAGCTGCTGAGCGGAACCGGGACCAGGTTTAATGTAGTGCCGGTTATTCGCCGGATTTCCCTTAAGACAGGCGTGTCCGTCCTCAGAACCTGTGCCGGATGGTCGCTCCTTATTAACTCAAGCGTAAACGGTTCCGATGTTTGCGCTTTCATATAACTGCAGCCGGAGACCGCCGGGAGCAGAGCAAGAAGCGTACCCAGTGCAATTCGATTGAAAGCCGATTGCCTGTAACCGATCACGAAAGATCCCCCTCCCTGTGAACAAGGTCGTTTGGCAATAGCCAATACAGGTTCAATTGTAGGTACTAAATGGAAAAAAGACAAGAATTATTTGTTCACCAATAAGGAACGTGGTTCTTTATCGATATCTTGCGTTCGTTAGACAGGCTCCGGTTGGCATTGAGATATTTCGGTCCGACATAGAGCGTCCCTCCCCATTCATACCCTGTTGCCTCTTTCCGATCGTCACGCGCAAGGATCCGAGTATAGGACTCGAAGCGATTCAGCACCTTCTGAACGTCCTCTTTCATGGGGCCATCGGTCCAGTAACAAGAAACCGAATCGTAATCAATTCGATACGAAAATTTCACCCTGGGAAACACAGCTTTAAGTGCTTCAATATGACATATTGTGGTATACTCGGAATTTATTAAGAAGGGAATGGTGTATATGTTTAAGCTGTTGTAGTAGCGCTTACAACAGCCTGCGAATTCTATTATTGAAAGGAGAACTATCTATGAAAAAGAGTTTTGTTATAGCATCAGGGACTGTTATTGTAGCTGCCGTTCTCACCGTTGGTGCTGTCACAGCAAGTGTCAATCCGTGGTCAATCTTTACGAAGGTGCAGGGACCAGTTGTATTGGAAGAAGGAGTCACTTTTCAACCGCCAAGCAACCAGGATAAGGCCAATTTGGTTAAATCCATAGATCCCGTAACCGGTAAACCCGCAATGCAGCTTCAGAATAAAGCCGAAGGGTTGATAACCAAGACAATTAAAATGAATCATGACGGTTTTTCCATTGATTTGGAATTCGATTACGTGAATAGGAACGGCGAAATCGTACTGATACCCCGCAGTTTCCATAAACCGGGTGCAGTGTATGGGGCGGTCATTTCGATCCCCAATACAAATAAAAACGTCTTCGAGTTTGAAGGCTCTTTGTATACTGTTGATGTTGAAAGAGGAACTATTGAAAAGCTGCTTAAGGATCAAGTAGGCGGCTATTCGATTGAGGATGCAAAAATTAAGTCGAAGCAACCAAGTCCTAACGGAGGAGATCCGTTCGTTTGGTGGGGGAGTCGACCGAGTATCAACCCGCAAGGTACAACCCTCGTGTTTTTTACAAACCGTAGCGGTAAGGAAGAGGTTTGGGTAAAAGATCTAATAAGCGGCGAAGAGAAGGCTCTAATTCAAGGGGCCATAACGCCTGAAGGTTGGATAAACGAGACGGAATTTGTGGCGAGACATTTTGGCAGCTTACTGAAAATTCACGCGAAGGCCGGGAAAAGCGAAAATCTAGGTGAGATGTTCTCAGTTGCTGTTTCGTCGCCCTATTTAGTGGGCCAAAAATCGAGCGGAGAAATTGAGATCATTGATCTTTCAAACGGCAACTCAAGAACATTGAAACACGAAAGTTTAGCTAGAGCAAGCAGTGTCGTAATATCCGATAAAAACCTTAATATCGCTATAATAGCTCAGCCTGTTCCTGAAAAACCAAAATTCGAATTATTAATTGTAAATATGAAGGATTTAACAACTAAAAAGCTAGATATTCCAGAGGGAAAGGTAGCACGCTCTCTTCAATGGCAAGATGACAAAACGGTATTGGTAAACATCTACGAACTTACATCTAGAGACCAGGAAGAAACTATTGTAGTCGATATAGAAAAACTGTAGAGAGGAGAGAAAATTATGACTAAGAATATATATACTGGCCATTGCAATCGAGAGTATTGCAAAAGTGGATCTGAAAAAAAATGAATCTACAAAGTGGATATCGGCTAAAATGTTCAAAACAAAATGGCCTGAATATCTTAAATCTATCCCCTTCTTTGTTTGATTCGGTAACCGCCGATCAAGTGTTAACGACTGCGGAAAAAGTAAAAAACTTAATGAAATGGGTACCCATGCCCTGCCATTTATCTTGGAAAAAATCGAAAAAGGTGATGAATATCTATTTCCAGTGGTCATTGCACTAACAGATAATTCAAAAAATGTTGTGGAGAATAAAACCGTCGACCCCAGCGAATGGGCTATTCAGAATAAGGACAAATTCTCCAAACTGAAGCAATATGTATAAGATCAATAATAGTCTTTATCGCACTTTGAAACGCAAGAAGCTGACGTCAGTACGATCGACGTCAGCTTCTTGCGTTTTTGTTGTGTTCTCTGCCTTTGTCTTTCGAGAAGATCTTCGGCATCATTGATTTGACTTCGCTGGCCAGAGCTAGGCGGCGGCCACCCTTTAATCCGAGATCACCGCCCGCGGCGGTGATTACCTTTGGGCGCGGGCTGACCGCTCAAAACACAGGCAGCCCGTCCAGCTTCGAAATTACTCCCTACTGCAAATAGTTACCCTCTTCGATATGTATCCATAAACCAATTTAATGAAGCTCCCTTTGTTCTTGAGCCCCCATGAATACGAGTCTTATAGAACTTTTCGAAAAAGACGTTATTAACGACGTCCGTTTTAAGCCACAACCATAATCCATCGGCAGGATTTAGATTCGGACTACACGGCGGAAGAAAAACCAACTATAGACGCGAATTCTCTTCCAGGAAAGGCTTTTAAGCCAATCGCATGATGAATGCGGCTGTTATCCAGAATCATGGCGATTTTCCCGTTCGGGTATGCCGCAAGAATGTCATGTAAAAGCGAATAAAGGCGGTTACATCGGCCTTTTCTTCTTCCCTGTGATGAACTTGACGCGTTTCGGTTTAAGCATCGCGCTAATGCCTCTAACGCTCATCGCAACATCAAACTCCCGCTTGATCCACTCCGACACAAGCGGAAGCGTCCAGGTGTAAGCGCGCTTCAAAACCTACATCAACTGGTTGCTTATGCTCCAGCAAACCCGCTAACTGATGACGTTGCTGATCGTTGAATTCCGTTCTCGCATGCAAAGCTTACAACATTGAAAGTTTTCCGTAAGTTAGATCCATGGCGCTCCGGACGGCCGGATGCGATGATATCCATAGAGAATTCGCCGAAGCTGATGGTTTCGAAGCCAATATTGCTTCGCAAAACGTTGAAGGAGTGTACCGTACATGCTGGAAGTCAGAAACGTATCCAAAGTATATGAAGGCAAAGTAGCCTATCAAGCGTTGTCAGGTTTAAACTTTACGATTCAAAAGGGAGAATTCGTCGGCGTCATGGGACCGTCCGGCAGCGGCAAAACGACTCTGCTGAATGTCGTCTCGACGATCGACAAGCCTTCGTCGGGCGAGGTGCTTATCGACGGCGTCGACACCCACCGGTTAAACAAACGCCAGCTGGCGCTGTTCCGCCGCCAGGAGCTCGGCTTCGTCTTTCAGGATTTTAATCTGCTGCAGACGTTGACTGTAAAAGAAAACATTATCTTTCCGCTAACGCTGGAAAACGTCCCGATCGCCGAGCAGGACAAGCGGGTGCAGCAAATCGCGGACAAGCTCGGCATCGCGGGCATCCTGAATAAGCGCACGTATGAAATTTCGGGCGGCCAGTGCCAGCGCACCGCCATCGCGCGGGCGATCATCCACGATCCGAAGCTGATTCTCGCGGACGAGCCTACGGGCAACCTCGATTCGAAGTCGGCCAAAGACGTGCTCGAGACGCTTCAGAGGCTGAATCGCGACGAAGGCGCCACGATGATGATGGTGAGCCACGATCCGCAGGCGGCCAGCTACTGCGACCGCGTCATCTTCATCAAGGACGGGGCGCTGTACCGGGAGCTGCACCGTTCGGACGGACGCGAAGCCTTTTTCCAAAACATCATGAACGTATTGTCTTCCATAGGAGGATCGTCGGATGAATTTTCGTCAGTTCGCGTTTAAGAACGTTTTCCGCAACAAGCGTCTGTATGCCGGCTATTTTTTCAGCTGCGCCTTCTCGGTCATGATCTTTTTCGCCTATTCGATGTTCGTCTTCCACCCGGAGTTGAACTTCTCGACCCACGGCAGCTACGGCAAGGGCGCGCAGACAAGTATGGACGTGTCGCAGTATATCATTTACGTATTCACGTTTCTTTTCATTTTGTACTCGATGAGCGTCTTTCTGAAGTCGCGCAAAAAGGAATTCGGCATCTGCATCATGCAGGGCATGTCCGATCTGCAGCTCCGGAAGCTCGTCTTCCTCGAAAATGTGATCATCGGGCTTACCGCTACCGCTTCCGGCATCGCGGCCGGACTGCTCTTGTCGAAAGGGATGCTGATGCTGGGAACGTCCGTGCTGGCGCTGGAGAAGCCGCTTTCCTTTTATTGGCCCGTCACGGCGGGATGGTTAACGCTGGCTGCTTTCACGCTGCTCTTCGTAGTGATTTCGCTCTTTACGGCCATCATCCTGCGAAGCAGCTCCCTGATCGATCTGCTGAAAGGAACCGCGAAGCCGAAGCCGGAGCCGAAGGCATCCACCTGGCTGGCTATACTCGCCGCCGTACTGCTCGCCGTCGGTTACGCCGTCGCTTTTATCGTGAAAGGAATGCTCGTCCTGCTGGCGCTGCTTCCCGTCGTGGTAATCGTTAGCGTGGGTACGTACTTCCTGTTCACCCAGTTGAGCGTGTATATCATCAACAAGCTGAAACGCAAGCAAAAGCTGTACCGCAGCAATACGAATATGATTACATTGTCCGATCTGGCTTACCGGATGAAAGATAACGCACGGATGTTTTTCCTCGTAGCGATCATCTCGACGGTCGCATTCTGCTCGATCGGCACGCTGGTCGGGATGAAATCGATGTTCGTAAGCATGATGTCGGAATCGACTCCGGCTTTCAAATACGAATCATTTGCCGGTAATACCCGCGCAGACGAGCATACGTCCCTGATCGAGCAGCGGCTGCAGCAGGAACAGTTTGAGTATGAGAAATTCGTCGTGAATATCAAAAGGCTGCAAGTAGCCGAATCGGGCAGACAACACCTCTTCATCCCGGCCGGCGACTACAACCGTCTGATGAACGGGCAGATCCAACTCGGCGATCGCCAAGCTTATCTGTATTTTCCCGACGATATGGGCTTTGGGCGGCCGGAGGAAGGCGATCAGGCCAAGCAGTTGAATGTGAAGGAAGGGGGTTCTTCGTTTGCGGTGACGAAAAACGAAGCCATCCCGGCCCCGCTGAAGCAGTTCGACTACGGGAGCATCGTCATCATCTCCGACGCGGCTTACCGGTCGCTTCCCGAATCGGAGCGAGGCTCGGTCACCTATGTGTATGAGGTGAAGAAGTGGGAGCAGACGCTGGATGCGGCCAAAACGCTCAACGGGGAGCTTCAGGGCGAGCAGAAGCAGTTCAACTTTACGTCCCGGGCTTACGAGATCAACGAGATGAACCAGAGTTTCGGGCAAATTTTGCTGACCGGACTGTTCATCGGCGCCGTCTTTTTCGTCGCGGCGGGCAGCTTCCTGTACTTCCGCTTATACGCCGACCTGGACAACGACCGGGTGCAGTACCGGGCGATCTCCAAGCTCGGTCTGACGGAGGCCGAGCTGTCGAAGATCGTCTCGACGCAAATCGCCCTGCTGTTCTTCGTACCTATAGTCGTCGCGCTCGTTCACGGGGCGGTTGCGCTGAATACGCTGCAAAACACGTTTAACGCCAATCTCGTGAAGCCTTCGGCGCTTGTGCTGGGCACGTTCCTGGCTATCCAGATCGTATACTTCCTCTTCATTAAGACGAATTATGTGAGAAAGCTTAAAAATGTGATGTAAGAAAAGCCGTCCGGAAATACCTCCGGACGGTCCTTTGTCGCTGCAAACCCATACGCTAGTGCGTTAGAGGGAATGGGTATCGGGCTCCAGCCGCTCGTTGAAGTCGTGTTGTCTTTTTGAGGTTTTAAGGTTACAACACGACTTCAAATGCGGCCCGTGAACTTTCCGCTCCGATACCCTTTCCCTTAATCTCTTACGAGTTGTCTTCCACATACGGACAGCCGGAAAGTCAGCCTCGTCCCGTCGCGGCTTAGCCGGAAAAAAGCGTTGCCGCTTGCTGCGGTTCTGACAGGAGGCACTTCCTCCCGCCCCGATAATACAACTCTAAATGTTTCGGATAACTCCTCACTCCTCCCCGGTGGCGTATTATACTGTATGGCCGCCATCCGGGAGAGGACTGTTCAGGTTTCTACCGGTTATCGTCTATCTTCACTTGGTCGCATCGCCGGGTTCTATCTTTGCATGAACGATCAGCCTGTGCGTCGCCTCCACAATCGGGTCGCACGTGATCAGCGTCAGTATTCGATCTTGATCGTTCCGATTTAAAACGGATACGTCCGTCGGCTCTACGACAGAAATTTGGTATACCGTATACAAGTAAGAGCCTTCTCCCGTCTGCACCTTGATTTGGTCTCCAATGTCCAGCTCATCGAGACGGTTGAACAATCTCCCTTTTGCTCTCACTCTATGCGCAGCGATAGCCGCATTACCGACTTGGCCGATCGGCGTCGTCTCGGACATATGGGCAGCAGCGTGCTTCATGTTAGCCTGGGTAGCCCCTTCGAGTACCGGCAGCTTCAGCCCGATCTTGGCAATCTCTATTACGGCTGACGATGGCTCCGGCTCGTGAATCGCCGGTTCGGGTAACGCGGGAGCCGATCTATCCTCCCCTTGTTGTTCCTCAGCCGCTTCTTCTACAAATAATTGCGACACACGATCGAGACCAGACAGCAGCCGATCCGTTTCCGTCCGATCCGGCTGTATCGGAGCTAATCTTCGTTCCGCCGCGGCGAGCAGCTTCTCCTGTTGACGGTTCGAGTACATTTCATGGAGCGAAGGGTAAGCAAGAAGCGTGATACCGGCCAGTATAAACAAGATGTACAATTTTCTCACTTAGTTAGCCACGCCCCCGACTCGAATATCTAGAGACGAAGCCTGAATACCGTCAAGGTATCCAGGCTTCTCCCCGTACAACTATTCTAGCATAAAAAACGATTAGAGGCCGCGCACCCGTCTTCTGTACAGAAGACCGGCAATACCTGCGGCAACCAGTGTCAAACCGGCAACCTGAAGCGGCAAACGGCTGTCTTCTCCGGTCTTTGGAAGCTGGCTCAGCTCCACATCGTTCGACTTGTTGTCGTCCGAGTTGGCGATGAGGGAATGATTTCCGCTGGTACCGGAGTTGTCCGGATCAGGATCTGTAGGCGTCTGGCCGTTCCCCTGATTATTGCCTGCCCCTGCGTTACCCGAATCCTCAGGCGTTGTGGTGCCCGGATCTGTCGGCTTGCCTGGATCTGTTGGATCCGTCGGCTTGCCTGGATCTGTTGGATCCGTCGGCTTGCCTGGACCTGTTGGATCCGTCGGCTTGCCCGGATCTACCGGATCAACCGGCTTGCCTGGATCTACCGGATCTGTCGGATCCTCAGGATCTACCGGATCGACCGGATCAACCAGCTTGCCTTGCTTCTTATTTTTGACTTCGATTACCCCGATAGTGCCTGCACTTGCTGCATCCAAAATAATTGTCAATTCCTTCGAGTCAAGCACATAACCGTTCGGTGCTGTAATCTCGGTCAAAATATAAGTGCCGAATGGCATGTCGATAAACTTGAGCAATCCATCCTGGCCAGTCGTATACGTTCCAATGATAACTTTGCCATAAGTCGAACCCGTAACCGTAGTTCCAGTTCCATATGTCGAGCCCGTTACCGTAGTCAACTGCTCCAACTTGAAGATGGCTCCCTGCAGCGGCATTCCCGTGAGGTCGTCAACTTTCTTGATGAAGAAATTTCCTATTTTCGGCAATATTACTTGCATCTTATTTTTGACTTCGGACTCCTGGTAACCCGTAGTTTCGGTATTGGCTACAGTCAGAGCGATCTCGCGTTCCGTCGGATCAAGCTCATACCCGGATGGTGCCACGATCTCCGTCAAAATGTAAGTGCCAAACACCAAATCTTCGTATTTCAGCAATCCATTGATGTCTGTAGTATACGTTGCACCTGTGACCGTAGTCCGGGTGCCGTTAGACGCCTTATGCTCCAACTTGAACTGTGCTCCTTGCAGCACTGTGCTCGTGTTGTCGGCATCCACTTTTTTGATGATCAGATCGCCTGTCGTTCTCGCCTTATTTTTGACTTCGAACTCATGGTAACCCGTAGTTTCGGTATTGGCTACAGTCAGAACGATCTCCCGTTCCGTCGAATCCAGCTCATACCCGTACGGTGCCACGGTCTCCGTCAAAATGTAAGTGCCGAACGCCAAATCTTCGTATTTCACCAATCCATTGATGTCTGTGGCATACGTTGCACTTGTGACCGAAGTCCGGGTGCCGTTAGACGCCTTATGCTCCAGTTTGAACTGTGCTCCTTGCATCACCGTGCTCGTGTTGTCGGCATCCACTTTTTTGATGATCAGATCGCCTGTCGTTCTGACCTTATTTTTGACTTCGTACTCATTGTAGCCCGTAGCTTCGGTATTGGCTACGTCCAGAACGATCTCCCGTTCCGTCGGATCCAGCTCATACCCGTACGGTGCCACGATCTCCGTCAAAATGTAAGTGCCTAACGCCAAATTTTCGTATTTCAGCAATCCGTTGATGTCTGTAGTATACGTTGCACCTGTGACCGTAGTCCGGGTGCCGTTAGACGCCTTATGCTCCAGCTTGAACTGTGCTCCTTGCAGAACCTTAGTCGTCGTATCGGCATCCACTTTTTTGATGATCAGATCGCCTGTCGTTCTCGCCTTATTTTTGACTTCGAACTCATGGTAACCCGTAACTTCGGTATTGGCTACCGTCAGAACGATCTCCCGTTCCGTCGGATTCAGTTCGTACCCGGCCGGTGGTTTGGTCTCCGTCAAAATGTAAGTGCCTAACGCCAAATCTTCGTATTTCAGCAATCCATTGATGTCCGTAGTATACGTTGAATGGGTGACCGTAGTCCGGGTGCCGTTAGAAGCCTTATGCTCCAGCTTGAATTGCGCCCCTTCCAGGACCGCATTCGTACCGTCTTCGACTTTCTTGATAACGAGACTGCCTGTTGTTCTCGCTTTATTTTCGACCTTGAACTCATAGCCTGTCGTACCGACATGGTCTGGAGTCAGTTCGATGGAATGTTCCTTCGGATCGAGAACGTACCCGTACGGCGCTATAATCTCCGTCAACATGTAATTCCCCAACGGCAAATCCGCATACTTCAACAATCCGTTGCTGCCGGTCGCATAGGTTGAATTGGAGACCGTGGTCCGGGTACTGTCCGAATTGACCCGCTCCAGCTTGAATGTTGCGCCTTGCAGAACGGTATTCGTGCCTTCTTTGACTTTTTTGACGATCAGATCGCCTATGGCTCGCTTATTTTTGACTTCGAACTCATAAGGTGCACTGCCGGCCGTAGCGGCGTCCAAAATGATCGTTTTTTCTGTCGAATCCAGCTCGTACGCGCGCGGGGCCGCAGTCTCGGTCAATATATAAGTGCCGAACAGCAAATCTTCGTATTTCAGCAATCCGTCTGCATCTGTCTTGTTTTCCGTTTGGCTGATCAGAATCCGCTTCCCGTTCGACTCCCGCTCCAGCTTGAACTGTGCGTCTTTCAGAACGGCTCCCGTGTCCAGATCGGTTTTCTTAATGATCAAGGTGCCAGTAACGCCGTTTCCGGTACCAGAACCGGTAGTCTTCCGAACCGTCTCGCTTTCGATAGCAGTCTTTTCACCTTTTGTAATCTGATCTCCGGTAAAGGTAACCGAATTGCTTACCGATACTTGGCCGGACGCGTTAATGAAAGTCTGATACTCCAGAATGTAGGCATCCTTGATTGCATAATTCGGATTTGAATTTTTGAACTTCAGCACAAACGACTGCTTACCGTTGTCATCCGTTGCAAAGTACAGGGTGTAGTCTACATCTTTTACTAATAAAGGTTTCGTCAAGTCTTTCGTTACCGTTCCATTCGAACTAACCAATGTAGGATACAGCTTGAAAGAACTTTCCACCAAGATTTGGTTTGCGCTCGGCTCGTCTTTCACCGTAGCGTTTTCTACCAACGACTGTCCTCTATTAATCGGCAGCGACCAATCCATAAGGACCTTGTTGGTTGAGTGAAGCGCACCAGTTTTGGAGACGAATTCGCCGCCATGTTTAATCGTTACGGTTGTTCCGAAACTAGTAAGCGGAGTGCTGCTGTTTTCGTACAAATTAGCGGTATTCGAGATCGTCTTTTCATCAATTTTCACACCGTCAAGACTAGTCTTGAACGTGATGTAATAGGGGGTGTTGATCACTTTGCCCGGCGGTTTATCGAATGCTACGCTCAACGTGTTGTTGTTGGCCGCATTCGGTTCCGTGAACGTATACTCGCTGTTATTAACCTCGGCTCCAACTACGATTCCGTTCTCCGTTCCCGACAAAGTCATATGGTGCACATTCAGAGAACCGGACACATACTTTTGACCTTGTCCGAGAATATCCTTCACAACCGCATCCGTAATCGGTCTGTTGTTGTAGTTGATACCGATTTTCCAGGTCAGTTCCTTCGTTACCGCATCGTAGGAACCTTCTTTAAATCCGTTGGCTTTGGTGAACGTATCCGGAATAAATGGGGCTGTGATCGTTTTCGTTTTGTCCACCGTAGTGCTGTTTTCAACTACTTTCCAGTCCAGCTTGCCCCGGTTGTAAAAATTATCCTTATGATCCCCTTGGGAAATACCGAACGAATTATCGTGCGGCGGCTTCCATTCATTATCGAACTTCGTCGTGTAAGTGATTCGATGTTCGGTCGTGACCGGTTTTAAGAACGTGATCGTAAAGCCCGTAGTCGGATCTTGAGTAATCGTATAGTCCGTGCCCTGGGTCAACGTCGTCGAGCCTCTTTGAACTCTAATCGGCCCATGCAACTGCAAGCCGCCAAACGGGAATGTATCTGTAAAGACGAGATTTTGAACATCCGTATACCCGATCTCGTTGATCCGTACAGTCCAATCTATCGTTTTGTCGTTATAGTTTGGATTGCTCGACCCTTTATCGAGAAATTTCTGGCTGATGCTCTGTGTAGCCGACTTCGTGGTCGTACCCGTCGTTACGCTGTTACTCAGGGTATGGTCTTCATACACATTCCCTGCTGCTTTGGTTTTGTACTTGATTTTGTAGGCTTGGCTGGCTCCGCTAGGAAATATCAATTCAAAGCCGTTTTTCCCTGTGGCCGTAGCAGGCGTTACCGCATACCCGCTTGTCAGCTTGTCTCCAACAACTGCGTTGCCATTCGAATCAAAGCTTACCTCATAGACCTCAACTTGTCCGTCCAATACATGCATATTGTCAAACTGGTCTACAAGCACCGCTTGTGCAGCAGGAATCTGGTTCAACGAATAGTTGTAGTCGATCTCCCAGCTTACCGATTGAGTACTCGAGTCATAACCGCTGGTCTTCTTTTCCAGCAGCGTCCCGCGGTCGACCGTTACGGTCGGTGATGTTGCAAGAGGCTCCGTCGTGCCGCCTGTCAGAGTAGCCTTATTCACAAATGACTTTTTGTCATCCGTAAATCCGGTTGTAAACACAATCTGGTAGGCTGAATCGATATTGCCCAAATTTACGGCAAATTTGTTTGCTGCGACATTGGGATCATATGTATAATCCGCAGCATTCAATTTGTTTCCACGCACTGTAGTACCGTTGTTTTTAACAATCAGCTCATAGACTTCCACATTAGCGGGCTTGGCAAGCCCCGGCGGAAGCTCGTCAATTAAGGCAGCATTGCTTATTCTCTCGAGCTTCTTGTTAACGTCGATCGTCCAGTTGATCCACTGAGTTTGTTTGTTCCGATTGGGAGAACCCGATTTTTTGATCGTTTCCGTCACGTTCGGTTGAAACAAAACCGTAAGATCTTGCGTCTGATTATCCTTGATCGGGATCGAAATGGTGACTTCCGATTCTGATGTTTTAGTGCTCTCGCTGAACCACGTGTCGAACGTAAGCGTGCCCTTCACGTTGGATCGTTTTTGGATTTCATCGTTAAAGGTCATGGTTACTTCGCGCGTGCTTTCCAGCAGCTTGAACGTACCGACTTTCACATTTCCAGCGATCATTAGATCACCGGTCGCGTCGTTATAAACTTCAAACAGGTCGTGAATTTTGAATGTGAAAGTATCGCCGGACCTGTATCCGTGTCCGTTTTCGAGCTCCCATTCGTAGTTTAGCTTGACGGCTGAAGCCGGCGTGACCCGATAATCAGGATCTAGAGTCGCATCAATGATCTTTCCCTGGCCATCCATCAAGATTACCTTCGATAGGATACTGTCCGTAATCGCTGCTGCATAAGCCGTATTAAACAGACCCGTAAAGGTTTGGGCAAATAGCAGAAGCGCGATCGTGAGAACCGATACTTTCCTTCGCATGTTTCTTATGGGCCTCCATCTCTGTTGAATTAACGTTATGAACTTCACTTGCTCTTGCCTGCTTCGCTATTTTCATATCTCTCCTCCTCTCTAATGTGTTTGTTATTTTCAATGATCACCGTATAACAAATTTCTCTACAAATTCTCAACAGCTTCTACCACTCCGCCCCCGATATTTTATTCTCCTCAGTGTGAAGGTCAGCCAGCAACAAAAAAGACCGCCCCTCGTGTCTGGGACGGCCTTCTCACCATATATGATTTACTAACCTCGAAGCTTCCACTGCTCCAACCAATTCAGCGTCGTTTCCGAAAGTCCGATCCCGAGTTCACCCTCCAGCATCTCCCGAACGATCCGGAATTGCCCTTCCACGGCGGAACGTTCTCCCATTTTGTCGTACACCTGCATCATTCCCAGATGACCCTCTTCAGAGTAGGGCTGCAGCTGCACGATCCGCTGATAGAGCGATAATGCCGCCGGAAGCATCCCCGTCTCGGTATAACGCTCGGCGACCTGCACCGTGTGGTGCAGCCACATCATCCGAAGGCGCTGCCGCTCGCTTTCCGCCCAAGCGTACCCTTTATCCCCGAAATAATCGCCCGAGTACTCCTGCACCCATCTCCGGTGTTCCTCCAGGTGATCCGGCTGAACGGGTCCTAGATTACGGATGCCGTTCTCCCACTCCTCCACATCCAGCGCCACCTGATGCAAGTCCAGCCGGTAGCCGACCTGGCCGCTGATCCGGCTGATCTGTACATCGACATGCGATTCCTTCAACGTTTTGCGGATATGGTAAATGATCGTATACAGGTGGGCCAGAGCCTTCTCCGGGTCCGTATCGGGCCAGAACAGATCGATCAGCGTTTCTTTGTATACCACGCTGCCGCGATGGTGGAGCAAATAACAGAATAACTCCTCCGTCTTCGTAGTTCTCCATCGGAACGGCTGCGCAGCATGCCCCTCCTGCTCGAACTGGAGCATGCCGAAACAGCGGATACAGCCGGCCTTGTTCTCACGCATTGCCGTCTGCTCCGCCAGCTGGGACCATTTTTTCTCCAGTCTCCTCACCGTCTTCATCAGCCTCCGGCTTTGAACCGGCTTGACGATGTAATCCATCGCATGAAGCTCGAACGCTTCCAGCGCAAACTGGTTATAAGCCGTCACGAATACGATATTCGTATCCGGACAGCTGTCCGTTATAATTTCCGCAGCCGTTAATCCGTCCATTTCCGGCATGTCGATATCCATAAAAATGACGTCCGGCTTCAGCTCCGGAGCAGCTTGAACCGCCTCCACGGGGTCCGTTAAGGCAGCGATTATTTCGATGTCCATCAATTCTTTCAGCAACTGCTCCAAGTAGACGAGAGCCAGTCTCTCGTCGTCTACAAGCATACCCCGGATCATAACATTCACCGCTCTGTCGAAATGTAAGCAGGTCTATTATATCATAGTTCGGGGACACTTCCCGTAGCGTGATACGCTGCCATTCGACAAAATATTGAAAAGAAACGCCAGGACCGCTAAGTCCCGATCCATAACCGAAGCCCGTACAGGACCGCCAAATGGCCGGGGTAAAATCCGCGATAGATCCATTTGTTCAGCTGTACCCGGCTATTCAGCTCCTGGGCGCACACGATCAGGAAAGTGCCGAATACGCTGAACAACTGGATCGCATAACCGAATCCGTATACGAGTACATGGGCGGTGTCCAGCAAGAAATGATAATGCACCAGCTGCCATTGCCTGAAATAACGGAACAGCAAGGCAATCATCACTCCGTAAAGTCCGTAGCTCATCGGAACCCATAGAGCGATGCCGACAGCTCCGCCAACCAGAAGCAGCTTGAAGATGCCTTTTACCCCGGAGTCGAGCGTGTACAGCACCCCCAGAGCCAACAATAGCGTAAAAATAACGTTAAGCTGCCACAGCTGCAGCGAGAGCGTGTACGGAAGCTGCGACAAAACGGCGAGTCCGAGCAATCTGAACGCGTACCTTTTTAAATTTCTCGTGTGCAAGTACCCTTGAACTAAAAACCAGCCATACAGCGGAAACGCGATCCTTCCGATGACCCGAAACACCGCAATATCCGGATAAAACACGATGCCGACATGATCCACAAGCATGGTTATCATAGCGATGAACTGCAGCAGACTGGATCACCCGACTTTCGAAAGGACGGTAGGGAAGCTGCAGCGCTGCCTGTCAGGACTTCAGCTTCGTCCAGGCTAATCCGCCGTTGAAGCTTCCCCGTTTCCATTACAATAACATCCCTCGCCGGCAATGTTAAGACCTGATACGCCGATGCCTCCCCACCGTTCTTCGTTTCCGGCGCTTTATTTTTAATTATCCCCGGTCCAGCTTGCCGAACAAATCTTTGAATATCGGATCTCGATGGACGAAGTTCGCATAGCGGATAAAAGGCCGCGACGAGTCGAAGCTCCACGTGCACGAGTCCGTAACGACCGGGCTGTGGGCAAGCACCGTCGGAACCCAGGCATCGTTGATCAGCCAAGCGATCGCCGATATGTCCCAGATGACCCGGGAGTAGGCGAAGTGATCGTCGATTTCGTCCCTGTAACAAAACGGACTGGTTGTCGCTGCGGCGGCCTGCGTTAACGGATCTGAACCGCTACGCGCATATTGTTGCCGCCGTTCGAAGCTGGAGACGACAGCTTGACCTTAAAGGTAAGCGTCCCATCATCGATCTGATTCAGACGGATGTATGCGACTTCGGCGTCGCTCACGACGTCCCGGTCCTCGAGCGACCATACGATCTGCTCGAACGAGGGACGGTATAAGTAGTTGTGAGCGACGACGACGGTCTGCTCGGCCGTATCGAGTTCGTCAAACGTGAAGGAAAAGCTCCGGTCCGTCGAGCGGATGTCGTTGCCGACAACGGCCGTAATGTCCCAGTCCTGCTGGCGGGCGGCATCCCTTTTCGTTCCTGCGAACGGAATCTGCCCGGTCTTCAAATCCATCGTAAGCGTTATCCGCTCCAGCAGCGGCGTATGGGAAGCAGTAAAGCCGACGGCTGCATTGCTGATCACTCCGGTTATAACGTTGCCTCTCTTGTCGTTTGTTGTACCGCCGATCCGGTTCAGGGCTGAGCCATTGATGACTCCGTCCGCCGCAAAATCGACCCGGTTGCTTTTGCCGTTAACGACGACGGCGTCGCCGTTCACCGAGCGAAGCAAGCCGGTGACGTGGTTGCTGTTCCCTTCAATGACGACTCCCGGCCCGGCATACCATTTCCCTGTCGCGGAGTTGGTGGAGTTGCCGTGGTTCATGGACAGCCGGTTGTTATTGCCGGTTATGATCGCACCCGGGTACCCTTCCGTTACGTTCGTCGCAACTGTGCGGAACAGGTAAAAGTTCGATACGGCGAAGCCGATCGTGCTCTCCAGGCGAAGTCCCGGCTTGGACGGCGGCGGTGTTATTTTCAGATTCGGATGATACCTGCCGTTGTTGCGGACGCTGAGCGAATGGAAAAAGCCGTACGTCGCACTGCCGAGCACCACGCCGCCGATATTGCTCTCGCTGACAATATGCTCGCCTTCCACGCGGCAGCTTCCGTACGTGCGGATGCCCACCCCGTTGTAACAGGCGAAAATATGCACGAGACCCAGCTCAATCGCACCTTCATAGACCGAACTCGAACGGTCGATCACGAACCCGTCAATCTGCGTCTGGTACCCGTAGGCCGCGGCATGAAACAGCGTAGACTCTGGCAATGCGTTGGAAGCCGCGGGAAGCGGCAGGATGCCGACGACGCCGAACAGCACCTCCTCGAAAAAGATGTCGCCGACGCCGCGAAACACGATCCCTTCCTTGCCCGAGACGATCCCGTTGATCCGCACCACGGAACGGACGTCGATCTGCTCGCGCGGTCCCGCTCCTTCGGTATACAGGGCATGCTCGGGGACGTTATTGATTTCTACGTCGATTTCGAACAATCTGGCGTAAAACTTGATGCCCGAGCCGAGCGAATTGTTGATCGTATTCGGATTCGCCGTCCATTTCGAGGCCAAATAGTTCCCGTCGATCGTCAGATGTTTGATCCCGCAATATTTGGGCGCCGCGGGCAGATTGGCCGTTCCGGTCAGCGAATCGAAGCCCGCCGATCGGAACACGTCCTTGTTCGCTCCCGCCGCCATGACGATTCGGGTCGCGCCGCGGCCCGCGCCGATTACATACACGTAGGAAGGAATGATCAGCGTATCGGAGATAAGGTACGTGCCTCCCGGTATGTATACTTCACCCCCGTGAGCCGCGGCAACCGAGTCGATTGCGGCCTGAATAGCATCCGTATCGTCGGTCGCTCCGTCTCCTTTGGCTCCGAAGCATTTCGCGTTGACGACAGGACAACAGTCTCCATCCGTTTCTCCATACACGGCGCCGGTTACTGTATGGCGCGGTAAAGGGGGGGCCGCCTGCACGCCCAGCAGACCTCCTGCCGCCAGCGCTACGGACGACAGGCCTGCCGCAGCCAGCAGTTTCCTTCTGCTAATCGGTTTATCCGAAGCCCCCTCGTCCGGCCGCGTTTCCCCGTCTGTAGAGAGCCGGCCTGCTGTCGCCCGATTCATAGACATCCGTGCCTGTTGCATCTCATCCTTCATTGTTGCGCCCTCCGATCGTTCCGGTTTACTTTTTGCCCTCTTCCTCGATCTTTTTGTTGATGTCCTCGTCGGCTTTGCGAAGCGCGGTGTTCAAGTCCAACTTCCCGGTAAAATACTGGGTCAAATAGTTTGTGGCGATCGTCGTCGCCACCGCGTCATGCTTCGTGCGGGCATACGGCGCCGGCTCCTGGATCTTCAGGATGTTGGCCAGCGTCTCTTTCGGTACGAGCGGCTTGACTACCGTGGAGTTCTCAAATATTTTGCCGCGGATCTCCGGCTTGGTCACGCTCGTAATATCCCCTTGTTTGGATAATAACGTTTGCCCTTCGTCTGACAGCAGCGCCATCATAACCTGAAACGCCACCTCGGGATTTTTGCTCGCCTTCGTAATCATGAAACCGCCGGCAATGCCTCCGACTCCGACTCCGGGGTTGTCCTTGAACACCGGGAATGTTGTAACCCCCCAGTTCAATCCCCCTTTGACCGCTTCGGCGAAGGCGGCGTCCTCGGCCAGGAACAGGAAGTGAGGGAACATAGCCAAGTTTTTGGTTTTCAGGAAATCGTCGACTCCTTTGCCGAAATGCGCGCCTTGCGGGTAGTTGCCCGGTATGTCGTAGATCGCCTTCCACGTCTCGAACAGCTTCTTCCACCCCGGGTTCGTCCCGACCAGCGATTTGCCCGTCGCCCGGTCGACGAACGGCAGCGACAGCTGCGTCTGTGTCCGGTTCAGCGCGGTTCCGGCCGTAAGTCCCCGATAATTCACGCCGTTTTCCGTACGCGTTACTTTTTGGGCCAGCTCGATCAGTTCCTCCCACGTGCTGTTGTCTTTCGGGTACGGGACGCCGAACTTGTCGAAGATGTCCTTGTTGTAAAAGAGCACCATCGGCGGATTTAGGTTGGTCGGCATGTAAAACAGCCTGCCGTTGTCCGTATACGAACGGACGCTTTTTAACACGGACTCGTCGATGGAAGCCATATCGACCTTCAGCTTCTTCACGAGCGGCTCGAGATCCATCGGCAGGTCCAGCTCCAGCAGAAGAGGCGTATTCGTAAGCGCCTCGTCGATAATGTCGGGAATATCGCCGGCCGCGACCATCGACTGAATCACTTCCGCATTGAATTTGTATTGGCTCATCTGCTGCAACGTAACGTTCGGATATTTCTCCTTGACCGGTCTGATGTACTGCTCGAAGTTTTCCTTCGTGCGGGCCGATGCGATCTTGAGCGTAATCGGCTCCTGCGGCACCGGCTTTACCTGCTCCTCGGCCGGCGGCTTGGCCGCGGACTCGTTACCGTTGCCCGCGCACCCCGTAAGCATCGAGACTACCGTTATGCTTGCGGTAAACCATACTGCGTTCTTTTTTAGCATGCTGCTTTCAACTCCCCTAAGTTTTCATGGTTAAGCGCTCTTGCTCGCACGTTGGTCACGTTGTGCGCAGCTTGGCTCCGGGTGATTTCCCCGTAAGCAGCTTTAATGCTATGCCAGCTTCTTTACGGGTGTAAATCATGATGTTTTAATCACATGTGCGGAAATATACAAAAAAAACCGGGCCGGGGCCCGGATCTCAACCGATATTCACTTTTTATCGTGAGGCGACACCTAAGCCGCTAGCTTCTTCCCGTGCGATTGCGCCCTCTTGCAGAGGGAGGCTATTAAGCCTGCTTTCTCTCCATATGCGACATTTGCGGCATGTGCATGCTTTGCGGTGCGTATTATTTGGCGTCCCGCTGCTGTCCCTGACAATACATACGACGGTATTCGCCAGGAGTCATTCCTTCAGTTTCTTTAAATTTGCGAATAAAGCTGGACGTGTTCACATAACCGATCCGCCCGATCAAATCGGAGAGGTTGTCTTCGCCATTCTCGAGCATGTTCTTGGCGGCCCCGATCCGGATCGTGTTCAAATATTGGGAGACGGTCATGCCCGCCTGATCCTTGAAATAACGGCTTACGTAAGGCGCCGACAACGAGAACGCTTCCGCCATCGTCTGCAGCGAAAAGTCGTGATCCGCATAGTGCCGCTCCATGTAGGCGATCAACTGGTCCTTCAGCGCAAAGTTGCGGCTCTCCTTGTTGTTCTGGATGATGCCGCATATGTCCACGCTTGCCTCCTTCACCATGTCGGCCAGCTCATCGACCGTTTCGAACCGGAGCAACGACCAGACGTCCGGCAGCTTATCCGTGCCTGCCGGCAAGTTCAGCTCGAACACGGGACGGATAATCGTATGAATCAGGTCGTAACAGATAGAGCGGGCGGTGAACAACGACGTGTCGGGATGCTGGATTTTGCGGACCACCGCATCGAGGCATAGCTTGATTTTGTCCATATTCCCCTGCTTCAGGTAAAGCTCCAGCTCGATTAATTCCTTGTCCGAGTATCCGTGGTGTTCGGTTTGGGCCACTTCACGAAAATCGATAACTTTGTCTTTGCCTTTGATCAATCTGTAATCAGCGGCCGTCGACGCCTCCAGATACGATTTCCCGATATCGCCTATGCCAGAGTAACCGGTACCGAGGCCGATCGTAACCGGACATGCCCACTCGGTCCCAGCCGTGTCGCGAAACGACCGGAGCAGCTGGGACAGAGCCGTGCCGTCCGGGTCTGCCATACCGAAAATAAACAGGAAACGGTTGCCGTCCATACTGTCCAAACCGTAGCCTTCGATGCGCCCGGAAGCACGGCATGCGGCTTCCAGCGAGGCGATTATCGCTTCCTTCACCGGCTTGGGCCCTGCCGCTCCCCCCGGATCGATCAGCAATACGGCCGCGTGAAACCAATTTCCCGAAAAACCGATGCCGCAGCTTCGGCCCGAGCTATTAAACTCCTCGATATGCCGGATTCTTCCCTTCAGAAGGTTCATCAGCATATATTGCTTCAGCGCAGGCCTTGATTTCATAATCTCAAGACCAAGCTCCTTCGTATTCTCGGACATTTGCCGGACCGCCAGCCCGATCGACTCCAGCTCATCCTCCCGGGGCCCTACGGGCTTCCTTCCGGTCAACGCCTCGGTAAGCTGCTTCAGGCGCCGGATCGGCTTGTAGTTGATATGCATCAAGATGAAGATTGCTAGCCCCCCGAACAGGATCGTCGCCGCGAGCCCTGCCAAGGCGAACAGCTTGATCCTCGCCACACTCGCCATAACGCGGGATTTTTCCACCTTCGTTACGTATACCCAGCCGGTCTCGGACGATTGGATGTGGGAGATAAAATAATCGTTGCCGCCGATGCCGACCGTCGTCGAGCCGCGCTCCCGGGTCCGGTCGATCATCTCGACGAGCTTCCCCGTCTCGAACCCGTGCTCCCCCTCCATATACGTAACCTGCTGCCCGCTCCGGTCGAAGATGACCGTGTTGCCCCCATAATCGCGCAAAATATTGCGGATTAAATTAGTAATCGAACTTTCCTTAATCATAAACATCACGGTTCCGTATGGAACCTCATCCCGCAGCGGGATCGGAACCATGTAAGTAATCAGCCTCTCTCCGTCCGAGCCCCCCACGTACTCGGCGGGACGCAGAGCCGGACCATTCAGCGAGTCGATGGCCCGTTCGAACTCCTCTTGCGTCCAATGCTCGTAACGGTATATCGCATCAATGAAGTTGGACGCCGTATACGTACTGATGGAGGAATACAAGTAAGGCTGCTTCCGGTAATGGAGAAATATTTCATGCGCAAAGCTGTTACCGGCGGTATAGTTGCGCAGCTCCTTGATCGTATTCATCCCTTTTACCGCATTCCGGGTAGCCATATAGGGAGTAAGCTCCGGATTGCGCGAGATTTGATAGGCGATCTTCTCCAGCTCATTAAACTTCACATCGACGATTTCTTTCACCTGGCTGAGCATGTTCAGGTTATTGTCGATCACTTCGGATTTCAACGTCTGCAGGAAATGGTTGTATACGAATAAACCGATCACGAGCAGCGGAACGGATAAAATGAGCACATACGACAGCAAGTACTTATAATAAAGCCGGGATTTGAATCGCGCCTCCATCCGTACCCTCTTCCCTTCGTTGTTCCGGAATTATGCCGCCCTCTTAACAACCGCATGTTTCTCATACGAATGTAAGGCTTAAGGGCTTTTATAGACCGCATCGTACACCTGCTGATGGATCTCGATCTTCTCGTCCAGTCCCATCATCTTCAGCTCGGCCAAGTAGGACTCCCATTCCTGGTCGATGCCGCCTTCTACGATCCATCTCGACTCCATCTTGTTCAGGTAGGAGGTGATGTCTGCATCAAGCACTTTCAGCCGGTTCGTCTGCTCCGTCGTATAATAGATCATCTGCGGATACGTAAGCTCATCCTTCACGATGTAGGGCTTGTACAGCTCGTACGTCCGGTTGCGCAGCTTGCTCGCTTCGTCAGGCACGAAGCTGCCCAGCATCTCCTCCGTAAGAAGGAGCGGTACGTAGTTGAGCGGAGCCGCTTTGCCGATCCAGACGCCAAGATTGCTTTCGTCTGCGGGGAGCGGATTTTGGACGATTTTCCCGTCCGCCGTTCTGGACAGATGGGAGCCTACCGGACCTTTCCACAATTCGAATGCGGTCGTCTCCTCGTTCATGGCGTCGATTAAACGCATCGTCGCTTCCGGATGCTTGTTGCTTGAGGTGATCGAGAACATATTCGGTACGATGCGGTTGTCCTGGCGTCGCCAGCTTTGAGCTCCGCCCGGGCCTTTCAGAGGGGGAACGGCCACATACTCCCGTGTCAGCCGGTCCATCGAGCCGAGTTCGATATCGCCCAAAAAGGCGGTAAACGCTCCGTACAGCACTTCCTTTGCCCCGCCCTTCGCCATATACTGCTTCAAATCTTGAGTAAACGCTTCCTCATCCATTAGCCCTTCCGTATACAAGCTGCGGATATATTTGACGGCTTCCTTATATTCCGGCTGTACGGGCTCGAACCGGACCTGTCCGCCGATGACAGCCATCCGGTTGCCGTCCGGATTAAGCACGCCGAACGAGTTGAACAGCGCCCTGTAATTGTTGCTCACCTGGGTAAACATCGAAGCGAACGGGATTTCGTCGGGCTTCCCGTTGCCATTCGGATCGCTATTCTTAAACTGTCTCAAAACTTCATGAAATTCGTCCGTCGTCTCCGGAACCTTCAGCCCCAGCTTATCGAGCCATACCTTGTTGATCATCAAGTGGTTTCGGTACTGCATATAATCGTTCGCTTCCAGAAATGGCAGCGAATAAATATGGCCGTCCGGCGCTGTAACCGCTTTCTTTAATTCGGGATAAGCGGAGAACACGCTGCGAATATTCGGCGCATATTGATCAATCAGCCTTTCCAGCGGAATTAATAGACCTTGCGAGCCGTATTGGACGACGTCGATCGAACCCAGCCCGGCGAAGAACAAGTCCGGCAATTGACCGGAGGTGAACAAATAATGTTTCTTTTCATTAAAAACCTCGCCCGGTATTTGTTCCCACTTCAAAGCGATATTCGTCCGGGCCTCCAGCTTTTTCAGCGCCTCCATCTTATTGAAATCGCCGTGGTTCGCAAATTTTTTGACGACTGCCTTCAGCTCCAGCTTCTCTTTGACGATCGGCATTCCGCTTATGTACATATCCCCTTCGGTTGGCCGCCCCGAATCGAAGCCGCCGGCGGCTTGAGCCTCTCCGCCCAGCTCTCCGGCCTCCTGTCCCTGAATGTAGCAGCCGGACATGGCCGCCGCGCCGGCGGTTGCAGCGAGTATAACGATCCAGCGTCTCCTCATATGAAAAAGCCCCCTTGATTCCGATTTCCCGATGAACCGGCAGACCGGCTTTATGCGAAAAAAACGGTTGATGGCGACGTGCAGATGCAAGGAATAAATCGTGCATCCAGGATGAAACCCAATTATACTCGGATGCTGCGGGCGTGTAAATGATGATCATTTAGCCTCATATGCGGAATTTTACATGCCCCGGCGGAATGCCGACTCCAGCTTACTGCGCACCGTTGGCAGCTGGCTCGCGTCGCTCCCGACAAAAAGGACCGCGCTAACCGAAGCCGGGTAACGGGGTCCTTTTTGTTACGTTTTGGTTGCACACTACGCTACCGTGCGTGCTGCATCTGCATGTCCTGCTTCTGGTCTTTGTACTGCAGCTCGAACAGTTTGTAATAGTACCCTTTCAGGGCGAGCAGCTGATAATGGTTGCCGGTCTCGCGCACTTTGCCTTTGTGCATGACGATGATCTGGTCCGCGTGTTGGATCGTGGACAGCCGGTGCGCTACGATCAGCGTCGTGCGGTTTTTGGAGATCGTCTTGAGCGCGTCCTGCACGACAAGCTCGGTCTCGGTATCGATATTCGAGGTCGCCTCGTCGAGAATGAGAATTTGCGGCCGGAATACGATCGCGCGGGCAAAGGACAGCAGCTGGCGCTGACCGAGCGACAGATTGACGCCCCGCTCGCCCAGAGGGGTCGCGTAGCCGAGCGGCTGTTTGCGGATGAACTCATCCATATGCACCATCCGTGCGGCTTCCTTCACCTCATCGTCGGTAATTCCCGCTTCGTTCAACCGGATGTTCGAGGCGATATCGCCGTTGAACAGGAAGACGTCCTGCTGAACGACGCTGATCGCCCGGCGCAGCTGATCGAGCGGGAGGTCGCGGATATCGACCCCGTCCAGCCGGATCGTTCCTTTCTGAATGTCGTAGAACCGGTTGATCAGCTGAATGATCGAGCTTTTGCCGGCCCCGGTCGCCCCGACGAACGCCACCGTCTGCCCCGGCCCGATCTTGAACGATACGTCCCGCAGCACCCATTCGCCCTCGTTGTAGGCAAACCAGACATGATCGAACTCGATCTCGCCGCGCACCTGCTTCGGCAAAGGCTTCGGCTCCTCTTTGTCCACGATCGACGGCTTCTCTCCTAGCAGCTCGAATATGCGTTCCGCTCCGACCATCGCCGTCTGAATCTGATTGTACTTCTCCGCGAGGCTCATCAGCGGGTTGAAAAATTGCCGGACATAGTGAGTAAAGGCATAAACGATCCCGAACGTAATCGCCCCGTCCAGCACCGAGCCGCCCCCGTACCAGATCAGCAAAGCGATCGCGAGATTGCCGACAAAGCCGACCGCCGGCTGGAAGACGGAGTTGATGACGGTATTGCGCATGCCCGCCTTGTAATGCTCCCCGTTCAGCTCGCGGAACTGCTCCAGCTGCCGCTCCTCCCGGACGAACAGCTGCGTAATCCGGATGCCGGACAAATTTTCGGCAAGGAAGGAGTTCAGCCGGGCGAGCAGGATGCGCATTTTCCGCTGCGCCTCGCGAACGACGATGCGGTACCAGACGGTCAGGGCAGCCAGAAGCGGAATGACGACAAGCATAAGACCCGTCAGTTTCACGCTCATCTGCAGCATGATGATTAATATCCCGATCAGTACGATAAAATCTTTCACCAGGTTGACGATCACCTGCGAATACAGCTGGTTGAGCGATTCCGTATCCTGGGTGACGCGGACGACGAGCCGCCCTACCGGGTTGCGGTCAAAAAACGAAGCCGACATTTTGCCCAAATGTTCGAACAGTTCGCCGCGGATGCGATAAATGATATGCTGTCCGGTATATTGAAGCAGGTTCGTCTGCACATAGCTGAGCACGGCTCCCCCGATTACAGCGATCAGAAACAACGCGCCCAGCATCAGGAAGCCGGTAAAGTCGCGGTCGCGGAACCCGGAGATCGTCGCGTCGTCCAGGTACACGGCTGGCAGCTGCACCCCTTCGCCAGTGAGACGAACCTCGCTTCCGCCGCCCTCGGCCGTCAGCTTCGCATTCGGAGCCACCCAGCCTTCGGCCAAGTACGACCCTTCTCCGACCTCCACGATCTGGACCTTCCGGAGCGCCTCGCCGCCGGCGGATGACGCCCCGGACTCGGCTGCAGCTGCATCCAGACGAACGTAGGCCGTCCCGCCGATGACGATCGACTTGCCGTAGCTTTTTAACCGGTCCGCCTGTTCCGCTTCTACGGCGTACATCGGCTTATGAAGCCCGTTAATATGGTCGTCGATCGCCACTTTAATAATGTAAGGACGGGCCAGGTCGGTAACGACGATCAGAAAAGCAAGTGTTATGCACAGCGTAATCATCTTCCAGTGCGGAATCGCATAAGCGAGCATTTTCTTAAGAAGCTGCCCGTCCTTAATATCGACTGACGTTTTCTCCGCATGAATGCTCATCCGGCTTTCCCTCCTGAAGTAGCGCTCCGGACTTCGCCCTGCTCCGGCTGCTCCGATTCCCATTCATGCTTATGCAGCTCGACTGCCTCGTCCAGCAGCTGCTTATGATACAGATCGGCATACAAGCCGTTACGTTCCAGCAGCGATTCGTGCGTCCCGCGCTCGACGATGGCGCCTTCATCCAGAACGACGATCTGGTCGGCTGCCTGAACCGACGAGATGCGGTGTCCGATAATAATCGTCGTCCGCTCCTCCATAACTCCGTTCAGTCCCGACAAAATGCGGTCTTCCGTCTCCGTGTCGACTGCGGACAAGCTGTCGTCGAAGATGAGAATCGACGGCTTCTTGATGATTGCCCTCGCGATGCTGACACGCTGCCGCTGCCCGCCGGACAGCGAGATGCCGCGCTCACCGAGCGCCGTCTGGAACTGATTCGGAAATTCGATAATATTGTCGTACACTTGCGCCACCTTGGCCGCCTGCTCAATCTCTTCGTCGCGGTAAGGCTTCGGGTCGAAACCGATGTTGTCCTTGATCGTGGTCGAGAACAAAAACTGGTCCTGCGGCACGATTCCGACATTGGCCCGGAGCACCTGCAGCGGGATTTCGTGAATATCCCGGCCGTCGATGAATACCGTTCCTTTCGGCGGATTGTACAGCCGGACGAGCAGATGGACGAGCGTGCTTTTGCCGCTCCCGACCCGGCCTACGATCGCAAGGCTGCTTCCTTTCGGCACGTTGAGCGAGATGTCGCTTAGCGTAGCTTCATGGGCTTCCGGGTACCGGAACGACAAGTTGCGGATTTCGATATCGCCTGCGATCGCGGTGATCGAACGATCGGCAGCGGAATCGTCCGCTACGTCCGGCCGGGTGTTCAGAATCGCAAGCAGCCGGTTCTCGGACGCTTTGCCCCGCTGCATCGTATTGACGACCTTGCCCAAATTCTCGATCGGTCCCATCAGCAGGGACAGATACGAGTTAAACGCAACAAAATCCCCCAGCGTAATCCGGCCGCGCAGCACCATGATGCCGCCCAGCACAACGGATACGAGGAAGCTGATTCCGACTACGGCCGCGCTGAGCGCGCCGAACATCGAATTCGACCGGACCAGCTTGCGGTTCATGGAGACGGCGTGCTCATTGTCTTTGCGGAACAGCTGGTTCTGCTCCCGCTCCTGGACGAACGCCTTCACCACGCGGATGCCGGCTACGAACTCCTGCACCCGGCTCGTCAGATCGCCGATCGCTTCCTGAACGTTAGCCGATTCTTTCTGAATCCGCTGTCTGAACCGGTAAGCGAGAACGCTCAGCAGCGGCAGCGGCAGTAAAGTGAACAGCGTCAGCAGCGGATCGATCGACGTGGCCATCGTAACGACCGTGATGGAGATCAGGACGCCCGCCTCCATCGTCTGAAAGACGCCGGATTGGGTGACCTCGCGGATGACGCTGACGTCGCTGATCGCGTGCGACATCAGGTCTCCGACCCGGCGGTTTTTGAAATATTGGGTCGACAGCGTCTCCCAATGCTTGAATAAGTCGTTGCGGATGCGCATATCAAGCAGGCGCGACAGCCGGAACAAATAAATACGCGAGGAAGAGCGGAGAATAGCGACTCCCAGACCCGCCAGCGCCATCCACATGGCGATCGTCAGCGCATGCTCGTAGGTTAGTTCCGACCGCTCCAGCTGGTCTGTGAACGTACCCAACAGCATCGGAATGACGAGCTGCATCGCGCAAGAAATGGACAATAATGCAAAGCCGAATACATACGGAAAACGGTGCTCGCTGATGTGCTTCCAAATAATATGCTTCCTGTCCATCCTTGGTCCCCCTTGTTTTTCCTCTACTCCAGCGGTTCATGCGGATCTTTATAGTAAGCTTAACAAAATCTTCAAGAAGGAGACCATGGATATCCATGCTTTAAATAATGGACTATCCGATCATAACGAAGGTAACGGACACATCAAGTATGGAGCGCTCACGTCCAACGGGATTGTGCCGAGCGAATTTGCGTGATAAGAGCGGATTTGAATTTGGCCCTCATATTGATGCAACCTTCGTGTGGAGGAGGTAAGAGGGGCGGGTTTGGCTACTTGCAGGGCCAATCATCGTGAAACGGGGCGGGCACATTTATTTATGAGGGGATACGACCGATAATTTCCCCATTTTTTGGGTTATAACTCGTAGCAGCGGGCTTCGTTCAATAGCGGGTAAATAGGACTAGTTTGCGAATTCGTGATTCATCTGGACCGATGCTGCCCAAATAGTGAGTAGATAAAAGTGGGGAGTTGCAACTCATATTGCGGACGTGACCTAAATAGCGGGTAAGATAAGAGCGGTTTGCACCCCTTATTTTAGCTTCTATGCTGATAATCCGGCGTTTGGGGGAAATTAGGCTACAAACCGCTCTTATATTTGCTTTAAACCCGTTTTGCGACTAAATAAGGGGTATAAACCGCTCTTAACGTGGCGCTATCTTGTGCCGATGGGGAAGTGACCGTGGAGAAGAGCCAAAAGTGGCATTGGGTGGAGACATTTCGAGAGAGGGCATTGGGAGGGGGAATACAAACTGAGGCGTTCGAGCCTGCCGGTCATTCGCCGTGTCGCCTTCCCGGCACCCGCCATACAATACGAGCGGACATCCAAACCTCCCGCAAACGTCCGTTTCAACTTGGTTGACTCTATATCAGATCGTCCGGCGAAAATGCCAAATATGCACCTTGGCCAAACCTCCGGACACGAAGTCGGCCAAACCGGACCATGACGGATCGCCCGTCTCCAGCCGCCTGATCTTGAACGACCGGTACCCGTCCTCATCGAAACCGCGCCACTGCTCGACGAACAGTCCGGGCTGATCCGACCCTTCATAAAGCTCGAACCGGACGTCTCCGTCTGCAGCCGACTTGATCCAGCTCATGTATGCGTCCCGCTTATCCGGGAACACTTTATATTCAATAAAAATAATATCCATAAAATCCCGCCCAATTCGTTTTATATTTTTTATTTTAACGCCAGTCGTGTTATGATAACAAGGAAGACCGATGAGGAGGAGACATCTTTTGGATACTGGAACGCATCTGGTAGTCGGACTCGGTTTGGCCGGATTGGCCTATGTGGATCCCGCAGTCGCATCTGACTCCGCTTTGGCTACCGCCGTATTGATCGGAACCGTGCTTGGCTCTCAGGCACCCGACCTGGACGGGCTGCTGCGCTTCCGCAGCAACGCGTCGTACATTCGCAACCATCGCGGAAAATCACACAGTCTGCCCGCCGTCGCCATCTGGACCGCCTTGATTACGCTTATGCTAGCCGTCTTGTTTAGGGGCGTTTCCGTACCGCACCTCGCTCTATGGGTGTTTATCGCCGTAGCGTTTCACGTGTTCAGCGATTTGTTCAACACTTACGGTACACAAGCATTCCGGCCCATTACGGAAAAGTGGATTTCATGGAACATTATTCACATTTTCGATCCGGTCATCTTCTCGTCCCATTTGATCGCGATATTTATGTGGTCGGTTCATATGGCCCCGCCCGCTCAAATTTTTACGGTACTTTACGGACTGCTGGCTCTGTATTATGTATGGAGGACGATCGTACATTTCGGCGTGGCCAGGCGGCTTAAGCTGCAGGACCCTCAGTACGCTCCGACGCACCGATACATTTTAATACCGACGATCCATCTGTACGCATGGAATGTGGTAAAAGAGACGGAGCCGAATCATTACACGATCGGCGAATTCCGCAACAACAAGCTTCGCTGGGTCGACAAAGTCCGTTGTCACGACCATGCGGCGATCGACGCAACCAAGAGCCATCCGGACGTAGCCGCGTTTCTGTACTTCACCTCTACGGCTTGCGCCGAAGTGAAGGAACATTCCTGGGGTTATGAGGTCCGCTGGACCGACGTTCGCTACCGCCACCGCAAGCAGTACCCGTTCGTAGCCGTCGTATTGATGGATAAAGAGCTTCGCGCGATCGACTCGTATGTAGGATGGCGCAGCGAAGGACGTGTCGAGAAGAAGCTGAAGATCAGCACGTATAACCCTTAAGCACATACCGGCCCGGAATATCGGGTATGTCGGCCCCTTATCCTATGCTGGAAAAAGAAGTTCCGGCGCGGGCTCCGGAAGAACTGCGAAGTTGTATCGTTTCAGGAAAAAAAGCGCGAGAAGCGCTTCTTTTTCTTGTTGGCGATATTTTCGGGCATACGCGCGTGCGACCCGTGTCCGGCACGATTCCCTAATCAATAGGAAAGCTCAAGGGACTCGGTCCCTTGAGCTTGTTCAACGCTTATGCGAGGCTGACCCGGCGATTAGCGTGCGCCGCCGGACAGTTGTTGCTCGGCGATTTGCACCAGACGGCGGGTAATATGTCCTCCGATCGCACCTGCGTCGCGAGTAGCCATGTAACCCATGTAACCGTCTTGCGGAATTTGAATGCCGAGCTCTTGAGCCACTTCATACTTCATTTGGTCCAGAGCTGCGTTTGCTTGAGGGACTACCAGAGAGTTGCTGCTGCGAGATTGACCTTTTGCCATAATAATGATGCGCTCCTTTCAATCTGCGTTCATGTTTGTAAAGGTGGTTTGCAAGCTTGCAAACTTATTATGTTACGTAGAACGAAATATATGCGCGAGGTTTATAAAAAACTTTCGAAGTTTTTCTGGTGCGGAATCCCCCCGTAATCCGATCGCTTGTCCGGCTTCGGATTCGTAGGTTTATATGTACCGCTGTACGGTTTCGCAGTTCGAAAGCTTATAAGCTTCCGCCCGGGCCGTCGGTAAAGCGTCCCTTTGCTTAATCCTTTGCCGCTGCAGTCCATACTCCTTTTCGTTCAAGCGCAAAGGCTGTACACTTTAAAGTAGAAACGGGGTGAAAGCATGAGTCGCACACTCGCTTTACTGTTCGCATTTGTCGGCACGTTCCTGCTGGTCGGCATAGGCGCCGCTCTCAGCTACCGCAGCCTGCTCGGCGCGCTGCTCCTGGCTGTTGTCTCCATCGCCTTTATCGGCTGGGGCTTCGTCCTCAAAGCCAAACTTCGCCGCAAAAACGAAGCCCGGGCGGATTCAAGCGCGGAACCTAAACAACCGTAACCGATGAAAGATCGGCTACGGTTTTTTTTCGAATCTGGCATCCGTGTCGGGCCAAGCTCCACTTTTTCCGCCCCCAAGCAAAACTACCGTTTACGCAAGGACAGTCGTTATGGATAAGGGTTCGTTTAGCCGCCCAGAACCTATTTAGTTGAATCCAGCATCGCTTAACGCTTACGGTTTCACGAAGCCCATCTTCTCTTTAACGCCTCTTAACGTCTCGTTCGCGATAACCGATGCCTGCTCGGCGCCTTGACGCAAAATCGTTCTCAGCTCGCCGGAGCTGCGGATGTCGCGATAACGCTGCTGCAGCGGCTCAAGTGCGCCTACGACCGCCTCAGCCAAATCTTTTTTGAACGGTCCGTATCCGAGTCCGTCGTATTTCGCTTCAATCTCGGCGATACTCAGATCGGCACAATGCGAATAGATGCTCATCAAGTTGCTCACTTCCGGCTTATTCGCCGGATCGTACTTGATTTCCCGCCCGGAGTCGGTTACAGCCCGGCTGATTTTTTTGCGGATCACGTCCGGTTCGTCGAGCAGGGCGATGGAGCTTCCCGGATTCGGGTTGCTCTTGCTCATCTTCTTGGACGCATCGTCCAGCGACATGATGCGGGCGCCCACCTGCGGAATGTACGGCTCCGGTACGATGAACTGCTCGCCGAACCGCTTGTTGAACCGGTGGGCCAGGTCCCGCGTAATCTCAAGATGCTGCTTCTGGTCGTCACCTACCGGTACGAGATCCGCGTTGTACAGCAAAATGTCGGCGGCCATCAGCGCAGGATAGGTGAACAGGCCGGCCCCTACCGATTCCTTGCCTTCCGACTTGTCCTTGAACTGGGTCATCCGTTCCAGCTCGCCCATATACACAAGCGTCGTCATCAGCCAGCCAAGCTCGGCATGGGCGGAGACATGGGATTGCAGGAACACGCTCGCCTTCGCCGGATCGATCCCTGCCGCCAGGAACAGAGCCGCTACCGTTTCGGTTTGTTCGTGCAGAGCAGCCGGTTCCTGAGGAACCGTGATCGCATGCAGATCTACGACCATAAAATAACATTGATGATCATGCTGCAGCTTTACAAAGTTTTTCATCGCGCCAATATAATTGCCAAGCGTCAAATTACCGCTCGGCTGAATACCGGACAATACGCGTTTCATTTCGAGCTCCTCCTTTTCGTCAGAAAAAACAAAAAACCCCCGCCGCAAGGGACGAGAGGTCGTGGTACCACCCTAATTCGTTTTACGTCCGGGCACAAGTCGCCTTCATACGTAAAACCTTAGACGTTCCGGTAACGGGGAACTGCCGTTCCGCCTACTCCAAAGCGCCGCCTTAAAGGCAGCGTCCGTTTCGGCTTCATGCTCCAGGACCCATTCGGACGACGCTCCGCACCGGTTTTGCAGCACCAACCGGCTCTCTGCAGCGGGAAATCGTCATCCTACTTGCTCCTGTCATCGCTTGCTTCTTGCTTATTGCCTGCGGATTAGCGGGTTTCGCGGTGAAGAGTGTACTTCTTCAGGCGAGGGCAATATTTTTTCATCTCGATCCGTTGCGGATGAGTCTTCTTGTTCTTCGAAGTCGTGTAATTGCGATCACCGGATTCGGTGCACGCCAAAGTAACGATAACGCGCATCTTACGCACCTCCTTTTCTATCGAACGCCAAATAGCCCGCAAATCATGCGGAAAGGTCCGCTAATTTTCAACTATGACAGCATAACATCTATAATACCAGCAAAGCCACTCCCAGTCAATTACGGAAAAGCCCGGAGCGCTGCGCCCGCTCGCCTTCTTTCCCCTTGTCCGGCAGCTCAAAAAAACGTATAGTCGAAGCATGTTGAAAAGAAAGGCAGGCATGTTGCCATGCACAACGAGACCCGCTCCGTCGAGGAGCATCGCAAGGAAGCGCCGTCCACCGTCCGCTGTTTAGTTGTCACGGTATCGGATACGCGCACCCCCGACACGGACACAAGCGGACAGCTGATGCGTTCGTTGCTGGAAGAAGGGGGATACGAGGTCGTCGGCTACCGGATCGTGAAGGACGAATACGAACCGATCCGCGAGCTCGTGCGCCAAGCTGCGGAAGACGTTAACGTCGAGGCGGTTCTGCTTAACGGCGGCACCGGAATCGCAATGCGGGACACGACCTACGAGGCGGTCCGGGATACGCTGGATAAGGAGATGCCGGGCTTCGGCGAAATATTCCGGTATTTGAGCTATGCGGAGGATATCGGACCTGCCGCGATTTTAAGCCGGGCCGTGGCCGGCGTCTGCGGCAACACCGCCGTCTTTTCGATGCCGGGCTCTTCCGGCGCGGTACGACTCGCGATGACCCGAATCGTCGTTCCCGAGCTGGGGCATGTGATGCGGGAAATTTACAAGGACCGCAAGTAACCCGGCTTCTCAGCAGTGCAGACCGCAGACGGTCCGGCAGCCCAGCGGCATCCTTGCACATGGCGGTTGATTACCTTATGAACGACAGGCACGGCGCGCAGGGAGCTGCGCCCATTCGCATTGCCGGATCAGTTGCCGGACAAGCCCGGCAACATGCCATGCCAGAACTGTGTGCCGCTGCATCAAGGTCAGTCGGTTAACCGCCAGTATGGCACACGGCCTTGTAACCATATCCGCAAGTGCCTTGAACCTCTTGACCGCTTTCGTGGTTATGGGGTTCTTTGCTATTCGGGCCAAGTTGAACCGTTTCGCCTCCCTCATTCGGAAACGAAAAGGTTTCCGGTTAGCGATTTGCCCGCTTTCATTTCTTTAAACAGTAACATTTACGAATAAATCGTGATATACTGGAAAAAACATGTCCTAACCGGCCGCTCGTCCGCATACGTTTATACTGTTTCTGCCGCAGCCACCGGGCCCGACGGAAGCACGCTTGCCGGCGAATCCATCGCCCGCAAAGCAGCTATCTATCTTGAATCCGTTTCCTAAGCAGCTATGTCCCGTAAGCTTCCAACCTTGAAAAAACCTGAATCTGGTACTTCCAAAGGAAGAGTGCCCGCAATCCCAAACATGGCAGCTGCTCGTTGGATCTGGCTGATCGTTTTGTACGTTTCTCGAGATGGACTGGCATGCAAAACTCAAGTCTATGCTTTCGAAGTTAAGTTTTGCTTCGCAAAACTCAAGCCCATGCTTTCGAAGTTAAGTTTTACTTCGTAAAACTCAGCCTATGCTTTCGAAGCAGTTTTGCTTCGCAAAACTTTGAGGAGGAATTCCCATTGCAAACGCTGCTGCGCAGAGGACCGCTCCTGGCCGGGCTGGCTTGCCTCGTCCTGCTAACGCTGATCGTAACCCGCAAACCGCTGCCCGATTTGTCGATCCTTACCGCTTTTCCGTGGGCCAACTTCAAAACGATTTTTATCAGCATCATCCTGGAGGCCATCCCGTTCGTCCTGCTGGGCGTCTTGTTCTCGGCGCTTCTCCAGGTGTTCGTCTCCGAACAGACGATCCGGCGCTGGACTCCACGCAATCCGGTGCTTGGCGTCGTTTTCGCCTGCACGCTTGGCCTGATCTTTCCGCTTTGCGAATGCGGCATGATTCCGATCGTACGCAGGCTGATGCGCAAAGGAATGCCCGTCTACATAGCCGTTACATTCATCTTGGCCGGACCTGTCCTGAATCCGGTCGTGTATGCTTCCACCTACATGGCTTTCCGCTCCAGGCCCGAGATGGCCTATTCCAGAATGGGGCTCGCCTTTGTCGTAGCGGCCGCGATCGGCCTGTACATCTATGCGTTCGTCAAACGGAACCCGCTTCGCGGGGAGCCCGGGCTTCATGCTGCGCCTTCCACTGCCTTGCAGCCGGGCAGCGGAAACTCCGGTAGCCTTCTCTCTCTGATCGGGACGCCGCGCCATGAACATGCAGACGGCCCTCAACATCAACATCACCATCACCATGATCACCAGCATGAACATCACAATCATCACGATCATCATCATCATGACCACGGCCATGCCGGAGCTCCGCGCAAAACGAACCGGCTGCTGTCGACGCTCAGCCACGCCTCCGACGAGTTTTTCGAGATGGGCAAATATTTAATATTCGGAGCGATGCTGACCGGCATTATCCAGGCCGTCGTCGCTAGGGAGAGCCTGGTGGCCGTCGGACAGGGCGATTGGAGCTCCCACCTGTTTATGATGGGCTTCGCCTACGTGCTGTCGTTGTGCTCGACCTCCGACGCCTTCGTCGCCTCCTCGTTCGCCACGACCTTCACGTCCGGCTCGTTGCTGACGTTCCTTGTGTTCGGACCGATGATCGATTTGAAAAATACGCTGATGCTGATGTCCGTCTTCCGCATCCGATTTATCCTGATGCTGACCGCCCTGGTAGCTGTCGTCGTCCTGATCGGCGCACGCGCGCTGGAGCTGCTTGTCTTGTAAGGGCCTTATCTTACGTTCGAGGACGTACCGTCATTTTGCCGATTGGAGCTGATTATGACTTATGAGTTACACCCGCGCCTGGGTTCATCCGACGATTAAAGCGCTGCTGCTGTTCGGCTTTGCCGCTTATATCGCTTATTTGGTCAAAACCGACCGGATCTTGTACTACATCTCTCCGCGCATGGTGCTGTACGTGAAGCTGTCCGCCCTGGGGCTGTACGCCGTCGGCGCTCATCAGCTGTACACCGGCTTGTCCGCCTATTGGAAACGGCGCGCCAGCTGCGACTGCGGTCACGATCACACCCCCGGCTCTCCCTGGAAATCCACCGTCGTTTATGGGATGTTCGCCTTCCCCTTGCTGCTCGGCTTTCTGATGCCGGACACGATGATGGGAAGCTCCCTGGCAGCCAAAAAAGGGATGAATCTGAACAGCGCGGCGGCCATCAAAACCGCTTCTCCGCCGTCTGGTGCGCAGCCCGGCCCCGCATCTCCCGAAGCTTCGCCGGCGGTCGAGCCTTCCAAGACCGAGTCCGTTCCGCCGCCAAAGCCCGCTCCCGCAGAGGAGGCCGCCTTATCCGACACCCGTACCCAAGCCGGCCCGAAACCGTCCCTTACGGACGCTGAGCTCGAGAAGCTGTTTCCGTTCGACATGTTTACGGAAGCGTTCGCGAAACATGCGCGCAAGCTGTACCCGTCCGGCCTGATCACCGTACCCGAGGAGCTGTACATCGAAACGCTGACGACACTGGATTTGTACGCCGACCAATTTACCGGCAAAAAGGTCAAGTTGAGCGGGTTCGTCTACCGGGACGAGACGATGAATGAACGGCAATTCGTCATCGCGCGGTTCTCCATCCAGTGCTGCTCGGCGGATGCCGCACCTTTCGGCGTCCTGGTCGAGTCCGACAAAGCGAACCTGTATGCGGCCGACCAATGGATCGAGCTGACCGGCACGATCGGCAAAACCAAGTTCGGCGGCTCCGAGCTGATGGTGATCCAAGCGCCCCAGCTGTCGAAAATCGAGGCGCCCAAGGAGCAGTACGTCTACCCCAACTACGACTTCGGTGCGTAGCCGCAGGCAGTAAGTCTCACCGTTCCCCTCAGCGCGCAGGTTCGTTTTTTCCGGGAACGTGACTCGCCCGGGGATATGCATCCAGCGATAGCCGCACCCTGGCACCCCGCAACTACGACTTCAGGTCGTAGTTTTTCTTTTGCGCATCAGCCGGCCCGGGGAAATGACGAATGACAGCGCAGGTTCCGTTTGCTACAATGGAAAGCGTGAATTCCGATCCGCAAAGGAGCATCGAATAATGGCTACAGTCGAGCAAAAGCAGTGGGATCAGACAGAGGTATATGTACTGGAAAACAGTAATTTTTCGTTATCGCTCATACCCGAAATCGGCAGCAACGCTTACCGGCTGTGGGACCGCATTGCAGAACGCGACGTCGTGCGCGTACCGGAAAGCGTAGCCCGCCTCCGCGAAAAATCGGTTCACTACGGCTTTCCGGTCCTGTTTCCGCCAAGCCGGGTACGCAACGCGACGTTTCCGTTTAACGGCAGAACGTACGAGCTGGAAGTAAATACGCCGGACGGTCACCATATTCACGGCATGGCACGGAACCGGCCTTGGCGGGTTGTGGACACGCACGCCGAGGGGGACGCCGCTTCGGTCACAACCGAATTCCGGACGTCCGATTTCCCCGAGCTGGCTTCGCAGTATCCTCACGATTTGACGGTGAACCTGCGGACGGAGATTAACGGCTCGACCCTTACGCAAACGTTCTCGTTCCGCAACGACAGCACGGAGCCCGCTCCATTCGGCTTTGGGCTGCATACGTGGTTTTTGCTTGACGGTCAGCCTGAGGCCTGGACGCTGAAAATGCCGGTGACGGACATCTGGGAGCTGAACGAGAAGCTGCTCGCCACAGGGAACCGCCTGCCGCTCGGCCGTTACGAAGCGCTGAACGACAGGTTGAATTTGCAGGGGCAGGATATGGACATGGCGTTCCGGATCGGCGACAAGCCTTCGGCCGCCGTATTGTCGAAGCCCGGCTATACGATCCGTTACAGCGGCAACGAACCGTTTACCCAATGGGTCGTCTATACGATGGGCGAAACCAAAGAGATCATCTGCCTGGAGCCGCTTACCTGGACGCCGGACGCGCCGAATCTGGAAGCCGGTCCGGAGCTTACGGGCATGCGCGCTGTTGAGCCGGGACAGACGCTGGAACTTGTAGTCGTATTGGAAATCGAACGAGGTTAAGGAGAGAGATCAGGAGATGAGCTTGTCAGCAGCGGTGATTGGCACCGTCTTTATCGATTGCAAAGGATTTGCCCGGGATTCGTACATTCCGACTGGAAGAAACCTCGGCTCGATTCAATTCGTACACGGCGGCGTCGGAAGAAACGTAGCCGAGAATTTGGCGAGAATGGGCGTACCGACCCGTTTCGTATCGTCGGTCGACGCGGCTGGTCTCGGCCAGGAGGTGCTGCTGCGCCTTCGCCGCACGAATACGGACACGCAATATGTAGCGGAAGCGGAACGCGAAGGTATGGGCATGTGGCTCGCCGTCCTGGATCAGGCGGGAGATCTCGCCGGCTCCATCTCGCAAATGCCCGATTTATCGGCGATGGAACAGATGATATCGCAGCGCGGAGACGAGATCGTGCGCGCGTCCTCGCATATTATGCTCGAACTGGATTTGAACGCGAACATTTCCAGAACCGTCCTCAAGCTCGCCAAGGAGCATGGGAAGCCCGTGTACGGCATCCCCGGCAACCTCGACGTGGTGATGAGCCATCCCGAGCTGATGAGCGGGCTCGCCTGCTTTATCTGCAACCATGTGGAGGCGGAGCGTCTGCTCGGAACCCCGGTTCATGAGCTCGACGAAAGCGGCCAGCGCGATGCGATGCTCGGCTATATGCGGCAAAGCGGTCTCGCTTCGCTCGTCGTCACGCTCGGTGCGGAAGGCTCGCTGTATGCGGTTGCCGAAAGCGGCGAGTTCGGGAAGCAGTCTGCGTTTCCGGTGAACGTGCAGGATACGAGCGGCGCGGGTGACGCCTTCTTCTCCGGAACGGCGATGGGACTGATGCGCGGGCTGGCTCTGAAAGACGCGGTCGTATGCGGCACGAAGGTGGCCGGCTGGACGATCGAATCGCCGGAGAACAACTGCCTGCAGCTCGATTCGCTGATGCAGAAGGACGAGATCATTCAGTCGCTGCTGGTCAACTAAATCCGGGTAAGCTCACGCAAGCTTGCAGGCCCGAAACTGAATATCGGCATATGCCGTCAGCCCTTCCAAGAGCGCCTCAGGTCAAAGGACCGGGCGTTCTTCTTCATTCCGGCGTATGTTCTGCCCAGGCTTCCATCTTCCTGCAATCCTCCGCGCTTTTCAAACGTTCCACCAGTTCGCGTACGACCGGCAGCGTATCGGGGAAATAAGGCCGGTAATCCAGCTCGCTTGTGTAGGCGAGGAACCGCTCCCCCAGCTCGAGCAACTGCTCGCGGCACTGCGCGGCCGCTACGACGAACGATTCCTGCTCGCGGGAAGTTCCGTCCTGCGATTCTTCAAGCAGTGTCCACTCCGCCGTTCCATTGCCCAGATGGTTGACCCGGAACGAATGAGCCCTGCACTCGGGGTCGCCGCAACCGCATACGAAAAACGGCATCCGTTTCCACTCCCGCGCCGAAGCAAAACGGTTCGGTTCCGTACTCTCCAAGCCGCTTAACAGAAGCGCGGGAAGTCCTACATCCAGACAAAGCGGCTCCTCAATCAGCAGTTCCCCGTCGATCGACAGCCTCACGTCCGCTTGAATAATTTGCAGCCCTTTATCGAACGACATCCGGCCCACCTTCAGTTCGAACACGGCTATTCCCCCTTTTCGCCACTTTTCCCGGAATTGCTTTCCTTGTCCGGCACACCGGATTTGTAGAACGCGGATGAATTGGTCCGATTTTCCAGTTTCGGGCATGAGTATTCCTTATTTTTCTGCTCATACTACTAGTACAAATTTAGAGCGAAGATATGGCTTGAAGACAGGAATTGGCCGCCTGGCGGCGCATTTTCATCCTAATCGGACAGCTCTGAAATTGTACTAGCTATCAACGGAGGTGATATAGATGGCACAAGGACAAAACCGTACCAGCAACTCGCTGGTAGTCCCTCAAGCGAATGCGGCTCTGGACCAAATGAAATACGAAGTGGCTCAGGAACTCGGCATTCAAATCCCGCAAGACGGGTACATGGGGTACATGGCTACCCGTGATGCAGGAGCAATCGGAGGCAATATCACTCGTCGTCTGGTTCAAATCGCTGAGCAACAATTGAGCGGCGGGTTCTCCCATTAATCGCATTCGTACCGAACACCCGGTTATTCGCTGGACAACCAGCTGATGCCGGGTTTTATTCATTTCCGTTTGTCCGGACGGGTCCGGGTTAACCAGCATTTTGTTCCATTATATCACGATAGACACTTCATGAGACCGCGAGTTCGAGTTTATGCAAAAAAGAACAGGCACGTCCTCGCACGGAAGACTCTGCCTGTCCTACTCACTTCGTATTCACTTCTCCTGATCTGATGCGCACAGCCCGCTGCCGCACTAAGTGGCCGATCTCAGTTCCTCCAGATGCTCAAGCGCCCTTTGCACGAACAGATCCCCGGTCTCCTCCTGCAGCCGGTTCATCGAGGTGATCCGCGGTTCATACCCTCCGAGCCGGTAAGACTCGGGCGTGCACACATACGTTCCGGCAAACCCGTTGCACAGCTCGTTAATGAGCGTCTGCCCGTATGGAGAGCGAGCCTTGATATCCAGCCCGAACTCGACGAAAATTTCCGCAGGCAGGCCGACGATGGCCAGCTCGCCGATCGTAATCGCCTGTATCTCCGCTTCCGTGGAACCTTCCCCGCGTCTGGCCGCCTCCAGCAGCTCCTTGGCGAAATTCCGCTCCACATGTCCTTCAGGCAGCCGGTCGAGCGCCTCATGCGCAGCTTGAATCTGCTCTTCCGTCGGTTGACGGTATTGCAGCGTAACGGCCGAATGCCGTTCGCCGATTTTGATTTCGCCGGAGGTACCGATTTTCTCCCGGACCTTCAGCACTTCGCCCGCCAAAATGCGTCCCATCTTGATATAATGCCGCGACGGCTTGGCATAATCCTCGATCCGACCGTTCATCACGTTGTAATGATTAATATTACCGCTCGTCCCCATCATGAACAAGCTGACCGTCTGCTCGCCCAGCGCTTTCTTCAGCATAACCGAGAGCTCGCCCGGGAAGTCGGCGCAATAATCGGTCCCCCCGACCGTGTCGGTATGGACGGCATAATTGGTAATGACCGCCATCGGCCGTCCTTGCGCGTCGTCGATCCGGACAACACCGACCTCGGGATCGATCGGTCCTGCGGGGCGGTCCACTTCCGGATTGCGCAAGCCCGGATTGGTCCTGAGCGTGCCGTCCTTCATAAAGAACCGCCGGTGGAAAGCGATATCCGCCTCATGCCCCGACCCGAAGCCGATTCGCGCTTCACGCCGGCTGTTATACGCAAGTATGACCGTATCGGCCGCTTTGTCCGCCAGCCATTCCAGGTAAGATTCATCCGCCTCCAGAAACGTCGTCGACACGACAGCCGGTCCGGTATGTGTATGCGTCGCCGAAACCATTACGCGATCAGGCGGTATAGCCGTAAATCGGGCGACTCTCTCCCGAATTCGTCGGACTACCCCCGTCGGCACCAAAATGGTGTCCAGCCCGACAAATGCGACAGCGCTTCCATCCGCTTCGGCGACGATCGCCTTCGCGTACAGCCTGTCCAGAATCCCCGTCGACTTCCGGTCGGCAAAATAGCCGGGAATCGTACTTCCAAGCGCCGGTGTAATGTCTGCTTCACTCACTCCGCACAGCAGCACAGCGTTCACTCCCCATTTTAATAAACATTAGATTTCAGCCCTATCATATACACAGCCGATACCAAAAAGCTTTAGCCGAATGAACAGGAAATTTGTACTTTTGAGCAAAATTCGGCTGTGCACCGGCAATTGAAATAAAGCCGCTCCCCGCCGCCGGGGCGGTCGCTGGAACAGCTTTATTTCGGATTTGCAGCAGGCGCTTAAGCTTGCACGCGCAAGCTTAAGCCTTCAACCAAGCATACAGCATATCCGCCATCTGCTGATACCCTTCAACCGCCGGATGAACGCCGTTGGATTGAATGATCTCGCTCCGGGGATTGCGCGCGTTGCCCCGGACCGATTCGGTCGGCATATTGCGGACACCGTCCAGGTTGACATGCAAGGGGATGAGTTCGATCCCGTCACGGCCGGAGAAACGTGCCAGCAGTTCCCGGTTCCACTGGAACCATTTGCGTTTATACTTCCGGCGACTATGAATCGCGCCGTAGCTTCTGCCGAAGCTGTCCTGTGTGCGCGACGGCGGAATAACGAGCATCATGCCGATGCGGATGCCCGGATCATACTTCCCTATATTCGCGATGATCGCTTCCAGCAGCGTCATGTTCTTCAGCAGAAACGGCTCCATCGAACCTTCTTCCTGAAAGTGAAACACATCGTTGATCCCCAAATGGATGCAGACGTCGTCCAGACCCGGCCGGCCGTTCGTCTCCATATACCGGGTGAAGTCGAAGCTCCCCCCGTCAAAGAGAAACGGGCTCTCCGGATGCTCCCAGTAATCCTTCACCTTCCAGCCGCCCCGGCCCTCATGGACATTGGGCGCCGTCCCCCGGGTGCCGACGAGCGTCAGATCGGCCGGGTCTCCCGAGAATAAACGCAGCAGCTCTGCTGTATATTGACCGGCCCCCGTCGTGCTGTCGCCGATAAACATAACGCGCCGATGACTCCCAGCTCCCGCATCGGCCGGTTTCACCCGGACGATCGTGCTTCCCGCATCAAGCCTCTCGCCTTCCTCCGAGTACACTTCCACCGTAAGCGGATAATCTCCCGGCTGCTCCGGCACGCACGTCCACCCTTCATTCCGGTGACGGCCGATCGGGGCATTTACGTCAAAATCGTACCGGGTCGCTTCCCCGCAAATCAAATTATCGAAATACACGTTCACTTCATGACCGACGACAGCCGGAATAACCGGCGGCATAAGCAATTCATACGGCCGCAGCAACATGCGAACGACTCCTCTCCGCTCCGAAAATCCGGGTCCGCCCTTACAGCCCGGCTACGAAAGGTTCCAATACCGCCATCGCTTTTTTCTGCATCGCGCTCGATACTCCGTAGAAGAAACCGTGCTGGGCGTCTGCAAAATAAACGACCTCGGACGATCCGCCGAGCTCCTGAATCCGCTTGCTCATCCGGTACACATACTCGTGAGGGAAATATTTCTCATGCTCGACGACCAGGAACAGGAAGTCCGGCCCACCCGCCTTCACGTACCGGTCCGGCGAAGCGAGGGCGAATTTGTCAGTCGCATCGCCATAAGAAGCGCCGATCACTTTCTCGATGCTCGTCTTGATTTCCTCGTTCATATCCGGCCATAACTCCAGAGTCCCGGGACCGTTGATCGATACGCACGCATCCGGCTTCCGCCAAGGTCCCTGCAGGTGAAGCGACGCTCCTGCACTTACCGCCTCTTCCGGCTCCATCTGAGCGAGCAGCGATACCAGATGGGCGCCTGCGGAACTGCCCAGCACAACGATCTTCCGGATCTCTGCGCCAGACTGCTCCAGATAACGGATGAACCGGTCGTAACCGTCCATAATGTCCGCCAACTGCTCGTGCCATTTGGCGCCCGGAGCGAGCCGGTAGCCTACACTCGCACACCAGTAGCCGAGCTTGGAGAAGTGCTCCAGGTGAGGGTGAAACGCATCCCGGGCTCCCGCGCTCCAGCCGCCGCCGTGTACGTAAAACAGCGCCGTGTCCTTAGCTGCTCCTATTGGCTTCGCAATGTCCGTAGCCCGTTTTACCACGATCGGATCGTCGTGATACAACGTGATTAACTCCATCGGTCTTCCATCCCCTTCAATTTCCAGATCTGCAACGTCCATTACTTCGCTGAAGGGTACTTTAATTCCTTGTACGATTTTGCAAAAACTGCCCCGTCATATCCCGCGTAGCTCTCCGGAATTTCGTTCAAGGCGATCGTAGCGCCTCCCTGCTCGAACGACAGCTTGGCTGCAATCGCGGCCAGCTCCACTTCCACCAGCTGTTCGATGGCGATATCGGCCGGAGCGGAACCCGCCAAATAAGGCAGCACCGTTTCCAATAAAGACTGGTACAGATTGCCGTTGTTCACCTTGATGTAATCCACCCGTTTCTGGGTGACGACATTCGCGTAAAACGGCAAGTAACCCGAAGTTTTGCCTACGCTGACGACTCCCCGGCGTCCGTCCTCCCACATCAGCTCGTACTGGCGCTGGCTTTCAGCCGAACCGCCGATATACCGGACCTGGCGCACGCCCGGTCCCATCAGCCCGTGCAGCATCGAATACGCATGGATGCCGTAGTTGAATTCGTCGACGGCACAGCCGGCGAGCGCATATACCCACTCCTCGGCAGGGACGTCTTGCGTACGCCACTCCCGCACTTCGTTACAGCTCCGCAGCGAAGAGCCGCCGGTGATGCGTGCGCCGTCTTTTACCCACTGGACGATCTGGTTCAGGTCGCGTACGTTGCCGGCGATCGGCTTATCGAGGAACACCGCTTTACCGGCTTCCACGAACGGCCGCGCGCGTTCGATATGAATATCCCAGTCGCAGCTGTGAATCAGCGCTATGTCCACCCGGTCGACCATATCGGCTACCGATTCGCACACTGTGGCGATCCCTTGATCCTGAGCGAACTTGGCCGCATACCCTTCCGGGTTGATGATGCCTCCGTCATAGACGGCCGCAACTTCGTGTCCGAGCTTGCGCAGAATCGGGACAAAGCTGCCCGGATGGGACGTATCCAGATCGACGAGTCCGATTTTCAGTACAGTCATTGCTCTGCTCCTCCTTGAAATAACGCTTCATAATGCGCCCCGATATCGAGCGCTCCACCCGCCGTCTCGTAGAAGTCCGGTGCGAGCCGGTACATGCCTCTCTGCGCCTCGATCCACCCGGCCCCCGCACGCGGATGCCAGCTTAACATCCGCTCCCAGTCGCGATAATTTTGGTGACCGTTCGTCTCGATGACGCCGACCTTCAGCTCGGGCAGCGGAGCGAGCCGGGCCGCCAGATTTTTGTTCCAATCGGCCAGGAACGGGTTCGCGGTCAAATCCGCGCAAAAGCACGGCACGTTGCGCTCCCGCGCCAGCTTCGCCACCTTGAGGCTCATGCTCATCGTTTTGGCGACCGGCTTCAAAGCCAGCGCGCCGTATCCGAGGCCGATCCGCTCCAGCGCGTCGTGCTCGTCATGAACGCTTTCGTCCGCCGCCAGCCGGACCGGCAGATCGGAGACGTCTTCCTTGTTCTCCTCCGCGAACGGCTCTTCGAAGAGAACGATCTGCTCCAGCGCACCGATTCGCGAAGCGTGATCAAGCAGCCTCTTCAGCCGCTCTTTGCCGTCGTACCGGCCGTTGGCGTCCAAATAATAAGCGATTTTGCCATTGCGGGTATACTCGGTTCCGTAGGCCGAGGCCAGCTTATGAATCGCCGTCAGCCTGTTGCAGTCCCACTCGAGCATCTTATCCTGGCAGCCGTCCTGATCCGGATCGGCCCCAACCTTGATTTTGAGCAGAAAGTATCCTTCGTCCAGCACCTGCTTAATCCCGCTATCCGACATCCCGTAGGGGATGAGCGGTATACTTGCGAGATTGTCCTGCGGCTCGGCGAGGGCAGAGCGGTATTCTTCCGGCACCAGTTCCCCGAAACGGCTGCTCTTCCCTCTGCTGTACACCCCCCAGGCGGCCTGATCGACCGTAACCAGCGCGTTCAAGGCGAATGTGCTTCTCAGATCGCTCAATCCGATCGAGCTTCTCCCGTATTCGTACACGTCCGGGAGCAATTGGTCCAGCAGTTCGAACGGAGTGTCGTAGGACACTCCAGCCAGCTTGGAGAGAGCGTGGCGGGTCATGTCCGCCATCATCTTATTCCCCGCCGCCTCACCGTACTGGACGAATACCCGGGCATCCGACCAGAGCACGCTTTGAACGCCCGCGCCGATCCCCGCTTCGCCGTTGTCGCCCGCAAGCAGCGTTACCGACTGCCACAGCTCCGACAAATACGCTCCTTTAAAACCGAACGGTGACAGCAGCGGCTCTTTCTGAACCGCATGCTTCGTCTGAACGATTTTCATGCCGGCAGCACCTTCCCGCCATCCTTCGAAATCGCCCGCTCGACAACCTCCTTGATCGGCTCCGGCTTGCCGCTGCCCAGCGACTCGAACGCCTGAAGAATCATCAGCGTGGCGTACAAACCGTCCACGTGGTCGATCGGCGCCGGCGTTCCGTCCTGCAGACAGCGGAGAAACGCTTTGTTCTCCTCCATAAATCCGGACTCCGTCCCCTGGAACACCTGCGTTTCCTTGCCGGCTTCCGTATACGTAAGCGTAGTCAGGCGATCGCTGATCGTAATCGATTTGCCTTCGGCGAACAGCTGCATGAAAAACTTGCTCGTCAGCGGCGGGCAGGCGCTGTCCCCCTGCACCAGACAACCGGCAGCGCCATTGTCGAAGCGGAAGACAGCTGTCATGTTATCGACGACGCCGCTCTTCTGATAATAGTTCGCTCCAGCGGCATACACCTCAACCGGCTCGCCGCCCGCGACGAAGCGCAGGATATCGGCGGAGTGGCAGCCTTGGCTGAGCACGTTACCGCCGCCCTTCACCGGATCATTCGCCCAGATCCCGTCTCCCCAGCGGTTGTCCATCATTTGCATCGTCACCATGACCGGCTGCGGGATCAGCTCTTTCGCTTTCCAGAGCAGCTCGTAATATCTCATCTTAAACGCCGTAAACAGCGTCTTGCCGCTGCGCGTCACCGCTTCGCCGATCCGCAGGCAATCTTCCATCGTCATCGCCAGCGGCTTCTCTACAAGCACGTGCTTGCCGGCATTCAGCGCACGGATGCAGTATTCGGCATGGGTATCGTGCTGGGTCGTAACGTAGACGGCGTCCAGCTCCGGATCGTTAAAAAATGTCTCCGTGTCGCTCGTAGCGAATTTGCCCCCGAATTGCTCCAGCATCGCCTTGGCGCTTTCCTCATAGACGTCGCAGTACCCCGTCAGCTCCATTCCTTCCAGTTCCGCAATGCATTTGGCATGAGTTTTCCCCAGATTTCCGCAGCCGATGATACCGACTTTAACCGTTTTCATCCGTTTTTTCTCCCCTCGATTGCCGATTCGCCCGCGACATACCTCAAACTGATGTACATCTTATTCGAAACCGACTGTATTTTGTTAAAACTGATGTACAACTTGATGTATATTTTTCGCTTTTATCATAACTACGAGCTTTGAATGTGTCAATTGTTATTTTCCAGTGCCTATTCGCCTTCATTTCTACCCCATATACAGCAGTCTGCTGTACTTTTTGATTTACTTCCGGTATGATGGATTTGAAATTGTCTACGGAAAGGTTTTGAGCTGATGAACGATTCCGACAAGCCAAGCCGCAAAACGTTCGGCACCCGTCTGAAATCCATGATCGACAGCCTGCGTTCGGAGATTGGGAGAGGCGCGTACGGCCCCGGGGACTACCTTCCTTCGGAAAAAGCGCTGACCGAGAAATACGGGTTAAGCAACAAATCGGTCCGCAAAGGGCTTGACACCCTTGTGGAGGAAGGTCTTATCGTCAAGCTCGACCGGATCGGGAGCAAAGTTACGGAGAAGGTCCCTGCCGGCGCCGCCACACTGACCCTCGGCTATCACAGTTCCATCGAACGGGATATTGGCCTGGCCGCTCTGCTGGACGATTTCCGCTCGCTCCATCCGTCCATCAGCGTCAAGACGCTGCCCATCAAGTCAAGCCCCGACTATATGGATACGTTGAAGGAATATGTCGACAACGGAATGTTCGATGTATTTACGATTAATAATCTCGATTTTCAAAATATGATCGACCGGAACTGGCTCCAGGAACAACTGCTGGAACGGCTGCCCGCCGACGAATCGCTGTACCCGTTTGCGCAGGAAGCGTTCACTTATAACGGGGAACTTTACGTGCGTCCCGTCATTTTCTCGCCGATCATCCTTGCGTACAACCGGGCCCATTTCCGGGAATCGCAAGTGTCCGAACCGGACGGCGGCTGGACGTGGGCGGAAGCGATCCGGCGCGCGGCGGAGCTGACCGTGCCCGGAGTTCGCCACGGGCTGTACTTTTATTTGCTGTCGGACAACCGATGGCCGGCCTTTTTGCTGCAAAGCGGCATGAAGTTCGGGCAAGGGGAGAGCGGCGAAGCTTCGGACAACTTGGAAGGAACGGCGATGCTGGACTGCATTCGTTTGTGCAAAACGATCATCTCCGACCGCTCGATATTCCCGAGCTATCTGTCCGAGAACAGCGACGACGTCAATGAGCTGTTTCAGCAAGGCAAAGTATCGATGATCATGACGAACTATATGACGATTAACGAGTTCAGAAATACGAATCTCGATTACGATATCTCGCCGCTGCCCTACTCGTACGAGCAGCGCTCGCTCGTCAACGTCATCGGCGTCGCCGTATCCAAGCATTCCAGACATGTCGAAGCCGCTCGGCAGCTCGCCGATTATTTCGCCTCGCCGCGGGCCCAACGCCTCATCCGGGCCGGGACGCTCAGCTTGCCGGTGAGGAAAGAGGCGGCTGAAGCTCCGCTGCAATCCGGCGAAGGGATGAACCGGCCCTCGCGTTATTTTCTGTTCCGCGAGATTATGGCGTCGTACCGGCTCCACAGCGGACTGAATTTGTCTTACACCGCCTTTACCGCCCTGCGCCAGCTGCTCAAAAAGTATTGGTCCGGGCTGATCGGCGAGGACGAGCTGTGCCGCCGCATTCGCGAAGAGGTTACCGGGCCGCGGTAAAGACTGGCTGTGGTTAAATCGGTATTACTGCGGATTGGGGAGAGGCCACGGGCAACTTTCTCACGGCGGGGTTAACACGGAGTCTTGCCGACAGCGTGTTAGGCTGCTTGGCGGATTGGGCGGTACAACGCCAAAAGGGGCTGCCCCGTCATTTTTTGGTGTTCCGCCCGGCCCGGCCAGAAATTGCACCACAAAAAGACGCTTCCCTCACCACCTCTACAGTGGTTCGGGAAGCGTCTTTTGCACATAACTGTGGGACCGGCTAACACGCCGACGCCCTTTTGGGACAGTTCCACAGCCTCTTACTCTGAGATATGACTAATCGGAAGAACGGAAATTAGTTCGTCTGGCGGTACAGCAAATTCGACATATTGTAGTTCGACTCAAATTGCTTTTAGGTTGCCCGTCCCTGCCCTTCTATGCCCGTTCGCCCCTTTCCCGTCAAGGCATCTCGGCGTTTTCCATTGCCCGTCTTTGCCCTTCTTAAAACAGGCCAAAACAGGCCAGAATTTCCCCCATTGTGGGCAATTTGTGGGCAAACGTAGGAAGCCCCCACCGGCATTAAGCTGGTAGGGGCTTCGTTTCTTCGAGCCTATATTAAAGAATTTTTTATCAGCTCCGCCTCGTACACGCCCAGATAATGATTCATTAAGATTTCCACCTCAGCGGCCAGAGTTTTCCATAGCATCGCGAACTTCCCCGTATACCCCCGGCATAAGTATTCATGGATCAGCTCGTCCTTCGTCCGGGTCCCGTCATGCACCTTGATCCCGGCCTTAACGAGCTCGCGTTTTACCTTGGTGATGTCCTTCGTGATTTTATCCAGGACCTGCCCATACATGGCTAAATACGGTTTGAACGTTTTAAACAAATGCTCTTGTTCGACTTTCTTCATGTCACGGCTAAACACATTTAAGACAAGCGGCAGGATGATGAAATTTTTGATCAACTGAATCTCCCGTTCGGACGGCAGCTGCGCTTGGAGCATCTTTGCCACTGGGTTTGCACCTCCATAATAAGAACATGTGTTCTCATTATATCCGAGATGAGATATACGGGCAAATAAAAAAAAAAATCCCCGCCGGCCGAAGCCAGCGGGGACGTCCTTATCATTTTGTCGAAAACCAGGCACCGCCGCTGCCGTCATACTCTCGACCAAACGTGATAACTGGTTTCAGATCATCTGTTTTAACTTGGTACACGGCCCACCCGGTATGCGAGGCGCCTTCATAAAGGCTTGTGCGAATGTCCGGATCGATGACCACACCAATTAGAGTGTCATAATCCTTACCTTCGCCAGAAACCAGCGTAAAGTTAACCCGCGAGATATCTACCTTTGCGCCTTCCTTGCCGACAGAGTCCATCTTCACGCTTATTTTGGCTAAGAGATATTCGTAACCGTCTTTCGGCTTGCTGTTAAATGGATTCGCTGCCGATACTTTTTTCCACGCGTCATCTCCGCGTAAAGTCTCGTCTACGGAGATCGCCGCCTTGTAATTATCGATAAACCCGTCAGCGGTAACGTTTACTTTAGTCCCAATCTTAGCGGGATTACTCCGCGAGGACTGTCCCGATGCCGGCGCGGCAGGCTGCCCCTCACCAAGCACTACCGTCTGTGTTTCAGCATTCCAACCGACCTTCAGGCCAACGGCTTCCCCAACGGCACGAACCGGGAGATATGTACTGCCGTTATATGTAATCGGGTGCAGCACATTCCCGTCTTCGTCCTTCGGGGTCCACACGTTCCCTTGCAATTCAATGGATACGCCTTTGTTCAAATACGCTTTAATTTCCTCCAGGGCCGTGTCCGCGACAGCTCCAATCGACATAGAGACGGCAGCAACGGCCGTAATGAGACCAACCTTCAAGGATTTCTTCAAAATTCGTCATCTCCTTTGGGAAATTGTTCCTACTCCATTCTAGCATCTATTTACGTTTCAGCAATCCCAAAGTTCCAGAAACGAAAAAATCCCCCGCCAGCCGAAGCCAGCGGGGATTCACCTATCTCATCATTTTACGCAATACCGCCCCAAGCTCTGCCCAAGTCGGCGTGGTGTCCGGGTCGCGGACGGCATCAGTCAGCCCTTGAGCATTCAGCCATTCGACAGACTCCTGCTTCCAGTCCTTCGACTGCTCGACCGGCTGCAGGAAGATCAGCAGCGCATGATGGACAGCCCGCTCATTTGCTCCGACATTTTCGTCCTGGTTAATCCCACCGGACCGGTCCGCGATCACAGAGCTGCCGCCGCCGTCGCCATTAATCGCCCATACCGCTCCTTTGTCCAGCATGTAAAGCGCCATCTCCTCAAGGGTCAGCCCCTGATCGGATCGAGTACGGCCATCGGAGACCGCAAGCAGCAGGTTCCCTTCGGCGTCGATCCCGGCAAACGTCCGCTGACAGCGCACCAGGTTTCCGTTTGCGTCCCGGCCGATATCTGTCGCCGTCTCCTCTACCTCCCTGTAATAGTCCCAGGCTGCCCGGCCGTTGCTGACCAATAACGGCGATCCCGAGAAAGCACAGTCGCTATCATGGACGGCCGATCCCGGCAGGCGGATTTCCGCGCAGCCATCTTTAAATGCGAGGAAATGCCACTTGTGAGTCTTGCCCCACGCACCGTTGACGTATTTGGTACCGTCCCATACTGTGCCGACCGGGAGCTTGGCCGACGGATCGAAGTAAGGGAAATTGATTCCGAAATCGGCGTCATGCTCCTTGACCAGCTCGGATACCTTTGCGTCTGGTCGGGCGACAAGCTTAAATTTGGCTTTGCCGCGCTCAATCTTAAGCAGCCGGACATCGGTTCCCGGCTTATTGTAATTGAAGGGCAGATACTCCAACATGCCGTCCCGGGCGATGATCCGCTCTTTGATAACGGTTGGTCTATTCACTGGTACATACACCTCTTTGGATTTGATCGCCTTTTCTACCGCCTGCCGGAAGTCCTCCCACGCTCCCGGATCGTCTACGTAATGGGCCGGACAGTGCTTCCCGGTTACATCGTAATGCCGGATCACATCCCGCAAGGGGTTCAGCTCGTACCGCCTGCATAGCTCCGCAACGATCGCCACGGTGCGCCGGACCGTCTCAGGATGAAACGATCCGTCTTTTTCGATGCACATTTCTACGCCGATACTGTATGGATTTGCTTGACTGGCATGATACGCAAGCTCGGCCAGCGGAATAATGAGCACGGCGTCGCCCGGATCGACGAAATAATGAGCCGATGCGTAGCGTTCCTTGGATGCGGGGAGCGTCTTACCGAAATAGCGAACATGATTCGCCGCCGACGCTCCAGGGTTGCCGGTATAATGTATGACGATATTACGAACAAGCCGGAGAGGAGTCCCCGGCCTTGTGATTGGATTGATTGGAATCAGTTCTTCACGCCACATCGTCTTTACCGCCTTTTCCGCGAAGAACTTCGACCGCTTTTTTGATCACCGGCGGGATCGGCACCCCGAGCCGCCCCGTATTCTCGATCAGGGATAGAAGCTCTCCGGCGAGATAAAAGAAGATGGCCGCGTCCCGGATCAAATGGGCATCCCCGATGGTTGTGTCAAGCAGATGTGCGACGGCAACGATTGCGAGTGTCCCGATTTTGCGAGTAACCCCGACCCATAGTTCCCAGCTTGTCGCCCTTCCTTCCTTACCGGCCAGAGTCAAACCGCTTGCAAAATCGATCACCATAAATACAACCAGAACGGTCATTAGCTGCGACCACCCTCCAAATAAGAATGACGTGGCAGCTCCCCCGCCTGCAATAATGCTCTTCACAATCGTGTCCATGCCTGTCCCCTCTCTGCCCGTTTGCGGGCAATAGAATAGCCCCGATTGCTCGGGGCGCGGTACTCGTTATTATTCAGCTTCCGTAACAGTTACTTTAAGCGTCTGCATCGTACCAATTATCGTAAAGGTAACCTCGCCCGGCTCCGTCGGTGTAAAATCCAGCGTAGCTTTGCCTTCTACCGGCGTGAGCGCATGAGCTGCCGTACCGTCGAATACGTTGATTACGTCCGCGCGGGCCGTGTCGGTTACATAATCAGCCGTACTTTGATCAAACTTTTGCCATTCTACCTCGATATCAACCGGGACACCTACGGTTGCCGCGTTCGGCCCGGTAGAGGTGAAGGCGACTTGTTTTTCGCCGCCAATCGCAGACTGAGCGAATACCTCCATTTTGTAAACGACACCACTGTCAATGTAAAAGAATTTGTTTACTGCGGACATAGAGAGCAATCCTCCTTTAATATGCTTGTCTGTAATCCAAAGTGTACGATGAGGTGTTACCGGGTTTGTCGAAGTGAGCTTCGAGCAAGAAACGCTGGTTAAAATAAATCGGCGCAGGCACGGGTTGAGTAGTACCTCCGACTGGATTGTATAGATAGGTGAAAATCATTCCCGGGTGCGTCGTCACAAACTGGGAAGGCGTTGAAACAACTTTACCATCCATCGTAATGCGGTACGTTGCAGTATAATAAGTGCTTGGATCTTGATCGTCAGCACTACTTGATTTAAAATCCAAGAATTCGACGCGTCCTCTCATGTTTAGATCGATCAGCGTCGTCCACGTATTTTGAGGGACCGCAGTACTGGCTGATGCTAGCCGACGCGACTCCGATAACGGACCTCCTCCTCCCACTGGTATCCACTCCCCTCCTATTAATACTTCTAAGACTCCGTTGTTAATGCGGAGCATTCCGGTGTGCCATACTATATTGTTTTGCACACGAAACTCCGCACTAGTCGCATTGAGGACGTCGGAACCGTGGTACTTGCTTATCCATCGTGCCTCCAGACCATCCCCCGGATTAAACATAATGGCCCCACCAGCAGCCAGCGTAAGGTTACCGTTTATTGTCTGTCCTCCTGCGGAGGTGATGAGCTCGACCCATGCCGACCACGCGCCAGCGCCGCCGACATTAGGCGGATTGCCGGTCCGGACCCACATCCGCGGAGCCGTTGCAGCGAACACGAGTTGCGAAATCGTATCCGTTCCGGGTTTATGGGTTACGACCATCGTGCCCCAATCCGATCCTGGTGGAGCGTTATAGTTACCTTCCTGTATGCGGTAAAATCCTGATTTTGTTACGATGTTAAAATCCGTGCCTGCCGGTAATAAGTCCTCTGCAATCCTATTCGCATGGTCCCATGCCGCCGCTATGCCTTGTTCAATATGATTCATATTTCCTGCGTTAACTGGAGTACCGCCTTCGTAGACAGTCCCCGGAGCCGGAATAAGCGTAACCGTTCCGTCGCCGTTATCCTGTATCGTGTAGGTTCTCGGCTTTTCGACCGCTCGGTCTTTCCAAGTTATTGGGGTGTAAGCCATTAGTAAATATCACCGTCCTCACCACAAGAAAATGTGCCGCAGTATTTGAAGCTGTCTATCGACTTAAGAAGCAAGTCATAGATGATCAGCAGGTTATTCTCCAGCCGCCGCGCGTCTCGCCATGAAAACGCCTGACCAGAAGCCCAGTTTGTTTTTGGATTCTCCCATCCTGTCGGCCTATAGAAATTATCTGCTAGGATATTGAGGTTCCCCTCGATCCGGTTCATGGAGTCAAAAAACTCAAACCGACTTGTATTTCGGTTGGTTACCACGACCACGGTTACCGGCTGACCGCCGCCGTATGTCGTCATCGTAGCGGCTACGTGGGCGGTGTTGCTTTCTACCCGGTCCAGGTCGCCGAAGTTGTAAAAATCATCGAACTTCCAGTCCGTTTTGGGTGTCTGCCAAGCCACTCTACACCGCCCCTTTCGACTTCGTTTTTCCTGACAAATACCCGGCGTACTCGTATTCCTGACCTACAATCCGGCTTGTTTTATTCGCTCCGTATGTGTCCTCGATGGTAACGATGTCCGCGCACTCCAGCGCCGGATTTTGCCGCCAGTTGACCTCGTAGAGCGCCCGATTATTGGATTCAGCCATAACCCAAGCGGCGACGTCTTCCGCGTGTTGCAGGCTGTTGATCAACGTATTTTCCACCTTAAGCGTAGCGCCGCCGTCTGTCAGCCCGGTAAGGACATGTGTGCCGGTTACCGTCTCCCCGGAGTAATAAGCCACCTCCACGCGGGTAACGAGTTTATCAAGCCGAATCTGCGGCTCCCGGTATACGTTGTCAAAGTCGATTGTATCGACCGGGCTTCCCGATGGTAACCGGATGATGCACAAAAAGTCCTCGCGGTCCACGAACATAGCACATTGCCCGGCGATCGCGATATTTTGCATCAACTGCCGGTAGGTCTGCTTTTTATAAACGCCTTGGGTCGTGATCGACGTCAAAGCCGGATCGAGACGATAGTTTGTAATTCCTGCTGCGCTGATGATCGATAAAGCCAAGGCGTGCAACGTCGTGCTTCCCGGCGTCAGGTTCTCGACCTCCACGGACGGAATGAAGTCGATCCGGTTTCGGGCCGTGAACGTCGTTGTCAGGCTGCCCTCGTCGCTCTGCCAATCGGTCAAGAAGTAATACCCGGCCCCGACATACTCGAACACTCCCGGACTGATCTCGACGCCGAACTGGACAGTCGCCGCCTGCCGTTGTTGCAGGAACTTGTACGATCCGTCCGGATTAAGAATGTTGAACTCCCGGCTGCTGTTATCGACCGTAAACTTAAGCTCGTTGGCCGGGACTGTATCGCTTGTTGGGCTGATCTCCTCGATCAGGTTAAGTTTGATGAGCTGGTCGTCGCCGTACTCCCGGACCACTCCAAACGATACTTCCGTCACCTTGGCCCTGCGGTTCGGCTTGCACCACTTTTTCAGCGTAACGACGATCCTTCGATACTCAAAAAGCTGCTCACGGTCGATCACATAGCGGCTCATTGTATTGCCGGTTACTGGGATGCTTTTAATGATTGCTCCAGCTCCGTCGTATACGACGATGTCGAAGTCTACGGCGTATTCGTTGGCGGGCATATCAAAGGTGATTGTTATCCCTATGCTGCTATGCGGCGCGGTGAAGGTAAACTCCATCACCTGATGTGGGCTGAATACCCCGTCCGCGCCACTCATTGCAGCCGAATACCAACCGACCTCAAACCCCGGCTCTGTGACCTTCGGAGGCAGGACAAAGGAACCGTCAAGCTTCCAATAATCCTCTTCGAAGGTCGCATAAGCCGGGCGGTCCAGCCGCTGGTTCGTTAGCTGCTCCTTGCGGCTGATCTCGGCCTCGCTGGTTACGAGCTCCGTTGCGTCGTCGGCTGCGGTTACGTCTGATATGTCAAAGGTGACGCTGGCCGCCGTGCGTCTCACAGGAGCGTATACGGCGGCTTGGAATTCTGGGCTTACGTTTTCCATACGTCACCTCTCGATAATATTGAATTTCACATCTTTGTAGCGGAGTACACCGTTAATGTAATCCATAATCGGCATGCTCCTGCCGCCTTTATAGAACAAGGCAGTCCGTAGGGCATTGGTTACCGGGTCGGTATACGTCACGTTGAAAAATTGCGGCTTTATCGCGGTTAATAATTGTTGCAAATGTTCTGCATCGAGATACGACCAAGAGAGCTCAAGTTTTGCTTTTGTGGCAATAATCTCCCCGATCATCGTCCCCCGTGCGTTCCGTTCCCACTTCCCGATATCCTCCTCACCGGGAACCATCGAGGAAGGGGTCGGCATCTCAACGCCGTTGATTATTAAAAGTGACACTCGAATCCCCTCCTCAGATTTGGACAATGGCCGCAGACCCGCGCCGTTGCTGCTCTCGTTGATGGTAAGGGTACGTAACCCGCGCTATTGTAGTTCCGTCAACGTTAATAACGATGTCACCAGAACCATTACCTGATTCTTGTTGCTGTGAACCGAATCCTGACATTTGCGCGGCTGTCATGAAGGCATTTCCGACAGCGCTGGCTATCATGGCCTTTAAATCGCTGAGCGGCGAAACCACTTCGCGTCCTCCGGGGTTGTCTCCAATCCACGAGAGCATTGGACCGTTCGTTATACCGCCTTTGGCGAGCTTTGGAATCTCCGGAAGTTTCGGGACGCCAATTGTAAAGCCCCCGAACGAACCGAGCGGACCCATATCAATCTTAGGTACATCAAGCTTGATATTGTTCCAGAATCGGATAAACACGTTGATCAGATCAATCATTATGTTCAAGGCGCCTTTAAGGACTCCAACAATGACATCCCATATACCGCCGAATATATCCTTAATTCCTTCCCAGGCTTTTTTCCAGTCTAACGTGAAAACGCCCACGAGAAAGTCGACTATGCCGCCAAGGATTTTAATCAACCCTTTAATAACGTCAGCGATTGCGCCGATAACACTTCCGACCACGTCTAGTATGAAGTGGAAAACTTCGGTAAACGTTGGGCCGAGTTTGTCGACTAGCCACCCGATAATCGGGAGAATAAACTCGTTGAAAATTTCCAGCGCCCCGTTAACCAGTCTTAAGATGAAATCGCCGATCTGCGCGACCAAGTCTTTCAGATGTTTGTCCCACAACCAAGACAGCATTTCTAAAAATGGCCGGATTATGGGCTCTAAAATGTCGTCCCACAGCTTTTGGAAAAGGTCCAGCACACCTTGTACGGTAGCAGATAGATTTTTGAGCAGGTTACTGCCGTGCCGGTCCCAAAGCTCAGAAACAATCTTTAACGTATCCGTCACGATATCCTTAATCAGATCAAAGACAGGCTTGATAATCGTGCTGTAAATATTGTTAACCATGTTGCCTGCCCAGCGGAAAGTATTAACGAATTCAGTAATCGCCCAAACGCCGACATCAGCAAATACGGGGACGAGTGACCTTGCCATCTGATCCGATATGTCAACGATGAAATCGTTCAACTGACGCGAAAACGGCTGGATCGACCCCTTAAGCAGATCATCTACGGATCTCCCTATCTTAGGGAAGGCTTCAACGAAAGCCGTTTTTAGCTTATCGAGATTAGGCAGCCACGTCCCTGTCCAAAGGTCCGATAAAGCTTGCGTTTGGTTTTTGAATACCCGCGCAAATTCTTGTACCGACCAGATCGCTTGACCAGTAAAAATCGGGACAAAGGAATTAAGAAACGATCCGGCGATCGCGGGAACGAATTCCGAGAGAATGTAATTCGCTGCTGGTTTTAGAAAGTTATCATTCAGCGTTCGCGCGGAATCACCGATCTCCATGAAGGACTGTTTGATAGGCTCTTTTGCATCCAGAATCGGTTGCAGATAAGGAGAAATGGTTTGTCCAATACTGGCTATTTCGTTCAGAAGCCCTTGGAATGCTGCTCTGACCTTGTTAGCCATCTCCTCCGCTTTGGAAGACACGTTGTCGATCGCATCGGCTGTACCGCCCAATACCGAAGCGTCCAAGCCCTCAAAACCTAATGCTGGTGCCGATCCTTCCCCGGCCTCTCCCCCAGCGCCGGCCAGTTCGTTCACCTCGTCAAACCCGGCAACGGCACCTTTTGCTTGCTTCCCGGCCTTCTCGTAGGCATCCCCCAGCCCGCCAACCGATGCGGCCTGTGCGTCGGTCGCCTTGTTCTGCTGCGTCTGACCGCCGCCGAACAGCGCCTGGGAGAACGCCGCAATATAACGCATAGCCGTCGCCAGGGCAGCTGCCATCCGGGTCAACGCCGGCAACACAAGATTGTAGATCGGAAGGAACGCCTGACCGAGTGCAAGCTTTGCATCCTTGAGTTGGGCGATAAACATCGCTTGACTCGTGGCCGTGTTCTGCGCGAGCTCGTTACCGTACTTCTTGGCCGCTTGCTCCAGGATGCCGTAATAAAGGATGGTTTGTTGCGTCTGGAAGCTAAGCTGCTGCCAGCTCTTGCCGTTGGCAAACTGCTGAAAGGCTTTGGTCGACTCCAGCATGGCGACGTTGACGTTAATGCCCAAGTCCTCGATCGCGTCCGTCTCGCCTAAAAGACCGGACCGGATCCGCTCCATAACATCTTCAAGCGCGCGCCCTGTCGCGGAGGCGACAACGGTCGACGCTTTAAGCAAATCCTGTGTCCGCCGGGTCGTCTCCTCCGTGGTCTTCGAAAAGCCACTGATCAGGTTGGCGTAGGTCGCGCCGTAGCGGACCGCCTCGGATCGGGCCAAGCCGAACGCGGAGGCTTGCGTATTGGACCACTCGACAAACGTCTTTGCATGCTCACCCATCATCCGGTTGATCTGCTGTAGCGAGGATTCGTAAAGCATGGCGTCCTTTTTTGCACTTCGGAACACGGCGCCGATTCCGAGGGTCGCGATCGTTGCCGCCAGCCCTTTAAACGCGGAAGACATCGAGCTGGTGATTTTCCCCACTTCCCGTGATGTCTCGCCCATTCGCTGTTTGACCTTATTCAGCTCTTTCCGCAGCCCCTCCGTCTTGGCCGTGATCAGGATCTGCAGCTCCTCGATGGTCATTGCCACGCTTCATCTCACCTCGCTTTCGCCGCTCTGCTGCGTATGCCTCGATGCGGGCTTTCATCAACTGCCAGTTTTGCTGCCTTGGCTTCGACTCCTCCGGGAAGATACCTGGGAACGCCTCGTGAATCGTCGGCTGCTTGGCATTGCTCCCGAATACACGCGCAACCATCACAGATGTAAGGTCCGCTTGCCGATAGGCGATGACAGCCCGTATGCGCGTTTCTGCTTCAAGTTTGTCGGCTTCGAATTTCATTCGTTTCTCGTAAGCGCGGATTGCGGCCATGATCTCGCCATACGTCATATCCCAATAAGCAACGGGATCAGCGCCGCATTCGCAGGCGATAGGGTACAGCTTTTCAAACAATTCCTTAACCGTGGTTATAGGCTCGCCATCTCCGCCGCCTTGCTCTTCGGAAAAAAACCGCTGACCTCAAAAACCTCCGTAATAACGGGGATCAAGTCGGTATAATCCTTGCCGGAATCGACATATTCGTCGTATTGCTCCATCACCTTCTGCAGCGTCATGCCGTGGTGAAACTTCTGCATCGCCGCATGCAAGGTCAGTAAAACACTCGTCTGAGGCGGCATTTGTCCGGACTCAACAGCCATCAGCATATTGAGTGGATTTTGACCACCAAGCCGTTTTTCTAGCTCCATCGTCGTCTGCGCCGTCAGCCGCAACTTATATTCGTTGCCACCCATTTCAAAAGACACGTATCTCATAAGCTTCCTCCTTCGAATAAAAAGCGCCCACAAAGGAGCGCTCTTATCGTTACGGTGCTGGATTGGTTGTCGTAATTTCCGATTGCAGGAACATCGTCGCCGTAAAGGTAAGGGCCGCGTTAACCGCGCCGCTGTCAATCTTTACGTTGACATAGGCGGAAAACTCATGCGCCGTGCCATCCGGATACTCGAGTTTGAAGTCCGCCGCGGTATTGCCGTCTTGCAGCCCTTTCAACACCCGGTAATTGGACGTCGTTGTAGCATTATCGTAAAGAAACTTAAAGGCCAGATCGCCAAGATCACGAACGCCGGGTATATATTTGCGCACGCTGTCTTTCAGCGTCGTGACGTCCACTTGTTCCGGATCGCCGCCGAGCTCGGGCACTTCCATAAGCAGATCGATCTCCGTAAACGTCGATCCACCGCTGGCTTTATAGGAAAGCGTGGTATCTTTCGTCAAAATACCTGCCATATTCTGATCATCCTCCTTTATTGAGTAACGCGCCCGGTCCGCGTATCGACTACGCCCCGGTAACGCATGGTCTTACGTTTTAATCCGGACGGGTCCGGGATGTCGGCGGCCATCTGCCGGCGGAATCCGATGCCGTTCATGGCGTCGTCTACGGCCGCTGCAAGAGGTCCGGTTGATCGCTTATGCCAAACATCGATTTGGATTGCGATGTCCGAGAGAGGCTCGTTTGCGATTGTCAGCGGGTCACTATTCCCCAGTTCATAGAACGTAATCCGCGGTGTGTCTGCCGGCCCTTTAGGAAAGGCGTCCGTCACTGTTACGCCGGGAATCGATTCCAGCAGGGCATTGATCTCAGGCTTTACGTCATACATCACGAACCACCCAGCTTTCGGATATCCTTCCGGAGCTGACTTGCTACGATCTTCGGAACGATCTCCTTGTTCTGCTCAGCTGCAGGATATAGGTACGGCTGCGCCGGCATCCCTGCCCAATCCTGCCGATAGCTAAGCTTCTCCGGGGACTTCGGCGGGGATGGGGACTCTTCGCCGCGCTGCCCGGTCCCAAACTCCACATAGGCCGCATACTCGACATTGGTCGCCACCTTACCGACCAACTCGCCGCCTTGCTCCTCGACCGTCGCCTCAATGCTATTCCGCAGCCGGCCGCCGTCGACGTTTGCCACAGGAGCCAGCATTTTGGCGTCGCCCTGCACCTGCTTGGTCGCCTGGAGCATTCCGATCCTTAACGATTTCCGGCTGTCTCCGCCCAAACGATCCAGTTTACGCATTAAGCTGCTGAGATTGATCATGGTCGGATCGCCTCCAAATCAATAACGGTATGGGCGCTCCAAGGCCGTATGGCGACGACCCGATAGTCCGGATCGGTCGTGAACAGACAAGCTCCGGCGCCCTCAGAAATAGCCGGCTTACCCTCGACATACATCACCTGCATATAGGCCAGCCTCTCGCCATACATTTCTGCCATCATTCGGCCACCAGCAGGCTGCACGTTCCCGTAAACCGTAATCGGGTCGCCCCAGTCCTCGTAGGTCGTAGCGTCGGGCTCCTTGACCGTGATGCGGGCGCGAAATACGACAGGACGCTTGTCACGTTGTCGGAGCCGCATAGCGCACCACCTTTAGGAGCCGGTATTGAGAGATACTGCTTTGGATCGAAGCAGGCAGCTCCTCGAAGGATCGGCTCGTGCCGCCTTCCGAGTGTGCAGTCTGGCCCTCGACCCCCTGCATGTTGTAGCGGATAACGGCAATCTGCCGCTGTGTCGACTCCAGAGCGGCGGGAAGCGTGCTCCGGTTCGTCCAGGTAAGCAAATCGGCAGAGACGTCATCGAGCAGCAGCTGCAGCTCGCCGTCTTGGTTCCCGTCCTTGATTCCGAGCATGATTTTCAACTTTTCGAGCTGCGTCAACGTTATCACCCCATAGTAAAAGGGCGACTATTCGCCGCCCTTTTGAAGCTCTAGTTCCTTTTCTGCAATTGCTTCGAGAAGCTTCTTCTCGCCCATTTGGGAAGCACGAGGAATCCCAAGCTGGGCAGCTCGTTCGCGAAGCTCAAGCATTTCTTCGCTAACCTGCTGATCTTTTTTCGGTTCCTGCTCCTCGACCAGCTCGAAGCCCTGACGGATCAGGGCTTCCGCCCTGAACTCCGACTCGACCTTTTTTACGACATTAAGCCGTTTCAATGTAATCACGAGCTCACCGCCGTTTGGATCGTCGCCAGCTTGTTGTCCGGGATGATCAAGTCATGGTATTTCCGGAAGTCAATCTTCCAAGCGTCGGCTTTCTGGTTCGTGTTCGGGTCGAAGATCCGGATTTTATCAGTTTTGCTGATTCCGATCGGTGCATTTCTTGCCGAAACGATCCAGTGAATGCTTTTTGCACCAGCCGCAGGAACAAACCCGCCTGCTTCCTGCCCCGTCGTCTTGCCGTCGTTGAAAACGTAGGCCGTTTTCATACGATTGGACATAACAGGAATAAGTGGGATACCTTCGATGGCCTTAACCGTAAGGTTAATACCGCCTTGCGAGAATTGCGCCACATCGATCTTCTTCTGGATCGAGCTGTTGTTCGTCAGTGTTTCATAAGCGGTATAAGCCATCGTAATAACGAGTTGCGCCAAGTCCACGCCTCGGTCAGCGAGTTTAAAGATATGCGAGTACAGCTTTTTGACGATATCCGCCTCGGCCAGCGTATACGTTTCGCTATTGCCTGCAGTGGTAGCCAAAGCTCCGATGCGGCTATAGCGATAGGCGTCGATTTCCGGGATGACCTGGAGCCGTTGGAATTCGCTCATGACATTCGCAGCGCTCGCACCGAAGTTAGTCTCATCGACGTCCATCGAATCAAGCTGGAAAGTCCGGCCGCGGTCCTGTGTCAGTTTGTGCGTCTCGTACTCATACGTCACAGAGCCTTGGGCAAATCCATCGTCACGGTCGTAATCTCCCAGTCCCTGAGTGGCGATCTTAGGGATTTTGATCTCATCCCCGCCGTTATATTTCACCTGGCCGGCATTGCTCTCCATCCATCCCGAAGTCGCTTGTTGCGCGACTTGCTTGTCCAATTCGGTTTGGAACAGTTTTGCATATTCTAATGTGTTAATTGCCATTACCAATCATCTCCTTATCCGCGTTTAGCGAAAATTTTAGAAATTTCATCGAATGCGGCGTTCCCTTTCCCGCCGCCGCCCTTCGGCGGATCGCCTTTCAGCCGCTCGTTCACGGCAGCCTCGACCGCGTCGCGGAACACCTTTTCCACGGACTCGATCGACTTGCTGGTGCTGTCGGCATCCGTGTACACGAGGATGTCGGCGAGCTGCTTCGGCAGCCCCTTCTCGGCCAGCGTCTCGAGTGCGGTCGCCCGGAGCTCCCGGCGATTAATCTCGCCTTCGCGCTCTGTGAGCTTCGTTTCTCGCTGCTGGCGCTCATAATCGGCCTTCTGCTCGGCGTTCATCTTGGCCAGCTTCTCGGCCTCCGTCTTGGCTTCCGTGAGCTTGGTTTCGAAGTCCTTTTCCCATTTGGTGCGCTCTCGCGCGATCGTCTTATTCACGACCTTATCGAGGTCCGCCTGAGTAAAGGTCTTCTCCCCTTCGCCTTGGCCCTGACCGCTGTCTTTCCCTTCGCCTTCCCCGCCAGATCCGCCAGATCCGCCGGCCCCTCCATCGCCAGAACCACCACTTGCGCCCTCGCCCGCGCCGCCATCAGCAGCAAATAATTGCAAATTCAAAGGTAACCAGAATCTATGCTTTTCCATCGTCGTATCCTCCCGTTTTGCGCCCGTCGGCTATGCTCGCGTTTAGCAGTTTATGGCGTCATGCTCGCGTTTTGGACATAAGAAAACCCCGATCGGCTCGGGGCAGTATCCTTTATTAAGTTGAGACATAGCTCAGCTTTTGCCAAGAACTCCATGTCGTGCCGTTTGTAGCAACCCTACGCCATACCTCGTTCGTCGCATAACGGTGATATTCTTGGTAGACGAAACCGAAGTCTGTCGGAGAGCTGTTTGCAAGTCCTGTTGTGTCGATAATAAACAGCCCCGTAGCCGCTGCTGGCATTCCTGTGGAGTTTGCGGAATTAACGCAGCATTGGATGCGGAAACCCACCGGAAGTTCGTTAGGAAGCGTTGCCGCCGTGTACGTATTTATCCTCGCATTGATCGTTACAGACGGGTCCCAACGGGTCCACGGGTGCCACAGGTTTTCGCCATCTTTAGCCGATCGGATAAACCGTGTACTGCTGACCGTTCCGTACGGCTTAAACTCCTGCCAGTAGTACCCAATGTCCCATGTTGCACCAATGGGCTGTATGGCATAGGTTGTCAGTACGCCTGCCTTATACCCACCCGGCAACATCGGCCAGCCGGTCTGCGTCGAATCCACATTGCATAGCGTGATCGTTTGGTTTTCAAAGTCCATGGGCAACATTGTCGACTTGATTTCGTTCTTTTTAATTTTGGTAATAAGCTGATAGTTACTGCTAATCTTACCATCCATCGACATTGCGAAATGCGGATCGTAACCGCGCTCGTAATTGTTCGAGTACAGGCCGCTTTCCATGACGTTATCCATCCGGTCCAAACCTTCGTTAAACGTGACAATGTCCGCGACCGTCTTCGCGTAGTTAATGACGTCGGTCAGAAGTTGCGACGCGCCCCACTCCGCTATTTCCCAACCGTGCGTGAACAGGACGAGCCAGCCGCCCTCCGCCACTACCTTGTCGATCCACCACTTGTAACGCTCAAAGCTGTTCAACGGGAAGCCCGCAGCCGCATCAATCGTCGTCAGATTCGAGAACCATAGCGATTTAAGCTCAAACGTAGGGATCGGCGTTTTGTTGATCGTCAGTTTTGCGTCGGTATTAGATACTCGTACGGCCCGATGGTACTTTTGCGCGATCAGCTTTTCGCGGTCGCCGTAGTGACCATACGGGATACAGAGCGTCCGGCCACCGAAACCATTCGCCTCGATCCATTCGGCCGCCTTGCGGATTTCCTCCTCAGACTCCGCGTCCGTCAGCGTGATCAGGTCCGCGTGCGACCACGTATGCGACGTGATTTCCCAGCCCTCCGCCTGCATCGTCTGGAGGTCGGCCAGCGTCAAATGGTTCCCGGCTTGGACCCGTGTAGGTATGACCGCGTTGACCATGCCGATACCAGTAGCGCGGGTAATCGGCAGCAAATGAGTCTTATCGGTAATAGCGCCGTCGTCTGTGCCAAACGTGACCATGGCGCGCGGTATTCGCGTTGTGCTACGCCCGCGTGCGTTCATTCCCCTATTTTTGAACTCGTTAAATTTCTCTCGGATTTCTTTGTTATCGATGACGACCAGCGGTCTAAAACTCGATCCTTGAAAACTCATGACCGGATCACGACTCCCCTTCGTATACGGTAATAACGAACGACGTCGAACCGCTTACTTGAATAACGTTCAATGGCGTTCCCCTGACTCTCGCCATAAATGGCGGACTTCCTGCCGGTACATTTAGACCCATTCCGTTAATTCGGAAAACGCCGTCGTTCGTGGGGTCCGTGTTATAAATCTCGATTGGTGTCGTCGCTGGTTGTGACAATGTAATATTTCCGCCAACCAAATCCGCATGGGTTCGCTGCTCCAAGATATACAATTCGGAAGCGCCGCCGATGCTGCCGCCTGTCATCTTAATCGGCAACGGATCAGCGTCACTCACAACCTTGTTATTTGCGTATATGTTCACGTCGGTTCACCCCCTGAAAATAAAAAACCACCGATCCATGGAATCAGTGGTTATCATTGCGTATTTTTGTCGCTCTTTTCTTTTGTATCGAGCTCCTCGTCCGGCAGATCGTCGAACGACTGATCCGGCCTAAGTCCAAGCATTTCCTTCAAAGCCTTCACCGCGTCTTCGTTCGGTCCGTCTAATCTCGTTCTGATTTTATCCACTCGACCATCCCTCCGTTCCACTCTTCAAGGCAAGCTTTGACAACTCTATCATATTCGGCGTCAGATCCTTGCTTAACGGCTTTTTTGATCCGCCGAGCAAGAGATCTCGACATTTCCTGTTTATCAAAGCCTTCCAATTTTGTTATTACTTCTACGTTACCATTGTTCTTTACGATCGACAAGGTCTTAATGTTATCGCCCATAAAAAACATAAGGTCCGTCATCGAATAGCTCTTATTCTTAGGATGATTGTGCATGATAAACAAGTCAGTTCCCGAGTACAACGCGTCCAGCGATGCCTTTGATGTAAAATCAAGCTTATCGCTTTGGCCGGTTTCAGCTGCACGTTTCGCTAGCTTACGGTCGAAAATAAAGGCGCATTCGTTGCCGCCGTTCTCATCGCGGGCATACCGTAGCAACTCTTTATGCTGTTCTTGGATGATGGCACTTTGGTTGTCATCCAATCCATGCAATTTAGCGTAAGGCACACCGTTAATAGCTTCATCGGTAATGGCCGTTAGTTTGCCTTTGGACGGTTCTTGCAAGCGCTGGGTTTCTGTACGCCATTGCTCGTAGCTCATATTCGCCGGGACAAGCATGGTCTTTCCCGTCTCCGGGTCCCGGGCACGCCGCTGGGCACCCTGGACTGTTTCGTCCCCGATGACCGCGACAGTTGTCGATCGGCAGAACGGATGCAACGGCGGCATATTCTTGCCTGGGACTGCTTCGGACACCAGATAGTCCTTCAGATCATGGGAGCGGCATTGTGACGATGTGCGATTGTCCAGCGTCGCTACAAAACGATACCGGTCGATCTCCGCCTCTTCGTAGCTCTCCAGCTCAGCTGCATTCGCCATATACGTCGTTTCCGTCCGGACAAGCCGGTTCGACGCATGCCTGCCGACCTCGGTTCGCTCCAGCAGCTCCTCGACCATCTTGCGGACGCCCGTACCGGACATAAAACCACCAGTCAGCACTTCGTTCAGCAGACGAGCCAGTGCGTCGGTGTTGTCCCATATGCGGCTGCTGTAGTGCTCTCCACTCCAAGGGCGCTTGAGGATCGTCTCGATCACCCTGGCCGGCATAGCCGCGAAATTGAAGCCGACGCCGATCCCTTTCTGCAGATCAAACATCGTCCGGTAATACGCCTGGTTAATGATCCGCACGTAACCGACTGTACTGGCCGTAATTTCGGCGTCGGCGATCATCTTCGACTGCAGGTACACTTGCTCCTTAAGCGCCTGTAGCCGGGTAATACGGGCCCGATACGCCGGAGCGTTCATCCGGTTAAGCATCCAGCGCCGAATCCGTTCGTTCTTCACCCTCGGATACATTCTCTTCGCAAAACTCAGGAGCGGATTCGGAATTTGCTGGTTCAGCACTTTGCGAGCCTGCGCCGGGTCCATCTGGCCGTTCTTACCGAACGTGTGAAATATCTTCTCGATCTCGGTCTGTATGTCCCGAATTGCCTTATCGTATGCCTGATTGATCGTCCGAACAGTGGAGTCGGCGGCCCGATGGTACTCGGCCATGCGCTGCATGGAGCGCCGTTCCCAATACGCATTACTCCGCATCGACTGTCACGTCCTGATTGATCGGCATGCCGAACGCCTTCTGCTGGCGTTTCATATCGACGTCTTTCTCGGCGTTCAGGCGCTCCATCTCTTTGGCTGGGTCATCTACGAACGAGAGCTGAGTGATCAGCGTTTCGGTGCTTACGGAGCCGGAAAGCGTACTGATCATCTGCGCTGTCTCCAGGTCGTTCGCCGGTAGGTTCCGCGTCATCGTGATCGTCACGTCGGACACGTCGACGGCTCTCCCTTTGACTCGTAAGACGTTGGCAAAGAGTTTCAGGCGTTCACGGAGCCCCTGAACGAAATAGCGCTCTTTGTTCTTCGCGAGTTGTTCAAGTCCAAGCAGCTTATACTTCATCGCCACGCCGGACGCGTTAGCGGCAAAGTTCTCGTCCGTCAGGTTCGGCACCATAGCAAACTGATGAATGTCCTCCCGGATCGCGTTCCGCAGTACCTCGACGTCGGCTTCGTTCAGATTCTTGATCAACCAACTGGCGTCCCCATCTGCCGGAAGCTCCAGCACTTTGTATTTCTTGAGCATCCGGATCGTCCGGCCGGCCTCCTCTTCGTCATCACCGATTGATATGCCGCCTTTTAACATCAGGATTGCGTCGACAAGCTGCTCCTTGTCGTTCAAGCGGTCCGACATCAGCAGATTGTAGGCGTCGATGAGGCTGATCTGCTGCTCGAAATCGCCCTGCTGCTCTTCGTTGTTCCAAAATTCCACGACCGGCACGCCATCGAAATAGTGCGGAATGCGGTCCGCCACATCGTACCCTTGGCCGTTCAAGTCCTTCACGTTGTACTTGATCACGTATTTTTCCGTGTAGACGTTCACGCTGTACCCGATAACCGCGTTCGACAGATCGCGTTTAGGGTAGTAGTGAACGCCGAACAGGGACTTATACTCGACCGTATCGTCGACGACCAGGAAGATTTGTCGCGGGTCGATCGCCGTCGCCTTGGGGATCGGGCTATCGTTTGACGTCGTAAAATATAGTTCCCGGCCAACACCAAAGATGGAAAGGTCCTTCGCCAGCTCGGCATCGTGGGAAACGATGTCGCCTTGCTTGTACACCTCCAGGATCTCGTCGACCTGCTTACCGTCGTACTTGACAGGATCGCCGGCCACATACCCGACCGCGATGTCGGTAATGTACTTCGCGTGGTTGGCGATGAGCTTGTTATTCGGCAGCCCCGTGTCACTTCCCATGCTGCGGGAAAGGATCGCATGCTTGCCCATGTAATAGTTCTCCAGCAGATCCAGACGCGGAATACTTTTCTGGTGCTCCTGGATGCAGCTCTTGATCAAGTCGATCGGTATATCGTTCCAATCCTTGATCAGATCCCGGTCCCGTATGATTGCCACTGTCTTATCTCACCCCCAGTTTTGCCTTGTTGCCGACCTTAAGCCTTGCATTCCGCATATCGTCCTCGAGCGCGTATCGTACGGCGTCAATGCTGTGATTGTCCTTATCCGGGTAACCATCTTTAAAGTTTCCGTTTGCATCGCGCTCCAGCTCGTAGCCGTAAAACTCGCGTTTTGTATTCGGGCATCGGACCGGGTCGATTATGATTTCCTCCAAATCCTCCAAGAACTTCACGCCATGCTCCACGCTGTCTGGTCCCTTCTTGGCCGGTACGATGTTCAGCCCGAGCTCGCGGAACTCGTTTATCGTCCGTGGCTCTGCGCTGTCGCCCGTAACAGGCCGATTACCGGTGTTCTCCTTCTTGATCTCCATAACAGCCGACCGGTTGCTCATGCGGAGCTTGTGTAACTCATGAAAGATGAACAAGCGCTGCCGCGTCTTGTCGTAATGCATAACAGCGTAGTGCAGCGGATCCTTCGCATATCCGAAGTCCACACCGCGTTTGATCCGGTCGAACACCTTAATCTCATCGTCTGTAATTTCACGGAACGTAAGGTTCAGGAACACTTCACCGCCGGTTCCAGTGACTTCGCCCAGGTATTCATGTTTATAGGCATCAAGGTTCTTTTTCTTAAGCTCCATGGCCTCAATAAAAAACTGCTCCCCAAGCCACTCACGGGGAACAGTCTCATACGTGCTATGGTGAACGAGCCGATCAGCTCGCTGCTCGGTTACTTCTGCGTTAACCCAATTACGCTGTGATTTCGGCGGGTTGAAGCAGTAGAATACAACGAATTTGGGTCCACCGCGAAGAAAGGTCTGGTTAATCGTTCGAATATCGCCTGGCTCGAACTCGTCAACTTCTTCGTACAGAACGTACTTGATATATCCGCGCCGGAGCTTGCTGGATTTAACCTTCTTCGGTTTGTCAGCGCCTCGGAAAATGATTTTCTGCCCCGTTGGCAGATACGTCAGGCCCATCGGGCTTACGCTATCATGCCAAAGGTGCGAGACTCCCAGGACGTCAATTGCCCAAAGCAACTGCTCATAAACGCTCTCCCGCAGGTTCTCTTTGACCTTCCGCAGAGCTACAGCATTTGCATTCGGGTCCTTCATCATGCCGAGGATAATCTCTATCGCCACAAAGGACGACTTGGTCGAGCCTCGGCCACCTTTTAACCAGTAATGCGTAAAACGCTCCTCTTTGAGGGCGTGATGGATCTCGTAGAAGCTCGGCGCAATTAGGTTCGTAAGCGGAACCCTCATGAACTATTGCCTTTCGGCACATCGTCCACGATCTGCACGGCGCCCTGGACGTCGACCTGCTGCTTATCGATCCACATGCCGTATCGCTTGCCAAGCAGTTCCGCCGCTTTGATGCGATCCTTACCGTCAAGCTCTTTCTTGACGAGCTGCTGTTCACCCATACCGAGTCCAAGGGGAAACTGCTCCTTCACCTTGCCCCGGAGCACACTTGACAGAAACTCTAGTATCTCGTCCTGTTTGGCTATTCGGTCAGCGTCTTTCTCGGCAATGCGGGCGTCGATGTAAGATTTTACGTTAGCGTTCGTTAGCAGCCTTGAAGCATTTACCTTTGCCACATCACGACTCTTTACGCTGTATCCTGCTCGGAGGTAAGCCTCCGTTCCGTCTCCCAGCTCAATAAAAAAATCCGCAAACCGTTTTTGCTTTTCGGTCAACTTCACGGCGGCCACCTCCTCGCTAGTTTATCTCTTGCAATGTTGCCATGGGCAATACTGCTTCACACCCGTCCAGGTTCCCCAAACACACCCGGCGCATTGTTCAGGCTGTACCGGATCGGTATCATCACGTTCGGCAATCGCCTCGATCTTCTTGATCAGCTCGATCCCCTTAATTTCTCGCATATGATTTCAACTCCTAGAAAACAAAATGCCGCCAATAATGGCGGCTATGTTGAGGAGGGAAGGTATCGGATTAAAAGTATTGCACACTATCATATTACCACGGACGGACTAGCGCGAAAATGGCGGATTTTTGGCGCGGTTTTCTCACAGTTCCAAACGAATGCCATCGACCCCAAACATCAATACGGACAAGACTTTACAGGCATTGTTCACGTCTTTGTAGACGGTACTGGTGTCAATTGCATGCTGTTCAGCAAGCTGTTCCACCGTCGTAACCTCTTCCGCAATATACAACGCTTCGACCATCCGGTACCGCCGCAAATCCTCGGGCTGCGGGCTCCGCTCACACATTGCCCGATAAACGCCCATCATGTCACGCATAAAGCGGACCATCGTGGCCGTCCTCTCCCGACTTCGCTTGACAGCGCTGACGGCGTATTCCTGCTCGCGCAAATCATCCAGAGTGTTATCCCATTCCCCGTCATCCGGACGCGCGAGAAGGGTTTCTGCGTGCGCTACAAACGATCGGTAATGTTTCAGCAGCAGCTTCGTGTTCCGAAGCCGACGATCCCGTTCCTGTTTCTTGCGCTGCAGCTCCTTTTTCTCCATGTACTCGTTCATGGCCGCAACGGCTGCCTGCGTAATGACTTCCATCTGCTCTTTGCTCAATACTTTTGCCATCTGCGTTCCTCCTCTTTCGGCTCCGTCTTCTTCCCGGTAAATCCGTCTTTCGCCTGCAGAATATATAAGTGCCCACCGACCGAGATGACGGTCGGGATGTCATTTTTGATTTTAATCGGCATGACGGTTGCACGATAGGACTGCCCCACGAATCGCTTTTTTGGTGTCCTCATGTGGTTTCACCTGCCTTTCCAAACGTTCGATCAAACGATTCAAATACCAACGGGCTTTCCGGAAATCCTCCAGTCCGTTCTTGTCCGGCGCCCGGCTGATATACTTCAGGATGTTCCCGCGGCAGTAGCCGGCGAACTCCTCATCCGAAAGTTTCGCTTCGAGAAATTCGATCGTTTCGATCCCGCCGCGTGTGTAGTGCGACGGGCTATTTACAGGATCATGACTCATCCAGCTTTCACCCTCTCTATTCTGGCTTTGACGGCTTGCATTAGGCTCTCTTGACCGGTTGCTTTACGCTCCAAAGCTTCGACGACCTCTTCATCCATCGTCCCCTCAGCGACAAGGCGCAGGACCACGATACGCCGGGTCTGCCCCTGCCGATGCACCCGGGCGTTTGCCTGCTGGTCCTCCTCCAAGCTCCAATTCTGGTCGTACCAGACAACCGTTTGACAGCTCGACTCCTGCAGGTTAAGGCCATGGCCGGCGCTCTTCGGATGCAGCAGCATCAGCGGTATTTCGTCGTTATTCCAAGCCCGGATGTCTTCGTTCCCGTCCTTGCCCTTCCGGAGAATGCGGGCTTGCGGGAACCGCTCTTGGATCCGGGAAAGGCTATGCTTGAAGTTGTAAAACACCATGACCGGTTTGCCTTGTGCAGCCTCGATGATATCCTCCAAAGCGTCAAGCTTGGCATCGTGGATCAGCTTGACACCGCGGTCCTCGTCGTAAACGGCACCGGAGGCCATCTGAAGCAGCTTGTTACTCAGGACGGCCGCCGTGTTGGCGACGACATCGGCGTCGGCGTACGGCAGCAGCAGATCCCGTTCCATCTTCTTGTACAGCTCCCGGGCCTGGCCGTTCAGCTTTACCGGAACCTTGCGATCGATTCTCTCGGGAAGATCCAGCCAGTCAGCAGCCTTCATGCTGACAACGACATCCGCGATCGACTCGTAAATCCGCTGTTCGGCTTCCTGCTTTTGCTTCCACTCGTAAACGACATGGCCGCTACGGGCTCCCGGCGTAAAGTAGCGGTCCCGAAAACCGGTTATCGTCTTGCCGAGTCGTTCGCCTTGATCCAGCAGATAGATTTGCGGCCACAGGTCCATAAGGCTGTTAGGTGCCGGCGTACCAGTCAATTCGACTACTCGTTTTATCATTGGCCGCACACGCCGGAGAGCCTTGAAGCGTTTGGCCTGCGGATTCTTAAAGCTGCTTGACTCGTCGATGACGACCGTGTCGAACGGCCATTTGCTGCCGTACTCGCTCACAATCCATTCGACGTTCTCACGATTTATGACCCAGATGTCAGCTTCCGCTCGAAGCGCCCGGCGCCGCTGTTCGGCGCTGCCGAGAACCTTCGCGATCCGCAAATGCTGGAGATGGTCCCACTTCCCGACCTCGCGAGCCCAAGTATCTTCAGCCACTCTCAGCGGCGCAATGACCAGTACGCGCTCGGCGTCGAAATAATCGTTCAGCAGCTTGTCGATCGCGGTCAGGGTAGATACCGTTTTGCCGAGTCCCATCTCAAGCAGCAACGCGATGTAAGGCGTATCCAGTATCCGTTCTGTTGCATATTCCTGATATTGGTGTGGGATGAACTTCACTTTGGCATCACCTCCGCTATGAATCTATCTATGTCCGCGTAACTATCGATCTTGTAATGGCGATGGCCTCGTTTCGTAAGCTCTTTCGCCCATTTCGCCTGCAACGGTTTAAGCGGCTTCCCCGGCGCCTTCGTCTCGACGTAAACGGTCTGTCCGTTCGGTAGGATCACGAGCCGATCGGGAACGCCGCTATTCCCAGGGCTTACGAATTTCGGGGCGAGTCCGCCGATCCGTTCCACCTCTCGGACCAGGCGGGCCTCGATGGTCGATTCTCTCACGGTCGGTCCCACTCCCGAAGCACAGCTTCACAACGAGCTTTTGTCTTTGGGTTCCGCCAAGGTGGATTCGAGTCATCGTAGTAGTATGCCGGCTTTCGAGCTCCGACCGGTTCAGGTCCTTTGCTACGAACCACTTCGTACTTTCGGTTGAAAAGCTCTTTCGCCCCGTTTTCGTACCAGTACATTCCGTACGGCAATTCTTCTCGCATGAGCTGTTCCGATATTCGTCTTTTCGCCATCTCAATCTTCCTTTCGACGTGTTCTTTATCCTCATGCGTTACGCGTTATGTGATGAATTACGTTTAACCTATATTTTTATAGGTTAATTAGGGTTAAACGCTATTTTAATAACTTTATTAATAAAATGAAGAACATAAAGAACAATTGACCGAAAACCCTTGACCCGTATGGGATTTAGCTGTTCTTTATTACGTTTAAAATGAAGAACAATGAAGAACTTGACGCACATTTCTGTTCTTTATGTTCTTCATTGTTCTTTATAAAAAGATGCATAAAGACCACGGTTATTTTTCGCGTTCGAACACGATAACCTGCCCATACCTATCTATCCGGGCTCGACCGTTCCGCTCCTTCCACCCTGGCGCGTTCCGCAAAACACCGCAGATGACCCGGGACTCCCACTTGGTCAGATCGCCGATCCGCTTGTGCAAGCATTCCACCCATACTTGGGCCGCGCATACGCGTTGACGTTTCTGCCCTGTCGGCTGTCCCATATCGTCTTCAATTTCAGCTTCCAGCCATTCCCTTATAGTCCCTTCCCGGGGATCGCTCTCGTAGTGTGCTTCTTGCTGCACTTCGGCGTCAGCCCGTGCGCGGGAATCCAACGTAAGCGACTCGCCGGATCTGTAATAAACCAGCGCCTCCGCCCAAATTTGGCGCACAACCTCGTCGGTAAGATGCGTCCACTGGTTATACTTTGCTTGGTCGATATTGATGTCTACGGGCCAAAAGCGGCGGTTTCCGGTATCGTCCGTCAAAAAGTCCTTGTTGTTCGTCGTACCGAAGAAAACACACTTCCGTGGGAACTCCGACACCTGCCGGTCATAGGCCACGCGATACCGGTCCTCCGTCTTGGATAAAAACGCCTTTACGTGTTCGACCTCGGTTTTCTTCATCGCATGCATTTCGCCGATTTCAAATATCCAGCCGTTTTGGAGATGCTCCCCGGCTTCTTTATTTTCAAACGATTTCAGGCTGTCGCTGAACCAGCGGCCGCCGAGCCGGGCAAGCAACGAGCTTTTACCTGTGCCCTGCTTGCCCACCAGCACCAGCATTTCGTCGAATTTACATCCGGAGTCGTAAATGCGGGCCACCGCAGCTATCAGCATTTTCCTCGTTACCTGCCGGACGTAATGCGTGTCCGCAGCTCCTTGGTAGTCGATGAAGATCGTTTCCATCCGGGGAACTCCGTCCCACGTAGTCGATTCAAGAAACTCCTTGATCGGGTGAAATCGGTTCTGCCGACTGGCTTCGGTAAAGGCGTCAAGGATAATACTTGCGCCCCGTATCCCGTGTGTTACCCCGAACCAGTGCCTCAACCGCTTATCGTCCTCGCCCAGCCACGGCTCATAACCTATGCCTGGCCGTAAGAAACTTCTCCACGGCAAAGCCCTCCGGATGACCTCTGTATTCCCAAACGCGTCATAAGCAAGAATGCCTTTCCATGCTCCATGAGTCAGCACCAGCTCGACGTTCTTCGGCGTGGACAGCAGATCCGTGGTCTTGTGATGCCTCTCCAGTTGTTGCTTCCACGTGTCGTCCTCCGGATCGTCATCAAAGTCTACATCTCCAAAGTCCTCTGACACCGACGGCATCTCCGCCCCAGCCTGTCTTTTAACTCCCGGCTGCCGGATCGCCCACTGCTCCATCGCCAAATGGCTCGGCTTCTTGGCGTCCGGCGTAAATTCCTTAACGTGATCGTCCAACCCGCCAAACTTATGAACCCGGACAAGATCGAATAGATTGTACGTCCGGCCGTCGGCGACCGGGTCGCTGTCCTGGTGAGAAAAGGCGAGGTCCTGATCCGGATAGACCTCCAACCCGTTCGCCGACGTGCCGTGAACGTAGGTGTACCGGTTCGGCATCGTTCCGGGGACATAGATGTCCGATAGGAACGTATCGATGCCCTCCTCGATCGTGAACGCCCGGCAAAATAAACCGATCGTGCCGAACTTCTCCCGCGGGTCCTGCGCTTTCGTTGCAGCCGTTCGGAGCGCCCGGCTCTCCTCCGGATGTCGCGGCCACGCCGCCACGTCCTGCCAGTCGTCGTACTCATCCAGCAGCCCGTCTACGCTGACCGGGCCGCCCTCGTAGACCTCCAGCACCGGCTCCGCGTCCTTGCTGCAGCTCGGCAGGTACATGAGGCGATGCACCTCGAACGTCGTCTTGTCGAAGTAGTGCATGCCGATCTGCTCCGCCAGCTTCCGACTTACTGCGGCGTACTCGTCCGGACTCATATTGCGATCAGCCGGCGCGATCAGGCGGTATTTGTGCTTATGCGGCCGATGGCTGTGCGTGGAATATACGACGTAGGCGGAGCCGCCCAGGACGAGCTCCACGGCGAACAGGAAATCGTCATCGGCATGATCCGCGTCCAGCGTGATGAGGGACCGGGTATCCACGTTTTCTTTTTTGCGCCGGCCGCCGCGGATCAGGCCGCCGACAAAAGCGGCCCCGTCTTTGACTTTCCCTTTCCCGGCTGTCGGCATCGCGTCATACTGCGCCATTGTCTCCGCTGTCCGCCGCACCTTCCGCAGTCGCTCCACGAACTCGTCCCAGGATAGATATTCAACTTTCCATGATGTGTCGGCGCGGTGCTTACCGAATGAGATATCAAGTTCGTCCATGTGCTCACCTCAAAACATTTGGTCTTACACTCCTGCATTGGAAAATATTAAATTTTCATGTAACTTTTCCGATAAAGAATCGTATGGTATTCCATCATTCATATAAGGGGTTAAGAAAATGCGAAATCTCATAGTAAAACTATTGATTACTGTAATTTTGATCATCGGTATACCAACAGGGATCATGTTACTTGAGCAGAAGAAAATGCCCAGGATTGACGTTGAGCAGTACAATAAATTAGAAGTTGGCATGACCTTGGAAGAAACGATAGATATTCTTGGTGAAGGGTATTTAGATTATGAAACTGCTAGTGACGGCTATGTTCGCCAAGACTACATCTATATCGAAAAATTTAAGATTACATTTAAAACCATCTACGATCCACGAGAATTTCACTTGAGATTTATAAATGGGCGACTTGAAAAGAAGTCATTACTAATCTAAGAAAGCTCTAGGTTATACCCTCTTAAAAATAGGGCCGTTAATATCGCCGCGCTTTTCCCGCAGCGCCCGTATAGCGAGCTGCCCTTTCTCCTGAGAGCTCATTACGGGCGTTGTCGCTGCACGCTCCGGCGACCATTTTAATTTAGTGATTCTGCACCTGAATGTAGTATCCTTAATTCCGTTTTGCCGGGCGAGTGCCAGCATCTCCGGCGGATATTTGCGCCGAGCCGGGTTATGGTCGCGCATCATCCGCCGAGTCTGTTCCTCGGTCCGGGGAGGCTCCGTAACCGCACGTTCCCAGCTCCAACCGAGCACATGCACCCGGTTCCGTACCGTTTTCGACGCAATGCCGTTCATCCTGGCAACCTCCATCCAGCGGCTTCGGTCTTGGACTTGCCGCTTTGGAGTCGTGAGGGCCTTCTCTTTCGGCCAGCAGGCTTCCCGGATGCGCCACGTGAGCGTCCGCGCCGATATGCCCCTTGCCGCAGCAGCCGCGTATTCCTCCGGCGTAATGTAGAAGTCGTAGGGGTTCATATTGTCACCGCCGGAAATGCCTTTTCCGCTAAAAGCTTTTTCTTCTCTTCCCGTTTGCCCTTGCGGATCTCCGCTTTCTCTGCGAGTAGCTTCTCGGCCCTTTCAAAGTCCCCCGGCTCCATCTCACGATTGTCAATCAGCCAAGGACGCTTTGCCGCGTCCTCGGCCCAAGCTGCTTGAATCATGTCGACTTCCTCTTGACTGATCAGCTCGATCGGAACGCGGTGCAACGGGTTGTCATCCAGTTCCCGGAGCCGGTTCACATCAGCTTGTGTTTGAAGCAGCCGTTCAAGCAAATGCTTGCGAGCATGAATGGCGAGACAACCTTTGCCCGGCCCCATCGGCGTCCGGTTCCGGCGGTATCCACTGCGCAATTGTGGGTTTTTCTTCGGGTTATGGACGTCCTTTAGGAGCTGCCGCCATTCTGTGAGAGGCTTCATCCACTCGTACACATTGGACATGTTTTCCGTCGACCGGTCCTTCGTGATCGGCGGACAAACCCAGCAGCCGAAGCGCGCTCCACAGGCCTGCGTCGCCTTCACTGAGCCGCCGGGGTTGATCAGCGCACACTCGCCGGTCGCGTCTTTGTACAGCCTCCTGATCTCATCCGACGGCCCCCACGGTAACGGGTTAAGGAGGATTTGCCAAACCTCATCCGTCGTATAATCAACGATCGGCATATATAACCTACGGCCATCTGTATATGGGCTGACGCTGAACCTGCTGCCGCGCTCCTCGCGGTACTTATCGATCGTCGTAGCCCGCCGGGTGGACTCCTCCGTCCGGCTGCCAATAAGCTGTAGGCAGGGATTGATTTCGGACAGCCGGGCATTCTGCGGTTCGATCTTGAGGGCGTGTGTGCAGTAACGGTCGTCCCCGTTCGTGGGCAGCGTCCAGCCCCATCCGATGATACCGACCCAAAAGCTCCGTTTTGCCTTGCGGGATACAATCTCCGCGGCGATAGGTATATTGTTTTGCCGACTCCAGCGATTCAGCGTCCGGACCTGCCGGCGCATGTAGTCTTCGAGGATCGGGTTTTCGATCTTGGTATCGGACATAATGACGTTAACCCAACGTGTCCGCTGCTGAGGCTTGAGCATCTGAATCGCCCGGCAGACGAGGACAAGCACCGCGGTGCTGTCCTTGCCCCCACTCCAGCTCACCGCCCACGGCTGCCCCTCTGTGGCCGGGTCCAAATACTGCTCAAGGATTTCCGCCACAGTCGCCATAGTCCGTGTTTGCAAGTCCATTTCATTCACTTCCTCGAGTGCATTTTCCATCTATTAGGAATCTCTTTGTGTTATACTTTTACTACTAACTTCTTAGGAGGAGAATAAATATGAGTTCCGAAGAATGGTATTACAAGGTCTCCCTTATCATTGGAACCGTCTATGACGATGTGCAAGACCCGGAATTTAGATTTTCAAAGGGTGAAAAAGGAAAAATGCAAGAGTTTATGGATATTTGTCTTGAAAACGGGCATGAAGTCAAAGTCGAGCTCACCAAACAAGAATTCGATAAATAGACATCAATCTTTCTGATAGAAGTCGCATTCAAAGCCGGCTGCCGATAGTGGCAGCCCCGGCGCCCATTCGATCGGCTGACCCATAATCCCGGTCATCTCCTCGACCGAACCGAAGCCGCGCAGGCAATCCGCGGCAATCTCGTCATGCACATGCAGCGGAATCGGATAGCCGGCTGCATCAAGGCGCATTAGATTCTCGGCCAGACAGTCCCGGGCGATCGCTTGCACCAGGTTCTCGACAAGCGTTCCGCCCCACGTCCGCTGGGGCACCCATTTATTCCTTTCATCCAGCGCGTAAAAGATAAGTCCATCTTTATCAAATTTGGTGTCCCGCTTGATAGCCGGCTGAGGGTATGCAAGACTGTGGCCGCTCGGCAGATCGGCAAAAAGTATGCCGCCTTCATACCGGTACCGGACGCCGTGGGCTAATTTAACCGTCGTCTTCCCTCGAACAGCCTCCATCGCAGCCTCTTCCGCCCGATACCACAACTTGCGAATATTCGGATTTGCATTCCGCCACTGCTTCACTAAGGGGTCATACTGGTCCTCGGGGATCTCCTTGTTCTTGTCCATTTTCATCATCGCCGCAGCTCCGCCGCCAAAGCCGCAGGCCAGTGTGGCAACTTTGCCGAAAGGCCGGTACTTGTAATTCTCGTGCCCCTTGACGATCGTCTCGAATTGGATGCCGAACATGCGGGAAGCCGTTGCTTCATATATCTTGCCGTGCCCCTGGAATACATCCAGTACCCAATGCTCATCAGCCAGCCAAGCGATCACGCGTGCCTCGATAGCGCTAAAGTCCGATACGATAAACCGGCAGCCCTCGGAAGGAATCAACCCGGTACGCACGAGCTGGGACAGTACAAACGGCGGCGCCCCATACAGCAGCTCCAACATCTCATAATCCCCGGAACGAAGCACTTCGCGAGCCAAGGCAAGGTCGTCGATGTGGTTTTGAGGCAGGTTATGCATCTGCACATTACGGCCAGCCCAGCGCCATGTCCGGTTCGCGCCGAGGAACTGCAAGATTCCTCTTACTCGATCGTCAGCGCAATAAGTTCGCGCCATGGCGTCGTATTTGCTGTTGCTGGTCTTCCCCATCTCCTGCCGGATCTCAAGCATCTTCCGCGTGTCGTCATCAGGTGCGGCATCAAGAAGCGCCGGCATAAATTCCTTACTGAGTCCATCCGGGGTTTCCAATCCGCGCTCCGCTAGCCAGCCTTTAAGCTGCTTTATGCTGTTCGGATTTTCAAGCCCCGTCAGTTCCTTTGCATCTATTGTCAGCCGTTCGGAATACTGCTCTGCACAGGCGATAGCATGCTGCACAAGAACCGGATCGATCCGGACGCCGCGATCGTTGATTCGCTGATCGAGCGCCCACAGCCGCCATTCCTTCTCCGGCACCGGGAAGCGTTCCAGCTTGCGGCGCACTTCCCGTTCGACAACGACGTCCTGCCGGTTGTATTCGATGTACTGCTGCCATCGATCTGGATCGTGATGCGGATAGTTCCGGGTCCGCTGGCCGTTCGTCTTTGTTGGCTTGCACGGGACGGAAAAGTATTTAATGAGAGCTTTACCCTTGGCGTCCTTCTGGGCATCAAGCTTCAGGACCTCGGCAGCGCCTTCCAGATAGCCCGGCAGCCCGAGCGCCAGCGCATGGACAGCGGTACAGCGCCAGAATCTCGGGTCACAATCGATACCGAAGTGCCGGGAAATGTTGGTCCGTTCAAAAGCGGCGTTAAAAGCTGTCTTGGTGACGTCTGTCCGCAGCGCTTGCATGACGTCTTTCGGGATAACCCCGAAGTAGTCAGTAAGATCGACCACCGTCACCGGATCGTCGTCAAAAGCGAAGGCGAACAGCAGGATTTCGAAGTCCGGCGCCTCGACATAGCGATGGACGCCGCAGGTTTTTAGATCGATGGAAGAATAGGTTTCTATGTCGATTTGGAGGACGGTCATGATGGCATTAACTCCAAACACGGTGGACTTCTTCCACCTGTTCAAGCCCGTCGTAATCCGTAATGGTCCATTCGATATCATCAGGAATCTCAACGATTCTCAAATCAGAACAAGGCCCATTTGCTTCTTTTCCTAACTCCTCAATAACAGAAAGAACGTCAGGGTTTGTCCGCAGTGACTTACAATCTCGATCCCTTGTAAAACTGTAATAACTGAATCCGGAAAGTGGTTTATACCCACCGATCGATGATCCATCAACAATCTGTGCCGAAGGGTCGGCGTACTCATAATCCTTGCTGTAAACAGTAACCCTCCAGCCACGCTCAATTAATTTCAGAAATGCTTTATGTGACAAGCCGAACCCGCCAAAGCATCTATTAATAGCTATTTTCATAGCTTCTTACCTCCATGCCGGCGCTCCCGCGTCGCGTTATATGCCATCTTATCTCGGATCGCAGCCTCCAGATCAATGCCAAGATGACCGCACGTATCAAATATCCGGATAACGACGTCCGCCAGCTCAGTCGGAATACCGCAAGGCTTCTCACCTTCGTAATAGATTTCCGTTAATCCTCGGCCGTTCCGGTGGTCCTCCAGCGCCTCCGACAGCTCCGAATGCATAAGGGCGATAACTTCGCCGAAGCTTCGCGGCTCCTCGTACCAGCCCTTGTCAATTGCATTCTGATGCGCTGCCTTCACTAGCGTTGTGATGTTGGTTAAGTTCCCGTCGTACCCTTTTCTGTACGCATATTCGAACAAGTCGCGTTCTTTATTCGATAAGATCCGCTCCATTACCGCTTCTGTATCTTCCAAAGCTGCTCGACAGCCTGGTTTTGAATTCCACCTTAGCATGGGGTTCACCCTCCCGAATATTTAGATAGGAAAAGGGACCCGTTGCCGAATCCCCTATATCGAATTAGTTCATGAAATCGTCATCATCGCCGTCCAGGTCGACATCAAAATCCTCTTCGGCGAAATCATCGTTAACATTGCTCCGGCCGCCCAGGAAGTCGCCGTCCTGCACTTTGACCACATTATTCAAACCTGCTGCAACGCCGCGGTTCCCCTTCGCGTCGAAAGGATAAAAGTTAAGCGACACTTTGGCATAGCAGCCGGAATAGACTTCCGTCGTGTCCGTGATCTCCTGAAACTTGGTCTTGCCATCCGCACTCTTGCCGATCGGCTTCGCGATCCCCGGCTTGTTTTTGCTTGTCGCATTCAGGAAGTAGTGGCCGGCATATACCTCATCGTCTGGACGCTCTTCGTCGCCATCCCGCAGCGGTGTCTTGCAGTTGGCCGGGATCTTACCGCCCCACTTACTCTTTCCGAGCTCCTTCGCCGCGTCTACCGCCGCTTTGATCTTGCGAAGTGTATCTTTGTCCGACTTTGGGATCAAAATGGCCGTGCTGTACTTCTCAACGCCTTGATCATCTGCGCGTGCTTCGAAGATATTGCAGTAAGAGAGCCGTACTTTACCCGTGATTACTTTGGTTGCTTGATTGTCGATTGCCATATTGGATCGTTCTCCTTTGAATGGTTGATTTTTTAATGGGCAGCGTGGATGTGGCTTATTCCGCCACGGTTCTACACCAATACCTTTCTTTCTACCCTTGTCGCCGATCAATCCACAGAATGAGCGTGTGGACACATAACCGACCGATCTGGTCTTTAAATTCTTGCAATCCTTACACAGCATCTGAGAAATCCTCTCCCGCAAAGTCAGCGTCCACACTATTCAGCTCCGCCCGCGGATCCGTCTCCGGAACGAGCGTCGGCTTCCCAGCAGGTTTGACGATCAGATCACCGATCAGCTTTCCGAGTTCCTTCTTACCGATTCGCTTCTCCAGCTCGCCGATGCCGAGCAATTCCTGAGGTTTGAGGAACTTGTCTTTATCCAGCTTCTCCCCGTTGATTTTGGCATCCTCAAGTACATTCCAAGCAGCATCCTTGTCCGTAATAGCCCGATTACTCCGTCCCTCGACCAACTTCCATGAAGGGATACGTTTACCGGCTTTGGCCTGCTCGAAAGCATAATCCCCGATATCCTTCGCCCATGACGCCAGCTTCTCGGCCACGTAAAGGATCGAGCCGATCTCATCAAGAGACAACAGCGCCGGATCTTGGAATTCGTACTGGAGAGCCTGCATATTCTCGTCAGCACGGGCTCGACAAGTTGCCTTCACCTTGCACCAACGGCAATGATCACCCGGCTTGAACTCGCCTTCGCCTGCATCGGCCAGCGCGGCCGCCGGCCTGACAACCGTCTCCGCCCAATCCAGCAGTTCGTCGACTTGCATAATGTTGGTGCTGACGCTGTCGAGCCGGGGCTGCACGATGGTCATATGGACCTCGCGAATGTCGTACAGGAATCCGAATCCATCCAGCGCCCCAAGGGCATAAAGCCGCATCTGCGGGTTGCCGATCGCGCTGACCGGGACGCCTTTTCCATATTTTAGGTCCACGATCTCCATCACGCCGTCAGCGATCAGGACAACGTCGCCGGTGCCGAAGCCGTTTGGTACCCACTCGGAAAAGTCCAGCCGTTCCTCCAAAAGTACAATGGCGTCCGTGCTCCGAGCCTTGGCGGCCATAAAACGTTCTTCGACGATCTCGACATACTCCTGGACGGCATTCTCCATCTCTGCATCGTAGAGTGGATTTTGTTTGAGGTACTCGAGTGCTGCATCAAGCTTCTTACGCTCCTTGGAATCACACGGGAAAAGGCGGCGCCGCAGCTTGATCTCGGAAAGCTCGTGCGCGGTAGTCCCCTCGTCGGCATAGCTGCTTCGTTTATCCGGTACACTCTCCTGCAGCCGGGCGCTTGGCGGGCAGTTAATCCACTGCTCCGCTTTGGATGCACCCAGAAGGGCGTGAGCCCGTTCAGCGTGTGCCTGCTGACTCATAGCAGCGCCTCCAGATCGCGCATGAATGCAACTCTTTTGTCATCCGGAATGCCGGTGATGTTGGAGCTTTCGTACTTATCCAGAAGAGCCTTAACCTCTTCCTTTCCCGCCTTCTTCCCTACTTCCTGAGCCTTGGCACGTAGCTCCACATCTGTCGGGATCGGTTCGCCCCGGTGGTCGCCCTCGTCATCTTCACGGCTGTCATCAGGCTTAGCAGCCGGATCCTCATCGACCGGATCGTTCTTTTCGACAGCCGGCTCTTCTTTCTTCGTGCGCCGGGTTTGCTTTGGAGCTTCCGTCTCCACAGGCTTTACAGGAGCTGGGGCAGTTGCAAGGGCCGCAGTACTTCCTGTGAGACCTACGGCCAAAGCGGATAATTCGCGTAGAGATTCAGCGGCGTCAGCGCCGTTAATTGTGATTTGTACTGGCATGAATGATAGCCTCCTTGTTAATTTCGCGGATACAATAAGTGCAAGCCATAATACCGTTCCATTCTTTCAAAAACGTCGGGTGTGCCTCCTGGCCGCAAACGTCACACTCGGGAAGTAGTAGATAAATATCGACCTTGCTCATACTAGATGTCCATCCGCTTCGCCAGGAAGGAAGCCGCTGTTTCAGCCATTTTCAGTTCCATGCGGCCCATTTTGACAGCCTCGTCCTTACTCACCAGGATGACCGAACCGATCGGATCCCCGCCTTGAACGATCGGAGCAATCACACATGAGCTATAGAACTCGATCAATCCTTTGCAAATTTCGTATTTACCAGAATCCGTTTCAAGCGTTGCAATTCGACGCTCCATAACCATTTCGACCAGCGGACTGACATCTTTCTCGTAGTAGTCCCTTTTCGACCCACCCTCAACAGCGACTGTCGTATCACGATCGGTAATGATTGCAATGTGGCCAGTGCTTTCATGAAGCGATTCGGCGTACTCCTTGGCGAAATCACCTAGGTCACCGATCGGTGAATACTTTTTCAAGATGACCCCACCATCACGATCCACGAAAATCTCCATTGGATCGCCTTCGCGAACCCGCAATACACGCCGGATTTCTTTCGGGATGACGATCCGACCAAGATCGTCAATTCGTCTCACAATACCTGTTGCTTTCATATCGAAAGGACTCCTCCTCGATTAATTGTCTTCCACGCTTACTTTCTTGGCGCCGATCCCCTCGGCAAGATGCTGCAATGTGCAATAGGCGTCGCAGCCGAACTTCCAAACCTTTTCATCGGGATAGATCGGCTGCTTGCAGCTGTCGAGCGCACACTCGTCGATTTGCTCATACGACTTACCATTTTTCGGAAACATACGTTCCTCCTTGCGCAATCGCACCGGGACTGGTACGATTATGTTGGAATATTACATTTGGTGTTTAATGATAACGTCGCCTCGGGACAAGGCGGCGTTTTCGCTTTTCCCGTAAAACACTTCGAAATCTTCGACTGCATCCCCGATCGGAATCACCCGGGCCGTGTCCTGGCGGTCGCCGTCACAAGCATCGGCAATCCATTTCACGGTTTGCTGAGCCTCGCGCATCTGCTATATCACCTCCCTTCGTCGTCGGAATATCAAAGCGCCCTGACTCGATTGCTTTTTTAACTTGCCGAAATGCCCATCTATCCGCTTTTAATACCGGATCGCTTCCACTGGACAAGTCGATCTCAACGTCCAGCCAATCCAGCAGCGCCTTACGGCTTATTAGTTCCTTCGCCGTTTGCTGAGCCCCGCGCATATGCTTTATCACCTCCTTCAAGGACTTCTCACCCATCGAATCTTTTGCGATAAGTCCCGATCCAGTCGGGCATCCCGCGACGTCCACCCGCTCGATCGCTTCTTTGTCAGCCCCAAAGGGAACCAGTTGTCTGCCTCATAAATCTTGCCCTCGTGACCTTCCCCCGTGCTGCTGTAGGCCAGCAACCCTTTAATCTTGGGATAGTTCTTTCGAATGTGCTTACGGGCCATTGCTAGCGCTTTGCTTTCTGCGAATCCCTCCGTATCGTCAATCAGATACATGCGGGTAAGTTCCAGGATGTTTTCGCGGTCCAAGCTGCGTGCTGTTGGCCTGCCCCACATCATAGCCCCGATCCGTCGGCCGCCGTCGTCTAACACCCAAAGCCGGAGACGTGCGCCAGCTGGTGAGGACTGGAGATAGTGGCGTTCAGCGATCCATTTGTCGAGCTCCGTTGTCGTGCAAAGCTCGAGTTTCAATCTCTCTCACCCTCTCTCAATACAGTTTCATTACTTTGTCGTACTCGGGCATAAGCTGTTCGAACCATGCCCAATCCTTCGTCCGCCTAGCGATCCACATCTTGTTCAAGATCGCCGCGTATCGCCATTCCCGGTACACGATAAACTTGTGCGACTCGCGCAGCTCGTGAGCCTCCGCTTCGGTAAGCTCCCTCTCAAGCATGGCGCCGACGATCTCCAGTAGCCGCTTGTCGACGGTGCTCATGACGCACCGACTGCCTTAAGTGTCTTATACCGCTCGATCTGCGCCCTAGCTACCTTCCGGGTGATCCGGGATACTTGCGGGCTTGCAAAATCGGCCAGCTCCAGCAGCTTACATACGTTGATCAAGCGCTCTTGTTGGGTCATTGAGCGACACTCTCCTGTTCCAGCTTTGCGATCCACTGCAGATACGCTTCCTTTCTGATCCGCCGGATATTGCCGCTTTTAAAACTCGGCAGTTCCCCACTCGTACAGCGAAAATATACAGTGTTCGGATGCCAGCCCAATAATTCAGCGACCTGCTTAACGGACAGGTATTCAGGGAGATTGTTCATTAAGCTTCATCCTCCAAAAAATAATCCACCGTTACACCGAAGTAATCAGCTAAAGTCTTTAACTTGTCAGTCTTGGGACGATAGTTCCCTTGCTTCCAATTTGATAGAGTTGCAGTAGAAACACCCGTATCTTTCGATACTTGATATGACGTTTTCCCGGAAGCGTTCAATAGCGAAAGGAATCTTTCGTACACATCACACCCTCCCTTCAAAATATTTACATAGACATATTGACGAATAGCTAAGGTTTCTTATATAATCAGAGTGTCACCTAAGTTATATAAGAAATCTTAGTCTTACCTTTGATTTTGACTTAGAAATCTAAGCCATGTCTGTATATTAGCATAGGTTTCTAAGTGTGTCAACAGGTTTGACTTAGTTTTCTATCCCATTTTTTCAAATAAGAAATTGTGAGGGAAGACTATGTACGAGAAATTCGAGCAATTATTGAAAGAACAGAATGTCACACCCTACCGCGTCGCCAAAGAAACCGGTATTACCACAGCAACTTTTACAAGTTGGAAGCAAGGCAAATACACCCCAAAACAGGACAAGCTCCAGAAAATAGCCGATTACTTTGGTAAGCCACTTGATTACTTCACTGGGGGATTAACTGCGGTTGCGGAGCCGGCCGACCCTTATGCGCTCACGGCGAAAGACGAACGGGATATTGCCCGCGATTTGGAGCGAATGATGAGCGAATTGGAAAGTAAGGAAGCCCTTTCTTTTTACGGGGAGGAAGTGGAGTTCGACGAAGAAGCAAAAGAGTTGCTTCGCATGTCAATGGAACAGACGATGCGTCTTGCAAAACAATTAGCAAAGAAGAAATTTACTCCAAAAAAATATCGCAAGGAATGACATTGGAGGTTCGTTGCGTATATGACCATCAAAGAAATCGTGGACAAGCTCATCCGTAAGTACGGGACACGCGATCCAATAAAAATCGCAGCAATGATGGGGATTCTTATTCAATTCAGAAATTTGAAGGGGGTCTTAGGGTACTATCAAACATATCGCCGTATCCCAGTGATCCATGTTGCGATGGGTCTTCCCGAAACCCTAATAGCGTTTATCGTTGCGCATGAATTGGCCCATCGCATCCTCCACCCGAACGTTAATGTACCTTTTCTGCGAGCAAATACCTTTCACTCAATCGACAAAATAGAGCGCCAGGCAAACCAGTTCGCAGTGGATCTTTTAATACCGGACGAGCTTCTATTAGAGGGCATGTCGATATACGAAGCTGCGGAAGCTTGCGGCGTTCCTGGGGAAGTTGCTCATTTGAAAACAGCTCCGAAAAGACGTACATAGTAAATCAGTTATATGAACTTTGCGCTTTCCAGCCGCAAGGCTGTTTAACATACATAAAAATAGAACATACGTTCCCATGGAGGGATGCAAAATGGCCGGCACATTCCGTCGGCGCGGCTGTAAATGCCCACCCGAGCGCAAGCGCTGTACATGCGGTGCAAAGTGGTATTATCGGTATGACATCACTGATCCGAAGACAGGGAAGCGTAAACAAAAGGAGATAGGCGGTTTTCGCACTAAGGAGGAAGCCCAGGACGCCGCTACGCGTATACAGTCGGAGCTTCTTAATGGCACATATGTTGAGTTGAAGAAAAAAACAGTGGGTGAATATTTGCTAGATTATGTAGAAAATACGCTCAAGCAAGAAGTCGCACCTAATACGTATGAGCAACGCCTGGCGTTTGTTGAAAATCACATAAAGCCGCATATAGGTGCGATCCTACTAGCCGAATTAACACCCCAGCAAATCCAAAAATTTTATAATGATTTGCGCGAGAAACATAGTGCTGGACATGTCCAAAACATCGGAAATCTACTTAATAAGGCATTCAATCAAGCAGTACGTTGGAATTTGATTTTCCGTAACCCTTTTTCACTTGTGCGAAAACCTTCGACTTCTCGAAAGAACACTAAGATAAAAGTATGGACAACAGAAGAACAAAAGCAGTTCCTAAACTTTGTTGCAGGTTCAGGCCCTCATTGGTGTTACACTATGTTCTTATTGGCCTTAACATCGGGATTGCGCAAAGGGGAGTTGATCGGACTGCAATGGGGGGATGTGAACACAAAAGATGGGATGGTAACAGTAAAAAGGACTGCGGTTATAGCGAACAAAGAGCTTTATCTAAAAGATATGCCAAAAACAGAAAGCTCAATCAGAAGTATACAACTTCCTCCGCAAACAGTAAAAGAATTAAAAAAGTGGAAGGTTGCTTGCCCTACAAATCCTTTAAACCTAGTGTTCCCCAGCCCGAAAACAAACGGCATTTTATATCCTAATTCGTTTGATAAAAGATTCGACTCTTTTGTCAAAGGTGCAGGGGTTGCGAAAATATCTTCTCATGGGACTAGGCATACCTTTGCAACGACCTTACTTGCGAACGGTGTGAATGCAAAGGTTGTACAAGAAATGCTCGGGCATGCAACAATAAAAACGACACTCGATACGTATGCTCATGTCCTCCCCAACATGCAGAAGGACGCCGCCAAACAATTAAGCGAAGTCCTTTTTTAACACAAACTAACGTGGGCAAAATGTGGGCAAAATTGAAAACTCGCCTTGTAGTGCTTGATATAATAGGGTTCAATGTAGTTCGACTCAAATTGCACGCTTGCGCAAAGCTTGTTTTGGCGGACGGTGAAGTCGAAATTGATCTCTCCGTGCGTCCAGCTTGTTTTGTACTTCAGTGCCTCCATCGACATTTTCTGCAACGAACGCTGCTGAATATCGGACAGACCGGACGATTGCGGTTCAACCTTTCCGTCCGCTCCTTCGAAAGGCAGATGACGAATCCCAAATTTTCCGATAATGTTATTGCGAATTTGTACGAAAATGGTCCCGGAGCATAGTTGGGAAAGCTCTGGCTGCAGTTCTTTAAACATCATGTCCAGCTGCCGGGACAGTGACAGCTGATTCGAAATCATAAGTTCCCTCCTTTCTTTCAATAATATGACATTTGGTGTAATTTATGTGGGTCTTACGTCTCATTATAATCACCTTCTCCTCCTTTTTCAACAACAATTTACAAAATAAGCCACGAAATTTAGTAAATTGGTCCTAACTATGCGAAATTTGTAACAAAATCTTATAACAAACGATTAGAACTTGCAGTAAGAAATGGGTTAGTGGAAGACATAGCGATCCGATCTTCGTCCTTCCCGGGTCAGGTCAGTCCTCTTTTCGTGCCTGTTTTCGCGCCTGTTTTCGCGCCTCTCTTCGCTCCTCCCTTCTTCCGACTCTCTCCTGCCTGTTTGAGGTTAAGAGCGATTTGGACCTCTTATTAGAGCGCTTCCGTCTGGAAGCTTGAGATTAAGAGCGGTCTGCACCTCTTATTCCTGCCGGTTCGGTGGAATATCGGGGCTTGAGGGGATATTAGAAGCTGCAAACCGCTCCTATTCTCGCACCAGCTCGGATTTTTAAACCAATAAGGGGTACAAATCGCTCTTACCCATAAAGGTACCTGCCGGCGCGATCCTTGCTCATCCTCTCTCCTCTCCGAAGAAGCAATCGCGATGGCTTCGCCACCACAAAGATGCGGCGAATAACCGGGCAAGCCTCGCAATACGTCCGCTGGTGCCGGATATACAGCTTCCCGCAGCTTTTGCAGTTGTCGAGCGGCATTCGCGTCTCCCCCGGTACTCGGATGAAACGCGCAAAAAACCCGCTCCAGCAAAGGACGGGTCTTCCTGTATATATATGGCGTTCCGGACTCAGCGGCCGAACGGGGTGTAGGCTTCCTTGTGCATCTCCAGCACTTTGGAGATCGGGATTCCGGTTTTCTCGTGCACGTCCAGGACGGTGCTTCGCGGATTCGATTTCAAATAGTCACGCATCGTAAAATAGTATTCGTTATGTTGAAGCTGGCAAGCCTCGCAATACGTCCGCTGGTGCCGGATATACAGCTTCCCGCAGCTTTTACAGTTGTCGAGCGGCATTCGTGTCTCCCTCATTTCCCCGCGTGGTACGTATAACTTTCGCAGCATTTCGCTAAAATTCGGGGGTCCTTATGATTATTATAGTACGCTCCGCTCCGCCGGGTAGAGTACTTTTACCCATTCGAAATAAGACAATAGACCGATAAACACCCGTCATGCTATAATCAGAGTCATCCGTACTAATATATGGGAAATGGGGTCGAATCATCGTGAACGTTTTCCACAATTTATCATTCAAAAGGAAGCTGCAGCTCGGCTGCTATACGATCGTCGCGGTTTTCTCGTTTCTGACACTCGTGTTCGCCTCGATGTCGGACGTTTCGCTGGTCAGTTCGCTGCTGATCCTGCTCGTATTGATCGGCGCCAGCATTCCTTTCATCAGCTTTCTGGAGAGAGCGCTTACAGGACCGATCGAAAGCATCTCCCGGGTAGCCCTCAACATCGCCAAGGGCGACTTTTCCATGAAAGTTCAAGTCGATTCCAACGACGCGCTCGGCGAGCTCGGCAAAACCTTCAACCAGATGATCGACAAGCTGCGGGGCATCCTCAACGAAACGACGACCATCACCCGTTCTGTAGTCGATACGAGCCGCGAAGGAAGCGATAAGAACAGGCAACTGAAGGATGTTATGACCCAGGTGACGCAATCGGCCAACGAACTTGCGTCCGGCTCCAGCAAAATTTCCGAGGAGATTACATACATCTCTTCCGCAATCAAAGATATCGAAGTTAAAGTAACCGCTTACACCGGCTCGACCAAAGAAATGAACGACAAGTCCGAAGCGATGATTCATCTAGTGGAGCAAGGCCAGCGGGCAGTCGTCAGCCAGGGCGAAGGGATGAAGCGCAACGTCGAGGCGACGGCAACCGTATCCGAGACGATGGACCGTCTCGCCGAGCAGGCGAAAGGCATCTCCCGGATTACCAAAACGATCTCGGAAATCGCCGAACAGACGAACCTTCTCTCGCTGAACGCTTCGATCGAAGCGGCCAGAGCCGGCGAGCACGGCAAAGGTTTTGCCGTCGTTGCCCAGGAAGTGCGCCAGCTCGCGGAGGAAGCGACCTCCTCGACGAAGGAAGTGTTCGGACTCGTCCGCAGCATCGACGACGGCATCGAGCTCGCTCTCCGCCAGATGGCCGACAACCAGGAAATCGTGCAGATGCAGACGAACTTGATCCACGAGACGGAAGCCATATTTGCGCAAATCGTAGTCAGCATTGAATACATAGCGGAGACGATCGCCCAGTTCGCCCGGGAAAGCGACCGGATGCTCGAAAGCGCCAGCCTCGTGTCGGCTACGATGGAGAACATCGCGGCAATCACCGAGCAATCCGCTGCAGGCACGGAACAAGTATCCGCCTCGATGAACGACCAGATCTCGGTCGTCGACGCACTGGTCACCCAATCCGAACGACTGATGCAGACGGCCGGACAGCTCCAGCGCACGATTCAAATATTCAAAATTTAAATGTCAGACGGAAGTGAAGGGGCTGTCTGCAAATCTTGCAAATTTTCGAACCCCACTTAGAACCGAGCGTGGGAGACTTCTGCCACTTATAAAGCTTCTACTTACCGGAAGTTTTATTTCCGTTATCTGATGAACGATGCAGGAATACGGCGCATAGCGGAACATTTAGTTCCGTTATTTTCAGCAAAACCGTCTATTTCACCCCAGAAAACCGAAATAACGGAAACGATCCTTCCGCTATAGCATGAGAATGACGTACTTTGCGGAAATAACGGAAGTCACACTTCCGCTACTCGATGGCGACCGTTGAGTATGCCCAATCTGTGATCAAAAACGCTATTCAAGTTTCGCAATCTAAAAACACAGGGCGGTCCGTCTGCGTTCCCACGGCTCCGCCCTGCTGGTTATGTCCGACTTCTGCTTGTCTTACCCCTGCCTTGACCTGCCCTGGCTTGACCCGCCTTGCTCTACTCTCTTCCGCTCGAATCTACTTCGTACCGCTCTGCCTCATCCTTCGCGTCGTACGACAAAGGCCGCTCTCAGCTACTCCGTCATGCGCAGGAACTGTTCTACATCAGCGACCGCCAAATCAACCGCGCTTTGCCAGAAGTCCGGCTGCGTCAGATCGACGCCCAGATGTTTGGAGGCAAGCTCCTCCACAGTCATGCTGCCGGTATCGCGAAGCAGCGAGATATATTTATCCTCGAACGCCGCACCCTCGCGCTGAGCGGCTGCGTACAGCCCGGAGCTGAACAAGTAGCCGAACGTATAAGGGAAATTGTAGAACGGGACGCTCGTTATGTAGAAGTGAAGCTTCGACGCCCAGAAGTGCGGGTGGTATTCCCCTAGCGCATCCTTGAAGGCGCGGCGCTGCGCGCTTTCCATCATCTCGTTCAGCTTCTCGACGCTGACCAGCCCTTTTTGACGTTCCTCATAAAACTCCGTCTCGAATAAAAAGCGGGCGTGGATATTCATAAAAAACGCCACCGAGCGCTGAATCTTATCTTCCAGCAAAGCAAGCCGCTCCTCGTCAGTCGAAGCCTGCTTGACAGCGGCGTCGGATACGATCATTTCGGCAAATGTGGATGCCGTCTCCGCCACGTTCATCGCATACTCCTGGGCAAGCGCCGGCATGTCGTTCATCACGTGCTGGTGGTACGCGTGTCCGAGCTCGTGTGCGAGCGTCGACATGTTGGAAGCGTTGTTTGCATACGTCATGAAGATCCGGGTCTGACCCTTGATCGGAAATGCGGTACAAAATCCGCCCGGACGTTTCCCCGGCCGGTCTTCCGCTTCAATCCACCGTTCCTCGAACGCCTGCACGGCAAAATCGGCCATCTTCGGGCTGAATTTACGGAACTGCTCGATGATCAGATTCGCCGCCTGTTCGAACGTAATCTCATTGGCCGCTTCGCCTACAGGTGCGTCTACATCGTGCCAGGACAACGTTTCCAGGCCGAGCAGCTTCGCCTTGCGGTTCAAATAGCCGACGAACACGGATTTGTTCCGGTCGATCACGTCCCACATGACCTGCAGCGTCTTCCCGGACATCCGGTTAATATCCAGCGGTTCTTTCAGAATCGATTCCCATCCCCGGTGCTTGTAAGTCTGGATGCGGAAGCCGGCAAGCCGGTTCAGCGCGTCCGCCGAGAAATCGGCCGATTCGCCCCACGCGTTCTCCCACAGCGAGAACATCCGGGTACGAACTCCGCGGTCGCCGCTGCTTAGCTTGTTGGCCGCCTGGCCGGCGGACAAATAAACGGTCTCTCCCTTTTCCTCGAACGGGATTTTGAGATGACTGACAACCGTGTTGTACGCCTCTCCCCATCCATGGTACCCGTCCACGGCCAAGTCCGCGATCAGCGACTCCTGCTCGGGCGGCAGCTTCTCCTTGGCGCTCTGGCGGCGTTCGTCCAGCGGGAATGCGATCGCAGTGAACGCTTCCGACTGCAGCAGCCGGGCCCAGCTCTCGTCCGGAACGCGCTGAAGCAGCTCGTCGAACCGGGTCAGCACCGAAGTATAAGCAGCGCCGATCGAGGTGATGCGTCCGTTCAACTGCACCGCTTTTTTGTCCGACTGGTTCTCCGCGGCGAGACAACTGACGAACGAATCGGCTTCGCGGAGCATAAGCGTCACCTGCTGCAACTGCTCGACCAGAGCCGCCAGCGTGTCCGCAGCAGGGGCTTCTTCACGACCGGATACGGCAAGCACCCTAGTACGGAATTCCTCTACATTCCGTTCCATCCGCTCGAGGAACGACGCGAATTCGGGAGAGGAGCTTCCTCCCGGAAAAAAGACATCCAAGTCCCATACCAAGCTGTACGGTTGTGCCATCGCGATCTCACCTTTCTTCATCGGATATGACAACATTAAACCATATTTCCTTGAAATAATGAAACGCAAAACTAGTCGAGAACTGCCCCGATCTGATGTATAATGGGTACAGCACAGCAAAAAAAAGCCAAAAGACCTCTGGAGGAATGACCTTTGAGACCGCTGCAAATATCGCCCGATACCGCCGTTAAGCTTGCGAAAGCTTTGAACGTGCCGCTAGAGAGGCTTATGCATATGCCCCAGCACATCTTAATCCAAAAGCTCGCGGAGCTGTCGCGCAGTGAAACCGGCAGCCCGGACGAATCTGCGTCCGGGACATCCGATAAAGACCAATGATTCCATTTGAGAATACGCTGCCTTACGAAACGATTCAGCAGGACGTTTACTTGATCGAATGCCCGTACTGCGGCGAGCGCAACGTGCTTCTGCCGCTTAAGGCGGAGCATCTGGAGACGATCCGCGAAGGACGCAAGCGGCTGATCGTCTTTCCCTGCTGCCGGGAGCAGATAACCGCCGTAAACGCCGATCGCGATTACTTGCTGGCCAGCCGTCCGATCCGGCGGCACTAATTGCCGGCCTGAACGGCGATCGTGCCGTTATCGTTTTTCCGTACATGTATGCAGCCCATCAGGAGCGATTAGCATGAACGAATACCTCATACCGGTAACGAACTCCTGTACCTTGATTGCTCTAAGCTACGTCGCGCTGAAGCTGCGTACCCGCGTATTGGGCGGCATGAACGAAATGATTCTCGTTCCCCTGTTCACCGGGTGTTCCTCGATCCTTATGATGCTGCTTCCGATCCCGACCGATCTGATCATTCAGGATCTCCGGTATATTCCGATCATGATGGCAGGCTTGCGGTTAGGCTTGCCGCTTGCGCTGCTTTCCGTTATTCCCCCGGCGATCTTTACGTTGTATTTAAACGAGCCGTACGTGCTGTACGAGCTTCTGCACGGACTGCTGTTCCCCGCGCTCATCAGCTCCTTCCTGCACCAGAAGGAGTACCGGGCGGGTTTCGAGCGAATCCGGCTATCCGTCGCGGTCAAATTGGCGGTGCTGCTGTTTGCCGTCAAAGCGGTCGGAGGTTATTTTGTCCTGACCGGACTGCGCCCCGATTATTTATGGATGAACGGGTACATGTTCGCAGTTACGCTGGCTTGCCTGATCGTACTGATCGCCATGCACAACGAGGAGAACAAAAGCTGGCTCATCCAAAGGCAGCTCGAGCTCGAAGCGAACCAGGACCGGTTGACCGGCTTGCCGAACTTGCGAAGCTTTCTGGAGATCGCCGACCGGACGCTGCGCAAAAGACGACTCGGCATTTTGATGATCGACATCGATAATTTCAAAAACTTCAACGACTCGCTCGGGCATTTACAAGGAGACAAGCTGCTCCGCGAAGCGGGACAACTGCTGAGGGCGGCGATCGGGGAGAAGGATTACATCGCCCGGTACGGCGGGGAAGAATTCATCGTCATGTGCGATTCGATCGACAGAGGCTTGCTCAGTTACTTGGCACACAAGCTGTGTCACACGACAGCCGAGTATCCGTTCGTAGGCCGGGAGGTGCAGCCCGGCAAAGCGATCTCCATCTCGATCGGAATCGCCGTAGCGGATCGCGCGGGCGACGACCTGTACCAACTGATCGCCGAAGCCGACCAAGCTTTGTACGAATCCAAAAAAAAGGGAAAAAACCGCTACTCGTTATACGAAGGACGCGAGGCTACCGTCCGCTACTAATAAACCCTGTCCGGAGAGGAACGGAACCGGCAGGGTATTTTGCATGCTGCCGTCCAGAAATTTCCGGATGCTGCCATCGTCCGGATTATCTCTTCATAAAGCGGTCAAGGGCGGCCTGCTTCATCCGCAGAACCTCGTCGATACCCATCCGCCGGATCGAGGCGGTAAAGTTGTCGAATTGCTCCAGCGGCTCTACCCCCATAATAAATTTGTTAACCCTGTCCTCATAATAAGCTTGGATATCGTTCATCATTGCGGTTATTTTCACGCTTTCGGCAGAGTTCTGGGTGAGAGGGGGCAGCAGCCTCGCATGATCCGCCTTCGACCAGACGGCGACCGCACGTGTTTGCTGCGGCATCGACATGTACTGCTCGTTAAACCGCTTGTCGGATATGTACGGGCCGGCGAAGGCGCCACGCGCATAACGGGTCATCGCGTAGCCGACTCCCAGCTTGCCGGAATTGTTGACCACCGTATCGGAGAAGGTAGGGTAGCCGTCCTTCAACGTGTAGCTCTCCCCCTCGATGCCGAAATTAAACAACAGCTGTCCGGCTTCGCCGTAGGCGTAATCGAGCCATCTGACGATTTTCTCGGGGTTCTCAGCCGAGGCGCTAATGGCCGCCCCCCTGCCGTTGAACGAGTAGGCCATTTGGCCGATCGACGTACCGCCGGGCTCCAGGGACGGGTACGGGGCTCCTTCCAGCCGAAAATCCGGGTCAACCTGCGCCATAGCCGACGTATAAGTGCCGATTCCATAGCCGATATTCATCGCCATCGCTCCGACAATGCCCTCGGTCATTTTCGCATCCTTCAGCTTCTGATCGACGGTAGCGTAGTCTTTATCGATCAGCCCTTCCTTATACCAGCGATTCATGACGATCAGCAATTCTTTGAACCTCGGATCGACCGGACCGTATTTCACTTCGCCGCTGTCGTTGTAGAAGCCGGTCGTTATGCCGTACGCGCCGATCAAGGCGTGGCCCGTGTTCATGACCTTCAAGTCCAGCAGAAGCGGAATCTCATCCTTCCTGCCGTTGCCGTTCGGGTCCATATCGCGAAAGGCGGTCAACGTCCGTTCCCATTCCGGCAGCGTGGCGGGCATCGGCAAGCCGAGCCGGTCCAGCCAATCTTGCCTGATCGCCAGTCCATTGTAGACGAGCGAGCCGGGATCGGGCGTAAAGGAGGGGAACATGTACAAGTTGCCTTCGTCGGACAACACCAGTTGGCGAAATTCCGGATTGTCCCTAAGCACCTTCGACAAGTTCGGAGCAAACTTCTCCACAAGTTCGTTCAACCGGATAATCCGATTTTCCTTGATCGCGTTGTCCGGGCCTTTGGTTACACCGCTCCACGAATATTCGATAACGTCAGGCAGCTTGCCGGAAGCGATCATCAAGTGAAACTGGTCCTTGTCCTGACCCATCGGCGAATGCTGAAAGTCGACTTTCGTCCCCGTCAACCGTTCCATCTCCCGGTAAACGCCGATTTCCGCAAAGCTGTCCATCGTCGCGGCAACATTGGCGTTCATCGGAACCCAATACGACAGAGCAGCCGGATAGGGGGAAACTTTGGCTTTGACTGCGGCTTCGCCCTCTTCCCCGGAGCCGCTCCGCTCCGCCGTCGTGTCCTTGCAGCCGGATGCCGCGGCCGCCGTTATGGCAATCGCCAACAAGAGAAGCGGCAGCGATCTTTTGTTCATAACGTCCTCCTCCTTCATCCCAGCCTCGTTATGTTCCGGACGATGCCTTCGCATCCCCCCTGGCGCAACAGCGTCTTCGCTCCCTTACGGCCGGCCGGCGTTCTCATTGAGCGGGATCGGGCTCACCGTTTTGTCCCTATTTTGCAGATCCCGATATTGGCCCGGCGTAATCCCCTCGATTTTTTTGAATACCCGGCCGAAGCCGATATGGTTCGCGTAGCCGACCTTGCGGGATATATCCCCGATCGTCATCGGCGTCTCGGCGAGCATCCGCTTGGCTTGAGCGACGCGGTATTCGGCAATATGCTCGGACAAGTTCCCGCCCCCGTATTTTTTGAAAAAAGCCGAGCAATAAGGCGCCGTAATGCCAAAATGATCGGCGATCATCGTCAGGCTCAAGTTCCCGTCCCCGTAATGCCGTTCGATAAACGATACGATCCCCCCGTAAAGCCGTTCCCCCTGATCAGTTCGCCCGCCCTTTGCCGCCAGGCAAATGCTGCGCAGCGTCTCCTTCAGCCGCTCCAGCATCTGCCCCGCCGTCGCGCATTCAGCGAAAAAAGCGATCGGATCGTCCAGCCCTTCGGGAGGAGAAAGTTCCGAATCCGTCGAATGAGCGGCGCGCAGCAGCGAACCCAGCACCTCGAAAAACAAAAACCGCCCCATCTCCGGGGATAACTGCTCCTCCGCAAAGTTAGCCTCGACGATCTGATCCAGCAGGCTTGCCGCTTTATCGTAGTCTCCGGTCTTGGCGTGATTAATAAGCTGCACTTCCAGCTCGGGCGGGTATCGGTAGATGTGTTGCTTGGCACGAGCCGGTTCCTCATGGTACATAATCGGCTGCGGCCCCCGCACGAAGCGCCGCTCCAGAACCAGCAACGCATCCGAATAACACCGCCATATATGCTGCGGTTCATCCCGAGTCGGACTGACCGCGATTGCAAGGCTCATCCGGAAGCGGACTTCGGCCGCCTGCTTAAGCTCATGCAGCCAGACGTCCTCCCGCCGATCATCGGCATCAACCTCCAGTACCGCGAGACGGTTCCGCTCCAGCTCGACAACAAAACCGTTGCCCCGCAGCAGCTCGCCGCTCAGATTGGCGACGATAAACCGGAGCAGCGCCCATTCCCGCTCCGTTTCCGTCTGCATCAACTTGCTGCCGTCCTCGATTTCGATCAGCACGACCCGGTACGAGCGGTGATCGAGCTTGACGCCCATAAAGTCGAGTGACTGGCGGTCCAGTACGCTGACGTCGACGCTGCCTTTAATGAGCCTGGACAAGAAATTGGCCCGGATGATCGGCGCCTGCCGGTCGAGCGTTTGCTGGAGCGCCTTCTCCTCCTCGAACGAACGGATCAGAGCGCTGCGGATCAGCTCGTATTCGTTCATCGATTCACGGCGAAGACCGCTCTTCCGATTGGCGATAACGCCGAGCATATCCCGTACCGGCTTATAGCTCCGGTAGGCGAACGCGCAAGCGACGATCAGGCCCGCTGCGGCCGCGAAACCGAGCAACTGAACAATCAAAGTCTTGACCGGCTCGATCGGCTCCATCACGATCGATTTCGGTACGACCGACACGTATTTCCACCCGTTGTCCCCCGTCGTATACGACACCATCATCTCGGTCCCGCCATGCCGGGCTGTGAACGATTCGTGAGCCGTTCCGAGGCGGGCCCGCAAGGATGCGTCCAGCTCCTGGTTCGCCCGTGTGGCGATGATCACATTTCCGTCCCGGTCCAGCACGTAACCGGAGCTTTCCCCTCCCCATTCGATACGATCCAGCAAGCCGGCCATTTTGCGCTCGTCGACTAGAATGACAATCGAACCTTTCGGATCCTCCGTCTCGTCAAGCGGCAGCGACTGCACATACGCAAGCATCGTCCGGGCGGAACCGTTCTCCGTCACCTGCAGCGAAGGGAGGAACGCCTTGTGACGGCTTTCCTCCAAAAATTGCCGCATATTCCCCGCGATGCCGAACTGCTGTATCCGCCTGAAATACAAATCATGGCCGGTTTGCGAAGTAGGCGTCACGATCATGTCCCGGCTCTGGAACGAAATGAAGGCAAAATCGAGGAAATCGCTTACACTTAGCTGCGCGTTCATACTTTTCATCAGGCTGATCGCCCGGATCTGGGCATCGCCGTGTTCGCTCTCCGCATTGTGCAGAAGCCATTGCACGTCCGCGTTCATGGACAGTTGCAGCATCATCCGCTCGATTTCCCGCAGACGTCCGTCCACCGTTTGCTGAATTTGCTCCAGCATGCCGAAGTTGGCCTTGTTGACATTCGCCGTCAAAGACCGTTCCATAATCCGGTAGACGAGCCCTCCTGCGGCAAGAGAAAGGAACAGCAGCGCACAGTAGGAGACAAGCAAGGTGACAAATACGCTTTTGCGATGCAGCATGATAAGGTATTCCCCCCGAACCTTCGGATAACCTTACTGTTCGTAACTACTATAGCAGGTGAGGCCGTCCGCAAGGAAGCCTCGATTTCGCTGGGATTGGAAGCGGATTTTACCGCTATAGCCCGCAGCGCGTGCCGTTCCGCGCTTTTCCTCCGCCCCCCCTCGTCCGGCTATCTTAAATCCGGATACATGATCTTAAAAGGGGTTTCAACCCGAAAGGAATAATGTATACCCGATCCGGCAGCCGTATGCTATTCCACAGTTGATCCTCCGCCTATACTAAAGTCACTCCAACTGAAAGGTGTTGTTGCCTTATGAAGCGGAAAACAGCCCAGTCGCTCTCGCTCGTTCTGGCCGGGGTCGTGATCGCCGCAGGGTTTACCGGCCTGCCTACTATGGCGGACAAACCGCGCGAGGAGGCGAAAGCGCTCTCGGTGCACTCGTCGACCTACGGAGCGTCGTCCGCGTATGTGGAGGCGACGTTATACGGCGCTTCCCCCTCCAACACGAAGGCGCAAAACAGACAAGCGCTGCAAGACGCGATCGCGGCTGTGGACGCGCAGGGCGGCGGCGTCATTCTCATGCCGTACGATACGCCCTATGGCTACAAGCGCAATACGGTATCCACCCACCCGGACTTCTCCGCCACCGATACCGATATTCTCGTCATCGACTACTCCAAGGGAGAGACGTATGCCGGCTCAACGAATCCGCTGTCCCGCGACGGCATGCAGGTGCGCTATTTCTCCAGCACGTCCGGCAATGAACCCGACGGCCAGCATGACGGCAATACGACCTGGTTCATGGGCAACCATCATCCGGCGCTAATGATCATGAACAATAGCACAACGTCGGACAACCGGCGGGCGACTCTCTTCTTCGGCAACCGCGGCAGGGTGAACTGGGGAGTCGGCCAAGGCACGAATACGATTCCCGGAGGAAGCGACGACCAACTGAGCGATTTCAAAATCGTCGGCAACAACATCAACGGCGGAACCGGACTGACCAACATGATGACGATCCGCAAAACGAACGGCTACTTCGGTTTCAACAACCAGACGCCGAGCAAAGAATTTACATTCGCCGGCCGCCAGCCCGACACCGAATTTCTGATTCAGCAGACGAAAGTGAACGGGGACGTCTACCTGATTTTGAGAACGAAGACACAGGAACGAAAATTCAAGCTGGAAGAGGACAACGGCGATCTGGTCATCACGAAATCGGGCGCTGTGGGAGACGCGCTGCGCCTGTCAGCCGGCGGCACCGGCTCTTTCGCAGGCGGAGTGGGCGGCGGCAGCTACGATTCCGCAAGCCGGCCTGATCCGTCCGCCGTACCCGTCGGCACGATGATATTCGATACGACGATCGGCAAGCCTTTATGGTCGCATAACGGCGATTGGAAAGACGCGAATGGCGTCGTGCAGTAACCGTTGCGACTTCGCAAACCTTTATATCCCACTTCCCTTACCGCTTTAAGGAGGCATTTCTGTTATGATCGAAAGCGTTTCGCAGTTGGATAGTCATCTGGTGGAAATTGTTTTGAAGCCGGGCCTTGCTTATGCATCGTGTCAAATCTGTTACCGCATAGCCGGACAACCGTGGAAACCGGCCAGTCTCTACCCCGACCTCGACCCGGAAACGGCGCTGAACGGCAGCGCCTACTTGTGGAACCAGGCGCAGACGGTCGGGACCGTCCGGCTGCAGGGCTTAGCGGCCCCCCGGCTGTACTGGAACCCGTACCTGAACGTCCGCGATTATAGCGGTGCCGTGCAGCTTCAAGCGTTCTTTATCACGGCGGAAGGCAGCTATGAGGAAGAGGCCGCGCTTACGCTCGACGATCGCGGAGTCGTATTCCTCGATGACTGGAAGCCGCTCGTCGCAGCGATGCCGTCTGACAGCGCAGACTCCGCGCAGCGCGCGTGGGGCGTCGTCCCGTCGCAGGCCGGTTCGGCTCTGTGCCTGAAAGGCAAAAGCGGGGACCTGCCCGGCCCGCTCTCCATTTCGCTGCCGGCTGCAGGGTGGTACGACATCTACTTCGGCATCGCCAAAGGCGGTCTCCGTTGTCTGCTGAAATTCGGCAGCGAGCCGTACGCCCGCTTCGAGGGCAACGGTTCCCGGTATACGGCCGCACCGGAGACCAAGATCAACATCGAGCTGTACGCCGGAAGGCGGCAGTTGGACGGGGAGCCGCTTTCCATCGCTCCTACGCATCGGACCGCCGGGGGGCACCACGAATTCGGCTACCTTTCGTACGTCAAGCTCGTCCCTTGCCGCGACTTGAACGCCGAGCCCGCGAACACATCGGCCGCCCGTTACGGCAGAAGGCGCACCGCCGAGCTGATCTTGTACTACGAGCCGTACAGTTATGCGATCAACAGCGGCATTCACGATACCGACACGATGAACCAACATATGCTGGAGGAATTTCTCCGCCTCGGACCGGCCGAGATCGCCTGCCAGACCGTGCGAATCGGCTCGAAGGCGCTGCACCGCAGCGGGTTTCTCGAAAGCTTCGACCAAGCCGCCAGAGCCGATGACAATACGGTCAACGACGATTTCGTCAAACTGGCTAGAAACGGGGACGTCTTGCAGGAAACGGTCCGGTATGCGCAGGGAAGCGGTACCCGGATCACCTCCTGTGTCGGGATGAACCGGCCGTATTTGTGGAATCCGACGGTATCGGAGAAGTTTACGCGCGACAACCCGCAATGGATCCGTGGCAGCGATTTCGATTACGAATTCCCGGAAGTACGGCAATACGCCCTTCGTCTGATCGGCGAAATCGTCGACAACTACGAGGTGGACGGGCTCGTGCTGGACTATATGCGCCACTGGCTCCACCAGACGCCCGATACGCTGACCGAGATTATTGGAGGCGCCAGGGCACTCCTCGACCGGCGGAAGCGTCAAGACGGCGGACGGCGGGAGCTGAAGGTGCGCTTCCCCGCCGATCACCGGAACTACTATGAAGGCTTGAAGACATGCATCGCGGAACGTTATGTGGACGGTCTGATTCCGTCCAACCTGAACACGACACATCCGCTGCCCGCCATCGAGCCCTACGTCCGGCTGTGCCGCAATACCGGCGTGAAAGTATATGGGTGCATAGACGGCTGGACCTCGTACATGTCGCTAGATCCGCGCATCGGGGCCATGATGATGCATCATACCCCGAAAGATGTTGTCGAGGCGATCGATGCGTATACGGCTCAGGGGGCGGCCGGCATATTCGTCTATCAGGCCGACCAGTTTACCGCTCAGCCTTACTTGAGAAGCTTATTCTAAGAGCAGAGAGCTTCTCTTAGCGGCTAGAACAGGCTTATCGGCGCCAAGCCAGCCATCTCATTACTAGCAAGTAACGGTATCGTTCCGCTTTCGGACGGTGAGGAACGTAAACAATCTGTTATCTCTAAAGAAAGATCAGCTTTCCCGCTAATCTCTACGCAAGCACCACAAGAAGGCTTCCGGGACGGCATTCGCCGCCTGGAAGCCTTCTTGGCTGTACACCGTGTGTTTCTGTCTACTTAAACGTCGCTGTCTGCACGGCCTTGTCTGCCCGCTCCGCCGCTTCCCGGGTCGCCGTATTGTAATCCTTCGTATTTTGGGCAATCTCGATAAAGCTGTTTAGCGCTTCCTTGGCATAGGTGCCGATGAACACGTTCCATTTGCTGGAATCGGCATGGACGGACGGCAGCAGCGCCTTCACGTTTTTGCCTTGATAGCTCGGATTCAAACGTCCGAACACGTCGAGAAACTTGTTGTTCTTCAGCGCGGGAACGAACGTGCCGTCCTCGGCCTTCATCTGCTGATAGTCGTCCGAGACCATGTAGTTGATAATCTTGAGCGCTTCTTCCTTATGTTTGCTCGTCTGCGAAATGTACAGCGTGAACGGATAAGCCTGCGGACCGGCGCCGGGCTTTTCCTTAAACACCGGAGACTGCACGTAATCGTAGTTTTTGAGAACTTTCACTGCAGGATCCCCGGCAACCGGCATGAACATCGCCACGATCTGGTCTTCTTCCCACATTTTTTTCTGCTGAGCGGCTATCACCTGTGTCGCATTCAACCGGTACAGATCGTAGAAGCGGGAGAAATTGCCGTAGAAGCTGTTCCATGATCCGCTGTCGAATATCGCCTTTCCGGTGGCCGGATCGAACAGGTCCAAGCTCAACTGGTTGCGCAGAGCGGCATGGTAAAACGAGACAAACATCCCGTAGTAGGTTTTGCCGTCCTCCGTCCGGGTCAGCCGTTTGGCCAGATCGTACGTATCGTCCCAGGTCATCCCATCCTTCGGATAAGGCACTCCGAATTTGTCGAATAGGTCCTTGTTGTACATCATGGCCGTATGGCTCATGGCGAACGGAATGCCGTGCAGCGTTCCGTTGCCGACCTCCTTGACGATCTGGACCGCTCCCGGGTTGAGCCGGTTCAAATCGAAGCCTGTCGTCTTTACGAGAGGAGCGACGTCCGTCTCCAGCTTCTGGTTGTAAAAGCTGATCCCAATCGTTCCCGGCGTGCCGACGACAAGGTCGATCTGTTCGCCGGCGGCAATCATTTCATCCGTCGTAAGCCCGCCTCTCGTTTTGTGGAACGGCGCAAATTTCAACGTAACATTTGGGAACTTCTTCATGATACTGTCGCCGCTGAACGATTCCGCAAACGTGTCCTTCGTCCAATTGCCGGTCGTATCGAATACGACGAGCGTAACCGGCTGATCGATGGTATCTAGACCGCTCCCGCTTCCTTGTTCGGCTTGCTCCTTCTGGCCCGTCCCGCCCGTTTCTGCAGTCGTGCCGCAGCCTGCTGCCATAACGATCGCAGCTCCGAGCCAAACCGGCATCCAACGTTTCTTCATCCGTTGATCCTCCCCTTGAATAGTAACTGTAATACGTCACCAATCTTATCAAGGGAGTTTGCCAGCTTCTATCGCCTATACTTGCGATACGGCAACTGTTTCCTAGTTCCGACACGATCCGTTTTCAGCGGATGCAACCGGATTTACTATAGAGCGGCTGTTCCAGTGTCAAAGGAGAGACTCCTTAAAAAGGAAAAAACCTCCCGCCATTAAATCGGCAAAGGAGGTTTCTCTTTATGAATCGGTACTTTCCCGGTGAATGCGCCGCTGCGCCGCCGCTTTAACTGCTGCCCTGCTTCATTTCCTCCGGCAGCTCCATCTGGGCCGCCAGCATATCTTCCCGCGTCTGCACCCATTGCTCCCGGGAAGCGCGGATCATAGCCGCATCCATAATACTTTTATCGTTGATCACTCGCCCGAACCACAAGACGGCCTTATGATAGTTGCCGAGCCTCCGGTTGATTTCCCCGATCAGATACATCAGGCGCGCGTTATTGACATCCGTGCCTTCGACCTCGTACACCCTCACATACGCATCCAGAGCAAACTGCAAAAAGCGGCTTTCCTGCTCCTTATTCGCTTTATAGCGATACATCCACGCAATATGATGAAGCAGGCCGGCGATGACCCGGTCCTTCTCTCCTTTGATCTGCGCGCATAAGAGTGCCAGCTTGTACGATTGCAGCGCTTCGTTCCAGCCGCGTTCGCCGGTCAGATCCAGCGCGTTCCAGCTGCGGCCGAGCTTCTCGTAATAGTCGCTTTTGTGCTTCGCGGTCATACTCTCCGAGAAACTTTCCGAAAAAGAAAATCCGCAGTACGGGCATACGCGGACGACATAATAATCCGGATTGACCGCCTTGTAGTGAATACAGAAGTCGCTGTCGGTTACGGTCGCCTTTTTGAAACTGGGACGCACTCTCGACGTATTGAACGGCTGCTCGCAGCACATGCACGTTACATTTATGGAAAACAGGGGCTCCAGTTCCGACACTGAACCGACATCCTTTCTCGGCCGATACCGACACGATTGTTACACAGCTTATGAATTGACGAAATGGTAGGCCGGCGCCTTCAGCCGTTCGAGAACGAATTCCTGCAGCTCCGGCTCGAGGCCGACCTCGGCAAGCGCCTGCTTCATGCAGCCCAGCCACGCGTCGGCCCGCTCGGGCGTAATGGCGAAGTGCATATGTCTGGCTCTCATCATCGGATGACCGTACTCATCGGAAAACAATTGGGGGCCGCCAAAAAACTGCGTTAAAAACATATATTGCTTCTCCATGACCGGTGTGATGTCTTCCGGAAAAAGCGGTCCTATCTCGGGATGAGCTTGTACTTTCGGATAAAACGCTTCGACCAGTCGACGGACCGTATCCGCTCCGCCGATCGCTTCGTATAAGGATTTTCTCCCACTATTCTGCGGATTCATATGCGTCACCTGTCCTATCTATATTCTCTAAATTATACACCAAGCAAACAAAAAGGCGCCAACTTATTTTTAAGCGGCGCCATGCGTTTTAACCGGCTTAAGGCCGGATCGTTAATTGTCAATGTCTTCCTCCGCCGAGCTCATGAGCGTCTCCTTGATGACAAAAACGAAGGCGCATACAATTAATCCGGTGACAACACTCATCATATCGCATCACTCCGTCTTTTCTTTTTTCTAGTTTACCATATCCGGTCCGAAATATCAGCCCTTTACCTAAAAAAATGAATCCGTTTTCAACTCGATTTGTCCCTGCATGTCCGCAAGGTTCGAAACATAAGTATGTAGAAGCGCGGCGGAAGACGACGGGGGAAGGCAAGCTGCTTCTTGTCTTCTCGTCCCTCGCCGCCTTTTACCTAAATTCAGCGAATGGCAAGGGATGTGTCGGGTATGGTGTCGGCTCGAGTCTGGAAGACGGCGGGGATGGCGGCTTGTTTAGGTACGGTAGCGTTTCTGATGACCTTGTTTCCGGGGCCGTCGCTGACTGCCGCGCTTCGCGGGTTGTCGATCTGGTGGGATATTTTGTTTCCGGCTCTGCTGCCGTTTTTCGTTATTGCGGAGCTGATGCTCGGCTTCGGACTCGTGCATTTTTTCGGAGCGCTGCTCGATCCGATGATGCGTCCTCTGTTCCGTGTGCCGGGAATCGGCGGCTTCGTTATGGCGATGGGGTTCGCTTCGGGTTATCCGGTCGGGGCTAAATTGACGGCCCAGCTGTGGGAGCAGCGGTTCGTTAACCGGGAAGAGGGGGAGAGGCTCGTCGCCTTTACGACGACTTCCGATCCGATCTTTCTGATCGGAGCCGTATCGGTCGGTTTTTTTCATGATGTCGGACTAGCGGTTATCCTCGCGGTCGCCCATTACGGATCAGGCATCGCGCTCGGCCTGCTGATGCGGTTTCACGGCGGCAAAACGCAGACAGCCGCCGTTGAAATCGGGTCCGGCCGCTTTTTGTTATGGCGCGCCATGCAGGCGATGCATCAGGCACGGCTGCGCGACGGGCGCTCCTTCGGCGATATGCTGCGGGATGCGCTGCAATCGTCGCTGAAGCTAATTCTCGTCGTAGGCGGGCTCGTCGTATTTTTCTGCGTCGTTCTGGAAGTGTTAACGAAGTCGCATATTATGAACGGCTTGTACCTCGGAATCGATGCCGTTCTGCAGCTTGTTGCCTTCCCTCCGGAGCTGTCCCAGGCGATCGTAAACGGCTTGTTCGAAGTAACGCTGGGCGCCAAATCCGCCGCCGGCGCCGGAGTTCATCTTACGCTTATGAGCAAAGTGGCAATTGCCGCTTTTATCTTGTCCTGGAGCGGACTGTCCGTGCACGCTCAAGTCGTCAGTCTGCTGAGCCGGACCGACCTGCGCTACGGCCCGTTTGTTATCGCCCGGCTGCTGCACGGCCTGATGGCGGCCGCGCTCGTATTCGTCCTGTGGAGACCGCTGTCCTCGGCCGGCTCCGCCTTTGCAGCGGCCGTTCCGGCATTCTCGCCCGCTGACGGTTTTTACCCGGCTTTACCTTTTCTGTATTCCATATCGGGCTTGCTGTTTGCAGGGTGCATGGGTATCATCGGGATTTTGTTCCTCCTCTACCGTTGTTTTCGTCCGCTCATTCGCGGAAGACATTAGATCCGCTGTGCGCCTTCTGTTTCCGGCATTGTTTTGTATGCCGATATTGATTATGATGAAGAAGACATGCTTACGATGCCAGCTTTGCCTTCGGCAAAGCTCTGTAGTTGCTTACGATGCCAGCTTTGCCTTCGGCAAAGCTCTGTAGTTGCTTACGATGCCAGCTTTGCCTTCGGCAAAGCTCTGAGGAGGATGACGAGTGAAGTACAACGTAGTGAATCGCGGCGACGAAACGTCCGTCCGAACCAAAGACCGGTTTCACGAGCTGGCCGCAGCGTCCGGTCTGACGCTCGATCCCGACTGCCCGGACATCGTCGTGTCCATCGGCGGCGACGGTACGATGCTGCACGCGTTTCACTTATACGCAGACCGGCTGGATCAAACCTCCTTCGTCGGAATTCATACCGGGCATCTCGGTTTTTACGCCGATTGGAAGCCTAAAGAATTTGAAACGCTTATCCAGCATATGGCCGCCGATTCCTCTGAACCGATCCGTACTGTCAAATACCCGATCGTGGAAATCCAGATCACGACCGGACAAGGAACAGAGACGTACTTGGCGCTTAACGAATGTACGCTCAAAGGTGTAGAAGGAACGCTTGTCGCCGAGCTTCGCATTAACGACGAGCGGTTCGAGATGTTCCGCGGCGACGGCATCTGTATCTCCACCCCCACGGGAAGCACCGGTTACAACCGGAGCTTGAACGGAGCTATCCTGCATCCGTCCCTGGAGGCCGTGCAGATTGCCGAGATGGCTTCGCTGAACAACCGCGTGTATCGCTCGCTCGGCTCGTCGATCGTTTTGCCGAAGCATCATCATTGCGACATTTATCCGAAACCGGGTCAAAAAATATTGTTTTCGCTGGACCATTTGAACATGCAACTAACCGACCTGGTCTCGATCCGCTGCATGGTTGCGGACCGGAAGGTCAGCTTCGTGCGGTACCGCCCTTTTCCGTTCTGGAACCGGGTGAAGGAAGCGTTTATCGGGGATATTGTGGAGTAAACAAAAGCTTAACGAATCCTGCGTAAGCGGGGAAAGCGGGCGGTCCCCACCATGTTCACATGACCGGGTACGTCCCGAACTCCAAAAGAAAGGACCTCAACTTCACTGTAACGTGAGGCTGAGGTCTTTTTCTCGAGGAAACTCAGTTTAAATGAGCTCAATAATCGCAAATTGACTTCGGGCCAGCCTCTTCATGCTGCTGTGCTCTGCCGTTACGGGTTGTACGTTCCTGGAATCATCCGGGTCGTGACCGCGATCCGGTTCCAGGCGTTAATCGTCACAATCGCCATAATAATCTGCGCCAGCAGATTCGGCTCGAAATGCCGGGCCGCTTCCTCGTACACGTCATCCGGCACATGGGTATCGGCCAGCAATGTGACTGATTCGGTCAAAGCTAGCGCCGCACGTTCCTCCGCCGTGAAAAACGGAGTTTCCCGCCAACCGTTCAAGGCGTAGATCCGCTGTTCGGTCTCGCCGTATTTGCGGGCATCCTTCGTGTGCATATCGATGCAAAACGCGCAGCCGTTTATTTGGGAAGAGCGGATTTTGATCAATTCGAGCAGTGACACCGGAATCGAGCCCGACCGGATATAGCGCTCCAGCCCGCTCATCGCCTCATAACCTTTAGGTTCCAGTTGTTGAATGTTCATACGTTGATTCATCGCAAATCCCTCCGTCATATAAGTTTCATCCACATGACGAGTGAGCATTCCGATTTGTGACAAGTGCAGCCGAATTTTATTTTTTACAAAAGTTTACTTGAGGAGTCCATGCCGTAATTCAAAAAAAATGCGCCAAATAGGCGCATGCGAGGAAACCTGCAACGGACGACCGGCTCCCTCAGGTAATCAGCCGGCGGCTATATGTACGTCTTTATTTCAATTGGAATTGCTGCTCAATTTTCAATTACGATGCCGCTTAACTTCAAATTAACCGGGTTGGCAATGGTGTCTCCAACCGGGCATGTCTTCTCCAAAAATTCAACGAATTGCTCCACTCGCTCACGAGGGGCGTCGGTCTTGATGTGGAACGTGTAGCGGATATCCGAATATCCTTTGCGGACATCGGATTTATTGAAAAAGCCGTCCAAATCGAGATCGCCTTCCAGCTCCACCCAGAAATCGTCGAGCTTCACATCAAACTTTCTGGCGTATACGCGGGCCACGATCGATTGGCATGCGCCCAGTGCGCCAAGCACCGCTTCCACCGGATTCATGCCGGTATCCGTGCCACCCAAGCTTTTCGGCTCGTCAATCGTCAATTCAAAATTTCTCGAGCGTACTTTTACGACGACTCCTTCTTGCAGATGCGCGGTCGCTTTAAATGTTTCTACTGCCATTTCTCTCAGCTCCTCGTTCGGGTTGTCCATCCATTACTCACATAATATCACATAATTCCTATATTGTTAATCGGAATTATCAAGGATCGGCAATTTTTTTCAACTTGCCTCTCGGTTACTTCCAAGATTCGACAACAGGTAGCCTTTTCCTCCTAACGCCCTCCCCTTCCTGTGACGAATATTCAAACATAACGAGACACGCTCCGCCATGCCACGAAACGGCCTCTTGATGAGCTTAGGCGTCCATACGAGCCTTTGACGTGCAACCCCATACGATTGTGCACGGGAGGGAACGGTACCTTAAGCGCCAGCCACTTGTTGATGAGATTGCTTGTAAGGTCACAACCGGACTTCAGATACGCCCGTAAACAACTTTCTTGCGAACCAATCGGGTTCGGCGGCGCTGAAACGAAGGGAATACAGCAACAAGCTATCAGCTAAGCTGAACTACACAACATAAGAGTCTCTGGCATCCTCTATTTTTGGCATATGAAGGTGACGGAGACGAATAGAGGCGATCTTCACCCCTTATTTCAGCCAACTGGTGGGGGCCGCACCCTTTTCGCGGATTTTTGCAGCTTCAAACCGCTCTTATTCCGTGTCCAAACGGGTTTTTGGACAAAATAAGAGGTACATACCACTTCTAATCGCTTCCCGCTTGCCCAGAAGCGGGGATAAGATTCGAACAAGCTGCTACGGTGAACGCACCTGAGGCATTATGTCCGTTAAGTGAAAAGCCAGTAAGAGAAAAGCTATCAAGTGAAGCTTTCTCGCGTCGAATGCCCCTTGCGCAACATGCAGCTGCCTTGACCCAGAAACCCGCCGTATGATTTTTTCAGCAAGCAATGCTGTCATGCTTGTACCTGCACCACTTTGGCATTCTAAAATTATGTATCCGGACAAAAAAGCGCCCCGCATAATCGCAGGACGCCCTAAAATCAGACTAACGCAGCTGTGAGCACTACATATACGCTCCGTATAGGCTCCATATCCACTCCGTATATGCTACGTATAAAGTAGTGTAATAACCAGCAGCTCATACAGCACCAGCGGCAGTATGACATTGTTGTACGCCGCTTGCTGCCACCACGGATTGAACCATTGGCGCTGATATCCGCCGTGAGCCGGTACCGCCAAATATAAATAGCAATTGTCAATATTTACAATCATACCCTCATGCACGTGTCCCGCAGCCGTCTGGACGCGGACAGGATGGTTCATATAGTGCCTTCCCATCTCATGAATCCGGTCGCATACGTTCTTGGCTGACTGGATGAAGTTCGGGTCCGCTTGGTACAAAACAGGCTGCTGTACAGGTTCGCTCGACATGAAACATATCCCTCCGTTTCATCTTCTCGCTCCTATCCTATGCAGATGCCTATACGGTGGTGTCAGTTCGCCTGAAATACTTTGAGCGCACTGCGCAGCTCGTCAGCCAGCTGCTCCAACTGCTGCCCGGTCCGTACCAGCTCTCCTCCCGACTCGTGCTGGTCGCGAATGAGCGAAGCGACGTTCTCCGTGGCAGCCGTCGACTCTTCGGATACGGCGCTTACCTGCATCATCGTGCCGGCCAGTTCGGCCTGCGCCTCCATCGAGAACTGGAGCGATTCCCATACGCGCTGGAAGCTGTCCATAAACTGCTGCATCGACGTCTCTACGTGGCGGAACGTATCCTGCGACGAACGGGATATATCGCTCTGCCGCTGAAAGATCGGAAGCGATTCGGCTACCAGCTTGCTAGTGGCCGTCATCTCCGCCTGAATGTTCTCAATGACCGACGCCACGGAAGCGATCGATTCCTTCGACTGGTTCGCCAAGCTGCGAATTTCGCCTGCGACGACCATGAACCCTTTGCCCGCCTCACCGGCCGAAGCGGCGACGATCGAAGCGTTCAGCGACAAAATGTTGATCTGCTTCGAAATATTGCCTACGATATCCAGAATGACGGAGATCGATTCCGTCCCGGCTTGCAGACGGCCCATATTGTCCACAAGCGAGGAGACGACCCGCTCCGCTTCTTTATTATGACGCGACAGCTCCTCGATCGCATCGGCGCCGGTCTTACTGGACTGCTCGACCTGATGCGAGATGTCCTTCATCTCGCGGTTAACCGCCATCACTTCGTCCAACCGGTTCGACATCTCGCCGGTGAGCAGACTGCTCTTCTCCGCATCCTTCGCCAGACTGTCCGCTCCGGATGAAACCTCGTTCATCGCAATCGCAATCTCGCCGGAGGCGTCCTGCGACCGCTGAACGAGTCCGTTAATCTGGACGGTCGCCTGCATCAGCCGGTCGGCGGATTGTCCCGTCTGCGCTACGATGCTGCCGATCCGTTCCATCATGCTGTCGAAGCTGCCGCTGACGGAACCGATCTCGTCACTGCGGTGCATGTTCAGCCGGACGTTCAGATCGCCCTTCTCCGCCTGGCGCATCTTCGTAACGGCCAGCAGCAGCGGCCGTCCGATCGTCTGGAAGCCCCATAAGCCAAGCAGCAGCGCCAGCAGCACCCCACCGATCAGCAGAGCAAACATGCCATTGCGAATCGACTTCGCATCCTCCAGCAATCTTTCTTGCGGAATGGCGCCAACCAGCGTCCAATCCGTATTCTCAAGCGGTTTCGAGAAGACGAGGTGCGATCCGTCACCTCCTTCGCTCCCGAGCGGTACGGCCGCAGACTGTCCGAACTCGACGCCTTCGCGGTTGGAGAACAAATTTTCCCCTGAGTTGCGTACCAGATGAATGTCCCCGAGTCCGCCAAAATTGATCGGCTTCAGCAAATTTTCAAAAAAGCCCAACTTGTATTCGATGACCAGCACATCCGACCATTTCTGGTCCTCCGCACTCCAGAACGATTTGGCTACCGCGAACAGCCTCGTCTCTTCCTCGGCGATCAGCAGCGAGCCTTTCCTTGGAGGTATGTAGACGTTTTTCCCTTTCGCCTTGATCGCTTCCGAAGCCCACTCGGAATCGTACAGCGCGTCCGTCCGCGTCTTGCCGGTGCTGCTGAACATCTGGTTCTCTCCGTTAAAACGGACGATTCCGATCGAAAACACCATGTCGGCATTCGTCATCGCGTAGGCGGATATGTAGGCGTTAATCGAGTTGTCGAGCTGGCTTTTCAGAGCGTTCAGCTCGTTATACCTTGGCTGCAAGGAGCTTTTGCGCTGGGAAGCTCTGGCGATATCGTCGTTAAGCTTGATCCGGTCCTTGGATTCGGTCAGCTTTCCCGCCTGGGAAGACTTCTCGGCGATCTCCGCGTCAAGCGCCTTGATCTGCTCGATCAATTGTGTATATTCCTTCGCCTCCGGTTCGGTTTGAGGCTCGAGATTGCGCCGGTCCTTGGTCATGAACTGGTTTTTGTCCGCATAAATGGCCAGTTGATTAAACGTCCCGTCCATCACCTTGAACCAGCGGTCCGAGTTGCTTGCGGCATCTTGAACGACCTGCTCCATGTTGGAGCCCACCTTGCGTGTCAGCGCATCGGACGATATCCGGTACGCGATCCAGCCGGCCGCGGCGCACGTCAGTACGATGCTGGCCAAAAAAGCGGCAAACAGCTTAAATCCGATCGAACGATACCACCCCGCTTTTCCGCGAATCGTCCGGATCGCTGCGATTGTCTTGCCGATCATCCCTATACCCCCAATTGGCTTATAAAATGGACGGCTTACCGCTACTTGCGTGCGGTGAATAAGCGGCCGTATAATACGGACTGCAGCGGAAACTGACGCAACAGGTGTAAGCCCTTTCAATTATTGTAATGGAATATTTATGAATTTCGTGTGATTTTTTCGACAAATATTCTGATTTTTCATCACAAATTGACCGTTTGCAGGTTGAAATGCCTATTCGGATCATCCATCTCTATGAGAAAAGCACGATCCGCCCGAATTACATTCTGCGCATCCGGGACACGAAACAAAAAAATAAGCTTAAGGACTTAAGCCCTTAAGCTTACTTGCGCCGATCTGTCAATTGTTCAAAATAACCTGCAGGCCGGGTTTGAGCCCCTTGCGGATCTCGGCCTCCGTAGCCGTCTCCAGTCCTCTCTCCACGTCGACCTCTTTGCGGGTATCCCCATCCTTGACGTGGACGAAATATCGTCCCTGATAGGAGCGAAGACCAACCCGCGGGATTACGATCACATTATCTTTGCGATCCGTCACGATCGACATCTCCGCTTGCGTGCCGAAGCTCGCCGGAGGCGGATTGTCGAATCCGATCAGGATCGAGCGCGAGTTTTTCTGGGATTGGGTCACATTGTCGGTATACGGGGCGCTTCTCGGCGTCTGGATCACTTTGCCCTTGTAGATCGTGCCGCCGTAGTCGACCTCCGCCTCCATGCCGTTCTCGATCGAGGATAAGTCGCCCGCAGACTGGACCGAGTACATAAACAGCAGGTTGTTCGGATCGGATATGCCGACTACGCTTTTGTAAGCTGTAACCGAATCGCCGGGCTTCATGAAGTCGAGAAACGTGATGACGCCCGCTTGCTCGGAGGTTAGCTTCGTGCGGGCCAGATTCGCTTCCAGCCCTCGGAGCTTCAGCTCCTCAACCTCTTTGTTTAAGCCGGCCAGCCGCAGCTTCTCAGGGTCCCGGGCCAGCTTCGCCTGCTCCAGCTGATCTTCCGCCTTTGCCAGCACAAGCATCTGTTCGACGATCTTCATTTTCATATCGCCCGGGTCAAGTTCGAGCAGGACGTCTCCCTTTTTCACGGAATCGCCGAGCTTGATCGGGATCGCGGACAGCCTGCCGCCTACGGGATACTGGTGGAACTTCGTATCCGCCGGAACGAACACGCCCGTCCCCCGCACCTGCTTCACGATGGAGCCGTTTTTGGTCTCGTATAGGTCTTCCTGCCGTTTGACCGGCTTGAGCAATTCCGGCTTCTCCTGCGGCTTCGCATTGACGTACGTGCAGCCGGTCTGAACCGCCGCAAGCGCTCCCAACAACAGCCAAGTAAAAACCCGTCTTTTTGTGTCCGACAAGCTACTCGCCCCCCGACAATCGTTCGCTCGTTACTGCTTCGGCTGGGAACGCTCCTGGCGCTCCCGGTTGTGCCGCTCCTGCCGCTCGTGACGTTCCGGCTGCCCGTTACGCTCCGCGCGGGCTGCGCGCTCCTGATGTCCGTGACGCTGATCCTGACGTTCTCTGCGCTCCGGCCGCTCCTGGTTCCCGTGGCGTTCGTGACGTTCTGCTTGTCCGTGACGCTCCTGGCGCTCATGACGTTCCTGGCGCGGCGGGTTGTGCCGGGAGTGATTCGCTTCGTGCTGCGGATTCGGCTGCTGTGCCTGGGAGGCTCCCGGGAGGGCAGCCTCCTGCAGTTCGGGCGCTACCGGTTGAGACTCCCCGGGAGCCGATTTGCCCGGCATTTTGCGCAGGATGAAGTAGGCGCAGCCGAAATTGCAGTATTCGTTTAAATAATCGTGCATGCTGGAGACGCACGTATCTTTGTTGCCGTTTTTGTTCGATTCCTTGAAAAAGCCTTTCAGCCGCAGCTGGTTGTATCCCCAGTCGCCGACGATATAATCGTAGCGCTCGAGCACTTCGCTGTAGCGGTCGCGGAACGCTTCGAAGTTGTATCCGTTCCGGTTCTCCTGCACAAGCTCATATGTTTTGCCGCCGATATGAATCAATGGATACACCTCCTTGCGCCGGTTTCACGGGTTAGGTTAAGATTGCGCATTCGCCGAAGCGGCCGCATTCGCAGATTGAACCTGGGAGTGAGCATGGTAGGAGCTGCGCACGAGCGGACCGGATTCCACATGGCGGAAGCCCCGCTTCATGCCTTCTTCCTTCAGCGCGGCAAACTGCTCCGGCGTGTAATATTCCATAACCCTCAGATGCTTTTTGGTCGGCTGCAAATATTGGCCAATCGTCATAATATCGCAATCGACGGCGCGCAAATCGTCCATCGTCCGCAAAATCTCGTCCCAAGTCTCCCCGACGCCAAGCATAATGCTCGACTTGGTCGGAATGGACGGATACATCTTCTTGGAGCGGGCCAGCAGCTCCAAGGAACGAGGATATTTGGCCTTCGACCGGACGCGGTCGGACAAGCGCTCCACCGTCTCCATGTTGTGGTTCAGGATGTCGGGCTTCGCATCCAATACGACTCGCAGCGAATCTTCATTGCCGAGAAAGTCCGGGATCAGCACTTCAACCGAGCAAAACGGCAGACGTCTGCGAATGGCGCGAATCGTCTCCGCGAAGATGGAGGCTCCTCCGTCCGCCAGATCGTCCCTCGCTACCGACGTGACGACGCAGTGGCGCAGTCCCATCTGCTCGGCCGCTTCCGCTACGCGTTCCGGCTCCTGGAGATCAAGCTCTGTCGGCAAGCCCGAGTTAACGGCACAGAACCGGCAAGCCCGGGTGCAAATATCGCCCAGAATCATAAAGGTAGCCGTACGGTTCGCCCAGCATTCGTGGAGGTTCGGACATTTGGCTTCTTCGCATACGGTATGAAGCGTCTTGGAGCGCATCATATCTTTGAGTTCTTTGACATTATCGTAATCGTCCCCGGTAGGCAGCTTGATTTTGAGCCATTCCGGTTTGCGAAGCACGGGTGGTTTGGTCGACATATGGATTCCTGCTTTCCGTTTGGTTAAGATCCTTTCGGGAAAATCGCCTCCCGAGCCGGACCGCTTGCAAAAATTCGCCCATGGACGGGCGGACTCTGCAAGTATTATACCACGAAAGCGGCAACAATCCACGCCGGACTATCGCTTACGTTCCCATTGTATCGGACAGAGAATGGAAATTCAGGAGCTAACTTGTTGGAAAAGGTGTCGATTTGTTCGATGACGCGACCCGGGCCTCCCCAGGGCGGAGGACACCTCTTCCTTTTTCCGGCGACAGGTTTCGGGAATACCCCGGTTGTGATACACTTTATAATAGAAAGATCAGGCAGCGGTGCCGAACGCAAGAGCAGCGGTGCCTTGGGGGAGGGAAACCGGATGGATACCGGATTACTACTTAAACAAAAGGATGAGAAGCTTGGCGCCATCCTTCGAGATATGGGACGCGTTCTAATCGCTTTTTCAGGCGGCGTGGACAGCACATTCGTCCTGAAGCGGGCGCATCAGGAGCTGGGCGATCAGGTGCTGGCCGTTACGGCGGCATCGGAGACGTTCCCGACCCGTGAGTTCAACGCGGCTGTGCATTTGGCCGAGGAGCTCGGAGTCAGGCTGCACAAGACGGAAGTGAAAGAATATGAGAATGCGTCGTTCGTGGCCAACAACCCCGACCGCTGCTACCATTGCAAGACCGGGCTGTATTCCCATTTGCAGACGATTGCGAAGGAACTGGGCTATCCGTTCATTGTAGACGGTTCCAACGTCGACGATCTGGGCGATTACCGTCCCGGCCTTCAAGCCAAAACGGAGCAAGGCGTGCGCAGCCCGCTGCAGGAAGCCGGGTTTCTGAAAAGCGAAATCCGCGAGCTCTCCAAAGAGCTCGGTTTGCGTACCTGGAACAAGCCGTCGTTCGCCTGCTTGTCCTCGCGCATCCCTTACGGAACGAAGATTGAGAAATATAAAATCGATCAATTGGACGAAGCTGAGGACTTTTTGTACGCTCTCGGTTTCTGGCAGGTGCGAGTGCGTCACCACGATAAGATCGCCCGCATCGAAGTGATGCCGGACGAACTGCAGAAGGTGATCGAGCTGAAAGACAGCATTCACGAGAAATTTACGTCGCTAGGCTTTACTTACGTCGCGCTCGATCTTGCGGGATACCGGACGGGCAGCATGAACGCCGTATTGAAAACGAACGCGGAGCCGGCCGTTTCAGCCGAACCGTTGAAGAAAGAAGCGGTTCAATGATGCAGCTGGAGCACGTTCTCAAGTTACTGAAAGCGGGAGACCTCGAGCTGGAGGAAGCGAAGCGTCAGATCGAGGAGCTAACGCAGGCGGAGGCTTCCGCCAAAATAGACGATCTCGGCTTCGCCCAGCTTGATCTGGAGCGCGAGAAGAGGACCGGGTTCCCCGAAGTCATCTACGGCGAGAGCAAGACGGCGGAGCAGATCGCCGTCATCTTCCAACGGCTGACGGAGCATTCCGACCGGGTGCTCGCCACGCGCGTCGATCCGGTCAAGGCCGAAGCTGTGCTCGCCGCCGTGCAGGGAGCGACGTATCATGCTTCGGCGCGGGCGCTCACCTGGTTCAAGAAGCCGATTCTGAAAGTGCACGACGGCTACGTCGCCGTCGTATGCGCAGGTACGGCCGATCTGCCCGTGGCGGAAGAAGCCGCGATTACGATCGAATGTATGGGCAGCCATGTGGAGAAAGTATATGACGTCGGCGTTGCCGGCATACATAGGCTGTTCCGCCGTCTGCCGGTCATCCGCGGCGCCAATGCAATCGTTGTGGTGGCCGGAATGGAAGGCGCTCTGGCAAGCGTCGTCGGTGGACTCGTATCCAGCCCCGTTATCGCCGTACCGACCAGCGTCGGCTATGGGGCGAACTTTCAAGGCGTCTCCGCCCTGCTGACGATGCTGAATTCGTGTGCGACCGGCGTTACGGTCGTGAATATCGATAACGGCTTCGGAGCCGGCTACAGCGCAGGACTCATCAATAAAAATATGTCGAAAAGGTCGTGAATGTTCAGTGAGAGTCGTATATTTCGATTGCTTCTCCGGCATTAGCGGCGACATGGCGCTGGCCGCCCTGGTCGACGCGGGAGCCGATCAGGCTTACGTAGAAAGCGAGCTGCAAAAAATCCGCATCGAGCCGTTCGCGCTGGAATGGCGCAGAGTGAACAAAAAAGGCATATCGGCGCTCAAAATGGACGTAACGCTCGACCCGGACCATAAACCGACGGATCACCGCCACTATTCCGACATCGTCCGTCTGATCCAGGCCGCAGGCTTCAACGAGCGCGTCACCGCGCTTAGTCTTGCCATATTTAAGCAAATCGGCATCGCGGAAGGCAAAATACACGGCATTCCGATCGAGAACGTCCATTTCCACGAAGTCGGCGCGATCGATTCGATCGTAGACGTAATCGGCGTTGCGCTCGCTCTCGACTCGCTGCAAGCGGAATACATCTATTGCTCCGCCGTCCCGCTCGGCTCGGGAACGGTTCAGTGCGATCACGGCTTATACCCGGTTCCGGCGCCTGCTACGCTCGAGATGATGCGCGGCTTGCCGATCGCCCCGACCGACTATGCGATGGAGATGACTACGCCGACCGGGGCCGGGATCGTATCCGGCGTCGTAAACGACTTCTCCAAAGGATTGCCTTCGATGATCGTCGAGTCCATCGGATACGGAGCCGGAACCCGCGATTTGCCGAACCGGCCGAATGTGCTGCGGGTCGTCGTCGGTACGATGGACAAGTATATTGCGGAATGGAAAGCAAGCCATGCGCATATTCCGGCCGAGCATACGCACGCCCATGAGCATCACCATCATCATGACCACGACCACGGGCACCACCATGATCATGAGCATAAACACGAGCACCATCATCACGATCATGATCACCATCACCATGATCATGACCATGGCCATCGCCATGGAAAAGGGCATCGTCACGAGCACGATCACGATGATGAGCATGAGCACAAGGGCGAATCCCACTCGCACAAACATTAAGCAGCGAAGTTTGTTTCCGACTCATACAAGCCTCCGATCCGCTTTAGGCGAATTCGGAGGCTTATCGTTTTCTCCCCTCTGCACGTTGCAGTGCTTTCCCTGGCCGTGTCAGGTATCCGCAGCTGGAGGCTTCAGCCCGGCACATGTCCGGCGCACTTCCTCATAAACCAGCTTCAGCGGCACCCCGTGCCGCTTGGCGATCGCTTCACATTCCTTGAACTCCGGCGCCGCTTGGACCAGCTTGCCTTTATAGTAACCCAGCTTCACCGAAACCGTTCCCCACTGCGTATCCGCCTGCACGAACTCGCGTCCCAGACGGTGCACGTTCGCCTGCAAATACCGCAGTCCGAGCGTCGTCGTCTCCGTAAAGATTACGTCCTCCATCTGCTCCAGACGTTCCGCGGCAGCCAGCACATTCAGCATAAGTCCGGGACGCCCTTTTTTCATAATAATCGGGACCCAGTATACGTCGTTGGCCCCCGCCTCGAACAGCCGTTCCGTCACATACGAACTGTATTCCGGGTTCATATCGTCGATATTGGCTTGCACGAGCACCATCTGGTCGTCGACATGCTCATTGTGGTGGTCGAACAAAAGCGGCACCCTCTCTTTCGCTATTGGCGTTTATCTTCATCGTACCAAACCGGCGCCTCTTCTGTAAATGAACCCGGTCAGCCGCCGATCGCACGAAACCGAATAGCGACATGCAGGAGTGCGCATCCTAACGGAAAGAACAGTCGAAACCCGCAATGAAAGGAGAATAGCGAACTTGAAACGTGCAGGCCGGTTTCAACGAATAACGGTAATCCTGCTCGGCTGGATGCTGTTCCTGTCCCTCGCTTTGCCGGCGCCGTCTTCGGCGTCGGCGGAACCGCAGGCGGACAAAAAAGCCAGTCCCGATCCCCGAGCGCTGTTTGAAGAACGCAAGCAATTGTTCGAGGAGTTCGATCAAGTAACGGGCATCCCCTGGAACTACTTGGCGGCCATCGATCAATACGAAAGGACGCTCAGTATCGCCAATCCAAAGAAGAGACCGCTCCGCTCGGGGCTGATCGGCATTTATTATACGCAGACGGAGTGGTCGGGAATTGCCAATCCGGAACAGGAGGATACGAATCCGTATTCGATCGCCTTATTCGGGGGCAAGGGGAAGGACGGCTCCGGCGACGGCCTAGCCGATCGGCTCAACGACCTCGATCTGTTATCGACCATGACGTCTTATTTGCTTACTTACGGCACGTCCGAGGACGAGATCAAAAGGGCGCTCTGGGAATACTACCGGAATACCCGCAGCGTGGAACGCATTCAGCAGTTTGCAAGCATATACGCCACGTTCGGGAGGCTCGATTTGCACGAGCACGCTTTCCCTCTGCCGCTAAGCTCCAATTACGCCTATCGGGGCACGTGGGGGGCAAGCCGCGGTTGGGGAGGCCACCGGATTCATGAGGGCAGCGATATTTTCGCAAGTCATGGCGTCCCGGTTCGGAGCACCTGTTACGGCATCGTCGAGATCAAGGGCTGGAATCCATACGGGGGCTGGCGTGTCGGACTGCGCGATTTGAATAACGTCTACCATTATTACGCCCATCTGTCGGGGTATGAGAAAAATATCAAGCAGGGCGACATCGTCAAGCCGGGTCAAATTCTCGGCTGGGTAGGCAGCTCCGGATACGGAAAACCGGGGACGCAGGGGAAGTTCCCTCCTCACCTGCATTACGGTCTGTACCGCGACAACGGACAGCGCGAATGGTCGTTCGACCCGTTCCCGTATTTGAAAAAATGGGAGCGCGAAGAACGGCTGCGTGGCAAGCAAAAAACGAACGGGTAGCCGATCCGGCCGTTCCGTGTCTTTCTTCCGCCGGCTTCACAAATAAGAACCTCCAATTCCACATCCGGTACGACATCGATCTGACGCGGCGAATTGACAAGGGCCTGGAAACCAAGTCCTCTCGTCAAGACAACACGATCAGTTTCAGATTACGTACCCGTGGGCTGGAGGTTCTTTCCTGCTCCGGCGACGAGTCCTCCTTATTCCTTTTTTGGTTCTTCTCCCACCTTCATCGGCGGAATCGCTATCGTTGGCGGTGCTGCCGGCGTTTTGCCGCTCGGGTTGCCTTTGCCGTCGTAATAATACATCGGCACGTCGCCTACGACCATCACATACGAAATCGGAATTTCCGTCTCGACGATCTCCGGCTGCGAATCGAACGGAATGACGATCGAAACCTCTGCGGTTATTTTCATATAAACTTCGACCAGAACCATATTGATGCCCGCCGTTTGCTGACGTGTGCTCAGGTCCACCTTTACGGCGCCGATCGGGGTAAACTTCACCGGCACTTTGGGTCCGAACGAGGCAATAATCGCGCTGTTGAACGCCTGGCCGACCGGCACGTGCTCCGGGATGCTGCCGAGCTCCATCAATAACGTCTGTACCGTGTTGACCGTCTCCGAAGTAATTTTCATATGCTCCACGTAATTCAGCATGAATCCGTTGATTTTCCCGTTTTTATCCATCTGCCAGTCGATGATTTTGTCCAGGCTTTTGCCTTGCGAGATCCGTTCCGTCAGAGCGGCGTTTACCGATTGGGTCACGACCTGCTTGATCCGGAGCTTGGCTACGTGCATAATCGGCGGACGCAAGTTTTTCTCTATATAAATAAACGACTGAAGCGAAAACAAACTAAAGATCAGCATCGCGATAAAAAACGCCCTACGCTTCGACTGCTTGGTCGGCCGGCTCCGCCATCTGCGCTTGAGCATATGCAGCGTGTTCCCCCGATTCCTTGAATATAAAACAATGCGTGTTCCGTATCGTGTGCCGCGGGTGGTACGAATCCTTAGATTATATGCGGGTGTCCGGTAAAAAAGACGAGATCCCCCGGGCTTGGATGACCGTTCCGGATTGCTGACGGTTGCGAGCGAATGAAAACGAACGTTTCTCGATTTCCGCATTTTGGAGTACAATGAAGAGGAGATCGAATGAGGGTAAAGAGGAGTAAATACGATGAAAACGAACACGAGACATATCGCCGCCATTTCGCTGCTCGTTATGGCGATCGGCTTTCTGATAACGGTGCCGTTCTCGTCCATCGGCTGGGTCCGTTTTCTCCGCGGCGGGTTTGAAGCCGGACTGGTCGGAGGACTGGCTGACTGGTTTGCCGTAACCGCCTTGTTCCGGCATCCGCTCGGAATCCCGATTCCGCATACGGCCATCCTGCCGAACAACCGCAAGCGGGTGACGAAAGCGCTCGTATCGACCGTCGAGAACGATCTGCTCAGCAAGACGAGCATTCGCGCCAAGCTCAAGCAGTTGTCCGTCACGTCCAGGCTGCTGGACGGCGCGGCAGCGACGATTCATCAGAAAGAAGCGGCTTCGGCCATCGTGTCGGTGAGCGATTATGCCGTCCGTTCGTTCCCGCTTGAGCGGGTTGTGCCGGTGCTGGAGCGCGAGATCGGCAGCAAGCTTCAGTCGATCGATACGGCGGGTATCGCGTCGAGGCTGCTCGATTACGCCTATGCAAACGATTGGGACGGCAAATCGCTCGACTTCGTGCTCGACTTTGCTGAAGAATTCCTCAATCGGGAATCGACGGTGCGGCAAATGGGGGCGATGGCTTCCGATGCGATCGGGCGCATACCGGCCAACGGACTCATGTCGTTCGCGCTGAACGCGTTCGCCGGCTTTATGAGCGAGGAACGGCTCGGCGAGACGATCCGGCAAATGCTGCAAACGCAAATCTGGGAACTTCGTGACGAGCAGAACGCCACCCGGATTGCGATCAGCGAGACGCTTCGGTTGAAGCTCGATACGTTCGTGGCGAAGCCGGAGACGAAGGAAGCGCTGGAGCAGTGGAAGGCCGACCTGCTGTCCCGCTTCGATCTGGCCGCTACGCTCTCCGGATTTCTCGAGCAGGCGCGCGAGCGGCTGCTTGCCTTCATCCACACCGAAGCCTACGCACCGGAGGTCGTCGTACCGATCCTCGATCAGGCGATCGAGCGGGTCCGACAATCGCCCGAGCAGGTGGAGCGGATCGAGACGTTCATCCAGGACAAGCTGGCCGGCTGGATCGAGAGCAATCATAACAAGATCGGCGCTCTGATCGAGGAAAATATTAACAAGTACGACAACGACACGCTGATTGCGATGCTCGAAGACAAAATCGGCCACGATCTCCAGTGGATTCGCGTCAACGGGGCGATCTGCGGCTTCGGAATCGGTCTTGTGCTCTCCGCATTCCACTTGCTTGTTGTCTAGCTCGTTCCCTCAGGTAAAAGACGCTTCCGATCCACAAGTACGTGGTGGCGGAAGCGTCTTTTCCTCTAAGCTTCATGATTCGAACCGATTAGTCGCTTGGAGTTCCGGAAGCGTTATACAGCCCGATCGGCATGGGGGCTCGATCGTTGCCGCATCAGCTGTAAGCCCGAATCTCGATCAGCTCCGCCCGCGGGCATCCGTTGGTCCGCTCGACCACGACGCGCAGCTTGCCAGTCGTTACGGCCTGGAACCGGTGCGTCTTTTTGCGCTTGCGGTTATCCGTCTCCCGGTGAAGTACCGTCCACTCTCCGTCCACCTGGGCCTCCACCCGGTAATCGGCAGCAAGCTCAGGCATCACATCAAACGGAGTGCGGATATAATGCAGATTGATCAAATATTCGTTCACATCGTCGTTCCAGATCAGTTGCACCTCGGATACCGATACCGGGTCCGGCCAGCTTAGCTCCAGCCATTCCTCACGCCCTTCCGTCATCGGTTGCGATACCCACATATGCGGTCCGCCGTACGGGCGGGCACAACCGTCGATCGCGCGCCCCGCCGCATAAGCGGCCGTAACGCCGGACAGGCGGAAACAAATCGGATTGCGCGCCAGCTTGCGCATGCTCCATTCGACAACCGGCTGAGCCGGCTGACGCTCTTCGAGTCTCGGATCGACGACAGGCTGTTTCCCGCGGACAAACGATAACACGCCCGTCACCGGCTGATTCGACAGTCGCAAAGTCACAGCATCGTTCGCTCTGACGATGACGAACGCATTGCACGGTTCGGACGGATGCCAGGGAAGCTCCGCCTCGACCCATTGCTCCGCCCCCGCCTTGACGCGGATATCCGCTTTAGCGATCCGGGAATGCGGAACAAAGTTCTCGGCGCGTCCGGTATCCCACAGCTCGACTTCCAGCACCGTCTCCTCGGACACGTCCGCCAGCAGCCCGATGCGCTCCATAGCCGGATGAACCGGGAACAGCAGCCCCGCGTCGGCTTCGAGCGGCAGCGTATCTACCGCTTTATCTATGGTCAGTTCGGTCAGCTCGCTCGAGGCAGCGGCGGCGGCCCTTGTCGCATGATCGAGCGGATCGCGGTTGACGAGCCCGATAACCGATGCATCCTGGCGCAGCAGCGTCTGCTGTAGCTCCTCCAGATGATGCGCGTGCAGCTCGCGCGGCGTCACACCCTTCTTGGCGCATAATGCGGCCGCCGTGCCCGCCGCTTCTCCCATGATGGCGCAAGTCGCCATGACCCGGGTTGTACCGAAGGCGACGTGCGAAGCGCTAATGTTGCGCCCGGCCATCAGCATGTTGGACACGTTGACGGAGTACAGCGAACGGTACGGAATATGATAGATGCCGTCGGCGTACATATGCTTCGAGCCGCTTTCTACGGCATACATCCCTTGCGGCGGATGCAGGTCGATCGACCAGCCTCCAAACGCGACGCGATCGTCGAAAGGCTCCTGGCGGAGAACGTCGTTCTGGTTCAACACGTAATCGCCGATAAAGCGGCGATACTCCCGTTTCCCCGGAATCGAGCCTACCCACTCCAGCGTCAGATTGTCGGCATCGAATTTGCCCGAGTGCTTAATGTAATCCCAGATTCCGTAAATCGCCGACCACAGTTCGTCGCGGATGCGTTCATTCTCATGCACGGTGTCGACCTCGCCGCCCCATTCGATCCACCAGTAGTAGCAGCCCGAATCGCCCGACCGGATGATGCGCCGCTCCGGTATCGTCGTTTTCGTAATATCAATGGCGAATGACGGCGGAACATATTTGACCGGATGCCCGAGATCCTTCGTATAAAACAGCAGCGTGCTGCCGAGGGTGATATCGTCGGCCGCTTGCGGGGCCCACGATTCGCTGTACACGTCCGCAGCTTCGCGCCCGATCCGGTAGGTCGCGCCGGCCAGAAAGCCGATAAGACCGTCGCCCGTACAGTCCGCATAGAGAGAGCTTTCGAAGCGGATTCGGCGCTCCGATCCCATCATCCATCCGATTACCGACGTTATGCGCCGGTCTCCCTCCGGTCCCGTTGCTTCAACCTCGTGCACATCCGTATTCAGAAACAGCTGAATGTTGGGCTCCGCCTTGACGGTCTCCAGCACGACCAGATCCCAATAATACGGGTTCCCGTCCGGGTTGCGGAATTGGTTCTCCACGAACATCTCGCCCATGATTCCGGTCTCCCGGGCAAATCGGTTCGTGCCCGTTGCGGAAGCGCCGCTGACCCATACCCGCACCTCGCTGCTCGCATTGCCGCCGAGCACAGGCCGGTTCTGCACGAGCGCCACCGTCCGTCCTTGCCGGGCGGCTGCAACCGCGGCGCATACGCCTGCGAGTCCTCCTCCGATGACCGTAATATCCGTCCGTATAGTTTCCTTCTTCACGCGTCTCATCCCCTCTTGAAATCTTTTACACATAATTTCATGATAGAGGATTCTATTTTCTTTTTACATTCAATAAGTTATCATTAATTTATACTTTATTTCACTTATAGGAGTGACTGTGCGATGAATGCGACGGCGCTGGAACGGTGGCTCCCCAAAACCGACAACGTGATGTATTGGAAGCAGAAGGAACGATTTCTGTTTGAGGTGGACACCCATTACAAGTGGATGATGTTCGCCGTCGAATCCGGCTCGTTCCGCTATGAGATCGGCGAGGAGAAAGGCATCGCGGAGCGGGGAGATCTCGTGTTTTGTCCTCCGTTCGTCCCGTTTGGTCGTACGGTGGTCCGGCCGCTAACCTTTTTCGTATTTAACTTCTCCCTGGAAGACGGTTCGAGCCCGGCGGGCAGCGAGGAAACGGGCGCCTGCTCCGTTGGCGCCGGGACGGTCGCTCCCTCCGGACTGCCTGCGGGAAAAGTGACGATCCGCGACCATAACCGGCTGTTTTCCGACTTTGATTATTTACGGGCGGTGTGGGATCTCCATGAAGAGCCTTATATGAACCGCAAACAATATTTGCTTCAGGATATATGGCGTTTGTACAGCTGGGAAGCGGGCGAGGGGCGTTTGTCCGGAGATGCGAAACGGGACCCGCTGATGGAACACGCCGGGCAGATCATCCGGGAGCGGGCGCATGAGCCGTTCAGCCTGAAAGAGCTGGCGGGGCAGCTCGGGTTAAGCCCGGTCCAGCTGACCCGCAGATTTAGCGCTTCGCAACATACGACGCCGGGCGCTTACTTGACATCGATCCGGCTGAACCGCGCACGGGCGCTGCTGGTCGAGACCGACTTGACGCTTGACGATATCGCCCGCCGCTGCGGGTACGACAACGGCTTTTATTTCAGCCGGGCCTTCTCGGCCAAGATGGGGATGCCGCCTTCGCGCTATCGTCAAGCTAACCGGTTGTAGGGGCGGGGAGCACCTACATCCCCGATAAAGCCGCCTGCAGACCGGTCGCCGGATTGATTGTTGCAGGGCCGAGGCCAGGCTTTGCGCCGTTCTCACGGCAGCCCTTTACTTGCTCCCGATGCCCGTTCCCTTACTTCTTCTCTCCTCAATCCCGCGATTCATCTCCGCGACGATGTCTGCGCCTCCCCGCTCCGACCATTCCTTGACCATCCGATCCCAATCCGAGACCGGCCGCTGGCCTGTAATCATTTTCGTCTGCTCGACGATCAAGAACTGTGTCAGCTCCGTCCATTTCGCCATATACGTCTCGGAGTCGATCCCGCTGTGCGGGTTCATATAGGTCTTGTCCTTGAACTTGACGAACATCCGCTCCATCTCCCCGGTCACTTGCTTCAACAGCGGAATCTGGTAATTGCCCGAGTATATATTCGCTTCATCGCTCGGCGCCCACATCATCGAGTCGAACAAGTAAAGGGCCGGGATTTTTCCTTCCCGCATCTTTGTCTGGTGTATGACCTTATTTACATAGCTGTAGCCCTTGTTCAGCCCGCCAAGGCGCCAGTCATAGTCCGGATTGCCCGGCGTACGCTCGGACGGGGGGATAAAGTTTCGGCCGTAATCGATCACATCCATAATCTTGTCTATTTTGTCCGGATGGCCCGACAGCTTGGACGACAGCGCCGTAAATCCGAGAAAGCCTCGCTGCGAGGCATACCCTTGCGAGCCATCCGGAGCCGTAAACGGTTCAATCGTGACAAGCTTCGCGTTCGGGTTCAGTTTCAGCAATCCTCCCATAAACACTTCGGACATGCCTCTCGGCGAACCGATAAAAATGCCGGCCCGGCCCGAATAAAACTCCTGATTGCCCTGATTCCAGTTCATCACGGCAAAATCTTTCGTTATCGCTCCTTCCTTGTACAAGTCGGCCATCATTCGGATCACCTCCTTGCGTCCGGGTCCGATGATGCCGGGGATATACTGGCCTTCCGAGTTCTGGTGGTACCAGGCTTCCGGGTCCCAGTACGCCCCTGCATGATAATCCGGGTTAATGCTCTGCGAGAGAACCAGACCGTAGGTGTCGTTTTTGCCGTTGCCGTCGGGATCGTCCCGGGTGAAAGCGAGCGCCACCTGCTTCAGCTCTTCGTAGCTCGTCGGCACTTTCAAATTCAACTTTGCAAGCCAGTCCTGGCGCAGCATAATGACGAATAAATACTGCTCGGGATAATAACGCGGGATCGCATAAATGTTGCCGTTTACCGTAAACTGGTCGCGAATGTGAGCCGGCACCAGTTGCAGGCTCGGATAGCGGTCGTAATAGTCGTTCAGCGGAAGGAAAGCGCCTTGCTTCGCCCAGTTGAAAAAATTGGAGTCCAAATCTTTCACTCCGACCACATCGGGCATACCGCCGGAGGCCATCAGCACTGACAGCCTGCTCATATAATCCGTCTGCGGAACGAATTGCGACTTGATCCGAATCCGGAACCGTTCCTGGATCATCGCGAGTCCTTCACCTTCCGCAGGCGCGGATTCGTCCCAAATGTAGTTGATGTAGGTAACCTCGTCGATGCCGTTCGCTTCGACGCCCTGCTCCTTCGCCGGGCTCAGCCATCCGCAGCCAGAGACGCTGCAAGCAATCACAACCGGCAGCAGGGCGGCGGTGAATCGTTGAAAGGCGAGTCTGATCGTCTGCTTCACTAGATCCACCTCCTCTACCCTTCATTTAATCACGAAACGCCCCGCTTGTCTTCGGCTTACAGCAACATCTGCCCAGTTGCGGGCAGATGCTGTGGCGGCCGATTCGATTTAGTTCCAGCCTTCCTTCATGTCTTTAAATTTGGCTTCGGCGTTCATTTCCTTGATCAGCTGCTCGCCGCCTTTCGCCTTCCATTCCTCGATCATTTTATCCCAGTCGGAAATCGGACGTTGCCCTGCAATCATCTTCGTCTGCTCGTCATTCAAATATTTCGTCAAATCGGCGCCTTTGCTTAGCTGTGTCTCGGATACGACTCCGCTCGTCGGATTCGCATAATACTTCATCGCGGAATACGACTTCATAATTTCGCCGGCGAGCGATTTAAGCGGCTCCTGATAGGCGAGCAAATAGTTGAGGTCCGAATCTTTGGCCGGCCAAGCTACGCCGTCGATCAAATAGTTGAGCGGCTGCAAGCCTTGAGCGGCCGCATCTTTCTTCGTGACCGGCAGGCCGTTCACCATATCGTACCCTTGTCCGACATTGCCGTACAGCCAGTCGAAGTCCGCATTTTTCTCGTTTTTCTCGCCGTCCGGGTAAAAGTGGCGTCCGGTATCCACCATCTCCAGAATTCGCTTCACCTTGCCCTTATCTTTGCCTGCTTCGGCGGAAATGACTTCAAAGCCGCTGAAGCCGCTGCCCGCCAGCATCCCCTGCGAGCCGTCCGGCGCCTTGAACTGATCCAGATGGACGAACTTCGCTGCCGGATTAATTTTCATCAGCCCGTCCATGTAAGCCTGGGACATCCCCCGCGGCGTGCCGATGAAAATTCCCGCTTTGCCCGAGTAAAACTCTTTGTTCGTATTCGCCCAATCGATCGTGGCGAAATCGCGCGTAATCGCGTTCTCCTTGTACAGGTCGGCCAGCATCGAGACGATCTCCTTGCGTCCCGGCCCGATATTCCCCGGGATGAACCGGCCCTGCGCATCTTTATGATACCAGGCAAGAGAATCCCAATAAGCGCCCTGGGTGAACGACGGGTTAATATCTTTGCCGATCGCAATCCCGTACGTATCGTTTTTGCCGTTTTTATCCGGGTCGTTTTTGGTGAAGGCGATAGCTACCTGCTTCAATTCCTCATAGCTTGTTGGCACTTTCAGCCCGAGATTGTCGAGCCAGTCTTTCCGGACAATCGTCGTGAAGCCGAATTTCGGATAATATTGCGGAATCGCATACAGCTTGCCGTTAATCCGGAATTGATCCAGGACGAACTTCGGAATCACTTTGAGCGACGGATACTGATCGATATACTCGTCGAGCGGCGTGAACGCGCCTTGTTTGGCAAATTTGTTATATTTGCTCGTCAAGTCGGCGCTCTGGAACACCATCACGTCCGGCAGCGTTCCGGAAACGAGGGTGACGGTCAGCTTCTCCTCGTACATACCTTGGGGAACGAGACCGGGGATGTAGTCGACGTTGAATTTCTCGTTGATCATCTTAAGACCGCGGCCTTCCGAGCCCGGTATATCCCCGTAGTAAGGCTTCATCGCATTAATCGTATACTTCTTCGCCTTATCGTCCGTGCCTGGCGCGGCTGATCCGGAGCCGTTCTGTGCCGGGTCGCCGCCTGCCGACGAACAACCGACCACACTGGTTGTAAGCAATACCGTGGCGACGGATAAAACCGCCGTTTTTTTCCGAGTTTGCATTTGTAGAAACCACCCTTCGGATTTTTGTACTATAAGTTGAACTAATGAAAGTTGAAGTCCATTTCGTTGCGAAAAAAATTGCTTGAAGCTTCAGACATCTTGTTTTGAGTGTCTCGAGTTGGATTGGCCTTCGGACTGTTGACACCGGGAGCTTAACCTTCCGAAGCAGCTTTCTAACGAAAACTCTTAGCTTTCAAGCAAATTTCTTTTCTCCTCTACATTGGGATTTTCCATCGATGATATTTAGTTCAACTTGTATGGATTTGAACCAACGTTACCCCTTGACCGACCCTAACATCACCCCCTTGGCAAAATGCTTTTGCAGAAACGGATAGACAAGCAGGATCGGCAGTGTTGCGACCAATATAGCGGCCATTTGAATCGTTTCCGGGGGCGGCGGATTGTCCAGCATCAACTGTTCCGCTGCGCCAAGCGCATTTTTTGCGTCGCTCTGGATGACGATCTGCCTCAGGATGACCTGGATCGGCCACTGCTTCGGATCGTTCAGGTACAAGATTCCGCCGAAGTACGTGTTCCAATGACCGACCGCATAGAACAAACCGAACGCAGCCAGCACCGGCTTGGAGAGCGGAAGGATGATCTGCCAGAATATCCGGAACTCGTTGGCCCCGTCTACAACTGCGGCTTCATACAGCTCGTTCGGAATGTTCAGGAAAAACTGTCTGACGACGATCAGGTTGAAAGGCGCGATCGCCGCGGGAAGGATTAACGCCCAAATCGAGTTAAGCAGCCCCGTCGCCTTGACCATTAGGAACGTCGGGATCATCCCGGCCGAGAACAGCATCGTGAATAAAACCATGAACATCATAAGCCGCTGTCCGTAGATTTTGCGGGATAACGCATAAGCCATCGACGCGGTGAACAGCAAGTTGACGATCGTGCCCACGACGGTCAAATACACGGTCATCCCCATTGCGCGAATGAACGGCTTGGACTGGAAAATGTATTGGTACGCATCCGTCACCCAAACTTTGGGCCATAACAAAATCTCGCTTTTCAAAAACTCGTCGAAGGTCGTAAAGGAGACCGAGAAAATGTACAAAAACGGAAACAGCATCGATAAAGCCAATAAAGCCAGCAGCACATGATTAAGCGAGTCGAACAAACGGTCGGATCGTGATTTATGTTTCATGAGGAACCTCCCCTCTTTCGTTAGTAAATGCCATCTTCTCCAAATTTCTTGGCCAAGTAATTGGCCCCGCCTACGAGGATGAGCCCCACGACTCCTTTAAACATCCCAACGGCGGTTGCAAAGCTGTAGTCCGATTGCTGAATCCCTTTGTAGTAAACGAAGGTGTCCAACACATTGCCGATCTCCATATTGAACGCGTTAAGCATCAGGAAAATTTGTTCGAACCCGCTGTCCAGCACATGCCCCAGCCGTAAAATAAGCAGAATGACGATGGTCGAGCGGATGCCCGGCAGCGTGATATGCCAGATCTGTCTCCAGCGGTTCGCCCCGTCGACGATGGCGGCCTCGTACAGATCCGGATTGATTCCGGCAAGCGCAGCCAGGAAGATGATCGTCCCCCAGCCGATTTCTTTCCAGATAACCTGAATGATGATCAGGGGACGGAAGAAGTCCGGTTCAGTCAGGAAATCGACCGGCACCTCAAAACCGAGGTACACTTGAAGAATCCGGTTAATGATCCCGTTCGAACGCAAAAAGATGAAAAACAAGCCGACGACGATTACCCATGACAAGAAATGCGGCAAATAAACAACCGTCTGAATAAGCCGCTTATACAGCTGGTTGCGCACTTCATTCAGCAGGACGGCCAGGATGATCGGCGCCGGGAAGGCAAAGGCGATCTGCAGAAACGACAAGTACAGCGTATTCCAAATAACCCGGAGCACTTCCGGCTCGGAAAATATCCGGCTGAAATGGCGGAGCCCGACAAACTCGCTTCCGGTAAATCCGAGAAACGGACTGTATTCCTGAAATGCGATTATCATTCCGAGCATCGGAATATATTTGTAGATGATAAAGTACAAAAGGCCGGGCAGCACGAGGAAGTACAGAAACCGGTCTCGCCATATTTTTACGACCGCTTTGCGGCTGGCGGAAACCGGAGCGCCCGACACATGCGGAGCGCTTGAAGCAGGTTGCGGCACGATAATCTTCCTCCTTAAAGCTCATAATGATAGCGTTTGCGAAAAAGGCGCGGTGTTTATTCTCGGATTGTCGATAGGGATACTACGCGCTCCATTCCCGGTTCAAGGGGCAGCGTCAGCACCGCTACCGCTTCGGCCAGGTGAGCGGCACCGTCGGCAGCGTAAGGGTTGAACGGATAGGACGGCCAGTCAAGCCGGTAAGGCCCTTCGAGCTCGAGCAGCCACGACCCGTGGCGCAAGCTATGACCGCCCCGCTCTCCGGTCAGCTCCAAAGCTTGGTCGGTCAGCCTGATTTCCGCGCCGTCACCGCCTCTCAGCGGCTGATGGAGGTGCAGTTGGAGCGGGATATGGACGACCGCCGAGTCCGCTTCGTCCAGATCGGCGGCGAACGCAAGCTGAACGGACTTCTGCGTCAACGTCTGCAGCCTTACGGTCAGCGTGCGCGGTCCGTAAACCAGCTTCGCCTCGCTCCTGTCCAGATCGACTTGTCCGGCATCCGGGACATAGTAATGCCCGCCGTCCGCCGTCTTCAGCTCGAACGTGCTCCATTCCGGTTGTTCCTTGGAGTTGCCGCCTCCCACGATCAAGCCCGCCTGCTCCTGCCAGACGCCGATGAAGCTTTGCCGGTCTTGTCCCCAGCGGGATTCCACTTTCTCGGCGGTGAAGGCGCTGAGTACAACATACCAGCCATTCCGCTTCACCATCATCGAGCGGGCCAGTTCTTCAGCAGCCGCAGGCTGTTCGAACAAGCTCGGTTGCTCGCCTGTCTCAGGTTCTACGTTCCAATGCTGCAGCAGATCAGCCAGATGGGCTCCCTTCCAGCGGATACCTCTTTGAATCGCAAGCCGGATCAAGCTTCTCGCATACCCCTCTCCGCAAGGCACGAGCGTAAAACCGACGAGCCCCATCGGACTCGGGTGGGCGTCATACTTCGTTCTCCCGTCCACCGTCTCGACTCTCGAGCCGTCGGGATACGTAAACCGTTCATGGAAGCGGAGCGCCTTTTCCAGAGCCGGCAGCACGTCGAGCCGTCCGCCGTGGCGATGGTACAAGCCGAGTGCGTGAATGTAGACAAGGTTGTACAGCGTCGTCGGTCCGTGATGCTCGGGCCAGAAGCCGTCTTCGTGCTGTTCGTTCAGCGTCAGCCGGATCATCTGCTCTCCCGTCTGCTTCCAATCCGGTCGAGCGAACAGTAACGCCGCGCGGTGCAGCGCCATCGCGTTCCATGCCGGAATATTGTGCACGACCTGCCGGGCGGGATCGGCCGCCTGACGGGCGAGCAGCTCGCGCAGTTCGCGGTCGATGCCTTCGTAAGCGAGCAGCAGCCCTTCCTTCCAGCGGGCTTGGCGCGGCTCGTCCAGATCGGATTCGATCATCCGATACGTTTCCAGCCAGTGGTACATCGACCACGGCATATAGATGGGCCCCCACTTTGAGCCGTCTACTTTGACGAATTCAACCTTGCCGTCGGGATATTGAAAATCCCTGAGCGCGTCGCCGGTCCGGCCGATTTTCTCCAGCAGTCCGGCGTCCCGGTACAGCCGGTTGCCCGAATAACCGGTCTTGTACAAGTAAGCCATGCCCAGCATGATGTCCTGGTTCGTAACCGCCCAGCCCTCGCCTTCCATAAATCGGCCCGTGGTCGGGTCGAACTTCGGAAACTCGTCGAGGATGTTTCCGGCAAACCAGTAGGACACGGCGGCAGACGTCATCCGAACTTCCCCCGCTCCCGTCTGTCGGGTGTGATCTGTCATAGCGGATTGCAACCTCCCTCTGCAGTCGTTCTTGCTGCGGCTTCCTTTCGGCATCCCCATAAAACCACACTGCCGGTTTTAACCGCAATTATCTCTTCCGTTCGACATCCGAGCACAAGGATAAAAGCCCGAGGATACGGATAAAAGCCCGGAAAACCTCGATAAATCGCGGAATGTGGAACGATTGCAGCAAGAAAAACCGTCCGGTCGGTCTTTTCTATATGCGAGCGGAGGAGCGCATGTTCACAATTGTCGTATTGGGGATAATCGGTTTTACCTAACCCTATCGAATCAGCATAAAGCACATGCCGCTATACTACGAGCGTCTGTTTATGAACGCCGTATTAGAACGGCTTTTGGTTTGGATCAAAGGGGGAGGGGCAAGCGATATCGTACTGATCGGCTAGGTTGGGAGCGGAGGAGCGGAAGCAGTGAACGGTGTATAAGAACTAAAACTCTAACGGACACAGCGGCCGTTTTTGTGGTAAATTTCGATCCATTTGATTTCAAACGGACATAGATGCAGCCAATTGACGAGAAGTGTCATTTTTGGAGGTGATTCGGAGTAAATAAGCGCCATGGTGACCGTTACATTTTAAAGACTGTTTTTTAGCAAAATAGCCTCCACCATGTCCGTTAGAGTATGGTTTCTCACAAAAAAACAACCGGCAGGTTATTAACCCTGCCAGCTGTTTCAGTCGAACGAGAAGACAGATACAAACTATTCGTGAAGATGACTGCTTGCCTAAACCTTCTTACCCGGCGGAAGAATCGTCCCTGCCCGGAATGTCCCGATACTTTTTCCGGTATTGCCACGGAGATTCGCCCACCGTCTTCGTAAACATCCGCGTAAAATTATGCACAGTCGTATACCTGAGCCGCTCCGTAATTTCCTTGATGGGGATATCGGTATGCAGCAGCCATTCCTTCGCCTTATTCAGCCTGTACTGAATGAGATATTGGCTAAAGTTCGTATCCAGCTCACTCTTTAACGCCCGGCCGATCTGACCGGTGGACGCCTGAAAATGATCGGCAACGCCTTGCAAAGACAAATCCTCGTCGTAATGCTCGTGAATATAAGCGACAACCTGATGGACCAGACGTTTCTGCTTGCCGATTTGCACCGTCTCGAGTTTATCGCGGATCGTGGCGAACACCGTCTCCCTCAACCAGCGCTCCACATCCTCCAGCGAGGAGAACGCGTACAGCGACTGATACAGGTCGAATTCGAAAAAGTGATCCAGCTCATAACCCAGCTCATGGATAAACCGGTCGATTTCCCCTATCAAATAAGCGAATACGGCCAGCGCCGTCTCTTTGTTCGGCACCGAAGCGGGCACGAGCCGCATCAGCTCGGTCAGCCGGTCCTCGGCTTGCGCGAAATCCCCTTGCGCTATGCTGTGCATAATCATTTTCTGGGATTCGATGAGCGGACGACCGGACGGCTTGACCGACGATACGACGTCTTCCTGGGCGATCGTCACGTTGGGCCCCAGCAGCATCCGGTAGCCCATTAACGTTACGGCGTCCTCATAACCGTCAACCAGGCCGGTATAATTCTTTTTGGCCCCACTCATCGAAACCGATACGGTAAATTGGAAGTATTGCTTCACTTTACTGCGGATCTCATCGCACAATTCGCGAACTTTGCGGTCGGCTTCATCCTTGAGAGAGTCCATTCCGATCATGACGGCAAACTGTCCCGACCGGGGAGCCACCGTTACGCTGGAGTAATGGTCGATAATAATTTCCTCGATCATTTTGCCGAGCGCATAAATGATCAGCGAACGATCCTTCTCCTTATACCTCATCTGAAACTGGTCGATCCGGTCGACCTCCACGATGCACACATAAAACCAGCTGCCCGCAAGTGGAAAGCCGTGTTCCTCCATATGCACCCGGAACTCCTTGTCTGTCATATCCCCTCTCAGCAGCCTGAGAAAAACGCCTTCCCGCCAGAAAGGAAGCTGCTCGCCAAGCCGGATCTGCAGCTGCCTGTTCGTCGCCATCATCTGCCGCATCGTCTGATCGAGCGTCTGGATCGCATCGCTTCTGCGGCCGGCCGGCTGCGGGCTGAACACGGACAGAAGGCGCTGGATCGGATCATACAGCCGGTTCGAGCCCACGTACGCCAACAAGATCCAGATGCCGGACAAGAGCGCGACCATTCCCCATGTCGCGTTTTCTATCCGATCCAGCTTCAGATTCAGCTCCGTCGTGGGCGTCATCGTCACATACGTCCAATTCGTAATCGAAGACCTCATCGCCGACAGCTCATAGTCTTTGTCATTGAACCGGATCTGATCGGAGCTCTGGGAATGCTGCGACCAGTAATCATACAGCCTGACGGCACCCGCAAGATCAGCTTCCGCTTCGTTCGCATTGCTGCCGGCGATCACATTGCCGCTCTCGTCGAAGATGAACAAGATCTTCTCTCCGATATTCAACTGTTTCAGAAACGCAGTCAGATTATCCAAATTGACATGGAGAAACAACGCTCCCACGCCGGGACTGCTCGTCGCCGGTATAGGCCGGACGATAAGGATTTCATTTTGATTCGGGTACGTATTCGGCGAGATGACGACAAAACCGTTGTACTTTAAAGGGCTGTTCAGCACGACTTCCCGGTATGGAAAAGCGGATAGGTCGATATAGCCGTAACGATTGGAGTATACTTTGCCGAACTGGTTATAAACGATGGAGGCATCGAAGGCGATATCGGATAAATTGCGGAATTTCATAAGCGTGTCCATCATATCGAGCGACTCGACCAAATATTTGTCGATGGATACGCCGAGCCGCATAGACTGCTCGATCGTCGGATTGGAGGCGATCTCCAGCGACGATTTGCCCAAACTTTGCAGGAAGGCGTCGACATGCTGCTCGATCTGGTTGAGGATCATCTTATGGTTGCGGTCGACCTCTTCTTTGACGCTGCCCGACACCGTGTAGTAGGAAAACAAACCGAACAGCGGGATCGGCGCAATGCTCAGGATCATAACGACCGCAAGAAGCTTTCGTTTGAAGGTCAGACGCGCAGCGAGTTCTCGAAAGTACTTCATGCTCTCTCTCCTCCGCATGCACTCGTATACAGGTCTTATACATTCTGTCATCGTTCCGTTGTGCTGTCAATGGGGCCCTCTTCTTCTGCAGGCTGCTTCCCGCTTCACCGTGCAAGCACAACGAAAAGGATGGAGATTTCTCCATCCTTGCAGATTCGAACTATGCATCCTAATACAAAACAGCTTCCCAAAGCAGCCCCATGCAATGGAGGAAACAAGGGGTCACCGTCTGATGGCTCCTATTCTGTACCCTTAGTATCCCACAGTTATGCCGCATTCATTCCACAATTATACGACGTCGTAGCCTTGATCTTCGATCGTAGTCTTCACGGTGTCGAGCGACAGCTTCGACTCGTCGAACTGGACTGTTACCGATTTGCCGGCGAGATCCACCTTGGCGGTAGCTCCGATCGTTTTCATGGCGCCCTCTATCGAATTGACACAATGATTGCAGGACATTCCTTCGACTTGTAAAGTAACGTTTTGCATGATGGATTCCTCCCGATTAGTAGTTTATTTCATCAGTTTATTAACAGTGACGAGCAACTCGTCAATAATATCCGGATCGCCGGCCTGGATTTTGTCGACGACACAGCTTTTCAGGTGTCCTTCGAGGAGCAGCTTGCCGACACTGCCAAGCGCCGACTGGATGGCCGAGATTTGATTCAGCACGTCATCGCAGTACGTATCTTTCTCGATCAGCCCTTTGACTCCGCGAATCTGCCCTTCGATCCGGTTCAGCCGGGTGATGAGGTTCGCTTTCATTTTATCCGAATGATGGCTTCTTCTCTCGCCGGCGGATTCGTTCCCGCAATATCCCGTCTCGTGCTCAAGCGGATTCGTATGCTCCATATGGAATCACCTCACATGTTAAATATACAATACCCCCCGTGGGTATGTCAAGAATAATAATGAAACGGCGACCGGGTTCACCGAATCGCCGCTTGTTAGATAGCCTTCCCTTGTTACGCTTTTACGCCTTCGATATCGATCGAGATTTTGATATCGTCCCCGATCAGCACGCCGCCCGCTTCCAGTACGGCATTGTAAGTCAGGCCGTAATCGCTGCGCTTGATTTTGCCTTTGCCGCTGAAGCCTGCTTTCTCATTGCCCCAAGGGTCTTTGCCGGCTCCTTCGAACGTTACGAGGAACGTCTCTGGACGGGTAACGCCATGGATCGTCAAGTCGCCGGTAACGTCATATTCGCCGTCGTCCTTCGCTGCGATGCCGGTCGACTTAAACGTAATGCTCGGATACTTCTCCGCGTCGAAGAAATCCGGGGAGCGCAGGTGCGCGTCGCGGTCTGCGTTGCGGGTGTCGATGCTGCTTACGTCCACTTTAAATTCGATGCTGGCTGTAGTAAGGTCTTGCGGGTCTGCTTCTACCGTCGCCTCAAATTTATGGAATGAGCCTTTTACGTTGGCAATCATCATATGTTTAACCGAGAAGTCAATGCTGCTGTGAGTCGGGTCAATCGCCCAGTTCGTCTTCGACATAATCAAAATCCTCCCCATATTGTTCATTGACTTATTAAAATTTATTTACTTATGTTTCGTAACAATATTATCTTAAGTGAACTACTTCTCTTTGTCAACGGGAACATGGCGAATATGTGGAAATATTTACTCTCCGGCCGTCAATCTGATTCCGATGCCTGAAGGGTCCTTCAGCATCCAGCCTCCGTCGTGCTCCTGCACGGGTATCCCTGTGCTTCGTACTCGATTTATGGTCGCTTCGAGCTCTTGCCGATCCGGAATTACGACGTCGTAATACGACAATCCTACCGCATGATCGGGAGGCGTCGGTGCCCCTACACCGGCCCACACATTCAAGCCGATATGATGGTGATAACCGCCGGCCGAGACGAACAAGGCGGCATTTCCCATCCGGGCGACCAGATCGAAGCCGAGCACTCCGCCGTAAAATTTCCACGTCCGGTTCAGATCGGAGACGTGCAGATGGATATGACCGATAGTCGTGTCGGGATGCAGCCCGGTCCACGGCAGGTCGCCCGCCTGCATCAGCAAATCGTCCAGATCCAGGGGATCAACTGCCATTGCGATATCCCCGTTCGGGAGATGCTTCCACTCATCCCTCGGGCGGTCCGCATAAATTTCGATTCCGTTGCCGTCCGGATCGTCGAGATACAGCGCTTCGCTCACCAGATGATCGGATGAGCCGATGCGTATGCGGTGCTCCACGAGCCGGCGCAGCGACAGCCCCAGCGACCGGCGATCCGGCACGAGAATGGCAAAATGGTACAGGCCGGATGTGGATCGCTTGGGCATCGCGAGCCCGCCGGCAATTTGCCGCAGCGTTAGGAGCGGCCGCTTGCCGTCAGCGGTCAGCTCGGCGACATCCGCTTCCTGCCGGAGTACTTTCAAGCCGATAACATCGCGATAGAACGGAATAGAACGCTCCAGATCGGCTACTTTCAAATGGACGGTACCTATGGACGTGCCCGGATATATGCTGTGTGTCATCTTCGTTTCCTCGCCTTCGTATATGATTTCAGGTCTATTATTTATTCGGTGTTCATTAATTACTTTTAGTAAGTAAGTGTATATTAGTAATTAACTTCTGTCAAGCGAAACATTTTCTTTTACCTCGTCTGCTTCCGGAAACGCAGAAACCTCCTGCCCACCAGGTGTGGGTAGGAGGTCTGCCCGGTTTTCGCCAACTTTCGATCAAATAAACAAATTGACTTTAGCGTCGGACGCATCGCCTAAATAAGCTGCGACTCCCGCATACTCAATTTCGTCCATCAGCTCCTCTTTTTGCAAGCCGAGCAAATCCATCGTCATCGTGCAGGCAACCAGCTTCACCCCTTGTTCGCGGGCAAGCTCGATCAATTGCGGCAAAGAGAGCGCATTGTGCTTTTTCATCACATGTTTAATCATCTTCGGGCCCATCCCGGCAAAGTTCATTTTGGACATCCCGAGCTTGTTCGCCCCACGTGGCATCATCGCTCCGAACACCCGCTCGAGCCAACCTTTCTTCACCGGTACAGGCTGATCCTTCCGCAGCGTATTCAACCCCCAGAATGTGCAAAAGATCGTTACCTCGTGATCGTAAGCGGCCGCTCCGTTCGCAATAATAAAGGCGGCAATCGCCTTGTCCAGCTCCCCGCTGAACAGTACAATCGTCGTTTTCTCTTTTTGGCTCATAATTTATTATTCCCCTTTCGTTATCCCATCAACAGATCCAGCCATATTTTTACGACCGTCGCCGTAATCAGTCCGGCCAATATCCACTGGAGCGCCTTCACGTTCATTTTCTTTCCCGCTTTCGCGCCAAGCGGAGAAGCGATGACGCTCGCGATCACCATCACCACGGACGGGATCAGCAGCATATGGCCGCCCATTAATTTCCCTGCCGTTGACCCGATCGAAGACAAAAACGTAATGGCGAGGGACGAGGCGATCGCCACGCGGGTCGGAATTTTCAGCACTACCAGCATGATCGGCACCGTAATAAAAGCACCCGCCGCCCCTACGATCCCGGATAAAACTCCGACAACCGCAGCGGACCCGGAAGCGAGTATCGGATCAAACCGGATCTTCGAGTAATCGTCGACATCCTGCTGCTTTTTTGGCATAAACATCATGACAGCCGCGACTAGCGCCATAACGGCGTACGTAACGTTAATAGCCGTATCCGGCAAAAATTTCGAGCCGTATCCTCCCAGAAAGCTGCCTGCGATAATCGGAATCCCCATATAAAGGACAAGCTTTTTGTTAATAAAGCCTCCCTTGCGGTAAGCGAGCATCCCCGACAATGTGGCGAAAAATACCTGAACGGCACTGACAGCCGATACCTCCTGAGCCGTCAAAGCGGCAAAACCGAGCGCCGGTGGAATATACAGCAGCATCGGATATTTGATGATCGAACCTCCAATGCCCACCATGCCCGAAATATATGACCCTATGAAGCCGATAAGAAATAAAGTTACGATCCAGCCGACTTGGACGTCCATGACTCGTCCCCTCTCTATAAAGGAATAAATACCCCCATGGGTATTGATCCCGTCAAAAAAAATTACTGGCGGGCATGTTTCATAACGGCACTTTTAAGAACCTGGAGTGGTTGTACGCCGACAAAGCGTTCGACCTCGACTCCGTTCCGGAACAAAATCATCGTCGGTATCCCCTGGATGCTGTAACGAACCGCACCAGTCGGGTTCTCGTCGACGTTCAGCTTGGCAATGACGGCGGCGTCCCCCACTTCCTCCGACAATTGCTCAAGGATCGGAGCGATCATCCGGCAAGGTCCGCACCACGGCGCCCAGAAATCGATCAGGACCAGTTTGTTGTTCTGAATAACCTTTGCGTAGTTGTTATCGGTAATAGGCATCGTCGCCATATTCCATTCCTCCTCAATATTATACTTATACGTGTAGGGGTATATACTCATCATAGTACCATTTATACGCGATGTCAACCTGCCGATCCGATTTTGCGCCACTTTGGCAAGTGGATGGTCCGATTGCCGGCCAAATGGATGGTTACAGGAACATTGTCCCCTGTTACTCTAAATGTACCAAATCCGATAAAGCAGGTGATCCTATGGCGATTTACGCTGCCTTAATCATCTTTTTCATAATCTTGTCCGCTGTCGCTACGATCTTGGTCGGAATGTCCAAACAAAACCGGGACGGCAATCCCGAATACGAAAAAAGAACGAGCGGCAACATGGTCCGGCTGACTTCCTTTTATGTAATCGCCGGTATCATCGGGATCGGGATTATGCTGTATGTGATCTATTGATCCGGCTGAACGCCAAAAGACTGTACCCCGTAACGCAACGTCCCGGATACAGTCTTTTTTCATTTATCACGAATGCAATTGTTATTTTTCCTCTACAGTATCCGCTCACCGGTGTCGGTGTCGAAAAAGAGGGCATGCTCCCTATCCAGCGATACGGCCACATGGTAATCCGGCTCATAACGGTTGGACGGGCTTGTCCGCACGACTAGCAGGCTGGGCATCCCGATATCGAGATACACAAAACGGTCCGCTCCCATCAGCTCGTCCTGGCGGAAGATGCCGCTGATCGTCGCCTCGGGATGCCGCTCCGCCCGGATCGGGTCCACACTTACATGCTCCGGACGAATACCCAGCGTAACCCTTTTGCCGATCAGCGGCTTTGCGGAGTCGTGTCCGGCTTTAGGCGCCGACAGTTCAAGTACGAACTTGTCTGTGTGAAATTCCAGCTTCCCGTTTTGCGTCTTCAGCCGGCCTTCGATAAAATTCATTAACGGCGATCCGATAAAGCTGGCCACAAACAAGTTGGACGGATTGTTGTACACTTCCTCCGGCGTATCCACCTGCTGGATGAGTCCATCCTTCATCACAACGATCCGACTCGCCATCGTCATCGCTTCAGTTTGATCGTGAGTCACGTAAATCGTCGTCGCCCCGAGCTGCTTATGAAGGCGGATCAATTCGGCGCGCATCTGCACCCGAAGCTTGGCGTCCAGATTGGACAGCGGCTCATCGAGCAGAAACACTTGCGGATTACGCACGATCGCCCGCCCGAGTGCGACCCGCTGACGTTGTCCCCCGGACAGCTGACTCGGTCTGCGCTCCAGAAAGCTTTCGATCCCGAGCACCCGCGCCGCGCGTTTGACGGCCGTATCGATTTCATGCTTCGGTTGCTTGCGAAGCCTTAACCCGAAGGCGATATTTTCGTAGATCGTCATATTCGGATACAAGGCGTAGTTTTGAAATACCATCGCGATATCGCGGTCTTTCGGGGGAAGGTCGTTAACCAGCACCTGATCGATATAGATCTCGCCGCGGCTGATCTCCTCCAGCCCCGCAATCATTCGCAGCGTAGTCGATTTGCCGCAGCCGGACGGCCCGACGAATACGATAAACTCCTTCTCCCCGATTTCGAGATGAAAGTCTTTGACGACGGCCTGCTTCTCCTTGCCATAATACTTGTACACATGATTCAACAAGATTTTGGACATGATCCGCTCTCCCCTCTGCATGTTCCCGTCTGTAAGCCGCGGAATCGAATCCACCTTGATCGATTCGGTTGAATCTGTATAGTTTACACGGTCCGTATTTGCCCTGTGTAAACCCGGGTTGAAGGATTTGTAAATGCAGGCAAAACAAAAGGCAGCCGCACGTTAGCAGCTGCCGTGAGTTTCAAACCTGAAGGTTCATGAGAAATAAATTAGACGGGTCTGGGCCGATCGCCCCGCTGCCGCATGGCCTCAAACAACAATACGGTAGCCGCCATGGCCACGTTCAGCGATTCGGACCGGCCCTTCATCGGGATAATCACTCCGGTATCGACCTGGGCGGCCACCTCTGCCGAGACGCCTTTGCCTTCGTTACCGAGGATGATCCAGGTCGGGACTGTTAGATCCATATCATAGCAGGAGCGGCTTGCCTGCAAACTCGTGCCCACGAGCTGAATGCCCCGGGATCTGGCCAGATCGAGCAGCGGCAGCAGCTCCGTTTCCACGACCGGCACATGGAACATCGATCCCATCGTCGACCGGACCGTTTTCGGATTATACAAATCGACCGTCCCTTTGCCCAGCACGACGCCCGCAGCCCCTACCGCATCCGCCGAACGGATAATCGTCCCGAGGTTGCCCGGGTCCTGTACGCCGTCGACAACGACCACGAGGCTCTCCGGACTTGCAAGCAGTTGCTCTATCGTCTTCGCCGATTTGCGGACGATGCCGATAACCGGCTGGGGGGTCTGGGCATCCGAACATTTGATGAGCACCTGCTCCGTGACTGCGATTCTCTCCACCATCCCGTCATTCAGGCACGCGGCGATCTCGGCCGGCAGGCCGCGCTCTTCCGAATAAAGTACCGTCTCGACACCCGCGTCATATCGCAGCGCCTCCTGGACGAGATGAATGCCCTCGACCAGATAAAGCCCCTGCTTGTCCCGTCCTTTTTTGTCCAGCAATTGGGCCCACAATTTGACGCGGGGATTTTGCAACGATTCGATTTTAAACTGTTTCATGGATTCCGACCCGACTCCTTATTAAGCAAACGCCCGTTCCAACACACTAAGCTGATTGTTTTGACCGACGACAACCAGAATGTCTTCTTCCTTGATCGTATCTTCCGCGTTGGGCGAAATGTTCATTTTTAGTCCCGTTTTAAGTGCCATCACGTTGCACCCGTATTTGGCCCGAATATCCAGTTCGCGCAGATTTTTGCCGATCATCGTAGAGGACGCCTTCAGCTCCACGATGCTATAATCATCGGACAGTTCGATAAAGTCGAGGATGTTCGGGGACACTAGATGGTGTGCAACACGAAGTCCCATATCCCGTTCCGGGAATACGACTTTGTCGGCGCCGATTTTTTTGAGCACTTTGCCATGCAGCTCGTTGCGCGCTTTAACGACCAGCAGCGGCACTCCCATGTCTTTCAAAATGAGCGTGGTCAAAATACTCGACTGGATATCTTCACCAATCGCCACTACGACGACGTCGAAATTGCGGATACCGAGCGCCCGCAGCGCCTCTTCATCGGTACAATCGACCTGAACGGCATGTGTCACCATGGCGGAAACTTCCTGCATCCGCTGCTCGTTCGAATCCAGAGCCATTACTTCATGGCCGAGATCATACAGCGATTTGGCGACACTGGTACCGAAACGTCCCATGCCGATTACCGCGTATTGCTTCTTTTTCATCGTTGTTGTTCCTCCCCCGTCCCTATGTGTTTTTTTATTATACCATAGTGCCGCCGGCACCGCGTATACCGTATCGGCCGTCCGGCGGACGAATACATGAACGGCGCGTCAAGTGCACATATTAGTAAACGGAATATGATGAAACCGGAGGTCCGATTATGATCTTAAGCTTACGGCAAGCCATCATTCAGCGCGTTCACGGGAAGTCGGAGGACGAACTGTACGAAGTGATCGAAGGATCGATCGGCGGTGACGACAAGGCATTGCCCGGACTCGGCGTTTTGTTCGAGATTATATGGCAGCATTGCGGAGAGGATATTCAGCATCAACTGGTAGATACGCTAAAAAACCATATGGACTGACCGTCAGCCGCTTGTCGTCAACCGACAGGCGGCTTTTAATATCGGATCGGCGAATCCTAGTCCTTTTGCTTCTTGCATCTGGGCCCTCAACCGAATATGCTGTAATTGTTACATATTGTAACAACACTGATACAGTTCTTGACTATTACTGGACAGGCTCTTTATTTCCGACCGGGCCCGATTCCCAAGTAATCCCCTTGCAGCTAAAGTGTGGGTCCGAGCTGTTCAGGTTTAATAAAGCGTATCAATATTTTTATCTTTTCCGAACTCGCGATTCCGGATAAGGAGGTGCTGGATGAAGCTGCTCGTTGCCGAGGATGACCCATCCGTATGTGAAATGCTCCGGTTGTTTCTGGAGAAAGAACACATACAAGCCGAATACGTTCATGATGGCCATGAAGCGGAGAAGCTGCTTCGGGAGCGAAACTGGGACTTTGTGCTGCTCGACTGGATGCTGCCGGGACGGGACGGCTTGCAGCTGTGCGCAGAGCTCCGCAGCCGTTCCGACACCCCTGTAATCCTGCTTACCGCCAAAACCGCCGAGAAAGACCGGATAACCGGTCTGGAGCTGGGCGCGGACGATTACGTGACCAAACCGTTCAGTCCGCTGGAGCTGATCGCACGGATGAAGGCGGTTTTGAGGCGTTATAAGGCGGCAGCGGCAGCGCCTTCGCCGGTGCCTGAAGTCGAGGCGGGACCGGCGGCGGGAGCGGAGCCTGAAGATGAGCCCCACGACGAGAGCCGACCGATCCGGTACAAGGAGCTTGCCATCGATACGCACACCCGGGAGGTGACGATTCGGGGTGAGCTTGTCGCCAACTTGACTCCGAAAGAATTTGAACTGCTCCTGCTGTTCGTCAAACATCCGAAAAAAGTATTTACCCGGGAACAGCTTATCGAGAACGTGTGGGGGATCGATTATTACGGGGAAGACCGTACCGTAGACGTACATATCAAAAGACTGCGCGATAAAATTGCCACGAAGGAGCGTTTATGGGTCAGTACCGTTTGGGGAATCGGCTACAAGTTGGAGGAGTAACGAATGAAGCGGTTGTTTTCCCGGTATAAATTCACGTTTTTCCAGCGCCCATTCATCAGTTATTTGCTTGTCGCTTCCCTGCTGCTCGCTATGCTTGGGGCAGGTTTTGCTTCCTACGCCAAGTATGGGCTTTTGTATCCTTACAAAACGGAGGAACTGGTCAGCTATTCTCGGTTCGTCGGAAGGCTCCTGCAGTACGAGGAAGCCCCTTCCCCAACGCTGATGCAAAATCTGGCTTTTTGGAGCGAGCGGAATATATCGGTGATCGTAATGAATCGAAAGGGAGATCCGCTCGAGGAAAAAGCGGGGACGATGACGCCGGAATCGAGGGAACGTACAACCTTGGACGAGCTTCGCAACCACTTATGGCCGGAAAACAACGGGGAAACGTTTCGGATCAGCCAATCGTCTCCCTCCCCCCTGCTAGTGGCCTCCAACGTAGTGCCGTCCAAGTTTCATAACGAGGATGTCGTCATATTTGCTCTCTCGCCGGCCAAAGAGATCAACGCCATGGATAGCGCCATACTGCAAGGTTTCGTCTACGCGATAGGAGCCGTCCTCGCGCTGTCACTGCTTGTCGTGTTTCGTCTGTCGCGGGGCATGAGCAGCGCCGTCCGGACGATCCGGCAAGCAACCGGTTCGATAGCCGCCGGGCGGTACGAAACCAGACTGGGCGTTACCCGTACCGACGAGCTCGGCGATTTGGAGCGCGAGTTTAATAGGATGGCGTCCGTACTGGAGCAGGCATCCGGTAAGCAAGGGCTGGCGGAGACGAGGCGCCGGCAGTTTCTGTCCGACGTTACGCATGAGCTTCGTACGCCGCTTACTTCCATCCGCGGCATTATCGAAGGGCTGAGACACGGCAAAGTCTCGCCGGATGAGGAACAGAAGGCGTACACGATCATCGAAGCCGAGACGAGACGGCTTATCCGGCTGGTCAACGAGCTGACCGACGTAGAGAAGCTGGAAACCGGACAAATCACCCTGCGCCCAGCGGTATGCCGTGTATGGGACCTATTCGAAATCGTAGCCGAGACGCTCGCTATTGTAGCCGCGGAGAAAAACATTCGCCTGCACATCGACTGCCCGGACGAGCTTACCCTATACGGCGACTATGACCGGCTCATCCAAATCACGATGAATGTCGTGAAAAACGCGATCCAGTTTTCCGATTTCGGTACCATTCGCCTGATCGGCTCGGAAACCGCGGAAGCTGTCGTCCTGGAGATCCGCGATCAGGGCAAGGGCATGTCGAAGGAGGAGCAGGAGCGGATGTTCGAACGTTTTTATAGAGGCGATCCCTCCCGCTCGAAAGACAAAGGGGCGTCCGGCCTCGGTTTATTCATCGTCAGGCAGTTGACGGAAGCCCACGGCGGCGCTGCCGACGCGATCAGCGTACCGGGAATGGGCACTACGCTCAGGCTTTCGTTTCCGAAGCCGCCCGCAGTCGACCAGACCCGTGACAGTATGGACTCAGGCGGAAGGTAGTTGGAGGTCAAGCGGACTCTCGGCCCGGGGTAGGCCGGTAGCCGGTTGGGTTTGAACAGCCGGTAGCCGGTTGGGTTTGAACAGCCGGCAGCGAGCGTGCTCCGGCACCTGGCACCGGCAGTCGCGATCGGGGGGGGAGTCGCGAGCGCGGGCGGGACAAATAAGAGCCTTTCACCACCTCTATTTCACCGAAATTTCCGTTTCGATGCAAAATAGGAGCGATTTGAAGCTCTTATTCCGCCGCGCTTCCCCCGATTCCACGCTTCTCCACCAAATGAGAGCTCCTAACCACCTCTATTCCGTCAAAACTGCCGTTTCCGCGCCCAAAACGAGCTGCTAGAGGCTCTTTTTCCGCCACGCTTCTCCACCAAATGAGAGCTCCTAATCACCTCTATTCCGCCAAAACCGCCGTTTCCGCGCCCAAAACGAGCTGCTAGAAGCTCTTATTCCGCTGCGCCTGCCGCGAGCAACTCCACGTCCCGTCTTCACGCTCTCCCCACCAAACAAAAACCCCTGACCGCCTCGATCCCGCCGAAATTCCGTTTCGGCGCTCATAGAAGCGGCAGAGGCTCTTATTACTTTCCTTACTGTTACTCATTCACTCGCCAAGGTCACGGTTCCCGACTACCTACAGCAGCCGCCCCTCGTAACGCTCCGTCTTACGGAGCCGTTTCTAGAAACTTGGCCTGCGGCATCTTCTCCACCGCGCTGCGCATCGCGTATTCGTTCTCGAAGAGCGCTACGTAATTGTCCTTCTTATCCTTCACCAGCAGCGAGTTGATCCGGAATTTCGAAGGGTCGAGCTTCTCGTCGATCACCCAGCGGGCGAACTGGTAAGGCAGCCGCTGCAGCAAAATATCGACCCCGTATTCGGCCCGCATCCGGTGCTCCATTACTTCGAACTGGAGCTGGCCGACGACGCCGAGGATCATCTCGTCGAAGCCGCTCGTCGTATGGAATACTTGAATCGTACCTTCCTCCGTCAACTGGTCGATCCCTTTCAGGAACTGCTTTTGCTTCAGCGCGTTTTTGATCGTCACCTTGCTGAACATCTCCGGAGAGAACGTCGGCATCTCGTCAAACATCAACTCCGGCACTTGGGCCAGCGTATCCCCGATCCGGAAAATACCCGGGTCGAACAGCCCGATAATATCGCCGGGAAACGCCTCTTCGACGATATCGCGCTCCTGCGCCAGAAACTGCTGCGGCTGCGACAGCTTGATGTCTTTGCCGACCCGGACGTGCTTCACCGACATCCCGCGCTCGAACTTGCCGGAGCATATACGCAGGAAGGCAATCCGGTCGCGATGCGCCGGGTTCATGTTCGCCTGGATCTTGAACACATATCCCGAGAATTTCTCAAAAGTAGGCTCCACGACTCCCTGGTTGCTGTTGCGGGACACCGGCTGCGGAGCAAGCTGAAGGAAATTTTCCAGAAACGTCTGCACACCGAAATTGTTAATCGCACTGCCGAAAAAGACCGGAGTCAGCTCGCCCCTGCTCACTTGCTCCAAATCGAATTCGTCGCCGGCGATATCGAGCAGCTGCAGTTGCTCCTGCAATTGCTCATACAAATAGTCGCCTGCAATCTCCCGGACGAGCGGATCGTCGTAGCCGCTCACTTCGCGCACTTCAATATCGTTATGATCGCCGTTCCGGAACAGCTCCAGCCGTTTTTTTACACGGTCGTACACGCCGCAGAACTGTTTGCCCGAGCCGATCGGCCAGTTAAGCGGATAGGAGCGGATGCCCAGCAGCTGCTCGATCTCTTCCATCAGCTCGAACGGGTCGCGGCCTTCGCGGTCCAGCTTGTTCATAAATGTAAAGATCGGAATCCCGCGCTTGCGGCATACCTGGAACAGCTTCTTCGTCTGCGTCTCGACCCCTTTGGCGGAGTCAATCAGCATAACCGCGCTGTCGGCTGCCGTTAACGTCCGGTACGTGTCCTCACTGAAGTCCTGGTGACCGGGAGTATCCAAAATGTTGATCTTGTGGCCGAGATAATCGAACTGCATCACGCTTGACGTTACAGAAATACCGCGCTGCTTCTCGATCTCCATCCAGTCAGAGGTGGCATGGCGATTCGCTTTGCGTCCTTTGACCGTACCGGCCAGCCGGATGGCGCCTCCGAACAGGAGCAGCTTCTCCGTGAGCGTCGTTTTCCCCGCATCGGGGTGAGAAATGATGGCGAACGTACGGCGTTTGCTGACCTCGGTCCGCATATTTGTCGTTATTGGATTCATAGTAATCTTGTCGTTCCCTTCTTCTAGTTCCGGCCTTCTACTTTGGCTCGTTCCAGCGGAATCGTCCAGTCGGCTGCCGTTATGAACGATTTTTGGCTGAATTCCCTGCCGCGAAGCACGACCCGGTCTTCATATACTTGCACGTACAGTCCTTGCGTTTTGTCTTTCGCTTCTTGCTGGAAGCTCCGGTTCGAAGTCCGCCCGACCGAAGAATTGACGAACCAGTGGAACGACTCCTTCGAATAGTGCGACGATCCGTTCTCGAAATCCTGATGCGTATGGCCGGAAAAAACGAATACGTTCGGATACGGCTTTAGGATCTCCCGGAACGCCTTGGCGCGAATGACCCGGTGCGTTCCTCCGTCCTGCCCTTCCGGCGGCAGCGGCTGGTGAATCATAACGAAGATCGGTTTGTTGTCCTTCGTCTCCTTCAGCTTGGCCTGGAGCCATTCCAACTGCTCATCCGAATACCAGGCCCCTTCCCCGACGTCCGGCTGTTCCTGGACATACGTCTCTTGTGACATCATGATCAGATGGTAGCCGTGAATCGTAACATCTGAATACGGCTTGGAGAGGTTAAACATTTTCTGAAAGCGCGCTCTCGACTCCGCGTCGGTCTGCCCGTTCGGCATCGTCTCTCTGGCAAATCCGCCGTTTTTGTCGATCCAGATCCGGTAGTAGTCGTGATTCCCCATATTGCCGTAAATTGGGGGCAGCTTATAGTCCTTTAAAATCGCTTCCAGCGCATTATATTCGGCGTCCGTCCCGTAATCGGTCAAATCGCCGGTAAACACGATCGCCTCCACCTTGGACTCCAGCTTGGTGACGTCGTCGAGCGCCTGCTTCAGCTTCTGAGACGTAGCCGGATCGTACAGCGAGATGTGCAAGTCGCTAAAAAGAAAAAACGAAAGCAGCGGTTCAGCCGAAACGACCGGCTTCACGTCTTGCGCGGGGGCCGGTTCCGGTTTGGGCATCGGGACGACGACGTCCGCTACCGCCGGCGGTGCAGAGGGCTGTGTGCCGACACGGGTCAATAGCTGAAACAAAGCGTAAAACGAACCCGCGATCACGGCAAAAGCAGCGAACAGCCATTTCATAAATCCGCGTCTGGACATGGTCTCACTTCCATTTTTCCAAGATGAACACCGCTATTATTCATTATATAGAAAAAGGGCTGTCTTCGTCTACGCGGACGGTTTGGGCTCGCAAGCGAAAAAAAAGACCTTCGGGTGTCCGAAGGTCGCAGCGGTCCGGGTTGTCCGCCATCCCGCAGCGGGCTAGGAACGAAGCGCCGTTGCAGGCCAGCCGGCGGCAGCCTGCCGCTCCCCCGTACAGCGAGCCGGCAAAGCGGCGGCGGTCCGGATATACAGATCCAATTTACTTGCCGGCGACCGGAGTCGCCCAGACGACCTCGCCTTCAAGCTGGCCGTTAACCGGCCACCACTTGAAGCCGTCGCTCGCCAGCAGCTGCTGCGCCGCCTCTGGCCCCCAGGAGCCCGCGGCATAATATTGAAGATCGGTGCTTTGCTCGCGCCAGGCGGATTCGATCCGGTCGACGAATTTCCAGGCGAGCGACACTTCGTCCCATCTTGTAAAGTAGGTCGAGTCGCCGCGCGCGGCATCGAACAGAAGCCGTTCGTAAGCCTCAGGCGTATTGATGCCGACTTCGCAGCTTTGGCAGAAATCCATGGCGATCGGTACGATCCCCCATTGGGAGCCCGGCCGCTTCGCATTCATTTTTAAATAAATGCCTTCCGTCGGGTTGACCCGGAATACGAGCAGGTTCGGCTCGAGCTTCGTTTTGCTGGAGAAATAGACGTTCTCCGGCATGTTCTTGAACTCGACGACAACCTCGGTCGTTTTCACCGGGAGCCGCTTGCCCGTACGAATATAAAACGGTACGCCGGCCCAGCGGAAGTTGTCGACGAACACTTTGGCCGCAAAATACGTCTCCGTGACGGAGTCGGAAGGCACGCCTTCCTCGTTCCGGTAAGCCGGGAGCGGCTTGCCCTTCAGCTCGCCGGCCGAATACTGGCCGCGGACTACATGTTCTTTCACTTCGTCCGCATTTTTGAAGATGCGCAATGAGCGGAGCACCTTAACCTTCTCGTCCCGGATATCTTCGGGCTCCATCCGGCTGGGCGGCTCCATCGCCATCATCGTGATCATCTGCAGCATATGGTTTTGGCCCATATCCCGCAGCGCTCCGGCATGATCGTAGTAACCTCCGCGCTCCTCGACCCCTACCGTTTCACTGAGCGTAATCTGGATATTCGCTATGTACTTGTTGTTCCACAGCGGCTCGAACAAGGCGTTCGCGAACCGGACCACCTCGATGTTCTGCACCATCTCTTTGCCTAAATAGTGGTCGATCCGATATATTTCGTCCTCTTCGAACACTTGGCGGATTTGCTCGTTTAGCTTCTGCGCCGAAGGAAGATCGTACCCGAAAGGTTTCTCGATAACGAGACGGTGCCAGCCGCTGGAATCGAGCAGCCCGCCTTCCTTCAGGTTATTGCTGACGCTGCCGAACAGCTCTGGAGCAAGCGCCAAATAAAACAGACGGTTGCCGCCGATATCATACTGGTCGTCGAGCAGATCGGCCAGCTTTCTCAGCTCTGCGAACGCCTCCGGCTTGTTGATGTCGAGCGACATGTAATGGAAATGTCCGGCGAACTCGTCCCACTGCTTGTCCTCCTCGGATTTGTAACGCGCGAATTCGCGAATCGACCCACTTACGTCGTCCCTGAACTGCTCGTTCGTACGCGGACGTCTCGCCAGGCCGATGACGGCAAACCGCTTGGACAGCTTCCCCTCGCGATACAAGCTGTAAATAGCCGGAAACAGCTTTCTCCGCGCCAAATCTCCGGTAGCTCCAAAGATAAAAAAGAGCGTGCGATCCGCTCCAATATCGCCCAATTCCCCAAAATTCATCGTTCATCATTCTTTCTTCGCGAAATTCGGTCCAAAAACCGGACCGTTATGTATAGTAGTTTAGCATATCGGCACAGCACAATCCACGTCTTGAAAGCAAACCGTCCGCCGCCCCCAAGCGCTCTCCCGGACTGCTTCGCCCAGGCGCATGGACGGCCTTTCGAAAAGCCCGTTCCTCGGGAGCCCCAAAAATAGGCTGTCGTACGATGGGCGTCTGTCCATACACGAATGCAGCCGGTGAATAGCCTAATAACGAGAATAAAACCCAAGGAGGCAGATGTACGATGAATCGAATTTATCCGGTAGACGAAGCGACTTGCACTCATTTTGTCGGCATGCCGGTCTGCGCGGTGCTCCAGGACGGTTCCCGGCACTACGGCGTGATCAGCCGAATCTCGGGGGGCAAGCTGATTCTGAACGAATCGCCTGAAGCGTCCACAGAGGGGGCCAAGATCAGGAGCGCCAAAGGCAAAGGCGGCTCTTCCGGCAAAGCGAGAGCAAGCAGTACGGTCAAAAACAGCCGTTCAGAGTCAGGCGGCGACAAAGCCCGCCTTTCCGCATTTCCTTTTGCCGGACCTTATCCGGGGGCTTTCCCGTTCGCTCCTTTCGGCAACCGGATTGCGCTCGATCTAGCTGCCATCGCGCTGTTGTTTCTCCTGTTTATCTAGTACAAGGTCATTGTTCATTAAGAGTTTTGGCGCGATCGGCCTCCCGGATTGATAGCGCAGGATTCAACCCGGCCTTGTTGCCAGCGGACCGCTCAGCGGCCTCAGCCCCCGTTCCATCGGAGCGGGGGCTGTTCTATGAAGGCGAGCCTACCATGTTTTGACCATCTTATAGCATTGAATAGCCGGAAAATATCCCGCTTCGGCGTATCCGTGACGCGCATAAAAAAGTCTGGCGTTCGCATTTGCGTCGTTCACATACAAGCTGAGCTGCCGGTAACCTTTGCGCCGGGCATGCCGCTCCGACTCGGCAAGCAGCGCCTTGCCCCAGCCTTGGCCCCGTCTCGCCGGAGCGACGGCGAGCATATCGAGATACAACTCCCTGCCGGCCGTCCTTACCGAAGCGAATCCAGCCGCTCCGCTCCTTCTCGGCACGGCGACATACGTTACGTTGCCGGCCAGCCGACGGCGAATCTCCGCAGCGCTCCAGCGTAAACCCGGAAACGACAGCAGTGTATACGGAAACAGCTCTTGCTTGACCAGTTGCAATATAGTCCGGTCGTCCCGACGCGGATTGCGAGTCCGGATCATCCCTGATCATCCCTTTGCCCTGCTGGCTAGCCTATCCGGTCCTCAACTCACCGTGCAAGCTTCTAGGACAGTGTATGAACCCGGGAAGCCGATGGTGCTCCGTCATCCGGCTATCGTTTCCACTTATTCGTCATCAACCAGGTGAACCCTATGGTAGCCGCCAAAAACAAGGCGAGCACAATTACCTGTGTACCGCTCATGTCCGTTCCCCCAAGTTTCATCCGGCGGTGATGTCCGCCTTGCTACCGTTATTGTACCGGGATCGGGAAGGAACGTCAAAAGAGCTTCGCTTCCTTGATCCGTACGCCTTTAGGGAGCACCGCCTCGACCCGCGCCCTGACCTCCTGCCGCTCATACAGCTCTCCGCTTAATATGGAGACGATACCGGAATCGTCGCGTGAGCGGATCAGCCGGCCGATGCCTTGCCTCAGTCGAAGAAGCATGTAAGGCATATCCACTTCTTCGAAAGGCACAGCCGATTCTTTGCGTTTTGCCATAAACACCGGATCTTCGGGAGGATAAGGCAGCGACCAGATGATCACGCTCGACAAAGACGGACCGGGCACATCCAGTCCCTCCCATAAGCTGACTGCCGCGAGGACGCTTTGTTCGTCGTTTTGGAACGAAGAGATGAGATGACTGATCTCCCCGTCTCCTTCGAACCCGATCCGCATATTCCGGATGGCCGGATACGCCGGAACCGCCTGCTTGAACCGGAGCAGCTCGTCCTTGGTAGGGAACAGCAGCAGCGTTCTTCCCCCCGTACGCTCCAGAAGTCCCGCGGCCGCTTCCATCTTTCGCTCAAAAGTATCTTCGCCCGGGCCAATGGGAGCGAGCAGCTCCATACGGTTCTTGTAATCGTAAGGAGAGTCCGCCTGGAAAGATAAGCAGTTCCCGATTCCGAGACTGTCGGCCAAAAAGCGGAAAGAACCGTCGACGGATAGCGTAGCCGAAGAAAACACAATCGGCATGCCTGAGGAGAAGACTCGTTCCTGCAGCACTTCCTTGACCGTTCTCGGCATGACGACCAGCGTCGGTCCGTCCTGACCGTCGGTCACCCAGCATAGCAGCTTGCTCTCCTGCTCGAACAGGCGCAGGGCGATCTGCATCGTCTCCAGATGCTCCTCCACGATGCGCAGCTGGTATTCGTTCAACGTATACAATCCGCTCTCGAATACGAGCTCCTCCTCGATGGCCGACAACGCCTGGCGAAGCCGGTTCACTTCCGTCACGAGCTGCTCGTCCAGAATAACCGGCTTCCGGTCCGAACCGGGGATCGTCTGGCTGCGGTTCTCCAGCCCCGCAAACATCGTTTCGCTACGGACGATGGCCTCCTCGATCGCCAGGGCCAGCTCCTCCCGGACCTGTCCTTCCAGCAGCCGGGTTATGATCGCTTCGAACACCGAATGCTTCAACCGGTAGGTTAACGCTTTTTGGGCGGCTGCCTCAAGCAGATGGCCTTCGTCGAACACGACCGCGCAATGATCCGTCAGCAGCGGAAGCTGGCCTTCCCGCTTCCGTCCCTCGTACGTCCATACGTGCTCCATATAAAAGTCGTGCGAGCAGATGATCAGCTCCTCCGACTGTCTGTAATAGTTCCGCGACAGCGTCTGGCCGCACCGGTGCCGCTTATCGCATACGAAGCAGTCCTGGAACGGGTCCCAGTTCATTTTGCTCCACTGTTCGTCGCTTAGCTGCGGATAGTTTTTCCGGTCCCCGTAAGCGTGGAAGTTCTGCATCGGCTCATGGCTGCGGACAAAGCCGGGCAATCCTTCATACAATTCCTCGTACATGTCCGCCTCCGGGTCCCGGAATCGGGCATCGTCCAGCTTGACGAGACATGCATACTGGTCCGGCGACTTCCCCAGTCTGGCGTCGATAGCCAGATTCAGATGACGGGTAAGCTTGGCGATATCCCCTTCGGGCTTGACGAGCTGCTCGATCAGGGATTCGTCGGCGCAGGCGATCACGACCGGTTTTCTCTTATAACGGGCGTAACAGATCGAGTACAGCAAATATACGAGCGTCTTGCCCGTCCCCACTCCCGCTTCCGCAAACATCGTCTGTTTCTCGGAAAAAGCGCGTTCCAGCTGGAACGCCATATAGATTTGTTCGTCGCGCACCTCGAAGCCGGACTCCGGCAATATGTCATAAAATACATCAGCCATCCAATCGCTAACCTGTGCGATGAAAGGCCGGGAATGATCGTACTCGAAAGGGTATTGCTTCACGCTTTGTTGACCTCCAGCCGGACTAATATAGAGGATGTCCTCCGATTTACCTATTACAGTCTACACGACAATTTCGGAAAGAACCATTTTATTTTTTAGGAAGTGTGCAAAGGAAGGCGCGAAAAAAAGAACCGTCCATCAACCCTGACGGTTCTTTGACGTGCAAACCCATACGCCAGTGCGTGGAAGGGAATGGGCACCTTCCTTCCTTCCTTCCTTCGCTCCAGCGGCTCGCCCTCAGTCGTGTTGTTTTTTTGCGGCGGTATGAATAACGAACCTAGCATTCGTTATTAGAGCCGAATTCGGACGTTTGAATTTGTAACGAACTCTTGTGTCGTTATTCCCGCAGATCAGATCGTTTTTTTCCACTTTCGGTCCGATAACGATGCCCGGATTCGTTACGTCTGGAATAACGTTGTTTTTCAGCGATAAGCACAAGACGATTCGTTAGTCATCGGACCTGAGTATACGTTCTCTTACGCCAAGGAAGGATACCTCTTGAAGAACACAAACGTTCTGTTCTCTAAGGATAAACGCCTATCGGCGTCTTGAGGCTGGCATTTACCGAGATTTAGAGCCGCTCCCACGATACACTTTCGGATAGATAGAAAAAGAAACTGCCCCGTTTGCCGATGGCTGTTTTCTGTTTTCTGTTTTCTGTTTTCTGTTTTCTGTTTTCTGTTTTCTGTTTTCTGTTTCCCGTTTCCTCTGTAACCGCTCTTACGAGGATTACGTGCAAACGCACCCGCATCGTCCATTCCTTTTCTCCAATGAAAATGCCGTCCCTCTCCGACCAGCGGAAAAAAACGGCGATACGAAGCGTATGATTTCATGCGCGCGGGAACATCCCTGGAACTTTTCAGCCCTGACTGGGCCGATCAACTCCGACTATTACGCGCGTCCACCGGCGGCCAGCTGCTGCAGGAAACCGATCGTCTCGACGATATCCCGATTTTTCTCGTCTTCGCCAACCCCGCCTTCCCGCTCGATGATCCATTCTCCCCGGAAGCCGTACTGCTGCAGCCCTTCGTACATCTTCGGGAAATCAACCTTGCCTTTGCCAACCGCAACCTGCGCTCCAAGGTCGTCGCCATTGACCGGATAAAAGCCGTCTTTCACATGAATGTTGCGGACGTACGGACCGAACACATCGAGCGCGTCGACCGGGTTTCCTTTCCCGTACAGGATCAGATTGGCCGGATCGAGATTAATGCCGAGGTTTCCCGTCCCGATCCGCTCGATCGTGCGAAGCAGCACCACCGGCGTCTCCTGCCCCGTCTCGAACCAGAATCCGATCCCTTTGTCCGCACAGTATTCGGCCACCTCGCGGATTGCCTCGACAACCGGAGCGTAGGACGGGTCGGTCCCGTTCTCCGGGATAAAGCCGCAGTGCGTAATAATCGCCGGCGCGCCGATCCATACGGCAAAATCCGCCCATCGCTTCAGCGCCTCCACACGGGCAGCCCGGTGCTCCTCGGGCACCAGTCCCAGCGTAACCGGACCTTCCCTGAAGTTCCAGACCATCCTGCCGGGAAATCCCGCCCACATGGCGCACACGCGTACTCCCGACTCCTCCGATTCGCGTACGATCCGCTCCGCGACGGACGGCACCACAAGGGACGGGTCCCAGCTCACGAGTTGGCAAGTGCGCAAGCCGAACTGCCGGACGGATTCAAAGCTGTTTCCGTCCTTGCTCAGACTCGTAATGATCCCGATATCCATATTCTTCCTCCTCCGGCTATGACGCCTGCCCGCTGGCAAGCGCGCTTAACTGCCCAAGCAGCTTCGCGATGTCTGCCGAGCTGTTGTACAGATGAATCGATGCCCGGAGACGGCCGTCTCCGCCCCACAAGTAGGTTCCCTGCTTGCTCAGCGACTCTGCGAACGCCTCGCCTTCCGGGCATACGAACGATATATTGCCCGCACGCTGCTCGGGTTCCCCGGGCGTCATCGTTTCGTAGCCGAGCCTTTTCAGCTCGCGTATAAGCGTCCCGCCGAGCTCGAGGAGATGCTGCTCGATCCGTTCAATCCCTAACGACAGAAGCAGGTCGGTCGTAAACTTCATCGCGTACAAAGTCGGATAGCTGGGATAGCCGCCCTCGAACCTGCGGGCATCGGGGAAAAAACGGAACGATTCGAACCGGGTGTCGCTGAACATATCCTCCACGCTCCGCCAGCCTACGTAGGCCGGTTCGAACCGGGACGTCCGCTCTGGATTCACCGCGAGTATTCCGGCTCCGTGTCCGGCCAGCAGCCACTTGTAAGAGCTGGCCACGATGAAATCGGCATCGTTGATATTAACCGGGATCGCACCGAGCGACTGCGTCGCGTCGACGAGCAGCAAAGCGTTCGTCTTTTTCAGCTCGTTGTACACTTGACGATAATCGATTCGGGCTCCTGACAAATAACTGACGTGGCTCGTCACGACCATACGGGTTTTCTCATCCACCGGAGACAGTAAATCCTCGGCAGTTACGGTCCACTCGCGGCTCGGGACGACCCGGACCTCTACTCCATTCGCCTTTAGCCTAAGCCACGGCAAAATACCGGAGGGAAACTCCAGATCATGAACAACGACGTTTTCGCCCGCCTTCAGCCCGCACGAAGAGGCGATCATGGAGATGGCCTCGGACGTATTGGATAGAAGTGCGATCTGCTCCGCGCTGCCTCCGAGCATCTGGGCGAGATTGCGCTTGCAGGCGTGCTCGATGTCGCTGTTCCGCTGCCGTCCTTCCGGACCTTCCGCCCGGTTCGTATAATACGTCTTCACCGCCTCCACCATCCCCCGGTGGGGAGGGGACTCCGCGCCGCCGTAAAACCAGGTGCGGCTGTCCAAGCCGATAAATTCGGATGGTTTGATCAAAGATTCCATAATCGTTGCTCCACCTTTCGTCTTCGGATCGTTTTGTTACAAATTCGGTGGAATATCCAGTCTCCGAAAGCAATCATGCGCCTTCTCGATATGGCGGTACGCTTCCTTCAGGACGGGAGCGCCGTGACCCGCATACAACGTATCGATGCCGAGCCCGTGCAGCTTCGCCGTCGTCGCCGCATATTCTTGAATCGAGCAGTCCCAGGTGGACTGAATGACAACTTTACCGCCAGCAAAAATGACGTCTCCGGCAAAAATCGCTTTGCTCCCGCCTTCGTCCCATATGTAGCTGACATGACCGCGGGAATGGCCCGGCGTATCCAGGACGGTGAGCTCGATCTCTCCGACCTGAATACGGTCCCCTTCGGTCACCGCGCGCACTACCGGGCAAGCGGGAAACCGGTAAAACTGCGGATAGATGCCGACCTCCATCGCGGCCAGCAGACTGTTCTTCTCCATGTCGCCGCTCTCCAGCCAAGGTGCCGCTTCCGCTGCGGCGATCACCTCAACGCCGTATCGGTTATAAAAGTGCCGGGCACCGGCCGCATGATCGCCGTGAGCATGCGTAAGCAGCAGCTTCTTGATCCGCTCGGGGGCGATGCCCGCCGCTGCGATGTTCGCTTCGATCCGCTCCGGCTCGACGCCGCCTCCGGCGTCGATCAGCGCGCACTCGGAGCCTCCGTCCAGGAGATAGACGTTGCAGTCGATCAGATGAGTCATTTGCAGGCCGTGACGCCCGCTTCCGACCATATGGACATGGGGGGTGATTTTCATGGGAACCTCCTGAGAACCTTTGCTTAAGCAAAGGTTGACTTCGTAAGCATATGCTGAGCTTTTGCGAAATCAAAAGCTGGTTTCATATTCAACCTTTAACCGCTCCCAAACGCCCGAACGTCCGGGCGAGCTGCAAATAAAATTCCGCGGCTTGCTCCACGTCCGATACCGGTACCCACTCGTGATTCGTATGCGCCTCGGCGATCGAACCGGGACCGTACACAATCGAGGGAATTCCCCGCAGCTCCTGGAGCTTGCTGGCATCGCAGCCGTACGTAACGCCCTGCAGCCGGTCGCTCAGGCCAACGCCTGAAGCCGCCTCCCGGGCCGCCTGGACGATCGGCGCTTCCTGAGGGGTATCGAGCGCCCAATCAAGCAGCAGCCGCTCTACGGTCAGCTTGACTCCTTCAGAGGCCAATTCGCGCTCCAGACGCTCGATCAGCTCATGCTCGACGATCTCCGGCCGTTCCCCCGGAATGAGACGCCGGTCGATTTCAATGACACAGCGGTCCGGTACGATATTGATTTGCGTTCCGCCCCGGATCGTGCCGACCACAATCGTCGGGCTGCCGCACAGCGGATGAACCCGTGCGGCCAGCTCCGGTTCCAGCCGTTCATGGATGAAGCGGATGACCCGCATCATCTGGATAATGGCGCTGTCTCCCTCTGCGGGCATCGAGCTGTGAGCCGCTTTCCCGTGCGTAGTCAGCGCAACGCGCACACAGCCTTTGTTCGCTACCGTTATGCCGAGCTCCGTCGGTTCCCCGACGACGGCTCCGGCAACCGGTATATCCAGCTCCAGGAAGGCAAGAAGCCCCCGGTAAGCATGTTCCTCATCCACCGATGCGCACAGGACCAGATCGCCTCCGGCCAGCCCGGGCTGCGCAGCGCAGCGTTCCATGGCGTACAGCATCCCCGCCAAAGATCCTTTCGTATCGCACGCTCCCCGGCCATACAGCCGCCCGTCCCGGTACACCGGCTCCAGCGCATTCTCCATCGCTCCAAGCGTTACGGTGTCCATGTGAGCCTCGAACAGCAGCGTTTGGTCCGGCTTGCCTACTCGCAGCTCAATGATCAGATTATCCCGACCGGGAAATACGGTCTGCCTCGTCACCTTCAGCCCGGCCGCGGCGCACCGGCGCTCGATGTAGTCCGCCATATCGCCCTCGCCGCGTCCTCCCGGGTCAAAATGGGGATTGACGCTTTGAATCCGGATCATATCTTCAAGAATGCGTAAGGCCGGGTGTCTCTCGTTCAAATCTTCAACCGCCATAATGGTCTCCCTTCGCCGTCAGCAAAGAACAGATTCCCGTGATCCCGTCCGTGCAGCATGCTTCGATCGGTTGGCGATTTCGGACGGCAGTTACTCAAACGGAAAATCTCCTCTTGTGAAATATTATATATAATATATACTATATCGTCAATTCCTGTTTTTTACTGTTTATTTCCATTTCAAGCTGCGCCTTGACCATCCTGGCATGGCCAGAATCCTGCTTAGACGCATGAACCTTCCTTCGATGAAGCGGCAGCCCGTAGTAAAGTGAAATACTTTAAACGTTAAAAAAAGCGCCCGGTCTGTCGCATCAGGACAGGGCGCTTTCGGTTTGGACAAATATCCATCGTGCTGAACAAGTAAATTTCATCGCGGCGGATGCCATTACAGCCACAGCTTCTGGTCAAATTCGGGCTGCGGTCCTTTCTGCTCGGATAATTGGACGAAATCGCGGTACGACCGGAAAATATGCTTGCGCATCGTCAGCTCCGCCTGATCCGGGTCCCGCTTCTTCAGCGCCTCGATCAGCTCCAGATGCTGGTCCACTTCCTTCTGCTTCGTCGACTTCGTGCCGAGCAGCCGGTTGACGAGCGAGATCTGGAAGGAGATCGACTGGTACATCGAGATGACCCGCGAATGGCCCGACATGTCGATAATCGTTTTGTGGATATGCGTCGAGTCGTGCAGCAGGAAAGGCACGCTGTCGTCATTCAGTTTTTGTTTCATCTGCTCGTAAAACGATTCCAGCTCGGCGATCTGCTCGTCGGTCGCATGCTGGGTCGCCAGCCGGATCGCCAGCCCTTCAAGCATCGAACGGACCGAGTAAATTTCGAAGACATCCTTCATATCCAGCGTGCGGACCATCGGCCCTTTGTTCGGAACGATCGTAATGATCCCTTCTCCGTGCAGGTGCCGGATCGCTTCCCGGACCGGCGTCTGGCTGACTCCCAGCTCACGGGCCAGCTTCGTCTCCACGATCCGGTCGCCCGGGTTCAGCTCGCCGGTAATGATCTGCTGCTTAATATATTTGACTAACTCTTCGCTGATGTTTTGCTTTTGAATAATTAGAGGCTGTGTTTGCACCGGTTGATCCATACGTAACTCCGTCCTTCGTTATCCGTCTTTTAGTTCGCCTATCATTCATTATATATACAATAGTATATAATATACATTTTTATGTCAACTTTTGCTACAGGCGAATAGCCCTCACCAGAGATGAGAGCTTCTTTCTTCCTCCGCAATCGTACAGCGTAACTAGCCAGACGTCACTCCGCCAGTCCGTGCTTAAAGGCGTAAATCGCCGCTTGTGTCCGGTCGTCGACGCCCAACTTGGCCAATATGTTCGTTACGTGGAACTTCACCGTCTTAATTCCGATAAACAGCTCGTCTGCCACTTCCTGATTGGACTTGCCCGACGCGATCAGCCGCAGCACTTCCATCTCGCGGTCCGTCAGCTCATGGTGAGGCTCGGAAGCCGGCTTCGGCTGGCGGAACCGGTTCATCATCTTGGCCGCCACCTGCTGCTCCAGCACGGACTGGCCCTTCACCGCCGCCCGGATCGCCTGGGCGATCTCCGAAGCCCGGGACGTCTTCAGCAAATAGCTGAACGCGCCTGCCTCGATAACCGGGTACATCTTCTCGTCGTCCAGGAAGCTGGTCAGCACGATGACTTTGATATGGGGCATCTGCTCCAGCAGCTTCCGTGTCGTCTCAATGCCGTCCATGCCGTCCATGACCAGATCCATCAGCACGACATCCGGATCGTACTCCTGGGCGAGCCGGATTCCTTCCAGACCGTTGCTCGCTTCGCCGACCACCTCGATTCCGTCTTCGGTTCCGAGCACCGCGGCGAGGCCGATGCGCACCATCTCGTGATCATCCACCAATAGGACTTTGATTATCTCCATCGGACGTTTCTCCTCCTTCTTCGGTCAAGATCGGTACGCGAATTTCGATCCGGGTTCCTTTGCCCGGAGCGGTAACGAACTGGATCGACCCGCCAATCTCGTTGACCCGTTCCTTCATCGATTGAATTCCGTAAGAAGCGTGCTTCGTCTCATCCAGCTCGAACCCGACCCCGTTATCGCGAATCGACAGCCTGACGCTGTCCAGCGGGCGATGAAGCTTCAGCTCCATCTGATTCGCCTTCGAATGCCGGAGCGTGTTGGAGAGCGCCTCTTGCACGATCCGGAACAGATGATCCTCGATCCCTTTCGGTAGCCGTATCCCGTCGTCCATATCCCAGGCGATATCGATCGGCACCTTCGCTTGAAGCTCCTGCAGCAGATCCATCAGCCCTTGGGACAGACGCTTGCCTTCCAGATGCACCGGCCGCAGATGGAGCAGCAGCGCCCTCATCTCCGACTGGGCGACGGACGACATCTCTTCGATCAGCGCGATTTGCCGCTTCGCCCGCTCAAAATCTTTGTCAAGCGTCCGGCCGACGGCCGTCGCCGTCATCGAAATCGCGAATAGCTGCTGGCTTACCGCATCGTGCAGCTCCCGCGCGAGCCGCTGTCGTTCCTCCACCACCGCCGACAACCGGGCTTTCTCAGCCAATTCGGCATTGTTCGTCGACAACCGCTGGAGGGACGACACCTGCTCCTCCCACCTCGTACTGATCCGGCCGAGCTGTTCCCCGATCCGGCCGATTTCGTCCTGGCCGAGATCCGGGACCAGTTTGCTGAGGTTTCCCTTTTCCAGATGAAGCATCGCGTCCTGAAGCATCTCCAGACGGCGCTTCGTCCGGCTGCTGGACCAATACCCGTAGGCCCCGCCCAGAACGGCAACAATACCGATCAGAAGCAGGCTGATCGTAATGCCCTCTTTCCAATCGGTGAACGGCCTTATATAACCGTAATAATTCAGAACGTATACGACCGTTCCGAACAAAAAAAGGCTGAGAAGGATCGACTCGCCCATGCTGCGCCATATCATATTGGTTAATTTCTTGTTCAAGTGCGATCCTCCCCCGGTTACACCATTTTGATATCTATATCCCCTACGATATAAGAAACGAGAAGTTTCACTTTTTGATCGGAAGTGTCGTAATTCGGCGATTGCCAGATCACTTTGTTGACCAGTCCCGTCTCCCTCTCGGGGCCGACGTTGATCTGTCCGACGAGCACGGAGGCGTTGACGCTGACTCCCACAAACTCCGGCACGATAATATCGACGTCCCCGAACACCCCTTGGAGAATGACCGTCGTTTCCTTCTGATCCAGCATGACGAGCGACATATCCATGTAAATCTCGCCGACGACGTTCCACATGCTCGTATCCTTCAGCTCCCACGGCTCTTTGTCCCGCTTGAAGCTTTCCAGAAATGTTTGTCTCTGGACGTAGGAGTCGTCCCGGTGCGTCTGCTTCGATTTCATGTAAAACAGTCCGAGCGAGATCAGCACGACCGACAGGATAAAGGTGAAGTGTCCGGTAAACATCAGGATGACGCCGACCGCGAGCAACACGTATCCGGTCTTGTCCGGAGAGGATCTTATTTTATAAATGCCAAGGGCGATGAACAACAGGGCGGCAATGGTAAAAAAACTGACGTAATGCTCGACCAAGATGAACAGCCCGGCTGCGATGAGCACGATTGCCGTGTTGCGATTGCGATTTCCCATTGCCGCACCTCCTTTGCGTATCGTCTAGTGCCCCAGCGGTACAAGGGAAAAGCCATAGCGCGATAGTCGTTTCGCCTATGGCTTTGCTCCTTGAATAGAATAGCATAATTCGTTTGCCGCTTCAAAAGTTATTCTGCGGCAGGTGTGCCTACGGACAGCTTTTCCTTCAGGCGGGCCATCTGCTCATCGATTTTCAGCTGTTTCGCAGCGTCGATCGTTTGCACCGATTGGAGCGCGGATGCCGGCACATAAGGCGTACGGGCGATCTCGGCTTCAACTTCAAGCTGGATGATTTTCTCTTCCATCCGATGGAAGCCGCGGGCTGCGCTGCCGGAATCGATCGAATTCGTTACCGTAGCTTGCGACATTTGCTTTTTCGCTTTGGCAAGCTCCGCACGGCTGGCCAGCTCGTTGCGCTTATTACGCATTTTGTAGTACTCGTCCTTCATCTGGTGCAGCTGAGCCATCAACTCGTCGGCTTGACCTTTGGACTGGGTATGCATTTCGGTATACTCGACGACTTTTTGATCGTAATACAGCTTTTCTTCCAACGCTTGACGGGCTTGAGCCTCGTGACCGTTCTTCAGAGCATCGGCCGCTCTCGCTTCGCGATCGGCGCTCAGTCTTGCCGATTCGTTCAAACGCTCCCGCAGCTTGCGTTCGTTGGCGATTTGACGGGCAACCGTCACTTCCGCCTGAGCGATCTCCTCCTCCATGTCGCGAATATACTGGTTGAGCATCACGACCGGGTCCTCCACCTTATCCAGCAGCTCATTCATCGATGCCTTCGTCATATCCTTAATCCGTTTGAAAACTCCCATTGTTTACACGTCTCCCTTCTCGTATTTAGCCAGTTTAGCTTTCAATTCTTGAATTTCGTTCCACATCGCTTTGCTTTCGATGTCTTTCATCATGTGATCCAGATTCGGGCTCGATTCCGGTGCAGGCGCTGCATTCGGTCTAGGTGCTGCCGTATAAGCCGGCGCCTGCTGGAATCCGTAACCGCCCTGAGGAGCGGAGTAAGCTTGAGAACCTGCGCCGTATGGGTTCCAGGAGCCCATATGCGGCGTCTCGAACGCCGGCTCCTTCGGAATGACCAGTGCCGCGATAATATAAATCGGGATCAGCACCCCGCCGGTGAAAAAGGTCGTTACTACGATGACCAGACGAAGCAGCGTCGCATCCACGTTCATCATCTCGGCCATGCCGCCGCATATGCCGAACAACTTCTTATCCCGTTGGGAACGGTACAGCTTCTTCATTTTAACCAACCTTCCTTCTCCAGCTTGTTTTTCAGCTGGGACAGCTCACGCTCCAGCGCCTGCTGCATCTGGCTTCCTGTGTGGGCCACCTCCCGGCCAAGCTGCCGGACGTCGCGCAAGGACTTGGTTTCCAGCTCCAGATCGGAGATGCGTTCCTCCAGCCGGTGAAAGGTGCGGCCGCTGATTCCCGGGTATCCGCCGCGCAGCGATTCGTTCATATGCCGCTGCAGCCGGATCGACTCGAGACGCGCCATGTAATATTGTCGCTTGCTTAATACTTCGTCGAAATCCCGCTTGAGCTGATCCAGTTGCTCTTCCAGCTCTACGATGGACAGCTTGCTTTGCTCGTACAGTTCTTTGAACTGCTCGTACTTCTCTTCCTGCAAAATCTTTTCTTGCAGCGCCATTTTGGCTACATGATCTTCGCCGGCTTTCAAGGCGATCATCGCTTGCTGCTCACGCTTGTCCCTGAGCTGCTCCGCCGACATCGCCTGCTGGCGAAGCGAACCCGCATGGGCCATCAGTTGGCGGTGAACTTTCTCGGACTGCATGATTTGTTCTTTCTGTGCGGTCAAATATTGATCGATCAGCTTGACCGGATCCTCCGCCTGCTCCAACCGCTCATTCAGCGTGGCGACGGTGATGTCTCTCATCCGCCTCATCAGGCTCATTGCTCCATCCTCCTTTATCTCCTCGAATCTATGTGTAAGGTAGCGGCATCGTGATTAGTAGGTTCTTTGGTTTCGTTTCAGAAGCGTTATACCGAAGTAGATCAGCCCTACCGCAAATAGGATCGCGAACAGCCAGGAAAATTTGCCGACCAGGGCGAACAGGCCGATGATAAAGATGACCCATCCGAAAAACTTGCTGCCGTTGCGGATTCCGTAGTACCCGAGCCCCAGAAGCGCGATCGGGAACAAATAACCCATTAGGAAGCCCAGTCCGAAGCCGATCTTAGCCAGCAGTATCAGGGCGCCGCAGGCGATCAGCAGAACCGCTAAGCCGCCGTTGCCTTTCAGTTTCATTCATGTTCACCGCCTTTCGTTTGTTTCTCTCTCGCTTATGTCTTTATTTTAGGCGAATCGCAGTCTAGTCAAAACGGACCCGCGACGGTTTTTGACACTGGACCTTGGTCGGGCGCCGGGGACCGTCTCAAGGTACCGTCGTTTACGCCTCGCGATTGGGCCGTCTGGCCGCGCCAATACGCGAAAACCCGGGAACGGCGCGCGTTTCCCGGGTTTGGCGGACTTGCATAGATCAGTTAATGTTGGGTGAAAGTATAGGGGAACCAGCTAGGATGGAGAACGTGAAAACGATGGGAAGGATGGGGTCTGGCTGAACAGGCTGCTGCTAGGCGCTCTCGCGTTATGGTTGTGTACACACGCGCATGCCGCTTCCCCGATAGCGGCTGCGAAACCGCTGATCGCTGCGGAACGAGACCGCCCCGAAGCCGGCGGCGGCTCCCGGGCAGAGTTGTTCGATGTATCGCGCGGCGAGGTTGCTCTCAGCGTACCCGCAACTACAGATCTTTGCTGTGCGGCGGAATCATGGATTGCGGATGTCCGCGGATTGTCGACGAGCCTGCATCTGCTTCCCAAGCGGGGTTATATCATAAGAATCCGTTGTTGTCCTCCGCTAGAAACGAACATCTCCTTCTTCGACGGCCCGATCCCGGAGCTGTATCTGATGTGGGACCCGTCCTCCAAGTCCACAGTCTCGAAACTCCTGCTGCTTGAACCGGACGGCCGTCCGAAAGTATTCCTACTCGGCGCCGATATCGGCCCATTTATGGAGAGATGGATTCGGAATGCCCGGCGCTAGAAGAGGGACGAATTAATAATAATCCGGCAAATACGTCGCCCCTGTCGGCACGACCCGCTCCCAGCGAAGCGCTTCTTCGGCGCTTCCGCCCAATCGCCCCGTCCTCGCCATAAAGGCCGGACGCTTATAACCCATCAGCATCGCCGTCATCGTCCCGATTCCGCACTCGGCATACGGAGCGGAGCCGGCGTCTCCGCCGGTTTCCTTCTCTGCAGTCGCCCGGCCCGACCCGTCGATCTTTACGATAAAGGTTGCGTCGTTCCATGGGGCGTCTGCATCGTTCAGCCGGATACGCAGCTCTTGCCCGCTCCCCGTAGCTTCGAACGGATACTGCTCTATGAACGATTGGAAATCAACGATCCGGGCCATGAAATACGGAACCGTCTCCTGAACGATTCTCGGATCGGCCAGCAGAAACGGCAGCTCGTCGTCCGCAGGCGCCTTCAGCTTCACTTTTTCACACATCGAATCGTGATTGGCGATAAAACGCCACATCCCTTTCCGCGCATCGTCATTCACATACACCAATTCCCCGATGTCCATCATGCGGTTTTTGACTGTATACAGCATATATCCGGTCGGCTCGCCGCTTTCGTCGAAATAAACGGCCGCCTGCCCGCCCTTCTGCTTGAATACGGTATGCTTCCACCAGCCTTCATCACGCACAAGCATGCCGTTATAGCTGCGGGCGTACCGGTCGTATACCCGGTTCAGCAGTTCCCAGTTCCGGTCCGACCGCTCGACGCGGCCTTTGTAGAAATCTTCGCGCGGCAGCTGAGCGGATGTCAGCTCATATTTTTTGTAGTCGGTGTACAGCTCCCAGCCGTATTTGCGGTAAAACGATACGGAAAACGGACTTAGGCAGGATAACGTTTGACCGTCCTCCTTCATCGCCTCCAAGCCGCGCCTCAGCAGTTGCGAGACCATCCCTTTCCGTCTGTATTCCGGCCAGGTCGCGACGCTCGCCACCCCTCCCATCCGGAAAGGGCGGCCGTGCACGTAGACGTGCAAATCATGAATATAAATTTTCGCGGCCAGCTTGTCCTCTATAAAATATCCCCAAGTCCGGTCCGGATTCATCCGGGTTTTGCGGTGCTCCCGCTCCTCGTCGCTCACTTCGTATTGAAAAGCAAAACAGGAAAGCGTGATGCTTTCATCCAGCTCATCGCGGTTCAACGTGCGGATACCATCCATATAAGGACACCCTTTCGAAGAAAGTCAATATGATGATCGTTGCTGCCCCTATTTTACCAGTCTGCGGGAAGTAAGAACAGCTATCCCGTGCAATCTGCGGGAGAATCGGCCGGTCCGGACAGCCGGATGCCCCGGTGTATCCGGCTAAAAAAACGGTTTGCGGCCGGGCGTCTATCCAGACCAAGCGGACTTGAGCGGAATACCGTAATAGCATCAGCTCGAAAGGAGGATGCGTATGGGTGCTGTCGGAGGATTGTTTACATCAACTGGCGTGATCCTGGTTCTCTACATCCTGCTCGTTATCGTTCTTCGCGCGGGATGGTGCTGAACGACACTTGAAGATGCATCCGGACCGGAGATTGAAGCTCTCCGGTCTCTCCCATTATGTGTTAAAATATAGTCATGTATCCAATATGACACTTTATCGGGGAATTCGATGAACAAAAGGCTGAAACCGTTACTTGCGGCACTCGCGCTGCTCCTGCTCACTCTTATCATCTATACTCCTTCATCCAGCTCGCGCACGTTTCCGAAGCAGCCGGTAGCCGAGCAAGGCATACTGAACGCCTCATTATGGAACTTCAGTCAGTACGGCACGTTTCGCCTGGACGGCGAATGGGAAGTATATTGGAACCAATTTCTTGAACCGGAACATTTTCAATCACCTCAGCTTCGGGAGCCCGAATATTATCCGGTCCCCAAATCATGGGATGCCCGGAGCGGAGCCGACTTTGCCACGTTCCGGCTTATCGTTCAGCTGCCGCAGGACAGCGGGATCACTGCGCTGCGTATACCGCCCATCGCTTCCGCCTACAAGCTGTGGATTAACGGACAAGCTGTCGCGGAGAGCGGCATCGCAAGCACCAGCAGCTCCGGCACCGTACCGGAAGAATCGGTGCGAACCGTATACTTCCAGTCTTCCGGCGCAAATGCGGAAATCTTATTTCAGATCTCTAACTTCGTCCAGCGCAAAGGCGGAATATGGGCATCCATCGAGATCGGCAACGATCGGCAAATCGCCGGCTTAACGAATCTGCGCAACAGCTTCGACGCCTTTATATTCGGCTGTCTGCTGCTCGCCGGCATTTACCATATCAGCTTGTACTGGTTCCGTAGAAAAAATAAGCTTGCCTTGTATTTCGGCCTGTACTGCTTCCTTACAAGCTTGCGGCTGCTGGTCGTCGGGGAAGTGCTGCTCGCCCTCCTGGCCCCCGATTTTCCTTGGGAGCTGTCGCGCAAGATCGAATACATTGGCATGGTCGCATGCGTCCCGGTATTCCTCCGCTTTTTGTATCATTCTTACCCGGCGGAAGTATCGGAGCGCTGGATCCGGCTGATGGATCTATTCGCGGTCACGGCCGCAGTGACGATTGCGGTGTTCCCGGCAATCATCTATACGTGCATTCTGTTTCTGTTCCAGGCTTACGTGCTGAGCTCGGTGCTGTATATGATGTACGTGCTTTTGCAAGCGATCAGGCTAAACAGGAAAGGAGCGATTCCGTTCAGTACGGCGGGGGCGGTATACGCGCTCACCGTTATGAACGATCTGCTGTATTACAACGGCCTGCTCCATACCGGCAGCCTGTCCGCATACGGTTTGTTCATCTTTGTCATCGTCCAGACGTACATGCTGTCGAGCGCATTCTCGGAAGCGTTCGCCAAGGTGGAGGAATTGAGTCGCAAGCTGTTGTCCGCCGACCGGCTGAAGGATGAATTTCTGACCCATACGTCCCAGGAGCTACGCGTCCCGCTCGGTACGATCGTCGGGCTGGCCGAATCGATGCTGGAGCATTCGGCAGCGGGCATGAGCCCGGTGCAGCGCTCCAACCTGTCGGTTATCGCGGGCAGCGGCAGGCGGCTGACGGCAATGGTCAACGACCTGCTGGACTTTTATCAGCTCCGCGACCGGGAGACGATTCCGATCCGCAAAAAGCCGGTCGATCTGCAGCAGATGACCCAGGTGGTACTGTCTGCCAGCAAACCGCTGCTAATCGGTCAGAACGTCGTTCTGCGTAACGATATAGGACCCGATATCCCTTATGTGGTCGCCGACGAAGCCCATCTTCAGCAGATGCTCGTCCATCTGATCTCGTTCTCGGTGAAGCAGTCGCAATCCGGAGTCATTGCCGTGTCCGCCCGCGAAGCCGGGGAATGGGTCGAGATCTGCGTATCGAATGCGGGGGTTATGTTATCCCGCGAGGAGCTGTTGGATCTGCGCGAAGCGATCCGGTCCGAGCGGCTGCATGCCGGAGGCTCGGAGATCAGTCTGGCGACGACGCGCCAGCTCGTCCAGATGCACGGAGGCGATCTCCAGGTAGAGTCCGAGAATAACGCCGGCATGACTTTTACATTCACCTTGCCGTCCAGCCGGGCGTACACGATGCCGATCGAGGAGATCGACCAGAATTTGCAGGCGATCGGACATTTGCTCGAGCAGATGGTCCAAGCGGGCGAGTCCAAGTCACGGGCGCCTCATATCCTGATCGTTGACGACGAGCCGGTTAACCTGCAAGTGCTGTACAATCAGCTGTCGCTCGAGCCTTATGCGATCAGCACGGCGACCTCCGGCTTGCAGGCGATCCGGACGATCAGCGAGACCAGCTCGGTGGATCTGATCATCTTGGATGCGTTTATGCCGAAAATGTCCGGGTTTGAAGTGTGCAGAACGATCCGCCGGCATTACTCGATGATGGATCTGCCTATTATGATGCTGTACTCCGAGAAAAAGCCGGAATTCGTCTACGAAGGATTCGACGCCGGAATTAACGATTATATGATGAAGCCGATCGATAAAAAAGAGCTGCTTACCCGGGTGAAGACGTTGCTTACGCTCAAGCAGGCGATTCGGGAAGCCAACCAGCATACGGACGAGCTCGAGAAGCTGAACAAGCAATTAACCGAGCTGAACAACAACCTGGAAGAGAAAATCGCCGAACGGACCTTGTCCCTGCAGCAGTCCAAGCAGCAGCTGGAGGAAATGAACGAGGATCTGGAGCGCATCGAACGGTCGCGCATCCGGCTCCTGACCAACATCTCGCACGATTTGCGCACACCGATTACTTCGATCCAAGGATATGTCGAGGCGATGCTCGACGGCGTCGTGACCGAACCGGAGCAGATGAGCAAATATTTGCGGCTCATTCATTCCAAATCGCTTACGCTCAACCGGCTGATACAGGACTTGTTCGAGCTGGCGCAGCTGGAATCGAGACAGGCGGCGTTTCGGATGCGTGAAGTGCCTGCGCAGGACTTGCTCCGGCAAATCAAAGAGAAATTCGAGCTTGATGTGAGCGCTCACGGTATCCGTTTCGAAGTTCAGGACACGCTCGACCGGCCGGTCGTCTTGAATGTGGACGCAGACCGGCTTGACCAGGTGTTTGCCAACCTGATTTTCAATGCGCTCAAATATACGCCGCGCGACGGTCTGATCCAGATCATCTTCGAGAAAAAAACCGGCCGCGCCTTCAAAGACGAGCTGATCGTCCAAGTGTGCGACAGCGGCACCGGCGTAGCGAAGGAAGATCTGCCCTATATTTTCGACCGGTTCTACAAAGGAACGCCGCGGAACAACGCCGGCAAAGGGAGCGGTCTGGGGCTTGCCATCGCGAAAGAAATCGTCGAATATCACGGGGGACGCATCTGGGCGGACAGCGATACCGGGCAGGGCTGCACGGTCAGCTTTACGCTGCCGATCTTTTATTGATGCGGGAACGGCCAGCTGATCCAAATTGCTTACAAGCTCCACCACCAAATAAGAGGTTTTGACACCCTCTATTTTCGGCATAAGGGGAAGAGCGAGACGAATAGAGGCGGTTTGTACCCCTTATTTCAGCCAACTGATGGGGAATGCACCCTTTTCGCGGATTTTAACAGCTTCAAACCGCTCTTATTTCTCCATCCAAGCGGGTTTTGGACAAAATAACGGGTACAAACCGCTCCTACTCGGCTTCTTCCTCGCTGCAAAGCAGAGCAGAAAGCCAAACGGTCACCCGCAATAAGCACTTGCGACGCTCGCTGCTGAACATGCTGACTCGTCCAAGGAGATGACCCTCCTTACCCTTTTTTAGTTCGGTAATGAACTTAAACATCCGACATATCGGAAAAAAGGACCTCATCCTCCACGTTACAGTGGAATGCGAGGTCCTTTTGTATGGAGATCAGGATGTTCCATGTCATGCGAACACGGAAGGAACAGCCCCTTTCTCTATAAGCTGTATGCGCACCGCTCTCCGCTTCGAGGAATGGTCCCTGCTCCGGCCGTTCCGCGGTTCCAGCCCAGTTGCTGCCCTTCCCTGTTCATCGGGTATACAATCCCGCCGCTTGCCCCTTCCTACCCTACGAGTGACTTAATATGGAGTTGCCGGTGCATTCGCAAGTCGATGTAATCGTGACCGGCAAGAACGGACGGATGAATGGGGTCGCCGGGGTGCACGTTCAGTATGCGCGCCTGCCGGCCGTCTGTAAGCACGACGTCGCTGCCCACAGACATATCCATCATCCGATGAACGAACAGATTGCATATGACCGGATCGAGCTTGCCGAAGCCGTCCGTTATCATCTGCTGCATCACTTCGTAAAACGGGGACGCTTCTTTATACGCCCGCTTCGAAGTCATCGCGTGAAAGACGTCCGCGACGGCTACGATTTTACTAAAGTAAGCGATTTCAATTCCATTGATGCCATACGGGTATCCTCTGCCATCCTCCCGCTCGTGATGCTGCAGGGCGGCGAGCGCTACATCCGGGTGAAGACCCGGCGTATTGCTAATAATGTCATGGCCGAATATCGTATGCATTTTCATTAACTCGTATTCCTTGTCAGTAAACCGCCCGGGCTTGTTCAACAGATCGTCATCGATATGGATTTTGCCTACATCGTGCAGCGTCGCCGCCGTAGTCAGCAGACCAAGCATCTCGTCTTCGAGCTGGAGCCACTTGCCCAGCATCGTAGAGATGACGCCCACACCGATATTATGTCTGTAGGTGTAGTCATCCTTCGCCTGGAGTCCCGACAGTACATTGTATAAGCTAGGGTACTCCGCAGCCTGGGAGATCGTCGGAAGAATGCTCCTTTGCACTTCCTCCATCGGAACTTTGCCGGTTCGGCGCATATAATGGAACACTTCGCGAATCTCTTGCGTCGCCTGATTAATAAGCGGCTCATTCGTCGCTAAGGGACGCTCCGGTTCGCTTATGAGCTCAAGCTCCAGCCGCTCCAGCCCGATATAATGGCGGCCTAGAAAGTCCATCTGCTCGTTCTCTAGAACGGTTCCAGCCGGGATCAGCACTATGCCGTTACTCAGAATCAGATCCTTCTTCAGCTTGCGGCCGACTACATCCTCAAGTCTCATTGCCGGATTCACCTACCATGGCCCTCTGGCCCTAACTTTGCGAGTTACGACCGCAGCGCACTACTGCCGAAGACTAACAACTTATCCATCATTATACCACTTTTCAATATTGTTGGACATTACTGGGAATCTAAAGTTTACTTCATGAATGGATCAATTCGAAGTAAAGAACTAAAACGGCTTCAAGAACAACTGCCTTTTGCGAGCCGGTTTCTTCTCCTGTATGTGATCCTGCCGAATTCTGTAACGATAAAGAAAAACTCCCGTATCGGATACGAGAGTCATTCGTGATGAATATGATGAAGCGTCTGCTCAAAGATTTGTTCGATATGAGCGTCATCCAGCGAATAATACACCGTCTTGCCTGCCTTGCGCCGCTTCACGATCCGCATGTTCCGCAAATACCGGAGCTGATGGGACACCGCGGATTGCCCCATGTCAAGCACGCTCGACAAGTCGTGCACGCATAACTCCCGCTGCATAAGCGCATAGATGAGCTTGACCCGGGTCGGATCGCCCAACGCTTTGAACAGATCGGCCAGCTTCAGTACGGAATCGTCGGGCAGCATCCGCTGCTTCACCGTTTCCCATTCTGCAGACTCCGAACCGCTGCAAGTTTCTTCGCACAAATCCGCCGATATTGAAGACATTGGAAGTTCACCGCCTTTGCGAGCCGTCTTGACTTGATACCATCCATTATACCAGAAACGGACGTCCGGCTGCTACCGTCGGGAATATTGTACATGTCTAGCTATTCGGCCGCTTATACGCTCCCGGGATGAACGAGGCTGTGATTAGCGCTGTGGCTTACCACACCAGCTCCTGGAACGTACCGGTCAGAGCCGATTCTCTCGCTTTCAAGCACAACAGCGCGCTCGTTAAACCTGAACCCAAATCGCTCACCGAGTTTTCCTTTCCTTGCATCAAATCAATAAAGTTCTGGGCCAATACAGCATCTCCGCCGAAATGGTCATTAGCGGCATCGAACCGGTGCGTTTGAACGGAAGGCTCATGATGCATGATAACTTTAATTTCCTTCGTATAAAAATCGAATTCGACCGTTCCCTTGTAACCCATGAACCGGGCTCCGCGGGCACCCGCTTCTCTGCGTACAAAGAAGTTCTGCGAATACGATACATGCATCCCCGTGTCGTAACGGATCAGAGCGCTTCCAGAATCCTCATTGCCGGTATCCTCGGCGAAGCAGCAATACTCCCAGCTGCTGTTTTTCTGGGTTCCGTGAACGAGACTATCCGGACATGTCTGATTCTCTTCGCAGTCGACACACTTTTGACCGGCCGGCTTCGTTCCTTTGAAAATTTGCTTGGAAACCATCGCCGCGACTTCTACCGGCTCTTTCCCAAGAATGTACGTAATGTAATCGAAATCATGAGTCGCTTTTTGAAGAAACAGCCCTTTCGTTTCCTCCTCATCCCGGTACCAGTGGTGGAAATAGACGCCGCCATACGGAACGTTATTCACCGCCTGAACGTGCTCGACCGTGCCGATCATGCCCGAATCAATGATCTCCTTTACTTTCTGCACGATCGTCGTTACGCGAAGCGGAAAGGACACGACAACTTTGCTTTTCCCCGCCTCATAACCGGCTTTCAGCCTGCGCGCATCTTCGAGCGTAGTCGCCACCGGCTTCTCCATAAACAACGGAATTCCGGTAGGCAGCACCTTCAGCGCCATTTCGGTATGCAGCGAACAACGCGTGCCGATCATAATTCCGTCCAGCTTCTCCGAAGCCATCATAGCCTCCGGCGTATCGTACAGTTGAATATGTCCTTCATCCGCCTTCAATGCGTCTTTGCGTATATCCGCTACCGCCTTGATGACGACGGACGGATCGGTTTTCTGGATACTGGCGATAACCGACTTGATCCGGTTGCCGTACCCGATAACTCCCACATTCATTATTGGCGACCTCCCCATTGTTTGTTCCTTTGTTCCCCCTTATTGTAAGAGCAAACTACGGGCAAATCTTTGTCTCGGAAGCCACAATTTTGGACAAATCGGGCGGAAGATTCCGGCTTTTCAACATACCGGATGTGCGATATGATGAACACAACGTTAGAAGATCGGAGCAGTACGACCATGGACTATGTACGGACGCGGCTGGAACCGGCGATTATAATCAACGAAATGATTACGATGTATTATTATGAGTTCGGCAAACACTTTATTTTCTACGGGGAATCGCACGATTTCTGGGAACTTCTTTATGTCGACAAAGGCGAGATCGAGGTGTGGGCGGACGAACGTTCGTATCTCATCAGCCAAGGGACTATTATTTTTCATAAGCCTAACGAGTTCCATCGGTTCTATGCCAAAAACGATAAAGCACCCAACGTCATCGTACTGACGTTCGACTGTTATTCGCCGGCTATGAAGCGGTTTGAGGAAGCGGTAATCCGGCTCGACGACGAAGAGCGGAATCTGCTTGCCAAGATCGTGCAGGAGGGAGCAGGAGCGTTTCACTTTCCATTTCAGTATCCGCTCTCCCGTCGTCCGGACGCAGCAGTAGGCGCCGAGCAGATGGTGAAGCTGTATCTGGAAATGTTCCTGATCCGTCTTCTCCGCAGAGACGACCGTTCGGCCTGGACACGGCCGCTGTCGTTCGCCGCCAAGGAGAAAGAAGAAGACCAACTGACCGCAAAAATCATCGAGCAGTTGAACGCATCGATTGGCTCCACCCTCACGCTGGAACAGCTCAGCGAAGCGCTGCGGGTATCGAAGACCCGGCTTAAGGACGTATTCAAGCATCACACCGGACAGACGATTATGGAGTATTTCACGCACCTCAAGCTCGAGCGGGCCAAACTATTGATTCGCGAAGCGATGTGCAATTTTACCGAGATCGCCTCCATGGTCGGCTTTAGCAGCGTGCATGTCTTTTCCAAAACGTTCAAGCGCTCCACCGGCATGACGCCTTCCGAATACGCCAAGTCGGTTCGCGGGAGGATCAAAACCTAGTGTGCTGTGGCCCATGTTCAGAACCACGATCGTAACAGCTCCGCTAGCGTACAGGGAACTAGGGGCTGTCTCCAAAATCATCTTGCGATTTGTGCGCCTCATCCAGAACCCGATTTGCCTCAAGAAAAAGGACCTCATCTTCCACGGTTACGTGGAGGCTGAAGTCCTTTCATTTGTAGCGGGGACCTTCCTCGTCATACGAGCACTTTGGGGACAACCCCGAACTAAATAAGCAGAGAAAACAAAAAAGGCCCTCAGGTAACAGTTACCTAAGAGCATTTCTTCATACCAATGCCGGTGAAGGGACTTGAACCCCCACGGTTTCCCTCACGATTTTGAGTCGCGCGCGTCTGCCATTCCGCCACACCGGCAAAAAAAAGCGTGCCCTAAGAGATTCGAACTCCTGACCTTTTGATTCGTAGTCAAACGCTCTATCCAGCTGAGCTAAGGGCACATGATGGTTGTGGAGGCGCCACCCAGATTCGAACTGGGGGTAGAGCTTTTGCAGAGCTTTGCCTTACCACTTGGCTATGGCGCCGTAATACATATGGAGCGGACGACGAGATTCGAACTCGCGACCCTCGCCTTGGCAAGGCGATGCTCTACCACTGAGCCACGTCCGCATAAATATGATCAAGCTTATAAAGGAAATACTGGGGATCCAGGATTCGAACCTGGGAATGACGGAGTCAAAGTCCGTTGCCTTACCGCTTGGCTAATCCCCAATAGGTTTTAGTAAAATATGGGGCGATCGATGGGACTTGAACCCACGAATGCCGGAGCCACAATCCGGTGCGTTAACCCCTTCGCCACGACCGCCATATTATAATATATTCTTCTGGCAGGGGCAGCAGGAATTGAACCCACACTAACGGTTTTGGAGACCGCTGTTCTACCTTTAAACTATGCCCCTATATGATACACCTGATCGGTATTATTAAATGGTGGAGGATGATGGATTCGAACCACCGAACTCGTCAGAGAACAGATTTACAGTCTGCTGCGTTTGGCCACTTCGCTAATCCTCCATGAGTGGTGCCGCCGAGAGGACTTGAACCCCCAACCTACTGATTACAAGTCAGTTGCTCTACCAATTGAGCTACAGCGGCATATGCATACATGGTGGCTCGGGACGGAATCGAACCGCCGACACGAGGATTTTCAGTCCTCTGCTCTACCGACTGAGCTACCGAGCCTCAAGTATGAGGTTGTTAAAATGGCGGAGCTGACGGGATTCGAACCCGCGGTCTCCTGCGTGACAGGCAGGCATGTTAGGCCACTACACCACAGCTCCATACTTGGTAAAGCTAATTGCGGGGGCAGGATTTGAACCTGCGGCCTTCGGGTTATGAGCCCGACGAGCTACCGGGCTGCTCCACCCCGCGTCGTTAAAAAGGTATATGGTGGACGCTGACGGGATCGAACCGCCGACCCTCTGCTTGTAAGGCAGATGCTCTCCCAGCTGAGCTAAGCGTCCATGTTGTTGAAGTGACAAGTTCTAATATAACAAGTTTGATACCAAAATGCAACTACTTTTTTTTTGCTCTTTGAAGATTTATGGTGACCCGTAGGGGATTCGAACCCCTGTTACCTCCGTGAAAGGGAGGTGTCTTAACCCCTTGACCAACGGGCCTTACAAGAAGAACGGAGAGAGAGGGATTTGAACCCTCGAGACGCTTTTGACGCCTACACGATTTCCAATCGTGCTCCTTCGGCCACTCGGACATCTCTCCATATGGCTCCCCGAACAGGACTCGAACCTGTGACAACTCGGTTAACAGCCGAGTGCTCTACCAACTGAGCTATCAGGGAATATGTGTGAATC
>NZ_JACXJA010000060.1 GCF_014705615.1 Paenibacillus oceani
TTTTAATAGGTTGCATCTATGGATTCCTCTTTTTGGCACAACTATACCATATTCATCCAACCTATACTATTAGATTTGAGAGAGTACTAGGAGTACTTTAGGTAATATGTGACTTAAGCGGCGTGTGCTTGGGTGGCAAATTCGTACAAGCCCCGATGTTCAGATATTAAATCTCCAATATTATATATTTTACTCTACATCCACAAAACTGGACGCATCTTTGTCGTACATCGGCTCCGTAGTGTGCTTGTGTCGGGATGATCGCAAATCGATTCTAACAGATATTACCATTAGCGCACCTGCTCTCTCGGCTACAGCATCATTAAGAGCTTTTTGCACCTCTTAATTTCAACAAACTTGGGCGCCAGACAAGAATAGCGGATGTTTGAAACTCTTATTTTCACATATATTAAGTTTTAAGCCGATTAGGCTGTCAATAAGAGCTTCTATCGACTTCTATTCTCCTCCATCGGCCGAAAACGTGGCAAATAGCGGCTTCTAGAGACTTTTATTCTTATCTTGCTTCCCTGTGCCGAGGGGGGTTATGAGTTTCTGGGAGGATGGGAGTCTCGGGTTGCTTGGGTTGCTCAGGGTTGCTCGGACTTCTCGGGGTTCAGCAGTTTCAGCGGATTTCAGCAGTTCCAGCCGTTCCAGGGGTTCCAGGGGTTTCAGCAGTTTCAGCAGTTTCAGCAGTTTCAGCAGTTTCAGCAGTTTCAGCCCTTTCAGCCCTTCCAGCCCTTCCAGCCCTTCCAGCCCTTCCAGCCCTTCCAGCCCTTCCAGCCCTTCCAGCCCTTCCAGCCCTTCCAGCCCTTCCATCGGTTCAACGGTTCGCCGCCCGCGTCATGCATAATCCTCGGCGTCTAGGCAGAAAATGGGTAGGATTAATGATTTTACCCAGGAGGATTGGAGCATGAACTCGGATCAGACGACACACGGAACGCATGTCAGCGGTGCAGGAGGCCCAACCGACCGGCGGTTCGCCCCGCAGGAAGACGGGATGACGCTTACCGACCGGCAAGGCCATCCCATTACGGATAACCAGAACATCCGGACGATTGGCGACCGCGGACCTTCCACGCTGGAGAACTACCATTTTCTCGAGAAAATCTCCCACTTCGACCGGGAACGCATCCCCGAGCGGGTCGTGCATGCCCGGGGCGCCGGCGCCCACGGTTACTTCGAAGCATATGGCACCGCCGGCGGCGAGCCGGTGTCCAAGTACACCCGGGCCAAGCTGTTCCAGAAGGCGGGGACTCGCACGCCGGTATTCGTCCGCTTTTCCACCGTCGTTCACGGCGGCCATTCTCCGGAGACGCTGCGCGATCCGCGAGGCTTTGCCGTCAAATTTTATACCGAGGACGGAAACTGGGACCTGGTCGGCAACAACCTGAAAATTTTCTTTATCCGTGATCCGCTGAAGTTTCCGGACATGGTGCATGCGTTCAGGCCCGACCCGGTTACGAACATCAACGATCCAGAACGGATGTTCGACTTCCTGTCCAATACGCCGGAATCGATCCATATGGTCACCTTCCTCTTCTCGCCTTGGGGCATCCCGGCTAATTACCGGCAGATGCAGGGCTCCGGTGTCAATACATACAAGTGGGTGAACGCGGAAGGCACCGGCGTGCTCGTCAAATACCATTGGGAGCCGCTGAACGTGCCGATCCGCAACCTGACCCAGCAGGAAGCCGACGAGATTCAGGGGGTAAACTACAGTCACGCCACCCAAGACTTGTACGAAGCGATCGAACGCGGCGAATACCCGGAGTGGGAGCTGAGCGTCCAGATCATGAGCGACGATGAGCATCCCGAGCTCAACTTCGATCCGCTCGATCCGACCAAGCTGTGGGACCAGGAACAGTTCCCCTTCCTCCCGGTCGGCAAAATGGTGCTGAACCAAAACCCGGAAAACTACTTCGCCGAAGTCGAACAAGCCGCATTCGGCACGGGCGTCCTGGTGGACGGGCTCGATTTCTCGGACGACAAACTGCTGCAGGGACGGACGTTTTCGTATTCGGATACGCAGCGCCACCGGGTCGGGACGAACTACTTGCAGCTGCCGATCAACGCTCCCAAAAAACATGTGGCGACGAACCAGCGGGACGGGCAGATGACGCATTTCGTCGACCGGGCCCCGGATCAGGACCCGCACGTGAACTACGAGCCTTCCTCGATCGGCGGGCTTCGCGAAGCGAAACCTGCAGGCCAAGAGCACGAGCCGGCGTACAACGAGAAGCTCGTACGACGCAAAATCGAACGTGCGAACGACTTCAAGCAAGCGGGCGAAACGTACCGCAGCTTCGAGGATTGGGAGCGGGACGAGTTGATCCGCAACTTGACGGGCGCCCTGCTCGTATGCCGACCGGCGGTTCGCGACAAGATGATCGAGCATTTCCGGCAGGCCGACCCGGAGTATGGCCACAGAGTGGCCGAATCGCTGGCAAAGGCTTCCCCCGAGCCGGGCCGCCTCGGGTCTGTGTCTGAACAGCAGGGCGTGGAGATGGCTGAGGAAATGGGCCGCACGACCGACGGGTACTAAGCGCGGTCCAGATCCGGCAGCCGTAAGCGCCGCCTCAGCTTCTCCACGGACCGAATCCCAACAAGAGAGCTTCCACACCCGCAAAGCGGCGAGTGCGAAAGCTCTCTCGTTTTATTTCCGACATTCCGACAGACCGCCGTCCTAGGGGTCGATCGCTTTGCGCTCCTTCAGCGAGCTTACGATCTGCTCGAAGCTGATCCCGTACAGCTCCGCGATATCCCTCGCAAAGCTGAGTTCGCTCGGAGGTCCGGGATTCACGAGGTAGGTCCGTTTCCCTTTGGCTGCCGCAGGCCGGCCATCCCCCGAGCCCAACCGCTCGACACCGGCGACCATACTGATCAGCTTGCTGTCGCCTTCCACTTCTTCGTTAATCCGCTCCACGCCCGCGGCCAGCTCCAGCAAATGCGTGGCATATACCGCCCGGCACCCTAACACTCGCATCCCTTTGACCACGTCCCGGGCCAGATGCATACTGTCCGCATGGCTCGTACTCGACAGCGATTCATTTAATAAAATAAGACTGGTCCGGGTTGCTTCGCCGAAAATTATGCTGATCCGCTTCGATTCTTCTCCCAATCGGCCGTTGTTGATATTCGGCTTCTCCTCTTCGCTGAAGTGAGTAAAAATCCGGTCAACCGGGCTGATCGCCCCGCTCCGTCCCGGCACGAAGATACCGGCCTGGAACAGCAGCTGAGCGACTCCGATCGCCCGGGTATAGGTCGTTTTGCCGCCTTGATTGGGGCCTGTCAGCAAAAAAATTCTGCCGTCCGGGCCGAACTCGACATCGTTGGCGACGATCGAATGGCTAAGATCCATTCCGGGATATTGGCGGGTCAAGCCGATCGACAAAATCAGGTCGGCCATTCCTTCGAGCCGGCAGATCCGCTCATCCGGGGCGACCGTTTCCGGCTTACACATCTTTAATCCTGCGGCGTTCATTCTGTGCGTCAACCGGGAGGCGCCGATATAAAACCCCAGCTCCGCCTCCAGATCGGCAACGATCCGGGTATTAAGATCGATATATTTCTTCAGCGCGTTCCCGATCGGGATAATCGAGTCGTTAAACAGCTCCACCAAGATTTTGGACATCCCCGCGTCCAATGGCGTGTGGCTCAGCTTGCGGACCGGCTGATGCAAGGAAACGCCTTCGTACGAATCCTCACCGGACTTCAGTCCCAGCAATCGGGACACCAGGGGACGCTTCTTCACAGTCTTCGATTCGAGCGCGACAATAACCGCGTCGGCCGGCTTAAACTCGTAATCCAAGTCGATCCGGATCGTCACGCTCGACATGCTTTGCAGCTTGTTCTGGAAATCGGGCAGCTCCTCAACAAGCGCCTGAAACGAATCTCCCTCCATCAACTGCGCGGTGAACCGAAGCAAACGCTGAAGCCCCTCGGAACGAATCTCCGACTTGTATTCGGTCATGATCCGGTTCAGCCCGGAGACGCATTCGACGTATAGGCCCAATATCTCCAGCTGCCAAGCTATATTGCGCAGCGGCTCGGCATTTTTCATATATTTCGAATGATTGTAAGTACCCAGCTTATGAAGAACGGGCAGCAATTTCTCGAAGTCGTCGCCAAGTCCGGAGACGGAGCAGAAATCTTCCATAATATCGAGACGGTACGAAATGGTGCCTGAGTCCGCGCACAATTGCAGCAGTTGCTGCCGGATAAAGTCCGAATAGCTGTAATGAAAGCTTAGTTCCTGGACGATCCGGTCGATTCCCAGATCGGTTATGGCCGATGGGGAAATATGTACGACGTCCCTGTACTGTTCCTTTAAAGCTTCCGACAACCAGAGCAGGCTGACACCTTCGGCATTTGCCATGAGCTGAAGCACCTCCACATAAACAGACGGCGGATACCGTCGTTTCGCTTGCAAGCCTTTCCATTCATTATTTCAAATCACTGGAAAATGTCAACGGAAATTCAGGGGTGAATATTATAGGACCCCAATTTCACTGTAAAGCGGAGGCTGACGACCTTATTCTCAAGCTGCATCCGTTCGAAGAGGGGCTTACACCATCGGAAAAAGATTTGACGATAAATAAGAAAAGCATTTAAACGAAGCCTTTTCCACGATGAATGACCCTGCGTAAGAGGAGGCTTTTCTTGGTACATAAACTCGCATTTTGCTATATTGACGCAAAGCTTCGATGCTTTACCGTTTAGCAAATTTAAAATTTCTGCAACGATAAGAAAGAACCGTCCGTAAAGCACCTGATGGTTCTTTGACATGCAAACCCATCCGCCAGCGCGTGGAAGGGAATGGATACCTTCGCTACAACCGCTCGCTCTCAATCGTGTTGCCTTCATGCGGTGGTATGGCTAACGAACCCCACATTCGTTATCGAAGCCGAATGCGGGCGTTTGAATTTGTAACGAACTCTTGAATCGTTATTCCCGCAAATCGGATCGTTTTTTTCCACTTTCGGTTCGATAACGATGCTTGGATTCGTTAAGTCTGGAATAACGTCGTTTTTCAGCCATAAGTACGGTCCGATTCGTTAGTCATCGAACCTGAGTAGTATATGTTCTCTAATCTAACGCCAAGTAAGGAAACGCGGAGAACAATAACTCTTACGGACACAGCGGTCGTTATTACGGTGCATTTCGATCCATTTGATTTCTAACGGACATGAATGCAACTATTTGGTGAGATATGTTACTTTTAGAGGTGGTTCGGAGTAAATAAGCGCTGTGGTGACCGTTACATTTCAAAAAACTGTTCTTCAGCGAAATAGCCTCCACCATGTCCGTTAGAGTATGGTTTAGCTTACATTCCGGGCTCATCTTCGCTTTAATACGGTGAAGAACATAAACATTCTGATCTTTTAAGAAAAGCTTCTAAACGCCCCCCTTTCCACGATGAATGACCCTGCTTAAGCGGAAGCTTTTCTGATATGAACGAATGTTTCAATTTACCACTTATCGCTTTATTGAATTTAAACATTAAAACATTCTTTAACGTTCAAAAAACAAAAACCCCCAACCACGGCCAAAGCGGCCTGTTTGGGGGTTGCTGCGCTTCTGAGGTTTGCTGCCCTTAGTGAAACTCGATATCGATCTTTTTCTTCGGAGGAGGCTGCAGCTTGGTCATGCGGATCTCGAGCACGCCGTTGCGGTAACTCGCTTTAATCGCCTCTTCGTTCACAGCGGCGGGCAGCGTGACCGACCGGTGAAACCGGCCGTAAAACCGCTCCTGCCGATGCATCTGCTCGTCTTTCACCTCGTGAGTCCGGTTGACGGTTCCGGCAATCGTCAACATATTGCCGTCAACGTCGATATGCACGTCTTCCTTTTTCTCCAGCCCCGGCAAATCGCAGGTAGCCACTACTTCATGCTCGGTCTCGTGGATGTCGATCCGATGGGCGCCGAACTGCTGATCGCCTTTTACAAAGGCCGGAAAATCGTTAAACAGACGGTCCAGATCGCGTCTCCAGCCTTCCAGATTGCGAAACGAATCGTGCGGAATCAAAGCCATTGCCAACACCCTCCCGGCTTCTTTCTAGAATCGTTTTCCTGAATAGATTTCCTTCCTCCCGGTCCGAATATGCGTCTTCGGCGCCCTGCGGTTATTTTTTTACCGGAGACAAGGAGCGGACCCAGGCGCTTCCCAGCATCGCAACCGGAATCAATAACCCGAACGTTGCGCTGAATGCCCACCACGTGTGCTGAATGAACTGATTGAAGTAAATGCTCGTAGGCACGATAACGAACGAGGACACGACAGTCAGTAACGCAAACGGCAAGGACAATACCCGGTCGTCCTTCAGCTTCAGCAAACGGGTCGTCCCTAAGACGGCCGCATAAAAGCACAGAAACAACTTTACAAATAATGTAAGGAACCACAGCGACGCCATAAACACTTCGATCCGTTCCAGAAAATCGGCGATGCTGATTTTTTTGGCCAGTACGAACGAGGTAAACAGCTGCAAGCCCGTAACAGGCGCTCCCAGCACAAGAAGGCATGTCAGGATGGTGACCGCGAGCACCGAACTGCCGGTCAGCATGCCGATCCGATAAGCTCCTCCGATCGGCCGCCGGGAGCGCACGGCTGGGAGCAGCATCATTAAAATAAACGCCTCGCAATAATAACCGACCAGCAAAACGCCGCCTCTCAGCACCGGATTCGCCCCCTTGTCGAACACCGGCAGCAGCCGTTTCGGCTCCACCTCGGGAATAAGCAGCACGATCAGCACGACAAAGAGAAAGATGACCAGATAAAAAAAGATTTCCGCCGAACGGACGATCGTCCCGAGCCCGAGTCGGTATCCCCATACGACAACCGCCATAAACAAAATCAGAAACGACTGAATCGGCGTCTCCGGCATAATATGAGTTACCATAAAATCGCCTACCTGCCACAGAACAATGCCGGAATCAAGCGTGAAAAACAACACCGCCGCCCACCCGAGCGCCTGTCCGGCCAGCTTGCCGAACGCCGATCCGTACATTTCTAGCAGATGTTGACGCGGATACCATCCGGCAAGGACGCCGTATACCGAAACGATCACCAGGCCGGCGGCAATGCCGAACAAGCCCGACAGCCAGGCGTTCTGCTGGCTTTCCTGCACGATTTTGGCCGGCAAGTACAGGATCGTGTCTCCGATGACGAACAGGACGACAAGCATTGCGAATTGACGAGCCGTTACAATTCCCCGTTCCATGCTTCCCCTCCCTGCCGGCGGCGACCGGTCATTCTTTGCCATCCCCGCGCTTTTTATACGGATTAATGTTTTCCAATTGACCGGCGGATATACACCTGATTATAAAGTGAAACCGTTTGGTCCATAATGGGAATAAAACAACTTCGAGGTAGCCGTCATGAACATTCACCGCTCCCTTGCGCAAAATCTGGCCCAGCTGAAATCGAACTTTGGTAACAGCAACGACTTGATCGTACGGGAACTGGTGTTAAGTCAAGGATGGGAAGGCAAACTTGCGATTACATATATGGACGGGCTGGTCAGCAAAGATATGGTTTTCCGTCTGATGGAATCGATGCTGCTGCACAGCGGCTCGATCGACCCGGACGATTCCGGCAGCATCATGCGCCATCTCGCCATAACCGTTGGTGATGTAAGCTGCAAAACCGATTTCGACGCGATTCAAAGGGCTATCTTGTCCGGCGATACCGTCGTCTGGTCCGATCGGGCCGATGTGGCCGTCGTCGTGGACACCCGCGGGGGCGATCTGCGCCCGGTATCCCAGCCTGTGTCGCAGACGGTCGTCCGCGGGCCGCAGGACGCGTTTACCGAAGCGATTCATACGAACATCTCGCTGATCCGCCGAAGGATCAAAGACCCGAACCTTTGGCTCGAGATGAAACAGATCGGCAGCGTCACGAAAACCGATGTGGCCGTCATGTACATTAATGGGCTCGTCAAGGAAGACGTGCTGGCGAAGCTGCATGAGCGGCTCGGAGCCATCCAGCTTGACGGCGTGCTGGAAAGCAACTATATCGAGGAGTTTATTCAGGATACGACGTTCACCGTCTTCCCGACCGTCAACAATTCCGAACGCCCGGATGTCGCGGCGGCGGCGCTGCTGGAAGGAAGAGTGGCCGTAATCGTCGACGGGACGCCGTTCGTGCTGCTCGTTCCCGGGCTGTTCACCCAATTCATGCAATCCCCGGAAGATTACTACCATCGGGCCGATTTCGGGATTTTGCGCGCGCTCCGGTATCTCGCCTTGTTTATCTCGCTGCTGGCTCCCGCCTTGTATATTGCGATCACGACCTTCCATCAGGAGATGCTTCCGACCTCCCTGCTGATCAGTCTGGCCGCTCAGCGGGAGGGCATCCCGTTTCCCGCGTTTATCGAGGCGCTGATGATGGAGATTACGTTCGAGCTGCTGCGGGAAGCGGGCGTCCGGATGCCCCGGGCCGTCGGAACGGCAATCTCGATCGTAGGCGCTCTCGTGCTCGGACAAGCGTCCGTCGAAGCCGGTCTCGTCTCTCCGGCGATGGTCATTATCGTATCGATTACAGCGATTACTGGCTTTATTTTTCCCAGCTTCGAGATCGGCATCTCCATCCGTTTGCTGCGGTTCGCCTTCATGGGGCTGGCGGCGTCGTTCGGCTTCTTCGGGATTATTATCGGGATGATTGCGCTTGTCCTTCATTTGTGCCACCTGCAATCGTTCGGCATTCCGTACATGAAGCCCTTCGCTCCGTTTAACGCCAAAGACCAGAAAGACAACGTAGTCCGCGTTCCTTGGTGGCAAATGAATCGCCGGAGCGGACCGGCAGCGGCCGGCAGCGGGGGAATGTCCTCCGGCAACGATAACCAGGCCAACCAGGCGTCCTCCTCTCCTTCGGGAGTACAAGGACATCAACCAGAATAAAGCATAAGCGGGGGCGCATATGAAACGGATAACGGCAACCTTTGCAATCAGCATATTGACGATCGCGCTGCTGTCGGGCTGCTGGAACCGCAGGGAGCTGAACGATCTGTCCATCGCCCTCGGAGTCGGCATCGATAAGCAAGGGGAGAAATACCAGATATCGATCCAAATCGTAAATCCGCAGGAGATCGCCGCCCGAAAAGGAGGGGGTGACAATTCTCCCGTGACGATCTACGATGAAACGGGAAAGACGATGTTTGAGATTTTTCGGCGGATGACGACGCATACTCCCCGCAAAATCTACATGTCCCATCTGCGGATGCTGATCATCAGCGAGGAAGTGGCCAAGGAAGGCATCCAGAACATATTGGACGTATTCGCCCGGGACCACGAGATGCGCACCGATTTTTACGTCATCATCGCCCGGGATACCGAAGCGAAGCAGGTGCTCAGCATCTTGCAGCCGCTCGAGAAAGTGCCAGCCAACTTTTTATACAAGACGCTGCAAACGTCGGAGAGCGTATGGGCGCCGACAGTCGGGGTATTTCTGGACGAGCTGATGACGGATCTGATGACTACGGGCAAGGAAGCAACGTTAACCGGGGTCCGGGTAATGGGAGAAGCGGAGGGCGGCATCACGGTCGATAATTTAAAGACGACGCAAACGAACGCTTTCCTCAAATATTCGACGATCGGGGTATTCCGCAAGGACAAGCTGGTCGGCTGGTTAAACGAAGAAGAGAGCAAAGGATACAACTACATTGTAAACCGGGTGAAAAGCACGGTCGGCGTTCTCCCTTGTCCGGGAGGAGGACAAATGGACGTAGAGGTAATCCGGACCAAAACGAAGCTGTCGGGCAAACTGGTGAATGGGAAGCCCGAGATAACTCTCGATATCCGCATCGACCAAAATGTCGGGGAAGTTGCGTGCAATATCGATATATCGGATCTGGACACCTTAAACCGAATGGACCGGGAAGGGGAAAAAAAGATAAAGTCGATCGTGGAGAAAACCGTGCAGCGGGCCCAGAAGAAGTACAAAGCGGATATTTTCGGATTCGGCGAAGCGATCCGCCGCAGCAATCCGAAAGAGTGGGAACGTCTGCAGAAAGACTGGGAACAAATATTCCCGAAGGTGCCCGTCCATTATAACATTCAGGTAACCACGCTCGGAACCGGCACACAGAGCAATTCTTTCATTAACAAGATGGAGCGGTGACACTCATGCTGGCAGTTCTCGGAGTTTTGGCGGCTGGAGTAGCGATTGTCTGGTTGGAGCTTCCGAAGCTAAGAAAACTGGGCACACGGGAAAAAGCGGCGTTTTATGCGTTTCTGGCGTTCTCGCTCGGCCTCGGCCTTGCAAAAAGCCTTCGTCTTCCGGTACCCAATCCGCTGGACTGGATCGCCTACGCGTACAAGCCGTTCAGCGATTTTCTGTTCGGTTTGCTGAAATAACCGGGAGGAGAGACCGATGAATCAACGGAAAATAACCGCTCGCCAGCTGAAGCATCTGGTTACTCTTTTTACGATCGGCAGCTCGATTTTGTTCATCCCGCTGAGTACGGCCTCCCAAGTTAGGCAGGATGCCTGGATCCCGATCCTGCTCGGCATGGCGTTCAGCCTGGGGCTGATCGCGCTGTACAGCGCGATCAGCCGGCTGGCGCCGGACTGCACCCTCGTAGAGATGAACCGCAAATGGCTGGGCAAATGGTTCGGCTCAGCGGTATCCGTCCTGTATATATTCACCGCCCTCGTGGTAGGGGCCGCCTCGCTGATCAGCTATTTGGGCGACTTTTTTATTACTCAAATCATAGCCGATACCCCTGCTCCCATCGTTCACACTTTATTTGCGCTTGTCGTCTTGATGGGGATGCGGTTAGGAATCGGAACGCTGGCCCGCGCCTCCGAAATAATGTATCCGGCTTTCTTTATTTTGTACGTCGCCTTAATCGTAATGGTACTGCCTAATATGAAACTGGAACATCTGCAGCCTGCTTTTACCAGCGGGATGAAGCCGGTTTTAAGCGGAATGCTGGACTATGTCAGCTTTTCAACCATGCCGCTCGTCTTTTTTTTGATGATCTTTCCCAGCCGGGTCGACGCGCCGCGCCAAGAAGTCGTCAAAGCGCTTTACACCGGGAGCTTGATTGGAGGCGTCTACCTGTTGATCATTACAGTCGTATGCATCTCCGTGCTCGGATTGGGAAATACGCTGCAGCAAGTATATCCCAGCTATGCCCTTGCCAAAAAAATTAATATCGCCGACTTTCTGACACGGATCGAGGTCATTATGGCTACGCTGTGGATCATTTCCTTGTTTTATAAATTAATCGTTTATTTTTATGCGGGACTCAAAGGAATCGGCCAACTGCTTAAGCTGAAGGACGATACGATGCTGGTCGCTCCCCTTAGCATGCTGCTTGTCGTGATATCGCTGTTGATGTACCCGAATACCGCCTACGTAAAAATGTGGGACGGCAAAATATGGCCGCCTTATATTCTAACGTTCGGGCTGTTCATTCCCTTGCTGTTGTGGAGCGTCGGATCGGTGCGTACGAGGCGAGGAAAAGCCCGGCAGGATTCTCCGAATCCCGCTGGAAATCCCTATCCGGAAACGTCTCCTTCGGGCGGCGGACAATAAACGCCCCGGCCATGGCCGGGGCGTTATTTTGGTATCGGTTGGTTGTAAGAACCGACTTTAGCCGATACCGGCCGGAGCCAAGTCCCCATGCTGGATCTGGACCATCTGATAATATTTGCCCTGCCGCTTCATCAGCTCGTCGTGATTGCCGCGCTCGACGATCCGGCCCCGGTCGAGGACCAGAATCAGATCGGCGCTGCGGATCGTGGACAGCCGGTGCGCGATGACGAACGTCGTCCGCCCCTTCTTGACGACCTCGAGCGCTTTCTGGATCAGCGCCTCTGTCTCGGTGTCGATATTGGACGTCGCTTCGTCCAGAATCAGGATCGCCGGATCGAACGCCAGCGCGCGGGCGAACGAAATCAGCTGCCGCTGGCCGGCGGACAACGTACTCCCCTTCTCGATCACCGGCTCGTCGATGCCTTTGGGCAGATGCTCCAGCAGTCGGTCCGCACCGACGTCGGCAAGTACCTTCAGGATACGCTCGCGTGTGATTGAAGGGTCGTCAAGCGATACATTCGAGCCGATCGTGCCAGTGAACAGGAACGGGTCCTGCAGCACGATGCCCATATGCTGGCGCAGCGTCTGCTTCGGCACGTCGCGGATGTCGGTGCCGTCGATCGAGATCGTTCCCCGCTTCGAGTCGTAGAACCGGAACAGCAGGTTCAGGATCGAGCTTTTGCCCGAACCCGTATGGCCGACCAGCGCCACCGTCTGCCCCTGCTTCGCCTCGAAGCCGATTCCTTTCAGCACGTACTCTTCTTCCTTGTAAGCAAACCATACGTCGTCGAACTTGACGTCACCCTTGAACCGGTCCATCCTCCGGTCCGACACGTCCTCGCCTTCCTCGTCCAGCAGCACGAATACCCGCTCCGCGGAGACGAGCGCCGTCTCCAGATTCGGCAGTTGATTGACGATGTTGACGATCGGATTGAACAGCCGGTTCAAATAATCGACGAACGCGTACAAGACGCCCAGCGTCACGATCGCCCCCGGTCCCGACAAGGCGGTGCCGCCGAAATACCAGATGACGGCGACGAAGGCGATGTTCCGGATAACCCCGACCAGGTTGTGACCGGTGAACGAATTCAAGTTCAGCAGCTTGTTGCGGAACGTAAACAGTCTGGAATTAATCGCTTCGAACTCCGCCTCGATCCGTTTCTCGCCTCCGAACGCCTGAACGACCGGCATTCCTTGGATCGATTCGTTGATCACACCGTTGATTTCGCCGACGGCGGACCGGATCGTCCGGTTGTAGCGTTTGGCCTTGCGGCCGTATACGTAAATCCAGACGGCCAGCACAGGCAGGATGAAGAGGCAAATGGCAGCAAGCTTCACATCGAGAATAAATAAAGCTACAAAGATGCCGGCCATATACAAGGCCCCGGTAAAAAAGTTCGCCAGCACCGTTACGTACAGCTCGCGGATCGTCTCCGTATCGTTCGTTACCCGGGAGACGACCTTGCCTGCCGGCAAATTGTCGAAGTAGCGGACCGGCATCCGGTTCAGTTGCCCGAATACGTCTGTCCGCATATCCCGGATAATCCGGTTCGCCGAAGACTGCAGGAAGTAGCGCTGGCCGTAGGAGAACAGCGCGGATACAGCCAGCAGGCCGAAGTAAAACCAGCAAAGCCGGATCATGCCGGCAATCTCAGGGCGGAAAAAGCTGAACGTTTCTTGCACCGTCAACTGACGCGCTTCGTACGTGCGGGATTCGGCACCGGACTGAATCCGTACCTCCCCCCGCTCCGTCACGGAGCGCGAGCCGTCGAAGGGGATGCTGCCATCTATAAAGTAGTAGGCGGTGCCCGCCTGAACAATCCGGACTTCCGCTCCTTTCGGCTCCCCTTCCCCGAACCGGTCCTCCCGCTTGTAGGCCACCCCGTCGAATATGACGGCAGCGGTGCCGGCCGATTCCGCGCGGAACCAGGGCTTCTCGATTCCGGAAATGTGCAGGTCGATCATCCGCTTCGCGACGAACGGACCGGCCAATTCAGCAGTCACCGCGACGGCCAGCATTAGCAGCGCCAGCAGCAGCTGCGTCTTGAAGCCGAGCGCGTACTTGATCAGCCGCGCCAGCGTCTGCTTCTTGCTGCCCGCCGACCGGTCGATATCCAAATCATAATGCTCCGTATCGCTCATCTATCGTTTCACTCCCCTCCGGTCCGTTTCATCTCCAACTGCTGCACTTCATACTGCTCCTTGTACCAGCCGCCGAGCCGGATGAGATCGTTGTGCGTTCCTTGCTCGGCGATCCGTCCCCCATCCATAACGACGATCCAGTCCGCATGCTGAATGGCAGACAGCCGGTGTGTGGCGATCAGCGTCGTCTTGCCGGCTCTCGCCGTGCGGATGTTCGCCACGATCTCCGCCTCGGTGCGCGAATCGACAGCGGACAGCGCGTCGTCCAGCATCAGAATCGGCGGATCGGATACGAGCGCCCGGGCAATCGAGGCGCGCTGCTTCTGGCCTCCGGACAGCGATACGCCTTTCTCCCCGACCATCGTCTCCAGCCCTTTCGGCAGGAAGCTCATATCTTTGCGCAGCGCTGACACGGAGATCGCCTTCTCCAGTTCCTCCGTCGAGGCACCGCTGGTCCGGCTGCCGAATGCGATGTTCGCGCGTACCGTGCGGGAGAACAGGAAGTGCTCTTGCGGCACGTAGCCGTACCACGACTTCAGCTGTTCAGGCGCGATCGCTTCGATCGGCGTGCCGGAGATGGATACCGTCCCTTCTCCCGGCGGATATTCCCGCAGCAATTGCTTGATCAGCGTCGTCTTGCCGCTACCCGTCCGGCCCACGATGCCGAGCGTCATGCCCGGCTCGAGCGTAATCGTCACATCGCGCAAATTATCGACCGGCGAGGACGGGTAACGGAACGTAACGTTGTTGAACTCGATTCTCTCGGGTGCATCGACCGTTACCGGAACCGCAGGAGGCGGAACGTCCTGCTTCGAGCCCAGCGCCGCCCCGACCCGGTCCAGCGAGGCGCTTCCCCGCTGCATAATATTGATCAGCTCGCCGATCGCGAACATCGGCCAGATCAGCATGCCCAAGTAGACGTTAAACGCGACGAGTCCGCCAATGGTAAGTTCGCTGTTATAGACGAGGTAGGCGCCATAACCGAGACCGATCAGGTAGCTCGCGCCGGTTAATATTTTCATCGTCGGTTCGAATAAAGCGTCGATACGGACGACCGCGATATTTTTGTCCAGCACATCCCGGGTGACGGCGGCAAACCGCTTTTCCGCCTCCCGTTCCTGTACGTAAGCCCGGATGACGCGAATGCCGGATATGGTCTCCAGCACGCCGTCGTTCATATGGCCGAAGGCGTCCTGGGCGTCCATGAACCGCTTATGAATCCATTTGCCGTATAGGCTGACCAGCACCGCCATGATCGGCAGCGGCAGGATCGCCGCCAGCGTAAGCTTCCATGAGACGAAAAACACCATCGTGACGAGCAGCGTCGCCATCCAGATCGTCGAATCCAGAAAGGTCAGGATGCCGAAGCCCGCCGTTTGCGACACCGCCTGCAAGTCGTTGGTCGCCAGCGCCATCAGATCGCCGGTCCGGTTCCGTGCATAGAAGGAAGGCGTCATCTTCAATAAGTGTCTCATGAGCAAGGAACGCTGCATCCGCTCCAGCACAAACGCCCCGCCGAACAGTTTGTATTGCCAATAATAGTTCGTAATGTACGCAACGAGCGTAATGCCCAGCATAATCAGCAGCGTGACCGTAATCTTCTCCCAGGTCAGCGCGCCGCTCTGAATCGCGTCGATCGATTGCCCGACGATCATCGGCGGTACAATCTCCAGAATCCCCGCTATGATCAGCAGCGCGATCGCGAAAATATACCTCTTCCGTTCCAATTTGAAAAACCAGCCTAGCTTGTGCAGTACCGACAGCATCTCTCTCTACGCTCCTCTCCTTAGGGCTCGCCTGAGCCGGTCCAGTGCCGGCTTCGCGTATGCCTCCCTTCTACATCAACCCAAAAAAACACACCGCCCGAAAAGCGATGTGCTCCGTTATAGAAAACGAAAGGCGCACGCCACGAGCCTAAACGTGACCTGCGCCTTGAATACGGCAGAGCAGCGGACCGCGATTAACGCGTCCGACACGATCTCCCGGCTGCCAAGGAAGCCACGCCATACGTAATGAAATTCCGGATATTGCGTTGTTGATCTGCGCGTTGGCGGAATTCCATACCGGGCATATTGGCTTCTCCTTTCCGGGACTCAAGTAATTCGAACCTATCTGTTACGTTATCACGGCCGGATTTCGTCTGTCAATCGTTCTTCCTAAGAAAAAACAACTATAATCAATGTAGACCTGCATCACCCGCGATACGGGTGTACGTTCAGTACTTCAATTGGCGGCGGGATATGTTCGCGGTCACCCGGTGTCCGCCGGCTGTATTCACATGGCCGCAATCGATCGGAGCCGGTCCGACAAATCCGCTTTCCTTGCCTTCGATGGTCAGTAGCCCCGGTTCGAGCGTAACGATCGCATAAAGCGGGTCCTCATAGGGCGCTGACTGCGCAAGAATCGGATACTTTCTCGTAAGCGCTTCGGAATAGCGAATTACGTTGAACGTAGGACCCATGTAGTAGTATGACATGCTGTTGATATGAATGTAATATATATCGTCGATGACTTTGACGCCGTCCAGATGATTGTGGCCGTTCAGGCAGGCGACCACTTTGCGAAAACCGGCGGCTTCATTGGCAGTACGAAGAATCGCCCTCACCTGTTCCCCGTTCTTAATGCCGAGCTCCGAATCGTCCAGGTTTTGGTGACTGAAGATGAACGTAGGTTTGTTCGTCCCCGCCAGATCCTGCCCCAGCCATTCCAGCTGTTCGGCCGATATATGGTCAATATGACCCGGATGCCGGACGTAATTGCCGAATTCGTAATCGATCTCCCGATCTTCAAGCTTGATATAGTTGGCGTCCAGAACGACGAAATGATACGGGCCCCGGTCAAAGGAATAATAGCTCCGATCCATGCCGATAAAGCTCATGACGGTCTTTTTATCGTTTTTATCCATATCGTGATTGCCGAGCACGTGATAGCGCGGTCCGTTAAACTCATTCCATATCGACAGAAAGGAACCGTTTTCCGGAATCGGATGGCAAAAATCGCCCAATTGGATAATAAAGTCTACCCTCTCCGCATTCATGCGGAGGATGAATTCCTGTAGCCGTTTCTCGGCGTTAAACATCAGATCTTGATGAACATCGGCCATAATGCCGAATCGGATAACCGGCTTCGCCAACCTGCACCCCACCTTATCTTCACCGTCCTCCCCGAGGATCGTTATTCTTTTACCGAACCAAGTACGATACCATGTATAAAATACCGCTGCAGCAACGGATAGATGAGTAGGATCGGAATCATGCTGACCATGACTTTAGCGGCATTCAGTCCTTGGTCGGACGTTTGCATCATAATCTTCAACTGCTCCGGATCAAGCCCTTCCAACTGAGCCGGCTGAAGCAGGAAGGAGTTGATATACGTTTGCAGCGGCATTTTTTCCGGAGAATGGATCAGCAGCAGGCCGTCGAAAAAAGCGTTCCAATGCCCGACGACACTGAACAAAGTCACGGTCGCAAGTGCCGGAAGCGAGAGAGGAATGTAGATGTTCAGCAGCAAGTACCACGGTCCGGCTCCGTCCATCGCCGAAGCTTCATCCAGTTCTTTGGGCAAGCTGCGAAAAAAGTTCATCAGCAGGATGACATTAAACACTGGAACCGCTCCTGGCAAAACAAGAGCCCAGATCGTGTCGATCAATCCGACCGCTTTTACCGTCAAATACCATGGGATCAGGCCACCGGAAAAGATCATCGCAAACACAACCGCCCACATGTACACGTTCCGTCCTCTAAACTTGCTGCTGTCCCTCGATAAAGGAAAAGCCATGAGCACCGTGATCAGAAACTGCAAAGCTCCGCCCAGCAATACTCTCTGCAGGGAAACGATGAACGATTGAAAAAACTGCGTATCCTGCATCAAAGTTTGATAGTTATAAAAGCTGAACCCAATCGGAAATAAAGTCACTGCGCCCGAAGTGACGGCGGCCTTATCGCTTAAGGATACCGACACCGTATTTAAGATCGGAAATAACGACAGAAACGCAATAAGAACTACGATAATGATAATGGCCGTATCCGTGATTTTTGTGCCTAGCCTATTGCCGTGGACAATCAAAGGATCTCCCCGCTCTCTAGAATATCCGGTAGTTTGCAAAACGAGCAGCCAACAAATAGGACATCACGATGAGTACAAAGCTGACCAGCGATTTCATCAGACCGACTGCGCTGGCGATTCCGTACTGCATCTGAACCAAACCGACCCGGTACACATACGTGTCGATTACATCACCTGAAGCATAGACTAGCGGATTGTACATGTTCAGGATTTGCTCGAATCCGGCGTTCAGGACGTTCCCTAACGACAGTGTGGTCAGCAGAACTATCGTGGGGGTAATCGACGGTAACGTCACATGGACCAGCTTGTCCCATCGGGTGGCGCCGTCGATATCCGCCGCCTCATACAGCGCCGGATTAATCGCAGTAAGAGCGGCCAAATACACGATGGCCGAGAACCCGAAATCTTTCCATACGTCACTGCCGACTAGAACGAGCGGGAACCACGTATTGCTGCCGAAAAACAGGATCGGTTCGAAGCCGAAAAACGCGATCACTTGATTGACGATACCCTTGAGCGACAACAGGTTAAGCAAAATGACGGATAACAGCACCCACGACATGAAATGCGGCAAGTAAACGATCGTTTGAACCCAGCGTTTCAAGTGGCGGTTCCGGATTTCATTCAATAGGAGCGCAAACAGGATAGGCACAATCAGACCGGCAATGATTTTCATAACGGCAATATAGATCGTGTTGAAGAAAATGATCTTGCTGTCCGATATTTGGAACATGAATAAAATATTGTCCAGACCGACCCAAGGGGATCCCCAAATCCCCTTGGCCGGAAGAAACTTTTTGAACGCGATCACCGCGCCGAACATCGGATAAAAGCTGAATACCGCCAGTATCGCCATGCCCGGGAGCAGCATCGCATGATAATTCCATTGTACGTTCCAGTTTCTCATCCGCGTTCACCGCCCCGCATCAAGTGCCCGAGCCTTTCGCCGCTTTCCGGACTTCTTGCGTAATCTCGTCTCCGCCTTGTTTGTTCCATTCCGAGACGAAGGTGTCGAAGTACTCAAGCGGCTTGTTGCCGGTAATGATCTGGGCAAAGGCTTCATTCTCCAGCTTGGTCAAATTCGCCCACTTCAGTTCCATCGTTTTGGTGCTGCCGTAAAATTGGCTGTACACTTCCTTATTGCGTGGATCCAGTACAATTTGACCGCCTAAGAACTGGTAAGCGGTGTAAGCCCAATCCTGCGGAACGCTTTTAATAGCATCCCAGCCTTTGCTGTAATTGTCGAATATGCTGACATCGGCCGGAGGGAGATCCGCTTTTTTCAGCTTTCCGGCCGCTGTATCTTGAAACCTTTGAAAACGATCTTTAAGCGTTGTTTTCAGCCGGTAGGTCGCCTGCATCGGGCGCACGTTCCAGTTCGTACCGGGACTGTCCGCATACAGCTGCGGGGAATTCGGCCGGTTGTTATCAATCTCGGCGGCTACATTGATCATTTTCAGCAGCGCTTCCGGATGTTTGGCGCCTTTTTTGACGACATAGATCGTACCTAGCGGGTCGGGCTGCCTCGGATAATAGTTGCCGTCCTGCGACAAGATCATATGCGCTTTCCATTCCGCTTTCGGATCGTTCTTGACCGAGTCGGCCAATGCGCTCATCGGCGACCAGGTAGCTCCCGTCGAGATACCCGCTTTACCCGCACTGTTTCCTTTGGCAAACTGGTCGGGTTTGATCGTTCCGAATTCTTTGTCGATCAGCCCTGCCGCATACCATTCGCGCATTTTACCCAGTGCCTGCTTCGTCTCGCTAGTCGTCGAACCGTAGACAATATCGCCGTTTTTGTCCTTCGTCCAAAATTTCGGATAAGCCCGGAGAGAAGTGAAGTAGGCGTCCAGCGAATTATTGCCGGTAGAATTCGTCACAAAATTCGAGGTACTTATGATACCGTACGTATCTTTTACTCCGTTTTGATCCGGATCTTGTTCGATAAACGCTTTTGCAACTTTCTCGACGTCATCGATCGTGATGCCGAGCGGCAGGTTGATTCCGACTTTGTCCAGCCAGTCTTTGCGGATCCATACGACCGGGTCGCTGTCGTGGGCCGGAATGGTTGAAGGAATGCCGAGCAGCTTGCCGTTAGAAGACACCCGGTTCGTCAGTTGGTTGCCGAATCCGCCGATCACTTCTTTTAGAAGCGGCGAAGCATAGCTCTCGTACACGTTCGTCAAATCTTCCAGCATGTCCGATTCTGCGAGCAGCTTGAATTGCGCCTCGTTCACGCGCATAAAATCGGGGATGTCGTTGCCCGAGATGAGCAGATTGACTTTCTGCTCGTAACCTCCACCCGGAATTTGAAACGCATAGTTGAACTTGATGTTCAAATTCTCCTCAAACCAGCGGGTATAGCGATTGTCCGTAAACGAATCGTTTGAGCCTGACGGCCATTTGCTGTCCTGATTCATCACGTAGCCGATGTTCATCGTTACGGGCTCTTCATACTTGCCCAGGTTGACCGGTTTCGTATCCTTGCCGCTATCCGGACCTCCTGTCTTGCTGCTGCAAGCAGCAGTAAATACAAGAGATGACAACACCAACAGGGAAACGCTCTTTTTGACCGTTTTCATTTCGAATCCTCCCATTATAGGTACAGTGAATTGGAATCAGCTTTACAACAGCGATTGAAGCACATCATGTACGTCCTGTTCGGTCATTTCGATCGGATTGTTGTCCATTCGTCCTTTTGTGTACGCCCGCTTCACAATCTCACCGGTGCTTTCGGCAGTTATGCCGTAATCCCGAAGGCGGGTTGGAATCCCATAAAGCTTATAGATATCGAAAATAATGTGTTGAACGTCCTCCACGGAATCCGCGCAAAACGCCTTAAGCAGTCTGTAAGGTTCTATCAATCTTTCCTTATTGAGGGATAATATGGAACCTATCGTAATACTCGTTGCTATACCATGCTCAATTCCATACAGCATCGTCAAAGGGTATGAGATGGAGTGACAAGCCGTCGTTCTCGTATTGCTGAATGCCAATCCGGCGTACAGGCTCGCATACGCCAGCTGCTCCCTCAGCTTTTCACTAGCGGGATCTTCCTTCAACTGCGGGAGCGCCTCCATGATCCGTTCGATCGCTTGCAGCGAGTAAAGCCTTGTAATCGGGTTCGTGCGAACCGACCAGTACGCTTCCACCGCATGACTAAGCGCATCGAGAGCGGTAGACACGCTTAGCTTCAGCGGCATAGAAGCGGCAAGCTCGGGCAAAATTATGGCTGCACAGGCGTACAACCGCGGATCGTCAACGGAGTACTTCACTCCCCTTTCTTCATCCCAGATGGTAGCCCAGCTTGTTACTTCCGAGCCCGTCCCCGATGTGGTCGGTATGCCGATCCAGGGTGCATAACGTTCCTGTTTTCGATAGCTTTTGTCGATGACCGCTTCCCTAAGCACATCCTTCGTCTCCAGTGAGATGCCTTGAAAAGCGGAAAGTACCTTCGCGACGTCCATGACACTGCCGCCGCCGATGGCGATCACGAGCTGATAATCCGTTCCCTCCAGCCGGTTCTTTAACTCCCAGATGTCAGTAACGTCAGGGTTGGCGATCTGGATTTCTATGCTCGTCACGTTGTATCCTTGCAGCCAGTTGTATAGAGAAGCAACACAGGGGCTGCCTTCGACGCCGCCACCTCGAGTCAACAGCAGGATCCGGTCTGCCCCCGGTGCAAGCCGCTTGGTAAGATCCGTTAAAAACGGCGCCACAGACTCGTTGCCGCAATAAACCGCGACCGGGTTATAAAACGTACTCACGCGTGCAACCCCTCTTCCTTCAATCGAAGATTCAATTTCTCGACGATGTCCGGAAGCTCTGCGATCGAGTCGACTACAGCATCCGCACCCGCTTGTTCGAATCTGCCGCGCACTTCCTCCATCCGAATTGCCAGCTCCGACGGTTCCATCGTCCGGACCTCCTCTTGCGTGAGTCCAAGCTCGCTGCTCCCTTTAACGACGGCAACCGTCCATACGCCCGCATGTTTTCCCTCCAGCACATCCGCTACCGTATCTCCAACCTTGACGACGGTTCGAACCGACATCACGCCGAGCTCCTCCATATTTCGATAGATCATGTAGGGATACGGTCTCGCCGCTTTGACTTCATCGGAGGCGATGCGAAAGTCCGGCTCGTATCCTTTGCTTTTGGCTTGCGGCGCCACCACTTGCATCATCGTCTTCGTATAACCCGTGGAAGACCCGATTTGGATGCCCGAGCTTCTAAGTCTGGCAATCGTTTCAACGACTCCGGGGATGGGGTCGGTGAAATTCGCCAAAGATTTCATCAGCAGAGATTCGAAAGACTCGTACAGCCGCTCGACATCGGACAAGGTCGCCTCTCCGCCATATTGACGAATCCATGCTTGCTTGACCCGTTCCATACTTAACAGGGCTTGAATGTGATCCCGCTTCTTCAATCCCATCGGAGCTCTCGCTTCTTCTACCCGTATGGGAACCCCCGCACTCTCGAACGAATTCATAAAAGCTTCCATCGGCGCAAAACAACCATAATCGATTACCGTTCCCGCCCAATCCAATACTACGGCCCGGATTTTACTAGTCATTTTAATAACTCCTCTTGTCTGTTTGGGTGAGTTGCAGCTTGAGTATAAGCTCTATTCTTTGACGATTCAATAACTTTTGCGTTATTTTACAAATAATTTACATGATATTGCTTTATTTTGCTGTTTTATCAAGTGAACAAAGCATAAAAAAACGCTTATCCGTTTGGATAAGCGTTCACGATCGAAACCCCGTTTTCTATATACTGCTCGCGCAGCGTATCATCCATCTGACTGTCCGTAACGATGGCATCGATCTGCTTCAGGCTGCAAATATTCAGGTACGATACCGTTTCAAACTTGCTGGAATCGGCCACCACGACCGATTGTCTGGAGCTGCGGATCATCGCATTGATCACATCCGACTCCCCTTGCCTGAAATCCGTCAGCCCTTTTTCCAGCGAGATGGCATTGATGCTAATGAACGATACGTCGATATTGAAGCCCGCGATTTCGTTTTCAATCGACCTTCCGTACAGCGAATATTCGTCGTGATTCAGAATTCCGCCGAGCAGGATGACCGTAAATCCCTTCTTATGTGCGAGACATTCCACTACTTTCAAGGAGTTGCTTATGATCGTCAATCGTTCGAACCGGGCCGCCAGCTTTTTGGCCACTTCTATATTGGTCGTTCCCGCATTGAGGCAGACCGCTTGATTTTCCTTAATCCGTTCAACGGCATATCCGGCCAGTTCCTGTTTTCTGTCGATTAGGGAGATTTTCCTTTGAAGATACGCTTGATTGGTTACCACATTATTTTTGGATGTCGCACCGCCGTGCACCCTTTGAAGCTTTCCGAGGCTTTCCAATTGGGCCAAGTCTCTGCGGACGGTATCGAGCGAAACCTGCAAGAGCGATTTCAATTCGGTTACCGATACGTTGCCTTTGGACTCCAACTCCATAATGATTAATTTATGTCTTTCCTGAACTAACATCCAAGGAGCCTCCCTGCCGTTTATTGCGGCTTTTTGCTTGTTTCACGCCTAAATCGTATCAAAAAACGCTGCTTACGTAAACGTTCCGGTGGACAATCATACAATAAATCAACAATTGGCGGCATGAAATATAAAAAGAGAGCTCCGCCCGTCCGGCGTCGCCGCTGGCGGAAGCTCTCTTAGATGATTGGCAGGGAAGGGATTGGCTTCCCGCTTATGCCTGTTTGACGATTTCGCGGATCAGGACGACAACCGCTGCAGCGCAATATCCGCCAGCATGGCCGCACCGAGGGCGATGCAGCTCTCGTCCGGATTAAATCTCGGACTGTGGAGTCCCGCCGCCTCGTCCGCGCCGGACCGGGGACCCGAGCCCAGCCAAAAGAAGCAACCGTTGGCGAACTCGGTATATTCCGCGAAATCTTCCCCGTACGTCATCGGATCCGGCTCGAAGCGATTCTCTCTGCCGATCAGCCGGTCGGCGGCCTCCACGACATGCCGGGTGCACGTCTCGTCGTTCATCACCGGCGGAACTTGCCGGATATACGTTACTTTCGCTTCGCACCGGTAAGCTTTGCAAGTATCTGCGACAATACGCTCGACGATCCCCGGCATCTTCTCTCTCCACTCGTTGTCGAGGTTGCGCACCGTGCCGGTCAGCTCCACCGTATCCGGAATAATATTGTTGGCCGTACCGGCATGAATCGTACCGATCGTGACGACCGCCCCCCGGGTAGGTGGAATCTCCCGGCTTACCGCTGTCTGCAGTGCCATCACGACAGCCGATGCGGCGACAATCGGGTCGATACAGGCATGCGGGTAGCCGCCGTGCCCGCCCTTGCCTTCGATCCGGATCTCCAGACGATCGATGGAGCCCATCAGCACCCCCGGCTTGACCGATACGGTTCCGGCAGGCAGCGAGGGCAGATTGTGGAGCCCGTAGATCTCATCGACCCCGTCCATAACTCCTTGCTCGATCATAGCCTTAGCCCCGGCCAGTATTTCCTCGGCGGACTGGAAAATAAACCGCACCGTACCGCTCAGTCCGGCCCGGTGTTCCGTTAAAATCCTCGCAGCTCCAATGAGAACCGACGTATGGACATCGTGGCCGCATGCATGCATAACGCCGGGATGTTCGGAGCTGAACGGCAGCCCGGTCTCCTCCGTCACCGGCAAAGCGTCCATATCCGCGCGCAAGGCGATCAGCGGCCCTTCCCGTCCGCCCTTCAGGTCGGCAACGACGCCATAACCGCCGACGCCGGTTCTCGGTTCCAGGCCGAGCCGGGTCAGCTCCGCCGCTACCGCGGCGGCTGTCCGGGATTCCTCGAAGCTCAGCTCGGGAAACCGGTGCAGCTCGCGCCTAATGGCGATCAAATCGGTTTCGATCCGCCGTGCTTGCTCCATAACAAGTTCGGATGTGCCCATCGGTACGTCCCTCCATGTCCGGTTGACGGACGGCATGATCTTGATTGCCCCAACAACGTTACGGCTTTACGGCCTCCTGGCCGCGTAACAGTCCGTAACGGGCCAGCAGCGGCTCCATGACGGTCGTTCCGTAGTTTTCTCCCATGATCGCATATCCTTTACCGTTCGGATGAAGCTGATCGGGCAGATGCTCGGCCAATTGATCGTCGAATATGGTCAACCCGTCCACATAATGCAGCCGGTCGTCTCCCAGCGACGCCATAAACCCGACCGCCTCCTTGATCTGCTCCCGCATCTCGCAAAGCGTAAACCCGGCCGTATTTTTCGCAGTTTCTCTCGGCGGCGACCAGATCGGCGACATGACGGCGATCGGCTTGTCCGGATGCTTCTCGCGAATGAGCTGCACAAAGCCGATCGCCGCCGCCTGGAACGTCCGGCTGTTCAAGCTGCTTCCGCCATAAACGTTAATGCCGAGACACAACGAGATGATGTCTGCGTCCAGATCCCGGATCAGGCGGGCGACCATCGGCTCCAGGTGACAGTTGCCGGAGAAGCCGAGGCTGGTCAGATGCAGGCCGAAACGGCGCGCGACGATAGCCGGCCATGTCTGCGCCGGGCTGAACGCCCCGTTGCACTGCGTAATCGAGCTGCCGTACGCGATCCATTTGGGGCGGGTGTCCCCGGGAATGAGGAAATCCGCTCCTTCCTCGATCGCAACCGCTTTCACGATCGTCGTCGTTTTTTGCGGCACATACACCTCGACAACTTTGTCTTGCCCCGGCAGCCCTTCAAAAACCGCGAGCGAATCCCCCTGCGCCAGCTTGCACGTCTGTATTATCGTTCCGTCGATGACGAGGTCCAGCTCGACGGCCGCCGGCACAGGTGCCAGCTCGATCCGGATCACGGCCGAATCGGTGGCGAACCGCAAGCGGACCCCCGCCGATATTTCCGACGTTTTGTTAATTCCGTTCGGGGGATACAACACATAATCCTTGTACGGGATTCTCCACGGCTTGATCCCGCCTTCTACAGGCTCCAAAGATACCGCGCCCTGAAACAGCGCATGTTGAAGTTCAATCGTTCGCAGCATTCGTATTTGTCCCCTCTCCATCGTCAATTCCCACTATTAAATGTACAGACTAAGGGGCGCATGCGCAACCAATAATTTTCCTCTGCTGGAATCAGTCTGTGTTTTCCGGCACCGTCTTCCCATGCCGGCTCGTATGCGCGGACGCTAACAGCCCTAGACAATTATCCGCGTTCCAGTACGACGAATAGCAAAAAAAGAGGCGACTGACCGGCTGTCCGCCAAGTCAATCGCCTCACTTCACATTACCGTCTCAGTCAGTTCCCATGAATCCAGTGCTGGGCGCTGCTGACCAGATCCCCCAGCGCTCTACCGGACAGCAGGCCTTGCTGCTGCACGGACGGATCGCGTATATAAGCCAGAAAATCGTTCATATAGTCGATCGCCGTCTGCATGGAGCCTTGACTGACGAGCAGTTTAATAATCGAAAGCCTGTAGCTTAGCTGGGAGGCAAACGTGGCCTGAATATGGCCGCTGCCGGCGTACGAATCTACCTTCGCGCTCATTCCCTCCAGCGTCACTACCTTCACTTCCACCGTTTGCAGCTGTTCCGAGTTCCCGGCCATATCAACGGAGCGGAATTGGAGCACATGGCTGCCGTCCTGCAGCACAATCGGTCCGGTGTAAGGCTGGAAGCCGCCCTGCGGCCCGTACGTGCTTCCCGTCACCGACAACGCATACTCCGTCCTTGCTACTCCCGAATGCGCATCGAAGGCCGTCAGCGCCACGGATACCGGCGAAGCGTACCAGCCTCCGGCACCCGCTTCCGCGCTCGTCTGCGCCTGCGTAACCGGAGCCAGCCGGTCTACAGGGACGGTGACCGATTGGACCGGCTCGTCGTTGCCCGCAGCGTCCGTCGAACGGAACTGAACGATATGAGTGCCGCTATCGGTTAAGGCGAACGGCGTATGATACGTCTGCCAGCTGGTCCCGCCATCGAGACTGTACACCGACGAGCTGACGCTGCCGGCCATGCCGTATACGCTGAGCGATACGGTCGCTTCCGACGTATACCAGCCCTGGTGCTGCTGTCCCGTTACGGCCGCGACGGTCTGCACTTGATATAACGCCCTCGTCAGCGGAATCCGGAAGGCAGTGCCTTCGGCCATATCGTAGACGTAACCTTTGCTGAAGTCGTATGCATCTGCAAACGAGCGGATCGGCGTAATATCACCGATGTCGAGCTTATACCGTCCGGAGCCAAGTGACGCTGCGCCTTGAATCCGATAAGCCGCGTTGCGGACGCCATCGTTGACCACATAGATCGTTTTTCCCGTCAATTGCTCCAGAGTTGCGCCCGTCAAGTCCATCTCGACGATGATCTCGTTATGAACGGACGGCGTCTTCGTGAAGGTAACCACCGTACCCTGCAGCGCTCCGGCAGCGTCTGCCGCATTCTCGCCGACCGGCGCCATATACGAGCCGTCATGCACGTAGCGGTATACCTCTTGGCCGTTCTGTTCGGAATAAACGCCCATAAACCCTTTAAACCGCAGCTTGTCGTCGATCGTATATTCGACAGTCGTATTTAAGGCGCTGACGATGTAATCCACGCGGCCGTTTGCCAGCGTCACTTTCACCGCTTTGACGTCGTTGCCGTCTACCGGCTGGCCTCCCGCCTTCACCGTAGCCGGTACGATCGAAGCGATCGTGCGGTTGTCCTTGTACGGCTCGATCACCGAGGTGAACAGGCTGTCGAGATTGGCGCCGTTCCGGTGGGCGACCATATAACGAAGCGTCTTCGGATTGCCCGGCTTGTTCTGCGGCGGAACGCCGTCCGCCAGCGCCACATCGTCCACCTGTCCGAGCATCGTCAGGCGCAGATGGATATCGGCCGGGGCCGGCAGCACCTTCCACGTGTCGACCACTTTCCAGTCGATGCTGAACGTATCCGCCGGACTCGTATCCCGCGATACGTTTTTCAAATAATGAAATCCGCTGCCCATATAGCCGGGACCTGCCACGTCATCCACCCGCTGCCCGTATTCAACATTCGGACCGGCATAGGTGCCCGTCGGCTGCTGGACGAGCTGAAGCCCCTCGGCGGTTGCCGTTCCTTCCGCTCCGTGGAAGCTGAAATAGTGGTCGCTGCCGCCCTTCACCCGGAAGAAGTCGACCGCATACGAGTTAGCGTCATCGATCTTGATCATCGCAGTCGTCCGCTTATACAAATCGGTCTGCGTGTATACTTTCGGCGCTTCGACGTCGATCAGCTTCACCATGCCGCCGTCGTCGAAGTGCTTCGGTTCGGCTACGAACTGCGGCGACTGTTTCTTTTTGTCGACCACGACCGTATTATGGCTGATCGTATTGACCACCCATTGTGCGCGGTGCATGTCGATGCTGTCGGCAAATTCGGGATACCCGAGATCCGGGGACAGATCGAGCCCGAATGCGTGAACCCCCAGGTTCAGTGTATCGCGGTGGCCGTGGCCGGTGTTCCGGCCGTAATACATCCAGAAATCGCGCAGCGTATTCGCCTGGACCCCTGCCTGATCGCGCTGCTGGCGGGCCGATTCGTCAAGCAAGTTCAAGTTGCGGACGCCCATCTTGTAGTTGCCGGAGGCGGCGTTTTTGCCGATATTCTCGAAGCGGATCTGATGCGTGCCGACGGACAGCTGCTTCCGGCCGAGCGCGATGAAGTCGTTCGAGTTGGAACCGTAAAAGTCCATGTCCATCATCGGCTGCCCGTCGACCGAGATGCGGTAGATCCCGTAAGTCGGCGCCTTAAACGGCAGCAGATCGATCTCGTAATCGTCCGCCTTCGTCACGGTAAATTCAAACGTAATGTCGGCACCGGGATTGTTCGCTTCCAATTGCACCGTTCCCGAAGCTTCGAACAGCTTCACGTCGGTATTCTGGTACGCGATATCCATCGAAGGGAATGCGTACGACAGTCCGAAGCTGTTGAACACATTGGCCCCGTCGCGAAGGGCGGCGAAGCCGTAGCCCGTCAAATTGTCGCTGCCCAGATTAAGCGGGCCGTGCAGGGCGATCACGCTGCGGATCTGCTCCGCTATCGCGTTCGGATCGGCCGAGAATACGTCCAGATGGATGCCGTCTGCGCGGTTGTTGTTCAGGAAATAGGCCATCTGCGCATAAACCGGGTCTCCGAACTTGTAGAACGCCTTCACCATGTCGGTCAGCTTCACCGAGATGCTCGGGTTGCCGGTCGAACCGGTATCCCCGATATTCGCCGTATATTTCTCGCTTAAGATGAGCGGGTAAAAGGCCGAGAACATTTTGCGGAACTTGACGTTTTCATACAAATCGGCTTCCGGGTACAGATCGTAGCCTTCCAGAATGTCCGCCGTCAGCTGATGGGTCGACAGCCAGAGCATGTTGTAGCCCGGCGACGCTTCGTTCCCGTTGCCGTCGCGGTCGACGACACTGATCAGCGAGTTCAGGATGTTGCCGCCCGATACGCCCGGAGGATTCGCCACATTGCCGCCCGACTGGAACGTAAAGTCAAGCCATTCTTTCGTCTGGGGCAGCGTGTCGTACACGACCGCGGCCATCGCCAGCGCGCTTTGGTGCATGCCGTCGTTGCCGCGGATTCGCGCCGCCTTCACGCCCGGGAACACTTCGCGGAGGATGCCGTCCTCGATGTTCCGTTTGATGCCCGCGCCGGTGCTTTTGCTGTTGATCAGCTTATACAGATTTCGCTTCCCTTCCAGAAACGAAGTCAGCTGGGTGTCGTTCATCGCCGGGAAAAACGCGTCATAGGCCGATATAAAATCTTTCACCAGCCCGGTCTCCCAGATCGAGCCGACGGCGTATCCGAGCCCCGTGCCCCCGTGAGAATTGAGGAAGACGGTTTTGTCATGCTTCATCGTATCCATCTCGGGGTAGACATCGGCCACCCGGTCGAGCAGCACCGATCCGGCCCGCGCGTATTTGACGTCTCCGGTGTACAGGTAAGCGTCGCGGAGTCCTTGCATCGCATCCTGAATCATGCCGCTCCCGTACCAGACGAACCAGTGATTGTAATAGGCGATAAACGTATAGCGGTGGCCGTTCTCGTCGACCCAGCCGAAACCGTCGTCGACGCCCCAATCCGGACCTTTCTCCGGATACAGCGTGTTGACCAGCAGGCTGCGGTCGGCCAGACTTGGCTGGAATATGCCGTGATCGTCCAGTCCGCTCTCATAGTACGCGCCGAAGTCGTTCGTCGGGAATTTGTAGCCGCTGCTCGGATCGACGATTTTCCACGGGTCGTTAATTGGATCGGCCTTGTACGGATAGTTGCCGTATTGATCGATCTGCCTGCCGGTAATCGGACTGCCGATCGTCTGATTGACGCCGTAGCTGCGCGGCAGGTTAGGTCCGGTTACGAGGTTCCATAGGAAATCGAGCCCTTTGACCGTATATTTGTCGGCCCGGGCGACGGCCCCGTCCTTCAAGGTTGCCGCCCAGTTGTACTGCAACACGTTGCTCCGGGCAGCCGTCACTTTGGCCGGCGTGTAATAAGTCGTGCGCGTTTTGGCGTTGACGGCCGTATCCGCACGGCGCAGCAGGGCGTCGTCGAAGTAAGCTTCTCCGGCCTGCGAGGCGTTCATCGTCAGACGGAGCGTCACGCTCTTCGCCCCGGCCGGCGCGATGCCGCCCGCGGTCAGCGGCTCCCACGTTCCGGCGCCCGTGCCTTCGGCCGCTGCCGAGGCGAGCAGCGTTTCGTCCGCATCCCAATAATCCAGATGAAGCGCCGGAACGCCTGAAGTCGTATAGACATGGATCGTGCCGTCATACCGCTCTCCGGGCGTTACGGCTACCGGATGGCTTCGTACGCCGGGGACGGCTCCGCTGCCGGAATACGCGATCTTCGCGCTGTTCACGCCGTCTTTCGTCTGATCGCCGGACAGTTGAACGTCGCCGTTTACCCCTTTCCAGCCGACCGGCTTATTCTGCACCGCCTGCTCGAAGCTCCCGTTCTGCAGCTGCGGCACCGGGACGGCAGGCGACTCGCGGAACGTCGCATCGTCGAAGTATGCCGTTCCGATATTCGCGCTATGCAAATAAAACCGGACGGCCGCCTGAGTCGTTCCTTCCGGCGCTAGCCCCTCCACCCGGATTTGTTTCCAGGCATTGAGTGTATCGTTGGTTCCGGTCAAAATCGTCGTATAGTTGTTGTTCGCATCCCAAAACTCCAGGTACAACTGGGACACGCCCTGCAGATTGTACGACCATACGGTCGATTCGTACCGCTGTCCCGCCGTGACGGCGATCCGGTGGCTCCGGACCGTGACGCCGGCCGTGCTGGTCGGGTCGTTGATTTTGACGCTGTAGGTGCCGGACCGCTTCTGCTCGGTGGACAATTGGGCCGTAGCCGCCATCTCCCAATATTTCGGGCGGCCGTTATCGACTTCCTCCAGTCCGCCGTTCAGCAGTCCCAACTGCGGACCGGTCAGCACATGGCTGAAGGTGGCGTCGTCAAAATAGGCGGACCCGATATTCGCCACATGCAGATATAATCGGAGACTTACGGCAACCGTCCCGGCCGGGGCGACGCCGGACACTTGGATGCGGCCCCACCCGTTCAGCGAAGAATTGCTGCCGATATAAATTTGCGTGTAGTTATTGCTAACGTCCCAATATTCCAGATAAAGCTGGGAAACGCCTTCGAGGTTATACGAATACACGCTCGCTTCATACGTCTGGCCAGCCGTTGCCGGCATTTTGGCGCTGCGCAGCCCGGTCGAGCTGGCCGAGCTGGTATCGGTCAGCTTCACGCTGTAGGCTCCCCCGCGCACCTGAGCGGTGGAAGATTCGACGCCTCCGCTTATGTAGCTCCACCCGGCTGGCCGCCCGGCCGCGATCTCCTCGAATCCGCCGTTCGGGAGTTCGGGCGCTTGCTGTATGCTCATCATCTCCCCCGCTTCCTCCATCGTAATCGCTTCAACTTCCGCTTCAATTCCCGTTACTGCTTCTGCTTCAACTTCAGGGTCAGGTTGAGGTTCAGCTTCAGCTCCAACTTCAACTTGCGTCTCCATTCCCGCTTCCGGTTCCAGTACCGCAATCTCCTCGGCCTTAACCGTCTGTCCCGGAACGAACGGCACAGCGCCTAACACCAGGACCGCCGCCATCACCAGCGCGACGGTTCGCAGGACCGACCTGCGAACGAATCGTTTCATACCCGTACCACCTAACCTTTCGTTGTTCAGATGGTTTCCCTGCTTCGTTCCAGTTGCCGTCCTTCTCCGCCTTCCATCTCCGGTTTCCTTCCCCGCCCGTGCAAAGGCTCCCCGGCCGCAACCTGCGCAGGGAAGCTTGCACGAATCCGGGTGCTGTTTATTTCTTGCTCGCCTTGGCCGCCTGAATATCTTTATCAGCCGCCTCCGCCGCTTCGCGGATCGCCGTATTGACGTCTTTGCCGTCTTTGACGATTTGCGTAAGCGCGGCGTTCAGCTTCTGCGCCGCCACAATTTGATACTCGGTAATGTTGGACATTTTCGCATGCGGTTTCGGGAACAGAACCGACATGTTGCGTCCTTGGTACTTCGGCAGATCCTGCCCGTACTTCTCGTGCAGCTTCGTATCTTTCAACGCCGTCGCTAGTCCGCGCGAGTTCAGCGAGATTTGGAATTCCTCGGAAGCGACATATTTGATTACTTCAAACGCGGCGTCACGCTGCTTGCTCGTAGAGCTCATAAACCAGTAGTTCGGGAATACCTGCGGGCCGACATTGCGTTTATCCGGGAAATCCGGAATCCGCACGACGCCCCAGTTTTTGACCGCCTCGCCCGGGGTGAATCCGCAGCAGCCGGTATAGTTGGTCGCCATCGCCACCGTACCCTTCGTATTAAAGCCCGCGACCGTAGCCTGAGCGATATCGACGCCCGGAATGCTCATAAACTTCGTCATCATCTGCACGACCCGTTTCCACTCGTCGGTATTAAAGCTCGCTTTGTGCGTTTTCGGATCGACGAGATCAAGAGACAGCTGATTTACCTGTATATAGGAATAATTGTCGTTGGCAAAACCGTAGTATTGCGTCCCCCCGTCCTGCCTTGTCAGCTTCACCGCCAAATCGTACACTTCGTCCCAGGTCATGCCGTCCTTCGGATACGGCACGGCGAATTTGTCGAACAGATCCTTGTTGTAATACAACCCCGACGTGCCGATGAAAGCAGGCAGCCCGTAAATGCCGCCGCCTGCCAGCTGGCGCTGGAGCTCGACGACGGTCGGCTCTAGCTTGTTCAGATCGTATTTGTCACGTTTGATCAGATCGGAGATGTCGTTTTGCAGATTCATGTTCAGAATCGAAGTATGGAAGGTCGTATAAGCCCCGAATACGATATCGAGCGGATCTTTGGAGGTGGCGACGTAGTCTGCGATGGAAATGTCGGTCGGGTAAGACACTTTAAACGTAATATGCGGGAACTTCTCGCGAAGAAATTTGCCGTACGTATTTTCGAACCATTCGGCTCCTCCGCCGCTGGCGCTGAACATATGCATGTCGATCGGCTTTTTCTCGGTTGCCGCCGGTTCGTTCGTTTTGCCGGAACAGCTTGCGGCGAGCAGCATGACGGATACGGACACCATCATCCAGGCGTATTTTTTTCTTCCCGTTGCGAACATCGGTATGTCCCCCTTAACCATTCGTTTTTTTGATTTCCCCGGGCGTCATGCCCCAATGCTTGCGGAACACTTTCGTAAAATAACTGACGTCGCGGTAGCCGATCGCGGCCGACGTCTCTAGCACTTTCGCCCCGCTTTCAAGCAGCTCCATGGCGCGTTTCATCTTTCTCTCCAGCACATAGTCGGAGAACGCCTGCCCCGTATGCTGCTTGAACAGCCGGGACAAATAAGACGGGGTCAAAAACAGCTTCCTCGCCAGAACGTGCAGCGTCAGGTCGCGATGAATGTCATTCTCGACCGCCTCCAGCATCAACCGGACGATATCGTGCAGCTTGACGCTGTTGCGCGTGCTGGCATAGTCGGTTATCGCGCGGATCGTGCCGTGCAGCCATTGCCGGATCTGCTCCTTCGTATGCAGCGAGCGCAAATCCTGAAACGTATCATACGTGTCGCCTACCACCTCCTTCATCGGCCATCCTTGGGCATGAACGGTGCGGATGAGCAGACTGCTGAAATAGAGCACGTTCTCGTGCACCTCCTCGACAGTCGCAGCCTGACCGATTCCTTCCTCGATCAGCCGGTCGACCGTCTCCAGCGCCTTCTCCCGGTTGCCCGTCTCCAGGGCGTTCTCGAGCTGCTTCTCCAGCGGCGGCGCCGCGGGGATGCACAGATGCGACTGCTGCCCTTCGCGGTACGGCACGACCAGGTCGTCGCCGTAGACGATCCTCTCCTGCAGCGCTTTGTTCGCCTGCTGGTACGATTTGCTCACGCCTTCCGGGTCCGCGGTAACTAGACCGATCCCGGCGCTGGCCGTCGTTTTTATATACTCTTTAATCATCGTCAGCAATCTGGATGTCAACAATTGAATTTCGGCGACAAACTGCTCCTCCGTCCGCTTGCCCCGGTTCAAAAATAGCAGAACGGTCGAGCCGCGGTAGTCGGGGAACACTTTGCAGTCCAGCTGTCCCGGTTTTTCGGCGAAGTAATCTTTGGCGATGACCGTAACGGAATATTGCAGCAGCGAGCCGTCCCGTTCGCCGTAACGGGTATCGCCTTCCCGCAGCGGGTCGGGCTCGACTACGGCGGCCGCATACCGGGTGACGCCGGACAGGTCGATCGTCAGATCGGCACTTTGTTTATCCACCTCCCAGCCGGAATAAGTGCCGGCCACCCAATTTTGATATAACAGCTCCTGGAGCCGCGGAGCGTGCTCGTTCCACTTCCGGCGCAGCTCCTCCAGCGTATGCGTCGACTCGCGGGCTTCTTCGATCCGCTTCCTCGCTTCGAGCACCGCGCTTAAAATCTCGGTATCCCGGGCCGGCTTCAGCAAGTATTTGACCACATTTACGTCAATCGCCTTCTGCGCATACCGGAAGTTGTCGTGTCCGCTCAGCAGCACGATTTTGACCCGGGGATTCCGCTCGCTGACCGTCGCCGCGACGACGAGACCGTCCGGCTCGGGAATCCGGATATCGAGCAGGACGATATCCGGCTTGGTCTCGTCGAACAGTTTCAGCGCTTCGCGTCCGCTTGCGGCGGCGCCTACCACTTCAATGCCGTGCCGCTCCCACGGGATGCCCGATACGATATTTTCCCTCAGCTTGGCTTCGTCCTCTACGACCATCAGGTTCATCGGCGGCACACTCCTTGTTGTGTCGGACTTTCGTCCGGATTGGTTCGACCGACGCGGCGGAGGCGGACGTATGAACGCCCGCTACATGCCTGCTGCAAGCGCATGCATCTTCTCAAGCGGTATCCAGATCGTCACCGCCGTTCCGGCCGCCTCCTGGCTTTCGATGCGAATTCGTGCGTCTTCTCCGTAAAACAGCATGACCCTCGCTTTGACGTTGGATAATCCGTACAGGTCGACAGACTCGCTTCCGGCGTTTGTCACCCGTAGCACGTCTTTGTATGTAATCTTATTCAGTTTGCCGTTAATAAACGACAACCGTTCCGGATCAATGCCCACCCCGTCATCCCTCACTTCCAGTCTCAAGTAAGCGCCTTCGATCCGGGCGCCGACATACAGCTCCCCCCCCTCCGGTTTTTTCTCCAGACCGTGCAGGATGGCGTTTTCGACAAGCGGCTGGAGCAGCAGCTTCAGGATCGGAATTTGCAGCGTTTCCGGATCGACGTCGAACTTCACCGAGAAATGGTTCGTATACCGGATCTGCTGCACCTGCAAATAATATTGAAGATGCTCGATCGTTTCCTCGACTGTAAAGATATCCCGCCCCTCCCCCAGACTGAGCCGGAAAAAGTGGGACAGATGAACGACCATCTCGCTGATTTCTTCGGCATCGTAATTTTTGGCCGTCCAATAGATCGAATCGAGCGTGTTGTACAAAAAATGCGGGTTGATCTGCGATTGGAGAAACTTCAGATCCGTCTTTGCCGTATACAGCTGCTGCTTATAAATATTCTCGATCAGGTGCTGCTGTTCTTCGGCCATCTCGTTGAACGAACGGTTCAAAAACCCGAACTCGTCGGGACGGTTCGCGGACAGCCGGGCGTTCAGATTGCCGAGCCGGATCTGCTTGATCCCGTAAGCCAGCTTGAGCAGCGGAGCCGCGATGCCGCGGTAAACGCCCCATGAGATAAGCAGCGCCAGCAGCACGCTCACGATCGCGATCAGATAAGTGAACTCTCGCACCTTGTTCGACTTCGCGTAGATTGCCTTCTCCGGCTGTACGAGCACGAGCGACCAGCCCGAAGTCTTCGACCGCACCCGCATCGATAAGCTGTCTCCGTCGTCGCCGGTCTTGATCATCACGCCTTCCCGGTTTTCCGTGGCCCGAATTTCCGCGATACTTTCGTCCCGATCGGAGCCGACGATCCGATTATCGTACCGGTCGAGCAGCAGCACCCGGCTGGACGGAGTCGATGCGGTCAAATTTTCGATCACGTTCAGAAACTTTTCCTTGCCGATCGTCATCATCAAAATGTTTTGTCTGACCGGACTGTCGAGCTGATCCATCAGGCGCAGCAGCGTTACGCTGTCCTCGTTGAAGATCGGGTCGACCTCCCGTTCCCCTCCGACATACGTATTGCGGTCGGGAATCATCCAGACGCTGTCGCCGCCGGCCTCGACCGTCCGTGCGTACCAAGCCTCGTTGCGGTATTCCTCCAGACGTCGGACGCCGTACCGGGACGAGAAGATGAGCCCGGACCTCGCATGGTAGATCGAGATTTGCGTCAGCATCGTGTTCACCGAATTCATATTGGTCAAGCTGAATAGCACTTTCTGAAAATCGATCGTCGCTTCGGCCGGCGAATCGACGTCCTGGTGCCGGAGCTGCTGATTCATGTTGTAGTCGGTGGCGGTCAGAACCGACAGCTCCTCGATGTTTTGCAGCGTAAGATCAATGTGGGCCATCGTCGAGCGCAGCGCCGCCAGCGTCCGTTCGCCTACCTGCTCGTTGAGGATACGCTGGGACTGGACATTGGCGTAGAGACTCACCGCGACCAGCGGAATCAGGATCGCCATGAAATAAGAGGTCAGCCTCAGCTGGGTCGACTTCCGATAGGCATCGCGTATTGCGTACAACAGTCTCATGTGCGCCCGCCTCCCGTTAAGGTGTGTCTGCAAGTGCGATTATCGGGGTAACGGCGCGGCCGTCACGGCTCCGCCCGGAAACCGATCGTACGGCCAAAAGCTTCGCTCATTTGCCGGGCGTAGGCTTCGAATATGTCTTTGCCTCGGTGTGTCGTCATCAGCTCCTGGCGGTATTTCGGCCAGTTCGCCGCACTTTTGTCCTCGAACAGCACCCTGGCCTGATACCTCCACATCTCCTTGCGGAACGAGCTGATATCGAGCCCGGTCGGCGGGGCTACGTTCGTGCCGATCGACGGTTTGAATACGTACGACGATATTTTCTCGAAAATTTTCCGGTCGCGCTCGGTCTCATCCGGCTGAAACACCTCGAGGCCCAAAGTCTGCACATCGCCCTGCGAGAAAAAGCCGTACACGGCTAAAAAGTATCCGTTGTCGGCAATGTCCCGTTTGGTCGCGACCGGATCAATCGTGATTTTTTTGCCGTCTCTCGTATAATGGACGCCCTCGATTCCGAATCGCGTCAGCATGAACCCTTCCTCGCTTGCGAGCCAATCGAGAATTTGAATCGACCGCTTCGCTTTTTCGACCGTCGTTTTGGAGCTGAATAAAAACGGGGCTCCGGGCAAGGTCGTCGTCGCCACTCCCGTATCGGCCCACGGATGGAACGGCTGCCAATCAACCTTGGCCGCTTCCTCCGGTTTGCCGGCTTGCCTCAGCACTTCCTTCGTCCGGTACTGGATGGACCAGGTCGCATGGTCATACGCCGCCATGGCGCCGCCGGAGATCACGATGCCGACTTTTCCCTGAACCGCTTTGTTGATGTCTTCGCCGGACTTTTGCAGAAACCAGTCTTTGTCGATCACCCCAAGCCGGAGCGTCTCCAGCAGATCGGTAAACACCTGCTCGATCCGCGGGTCCGTCGTGCCGTCCACGAACATATCGTCGTCCAGCATAAGGCCGCCATAAATTCCGTTTTTGTAAAACTCGGGAAACACAATCGGAACCGAATACCCGCTGCCCGCCGTAGTAAAGCCGTACGTGTCCTGTTTGCCGTTGCCGTCCGGATCTTTGAACGTAAACGCCTTCATCGTCTCGATCATATCCTCGTACGTCTTCGGGATCGGCAATCCGAGCTTATCGAGCCAGTCTTTGCGTACGTAATAGGATATGTAAGCCCGCTTCGGATAGGGGACCGGCGCACGGCGGAACATATCTTGCACCTGATACCGCTTCAGCTCCGTCTCCGTGATCCAGTATTTGAAGTAGTTCGGCATCGTCTGCGGCGTCACCAGCTCCGTCAAATCCATCGCGACCCGGTCCATAATATATTTGTTCGACACGCCCCCGTCGACCATAAACAGGTCAGGCGCTTTGCTCCCGGCCAGCCGCAGATTCAGCCGGTTCGTATAATCGTTGCTCATCTGCATATGCTCGACGTTTAATTCGACATTAAACTTGCGTTCGATCGCCTGCCGGACGAAGTCTTTGTCGCGGGACGGCAGCGACGCGCTGTTGGCCCCGTGGACAAACCAGTTCAATACGAGCTTCTCTTGCGCTGACGCAAGTTCCGCCCCGGTCGCCCGGGCATCAAGCCTGCTCTCCCCGGGTATGCTGTCCGGGCGCAAGGAAGAAGTGCAGCCGCTGCCCAGAAGGACGATCGTATATATGCCTGCGAGACCGATCTTTATCGTCTTCATCTCATCAGCTCCATTCCTTTTCGCTTATAGTGCGTGTTCAAAAAGTCCGGTTTTCAGCACCGAGAAGTTGGGATGAAGCCAGGAAATGAGGAGCGGAGCGTAGTGGGCTACGTGAGCACCGGAAGTTCCGGCTGAATTCCATATTCGATGTCGAGTACGCTTCCTGATCTGCTTCGTGATCAAAAGCGGACTTTTTGAGCAACCTCTTATGACGCCCGGTAAGACTCGCATGAAGGAAGAGGGCGTTCCACCCTCCCTTCACCCTCCCGTCCAGATTTGCAGCAAGGCGTCCGTCTGGAGCTCCAGCCAGCTTCTCGTGCCGCTGCTAATATCGCCGGGGGTGCTGCTCCGGTCGAGATGTTTCCGGAAGTCGCCGATATGTTTGGCCGCCTTCCCCGGGTCCCCCTTCTCCAACTGATGCACCGCCTGCTTCAAACTGTTGCGGAGCTTGACGACCAGCGAATGGACGATATCGCCGTCCGCCTCCCCGGCGTTGATGCGCTGGTCGATCACGTCCGGCCCGGTCGTGACGTGCACAGTCCTGACCGCGGTCGCTTCATTGCCCGACGTATCGGCCACGCGGTACGTCAGCGCGTATGTTCCCGCCGCCTGCGTGTAAACCGAGCCGGTCACAGTCACCTGCGAGGACAGATCGCCTTCGCGGCCGTCCCAGGCGGAGACGCCGGGTTCGGCGTAAGGCGCCCCGACGGTTACCGTCAGCGGGTTGTCGCCGAGCAACGTCAGCGCCGGCGGATCGCAGTCCGGCAGCAACAGCTCGGCGCCGCCGCCTACCGATACGATGTTCCAAGCGCCGGCTTCCGACTTCGCGGCATAGGCGTATGGAACGAGCTTCCATGCTTCTCCGCCAGGGAACGGATAACCGTCCGGCGCTTCATAGGTGACGAACTTCGTTTTCCCGTCCTGCACAGTAACGCCAAGGACCGGGTACGCCGTCCATACGGTTCCGCGCTTGACATAGACCATGCCGCCGATCCACTGCTCCGCTCCCGCTACCAGAGCGGTTGCCGTGAAGCCGTCCGTCTGCGCCCCGCCGATCTGCCCTTCCTTCCCTTGCCCGCCGGCGATCGCCAGTCCCGCCCCGTTATACTCGATCCGCCCTTCTCCGGCCAAATATACCGCATTCATGTTACAGGCTGCTGCGGCTGCGGATGGGTCCGCTCCGAAGGACAACACACCAAGCTGTCCGGCGAACTGGACGGGGTTCGCGTCTCCGTTCCGGAGCAGCTGCAGCGGCTGAGCGCCTCCGCTGCCGGTCCCGCTGACGACGTAGTCGCGCCAGCCCGCCCCGTATACGCTTACGCCGACCGGCGTCTGTACGGTTGCCGTCCAGCCTTGCGGCAGAAGCGGCTCCACGTTCGCTACACTAGGCGCCGTTCGGTACGATTCATACAAAGTCGTGAACGTGCTGCCTTCTGTCGATTGGTCGCGGTGGCGGACAAGATAAGGCAGCTCGGCTCCCGCGTCGTCCTTCCCTCTTTGTCCCCAGCCCTGCCCGACATAAACGTCCTCTTCGGCCGACGGAACTTGCCATGCTTTCGTCCTGGCTCCGCCCCCGTTGTTCGCCCAGTCGGCCGTCCATACGCCTGCGGTCGCCGCGGTCGTCACGCCGGTCAGTCCGTAGGCGCTAACCTCGCTCGCTCCACCCAACTGAAGCGGAATTCCGCCCGTCACGACGCCGTCCGTAGGCGCGTGAACGATCAGATCGTGCGAAGCGCCGCCGCGGACGCGGAAGAAGTCGACTACATACTCCGGCTTCTCCAGATCATTCTGCCCTTCCTGCCCTTGAACCTGAACGACCGTTCTGCGGTACATGTCGGTCTCCGCATAAGCGTTCGATTCCGCCTCCGCCGCATGGACCGGTCCTTCTCCCGTATACAAGCGGATACTTCCGGTCTTGCCGCTGCTCCGCTGATTTTTCTTGTCGACGATAACGAGATTGTGGGCTGCCGAGCGGACGGTCATCGCCTGCTGCGGATGATCCCACAAATACCCCATATCGGATAACGATTCTCCGCCGTTCGCCCAATACGTGAGGTCCAGACTGTCCAGATGGCGGTGTCCGTACCAGTCGCTGGCGTTCAGCAGCGCGACGCTGTCCAGATTGTCCGGACCCCCGCGCAAGTAGGCGAGCTTCCAGTCCGGCAGCAGCAGATCGGGCAGCTCGATCGGCCCCGCTTCATCCAGTCCGTCCGGGTAATACAGCAGCGCCTCGACGCCGCCGTACGGGAACTGGCCGCTCTTCAGCATGCTGAGCAGGATCGGAAGTCCCGTTCGCTTGGCCCCGATCAGCAGAAACTGGCCGGATGGCGCGCTTGTCGTATACGAATCGCCGATCGGCGGATATTTCAGCGACGGCAGCACGGTATCGCCGAGCGCGCGGAACACCATTTGATAGTCCGGGCGGTTATACACTTCGTAGTTATCGATCCGCGACTGTCCCGGAAGCGGCACGTAACCGGCCGGATCGGAATATCCGTTTAAGATCTCGCCGAGCTTCCACATCGTTTGCAGCACCTGGAGCCCGTACGCCGCCGTCTCGGCAGGCGTTCCGTCCGGCTTATACCAGTCGGTCAAAAACTTGTCGAACGCATCGGCACCGAACCGTACCAACTCCGGCTCCCCGATCAGCACGCCAATTGCGGCTGCAGCCGTACGGTTAAAGATCGACTTGTTGTTGTAAGCCGGATCGGCCACGAACAGCGTGGAAGCTTCGAGGAACAGATCCCGTTCGACCGCCAGCCGGTCCGCATCCGATAAAAGCAAGCCCGGACCGGCAGCCGCGTCGCGAATCAGATCGTAAGACGTGACGAGCGGCAGAATGAACAAGCCCTCCATCCCGTTGGCCATCCCTCTTCCGGCCATCCAGTAGCCGGCATGGAGCTGCCGGTTCGGCACGTTGGGCGGTGCGGTCAGCTCATAGCTGGGCAGCCGGCCGATCGCGAAGGCGGCGTCCTTCGGATCCATATCGGCGTATTCGCCGTACCCGGAGTGAAGCAGCCAGCGGGGATACACCTCCGCCATCCGCAGCAAAATCTTCTTCGCCTGCTTCGCATAAGCGATATCGCCGGTCAGCCGGTACAGCAGTGCGATTTTGCCGACCTGATCGGACATGTAGGCGACTTTTTTGGCCCGGATGTACGACGTGAAGCTGGGCGATAATTGAAACCCGGCAAAGTCGTAAGACTGGCGATTGTAATACGTAATCGTCTGAACGGTCGAGCCGCCCCAATAAGCGGTCATCACGCCTTCTTCGGGATAAGTCTCGTTCGGAAACGCTACCCCGCCGCAATACGCCTTATCCGGGTCGAGCGGGCTCCATGTCCACACCCCGTGCGGAAAGCCGTATTCCGGTTGAATCGGGCAAGGCGTGAACAGATCGACCAGCGGCGTCGTCTCCGGAATCATGTTCACGATCTCGGTCTGACCGTAGCCCATGACGAGCTGCGTCTGGCTGATCAGCGCGTTGATCTGGCTGTCTGCGTAGGTCCGGAACGCGGCGTCCGACGCATAACGCGCCCGGTACGCGATCCAATCGTTCTCCTTGTAGATCGCCTTCGGAGGCGAAATATCGCCGCGCTGCGCAGGCTCCACCCAGTTCGGGAACAGCTCCTCCAGGTCGACGGGCGGCTTCGGCATACTGGCCGGCGACGTGTACAGCTGCCAGCGCAGCGGATCGATGCCGTTCTCAAACGTTTCGGTTAATGTAGTCTGACTATCGGCTTGCACCGATATGTTATCTATGTATACGTAACCGGCCGCCCCTACATCCGTAAAATCGTTGGCCAGGAAAGGCTGCGTGTAGGTGGCCGCTGCCCCGAAGCCTTTGCCGACGATCAAATACGGCGGCGGTCCGGACTCCGGCGCCGCTGCGGTACGCAGCAAGGCCGGCTCGGTCCCGGCGGGGCCTCCCCACAGCTTGACGGTACCGTTCTCCCACGTGATGCGGACCCGATATGTCGTTTTTAACGGAGCGGTGCCGATATAACCTCCCGGATTCGTATTGTATTTCGCGTTGCCGGAAATCCCAACGGATACCCATTTGGACGTGCTCCAGTACAGAAAAAGCGACGGCGCCCAAGAGCTTCCCGGATTTTCCATCGGCGTAATGTCCGCTTCGGCGACGATTTGATTCGGTGCGCTCGTCCATTGCAGAGGTGTCACGAGCACATCATGTGCGTTGATCGGCCCGCTGAACAGCAGTTGCCCTCCGGCCAGATGCCAGTCGTGGTCTCCTGGCGCGAAAGCGTTTGCTCGTTTTTGCAGCATACCCGGCATTTCTCCTAACATTGTAATCACCAGTACCATACACAATAGAACAAGCGATTGCTTCTTCCATGCCATCCTTTGCAAAGCCATCACGACCTCCTATTCGCATCCCAGGCGGTGTTAGGATATCTGATAAATCCAGGCTGCATTGAAAGTGCTTACAAATTCTATTATAAAATTATTCGCATCGTAACCAATAGACGAAAACATTTCATCCATTGGTAATTTGATGACTTATCGAGCAGGAATCGTAATCGTATGGAGGAGCTCCCGGTATAACTAAAAAAGGAATACCCTCGGCCTTGCCGTTCCCAAAGAGGGAACATTCATCTTATCGGATTACGTTCCTCCCGGTCTGGACTAATGTGCTCGTCCGGTTGTAAACCCCATTCATCCGCTCGTTATCTCCCCCTCTACTCCAGCGTTCCGTTAAGGAAGTTTCCGGCTTTAAAGCTTTTGGAAGTAAGCCAAGTCTGGTTGTATCCCTTCATGGCTGACGGCTGGGCGATGAGCGAATCTTCGATATGATTACAGATATAGGTAAGCGTTTTTAAACTTCCGTTGTCTACAACGACCACTCCATCGTGACGGTTCGTCTGATGGGTCGATATTTGATTGCCCTGTACGTTCAACTGCTTACATTGCGGCAAATAGAGCGTATACTCGGTGCATTCCTCGACAAAAGCCTGATTGCCTGAAACATCGACCTTCGTATCTCGATTCCCGGCTGAGGTGGCCGTAGACAACAGGATCAAATAAGAAATGCGGCCGGCCCGGATCACATTGTTTTTGATCTGCACGTTTCCTTTTTGAAAGTTGAAGTAGCCGTAAATCGGGTAAGCATCTCCTTCTCCCATCCCGAAATCCGTCAATTGATTGCCTTCAATCAAGTAATTTTCATACTCGTACGGGGTGAGAGCCGTTGAATAATGACCGAAACTGATCCCGGTAATCCAGGTGTAGGGAGAAGGGATTCCAATCGTCTGTCTGCGCATGCCGGAAATAAAATTGCCGCGGATCGTCACGTTGCCCGTCCGTGGCCCTACCGCATAAATCCCGTACAGCCGGTTGCCGTGACAAATATTACCCTCGATGATTGCGTTAAGTCCGGCATGCAGATCGATCCCTTTGCGGTAATTGTAGTTGGCCCGGTTGCCGATGATCTGAATGTGCATGGGCGTCGCTCCCGAGAATCCGGCGCAGCCGTAGCCGGTTCCTCCATCCAACTGAGAGCCGTGGTATTCCAGATCGCAATCGACGATGCTGATAAATTCGACATAACCGAACAATACGCCTGCAACACGGTTGTGATGAAGGTAACACTGATGCACTTTGAACCGTTTGGCATAAGCGGAGCTCGTTCCCGACACATAAATCGCATTGGCATTAAACCCGGAGATATCCACTTTCTCGACAAGCACATCTTCACACCGGTTGAAGAGCAGCGCACTCACTTTGCCGTTATAGCTTTCACCGACGTTCGGGAAAAAAGTGCCGGTATAGTGGAGGTTGAGCCTTTTCACCGTAATGCCGGTCAATCCGGCTTGGAACGTGAACAAGCTGGCTGTCTGCTCGGTGTCGGCCACCGTCTGCTCGTAGGTGTATACGATTTTCGAGTGGCAGCCTTGTCCCTCCAGCGTGATACAATTCGTTTGCACGGACAAATTCCCGGTCACCAGATACGTACCGATCGGAAAATAAACAATGCCGCCTTCAGGTACGGCGCTTATCGCGCTGCGGATGGCAGCCGTGTCATCCGTCGTCCCGTTGCCGGCTGCGCCGAAATCCCTCACGTTCACGATGGGCCCCGTCATCGAAATCAATGGCTGCAGCTTCGTTTTTTTCTTGCCGGCTATATTCTCGTACACGGAATCCACGACTTCACCATCCTTGCTTCTCGCATATCCTGGCGTTATTCTGCTCATTACCGTGCCTGCGGCCATCGCAGCGCTCACAAGGCCAACCGACGCAAGCAGCTTTCTTCGGCTGATTGACGCTCTCGCCGCCGCTTGCTCCTCAGAACCGTCCGTCCGGTCCGTTTGCTGCATAGTCGGCTGCCCCTGCTACCTGCTTCCGTTTTCTTGTTGCCTGTTTCCGTCTTCCTGCAACCTGTTTCCGTTTTCCTGCCGCTCTGCTCCGATTGCCTCTTCTCTGCGGTTTTGATCGGACATATTCATTCCTCCATTATGGATCGTTTATATGACTGTACTATGGATAACCTCGGATAAGACGCACCTTCCGCTGTTGTCATGGATCATACCGATAAGGCGATATCTCGTCTTCACGATAACGGTCTCGGAGCAACCGTGTGGTCCCAGCTTCGACGTAACGATCGGATAGCCGGCAGCACCCCATCAACGAGTTGACTGGACAGTCGGCTGGGAGGCGGCGGTCAGGACTATGTTAGTAGAACCGGATTGTAGACCGAACCGGACTGCGAATCGAGCCGGATCGTAGATCGAACCGGACTATGGATCGAATCGGACGCGGACTCGTACCGTGAATCGAACTGAACTATGAATTAAACAAACCATATTTGAAATCGCTTTCATACTCTATTATAAAATCATCGACTCGTTACCAATAGACGAAAACATTTCATCCGCTGGTAATATGATGACTTCTCCTCCGGTGGATGAATACAACAGCCTCTCTCCTTTTACGATTTAATGCGGCTATAAGAGCGGTTTGCACCCCTTATTGGGCGTGTTTTCTTGAAATGGGAGAAAATAAGAGCGATTTGCACCTCTTATTCCAGCCAATCTGCCGGAAATTCGCCATTTGACGAAAAATAGAAGCTGCATATCGCTCTTTATTTGCATTTGAAACCTGAATACTTACAGAATAAGAGGCTCAAACCGTAACTACTTAGGTACAAAAAAGTGAAAGGTAAAGAAACTGGAATTAAAAGAGGAATTTACCTTGAAGAGACAAGGAGAGGGAA